>CAJMMT010000034.1 GCA_905214715.1 uncultured bacterium | reverse complement strand
GGGCTTTTTCTAACACTCATGGCTGAGGCTCTCAAGTAAAAACACCCGACTTTACACGATTTGGGTGTAAAATTGGGTGTAGATACAACAAAAGCCTGAAAATCAGGCTTTATTGCGGAGAGGACGAGATTATAAACTTATTGGTCGGCAATACTCATATAGTATCTAAAACTATCAGTATTACAGCATTATACGCCGACACGCTAAAACTAAAAATCTTTTGAAATATTTGGATATGTCAAAAATCGTGCGTAATTTCGTGCGTAGTTTTATAAGCTGATACGATATGATACTTAAACGAAATATCAACTTTTGGCTGGATTCTCGGAAGAAAGACGGCGTACCTGTTACCGAAAATCTGGTTATACGCATGCGCCTTTCCTACGGTGGCAAAGCTTTCGATTATTCTACCGGATACAGAATAGATGCGTCAAAATGGGATGCTAAGAAGCAGCGTGTCAAAAACGGTTGTACCAACAAACGAAAAGAGACGGCTATTCAGATTAACACTGAGCTGAATCGTCTTGAGAATCTGCTTCAAGACATTTTTCGTGAATTTGAATATGCCGAGCAAAAGCCTTCGATGGATGATATAAAAACTGTTTTCAAGCAACAGATCTCCGATGTGGCGTCAACTGCAAGCGATGAGCCTACTCAAGAAAAAATTCCAGAGAAAACCTTTTGGGAGATCTACGATGAATTCGTGAAGGAGTGTGGCCGAAAGAACGACTGGACACATTCTACCTTTGAAAAATTTGCGGCTTTCAAGAATCATCTTATGGCCTTTAAGAAATTTGCGAAGAATCCGTCATTTGACTTCTTCTCTGAGAAGGGTTTGAACGATCTCGTTGATTTTTTCCGTAAGGATTGCGATATGCTCAACAGTACCATAGGAAAACAGATGGGATACCTCAAATGGTTTCTGAAGTGGGCGGCTGCAAAAGGGTATCACAACAATCTGGAATGTAACACATTCAAGCCAAAGCTGAAAACCACACAATCAAAAGTTATATTTCTGACTGACGAAGAGGTTAAGAAGATAATGGATTTTGAGATTCCTGAAACAAAGAAATATCTGGAACGTGTTCGGGATGTTCTGATATTCTGTTGTTATACCGGTCTTCGTTATTCAGATGTAGAAAACTTGCGACGAAGCGACATCAAGGAAGATCATATCGAAATAACCACTGTAAAAACTGCTGATAGCCTTGTTATTGAGTTAAACAAGCACAGTAAAGCTATTCTTGATAAATACAAAGATGTTGCTTTTGAAGGAAACAAAGCCCTTCCGGTCATCAGTAATCAGAAGATGAATAAGAATATCAAGGAACTTGGGCGGCTGGTAGGAATTGACACCCCGGTAAGAATTACCCAGTATAGAGGTAACGAGCGCATCGACCATGTGTATCCGAAGTATGAGCTGCTTTGCACCCACACCGGGCGAAAGACATTTATATGTAAGGCGCTGTCGCTTGGCATCGCGCCTAATGTGGTAATGAAGTGGACCGGACATAGCGACTACAAGGCTATGAAACCGTATATAGACATCGCCGACAGCGTAAGGGCAAATGCCATGAGTCTCTTCGATTGAGAGAGGACAGGAAATTTTACAAGTCGGGGCTGCACAATTTCGTGCGGCCTCGATTAATTTTTAGGGTAAATTAAGTCATAAATACTCAGAAATGTGTTTCCACTCGTTTTTATCCACAATGTATCCACCTATTCCACTCAAATAATTTTTTAATCTCATTTCTAATCATTGGTATTCAGACATATATAACAGAGAGGTTTCTCAATTTTACACCTACACTCCACTCATCACACATAGTAACTTTGCATCATAGGACATCCCTACGAATCACCCTGATATATGGACATCAAAAATTATATAATATGAATATCAATGAACTCATGAACAAACCCCTGTGGCAAATGACTGGCGAGGAATTTCTTGCCATCATCAACGAAAAGAAGCCGGCGGAATCCGCTCCGGCTCCTACCGACCGTGAAATTAATCCGTCCAAGTATTATGTGTATGGTCTGGCCGGAATAGCGCGCCTGTTCGGATGCAGCATACCGACTGCCAACCGAATCAAGAAGAGCGGCGTAATCGACAAGGCTATCACCCAGTGTGGCCGCAAGATTATCGTTGACTCGGAACTTGCGCTTCAACTTGCCGGTCGTCAACCACGATGTTAAGGCATTATGACTGAAGCAATCGGAATGAGCATAGTCTATAACATGACTTATGCTGACAGTTGTAAACACCAAAATCCATGGAAGTATGGCAAAGGGAGTCAACATTTACGAACTGATGCACGCCTTCTGGCAGGAGAATGAATATGAGCCGTTCTCAACCGCCGAGATCGCTCTGTTCTTCTTCTTGCTGGAGCGTGCCAACTGCCGACGGTGGAAGATGCCTTTCAAGTGCTCGACGGCGCTTGTCTGCCGGTCTATCAAGGTAGCCAAGCAGACATTCCTCACGGCTCGTCTCAAACTGAGCGAGCGAGGTTTGATTACCTTCATACAAGGTAAGGGTAATGCCATGGCACCCGCTTATACGGTCATTTCAGAACCCGACAAATGGACTAACGGCAAGTCCGATGAACAGACTGAAAACGAGACTGAAGAACTTACGGATAGCCAGACCGATAGCAAGACTGACAGCCTGCCCACTTATAATATTAAAGATAATAATATTCAAGATAAAGATATAATACCCCTTAATAATTAAGGACGGGCAGATGAAATTTTAAGTTTTGATGAATTGGAGAAACTATTCTTAGCCGACGCCACATGGCATGATGAGATTCTTCGTGAGTTTCCGGCTGTAAGCCGTCTGGAACTTGAAAATCAGATTCACGGTTTCTTCTCCCGTCTCCGCGATAAAGGAGAAAAAGGAAGGGAAGAGAAAGACTGTAGGAACTATTTTATCAACTCTGTCCGAAAATTTTTCAAGCACAATCAAAATGGAAGAATTGAAAGAGAATTTAGCCAATGCTCAAGTGCGTTCAGGCGTCGGGGAGTTGATGTCGTTGCGCGAACCGCCAAAGATTATGAGGAACCATTCCCTTCGCCACCTTGGGACAAAGACTATTAACAATAGCTGATTTACGGCATGTGTTACAGAGTGAAGCGTTCCCGGCAAGATGGACGAATGGCTTGACGGCTACATCGCCGATTCCGAGCTTGTAGAGACAATCGAAGAAACGCTCGAATCCTTTGACAAGGAAGACCATGATACTTATTCGCACAAGATTTCCTCCTTGCAGTATTTACTGATTCGGCAGATGATTGGGAAATGGCACAACCACCCGGCAGAGCTTCCCGAGACGGCAGACTCTTATAGCAACGAGTGCCTTGGACGCATCTTCAATGTGTGTCTATTCGGCAACTGGTCGAACTGGCTCCAGCCCTTAAGGGCTACAGCCCCGGTCTCGACCATGAGTCTCACGCTGTCAGGAACAGCAAGGAGCCAGAGCGTCTATTACAGATGCCCGGTAAGCGCTCGACGGATTCTTCAACCATTTGAAAGTCGATTTCACCAAGAACAGCCGCTAAAACGTGCCGTAGCTTGCTTCCGGTAATAGCGGGTACCACACCGTTGCAGGAGGCCATTCCGAGCCTCTCTGACGTGCGCTGTGCGCCTCTCCGGGTATATGCCTGACCGATTCCCGTGGTCATCGTCCAGGTCGGCTTATAGACAACGCGCTTGCGCAAAGTTGCCACATAGTATCTATGTAGGGGAGCCTACTTCCCCCCTTTGATTGAAAATCACCGGGGAGTTGCCGTATCCGGCAGGCCATTCAGGAGCAAGCTCCGGTCCTTTTAACAATACCTTTAACCTCTAATTGTCAGTTATATGGCAAAGCAAGTAATAGACTGTAGCCCGTCTGCGGGCATAACAACCAACCAATCAAACGAGCATCAGAGAAGGTGGTCGGAAAAGAACTGGCAGCGTGCCGCCAAGACCGGCAACTATGATATAACCCGTGCCGGACTCAACTTCGAGATAGCCAAGGGTTGCATCGTCCAACCGATTGACACCTCCAAAAGTATCCCGCAACGTATGCGCGAGACCCTGAAAGAACGGGGCATCCAGGACCCTAATGCGGAACTTGAACGCAAAGGCAAGGAGGGCAACCGCCGTACTGTTGTCAACATCATCTTCGGAGGAAGCCGGGAGCAGATGCACCGTCTGGCTTTCGGCAATCAGACAGTTGATTTGGAACATGGCGCGGACAATTCATCCATCACCCGGTGTAAAGACATCGAAAATTGGGCGAAAGACATTTACAGGTTCGCGTGCGACAAGTGGGGCGAAGATAACATCATCGGCTTCTATGTCCACCTCGATGAGCGAAATCCGCATATCCACTGCACCTTATTACCGATTACACCGAGAAATAAGTTTTCGTATAAGGAACTGTTTGCCGGTTCTGATAAAAACGCTTTTCGTGAACTGACCATTCAGCTCCACAATGAACTTGCCCTGGTCAATGACCGATGGGGTCTCTGCCGGGGACAGAGCAAGACCGAGACAGGTGCCCGCCATCGTTCAACCGAGGAATACCGGGCAGAGCTGCATCGTGAGTGTAACGACCTGGAACTTCAGATAAGCGACAGGCACGAGACCTTGAAGGAGCTGTATGCGGATATCCTTAAGGCGGAGAAACGCTGCAAGGGTCTCAATACGATGATCGGGAATCTTGAGACACGCGAGGCAGACCTCAATGACCAGATTGACCGACTGGAGTCGGAATTCGAATCGGGGAACGGCGATGCGGAAGACCTACGTAGCCGAATCGCAGACCTTGAGGAACAGTTGCAGGCCACCGCATCGTCACTCGCTGACAAACGCCAGAAACTCAAGACCGCCGACCGGCAGCTTGCGCAGCTTCAGGATGAATTGAAGTCTGTCAACGAGAAACGCTCCAATGCGCTGAGAGAATACCACAATTTCACGGAGAAGAACCAAGAGCAGATGCGCATGAGACTGACGGATGCCGTGTTCGGAAGGTCTGTTGTCGATATGCGCTCTCTGCTGGCGGCAATGACGCCGGAACAGAAAGCCGGCTTCGACGGGGAATTTCTCATGGCAATGGTGGAGAAGCCTAACGAGATTCTGAAATGTGCGATGTATCTGTTCGCGGGTTATCTCGACGGGGCAATTCAGTTCGCCAAGGGAAGCGGCGGCGGAGGCTCCGCATCCGACCTCCCGTGGGGCCGCGATCCGAATGAGGACGACCGTCGCTTCGCCTACCGCTGCATGATGCAGGCGCACAAGATGCTGAAACCCATTTGTCCCAAACGAGGTGTTTGTGGCAAACGTTAGGTTGATACCGAGAACTGTTGAGGCAGGTTGCGCTGCCTTTGTCATATACGTGTTTCTGTACCAATTACCTCCCTGTTGATATAAGATATTCTGTCTTTTTTATTTCATAAGTGGAATATGCCTCAGAATATC
>CAJMMT010000033.1 GCA_905214715.1 uncultured bacterium | reverse complement strand
TGTCCACTTAGAACTTTTACAACGTAATTCATCACCCAAAATGTCCAACCTGCCCTCTTTTCGGGTTACAAAGTAAACCACAAGGTAGCTCAGGCCGATGGCGATTGAGGCGCCTCCGAAAATAAGAGGGACAGTTACGGGGTCTGATGAAAACTCCGAGCCTGTACATAACGACACAATTCCTATAATACACAAAGCGAGACCGATAAATGAGAAGATGCAACCGCGAAGCAAACGACCGTTGAGAATCTCGCGTGCGGTTTTTTTCGGTTTCTGCAGAGCCTCTGCAAGTTTGTCGGCATCGATACCGTTATTCGACTCTATGGCTTTTATCAACACCTTAGCGCGTTTGTTTTCGCTGTTCATTACCGACAAAAACACTATCAATACGATCGATATGGGAAGGATAGCGCAAATAAATATGGGTACGAGGATATCTTCTATTGTTAGTACAATTAAAGGTTATTTATAAGGTTGATTTGATACATTTCGATTAATAGACACCATAACGGACGCAAAGGTGACATCGATATGTGGAAAATGAACAAATACTTGGATTGCGAGGTTAGAATTCTGTAAAATTACCATTCGCTTATGGATAATACTGACAACTCCGCGAAATTGGGTATCAATTTCGTTTTCTTCGTAATATATATGGCCGGATTAAGTGCGTTCGGCTCTTTTGTAAACGATATGTATCTGCCGTCATTGCCCTCTATGACGAAGTTTTTCGGATGCAGTGTGCCTACAGTAGAACTTGGATTGTCGCTCGGCATGGCCGGTCTGGGATTGGGAGAGTTCATAATGGGACCTACAAGTGACAAATATGGCCGTAAACCGGTGCTTGTAGCCTCGTTACTACTGTTCCTGGCGGCCGCTGTAATAAGCATATTCTCCCCTACCATCTACTTTTTCATTGTGTGCAGGTTTTTTCAAGGAGCCGGTGCGGCAGGCGGATATTTTCTGGCAAGATCAATGCCGACGGATGTTTATGGAGAAAGGGAATTGGCCAAAACAATGGCTATCATAGGCGCTATAAACGGATTCGCGCCGGCAAGCGCACCTGTGATCGGTGGTCTCATATCGTCCCACTGGGGTTGGCGCGGTGTATTTGTGGCTTTATCAATCTTCGCTGTAATATTATTCGGCTTCTCGTTCAAAGTCAGGGAAACATTGCCTAAAGCATCTCGTGTAAAGATCAGTCTGCTTAAGACTTTCACACTCTATAAAGATTTGCTTGTTAACAGGAAGTTCATGGTGCATGTGCTCTTGAAAGGAGCCGCATTGGGTGTGCTGTTTATATATATTTCGTCGGCTCCGTTCATAATGCAGACTCATTTCGGATTTTCGCAAGTCAAGTTCGGTATTATCATGGGGTGCAACTCCGTGGCTGTTGTGGTAGGGTCCATGCTTGCACTCCGTTTCAGACCGCTTCGTAACGCATCCTTTACCGGAGCGATTATCCTTTTTACTTCCGTAGTAGCCGAAGCGATTCTCATATGGCACGGCAAACATTTTCTGGGTTACGAACTTCCGCTCATACCCATGCTCTTCGCGTTAGGTATGATATTCACGTCGGCCAATACGCTCGCTATGGATGAAGGACGAGCTCACGCCGGAATGGCATCGGCCATATTGGGAATCATAGGCTATATATTCGGGACTGTCGCCGCTCCTATAACAGGGTCGGGTGATATATTGCATCCAACGGCATTGCTTCTTGTGGGCGTATCCGTAATAGTTGTCATATGCGCCATAATCTCACATCGGTTCCCATCTCCTTCGGAGTAAAAAATATAGGAAATCCCGTCGGGGTATTGTAAAATACCGCAACGGGATTTTCCCTATATCAATCAATTCATAAACCGGATTACCTTGTAAAGATGCCTTTCCTTGTGCCCTGCTTTGAAACTTCGATAACTATTGTGCCCGGTTCCGGAGCAGTAATCTTTTGTCCCTGCAGATTAAAGTATTGAACATCGTGCGATGAGTCGGACTCAATCCGGTCAACACCAACTGTCTCCGGAGAAAGAGCGATTTTTGTATCTTTGAAAATCGATATCAGTTTTGATTCACCTGCATTTAGTTTATACTGATTATCATCGTCAATAACTAAGTTTACAGCTCCATCTACCGATTCTATTTCATATACGGTTCCTTCCAATACATTGTGCTTGCCTTTTACGTCCTGCATTTCTACTGGCAACATATCCATGTAGACATTATAATTGGAAGTCAATACATCTGCGTGTATAGGATAATCGAATTGGAAATCGACCTCATAGACAGCTGCCGGCGAACCGACGAAAGCTTTCACGACCGTACCGTCTTCTATCTGAGGAATATAGGTGTATCCACCCGGTTCGGGCTCCGCAAGATCCGTGCCATAATAAACATACGTGGTTACCGGTCCTCCGGTCTCGAGGCGGAACGGATTGTCGCGGTCAAAGAAGTTTATGACATTATACCCCTCAACCAGTTCCACTTCCGACATATCTGAACGTTTCAGCGAAAGGAAACCTGCCGCAGCGTCAAGGTCCGATATATAAAGTACAAACTTCTTGTCTCTGACTATCGGTGCGGTAGTTATGTCGAGTAAGTCTCCGTCTGTCAGAGATCCAACCATTACAGGTGCCCGCATCAGTTCCTCCGGCTCATATTCATCTCCACTTATATTAAGAGTGTTGATATAGTTGCCATCTACAGGCACCAGGCTTATTATAGGAATATTACGCGTTATCTCTACCGTATTCAGACCCGGCTGCAACGTCAACTCGTCGTGGTTGTAACTATATCCACGATATACATGTACGCGTGAGGGATCATCTATCTTAATCTGCATCTCGAAAGAGGCATATTTACGTACAGACACCGAAATGTCGGTATTATCTGTAATGAGTATTTTGGTAGGATTTGTGAATGTCTCAGGATTGCCGTCTACTTCAAATGCAAGCACTTCATATTCCTTGGTGTTTCCTTTTATCGATATTTCAGAGCCACATTTTACGGTTATTCCATCCATCCAGTCGAAACATGGACTTGAGTCAACATCAACCTCCTGAATGAAATCGGAAACTCCGGCTCCCGATACACTGAACGTAACATTGCAATCATTATCAGGATAAGCAGCCTGAATGTCGATTCTGTCCCCATCCGCTACGGGTATCGTGTAGGCGTAGGGTGTGCTCAGTTCAGTTTCGTTATGCGTGACTTTGAAAAGAGGCTTACCGATAGGTTCAAGATAGAATTCAGCTTCCGACTTGGGATCGAACTTGACGATATTCTCTCCTTTCTGAAGTTCTATAACAGAGCCTGTGGCCTTTCTTGTAAGTGACACACGCTCCGGAACATCGATGTTGACCGTACACTGCGCTGTGCGAGTATCGCTTGCAGAACTGGTCCTGATACGGAACCATTCATCATCCGGATACCTTGAATTGAGGTCAATGTACTGTTGTCCGTTTTCAAGTCCTACCTGATACAGTATATCGATTTCCTCATTATAATAGTCGTCGATTTTGGTCGCTTCCGTAATAATTACTCCCGTCTCGGCAACTATCCTAAGGTAATCCGAGGCTCCCATATCTATGGTGTTAAGACCGTTGTGGATATCTTCCAAAGGAGACTTATCCAGATCGATATAGAGTTTGACACGCGAGGCATCGTCTATATCAACGCGATAAGTTGCCGCAAGTGCTGATATCGCAGCGAACATCAGCAATAATGTAATGGATACTCTATTCATGTATGAAAAGTTAAATTTGCAATATGCAAGGTTCAAAGAGTAAGCATATGTATGCTTGTCAAAGATAGTCAAAATATTGGATTCAGATGTGTTTTTATGAGATTTTATGAGATATTTTATTTTATTGTCGTAAGTAGGTGGTCAAATTAAACGTATATTATATGCGCGGTTATTTTTGAGGGATTTCCGCAAGTCGAAGATGGAGCCATGCGGGCATGGCGACTGATGAGACTTGGCGGAAACCACCAAAAAGAACAAGCAGATGATATACGAGATTCCATAATTATATTATCGGTTTAATTTTAACACCTACTTATAAACTATTTCGCATTTATTGGTCTTATAAGAGTATGGTGATTATTCACCCTTACACGTTTTTACTAAACCAAACATTATATCAATATGAAAAACAAAAATTTAGCTCTTATTGTCGCGTCTTTGCTCGTGGCTGTAGGTATTTTCTTTTTAGGAGTTTTCCTGAAAGGAGGACTTGATAACCTCGCTTTTCGGGACCGTCAGGTATCGGTACGCGGCCTTGCCGAAAGAACAGTCGAAGCTGACTATGTAACGTGGCCGATAAGCTACAGTGTGGCAGGAAACAACCTTTCCGCTTTATATGATCAGGTAACGGCCAATAATCAGAAGATTGTGAACTTTCTAACTTCTAACGGCATAGCTAAAGATGATATCTCCATCAATCCTCCCGATACATACAATGCCACAACCAATCAGTATTCATCAGGCAATTTCCAGTATGATTATTCCTTGAACTGTACCGTTACCGTCGCCACTTCGAATGTCAAGAAGGTACGTGAGTTGCTTAACCGCCAGTCAGAGCTTCTTAAAGAGGGTGTGCCCTACTCCAATTCATATATAAACTATGAATACCGCAGTTTGAATAGTATCAAACCAGACATGATAGCCGATGCGACAAAGGCCGCCAGAGAAGCCGCCCAGAAGTTCGCTCTCGATTCCGACAGCAAAATAGGCAAGATGAAATCAGCGTCGCAGGGACAGTTCTCGATAGAGGATCTGTCGTCTTCAACTCCCTATCTCAAGAAGGTCCGGGTGGTATCCAACGTTGTCTATTACCTTGAAGATTGATCAACTATTTTCGTTGAAGTCGTTAACGGCTATATGCTACTTAACGACTTCAACGAAAACTATCCTACCGTTTCCACAGAGAATTTCAAGTCAAGTTCCTCAAGGGTTTCTATAAGATCCTTGGTTATTTCAAACTTGTTTCTCGATCGGATAGAGAATTGTTGCCGCTCTCTGCCCGGCAGGAAAAACTTGAATTCTATCTCTCCGGGACGTGTGCCATCGCTTCCAGGTTCTATCATAAACTTTTTTATGCGATCGAACACTACGGGGTCATCTTGGGTAGAGGGGATACGGACATTGATTTTATTGGCTATACGCCCCTTGACCTGATCAAGCGAGCTTATGCCGGTTATTTTAAATTCAAGCTCGTTCTCGCGCCATTTATGCTGCGCCCAGATGCCACTGACCGCCACCGGACGCCCTATCTGGAACTTGGGGAAGAATACCGAGAAGTTATCGCCGAAGAGAGTAAGCTCCTTTGAACCGCTCATGTCCTCGATAGTGACTCTACCATATTGCGTTCCTTTCTTTGATGTTTTTACGACCGACTGTGTCACGAGTCCTCCGAACTTTACAACCCGGTTTGGCTCTACGCTGTCATCGACCTCCGCGCAGGTTGTATTGCAGCCATATTTAAGCTCCATATAATATTCATCGAGTGGATGGGCCGACAGATAGATGGTTACAAGGCGTTTCTCTTCTTCAAGAAGCCTCATCCTGTCCCATCGGTCGAAGTCCGGATATGGGGGCTTGTTGGTTTCAATCGGCTCAAGATCGCCGAACAAAGAGGACTGCAATGAATTTTTATCGTTCTGCACACCTTGGCCATATTTCACAAGAACGTCGGCATAAGTAGAGTCGAACATCGGGAATACGAACATCTCCCTTGCAAGCCCGAAATTGTCAAAAGCCCCGGCCAAAGCCAGATTCTCGATAGCGGCTCTGTTGCAAGCCGAAAGATTCACACGTTCTACGAAATCGTATATGTCCTTATAGTTGCCGTTTTCAGCGCGCTCGCGTAAAATTGCGGTAACGGCGTTCTGCCCCACTCCTTTTATCGCGCCGAGACCGAACCTTATCTGTCCTGACTGGGATACACCGAAATCCTCCCGGCTCTCGTTTATATCCGGACCTTTTACATCCAGACCCATGCGCATGCACTCATCCATCACCTTTTTCAGTTTGTCAGCTGCCGAAAGGTTGTTGCTGAGCACGCCGGCCATATACTCTGCCGGATAGTTCGCCTTAAGGTAGGCAGTCTGATAAGCCACCCAGCTGTAGCATGTGGCATGGCTCTTGTTAAACGCGTAAGATGCGAACTTGGTCCAGTCGTTCCAGATTTTTTCAAGCACCTTCGGATCATGTCCGTTTTTCTTGCCACCGTCCAGGAACTTGACTTTCAAAGCCTCCATTTTGTCGATAAGCTTCTTACCCATGGCTTTACGCAACATATCGCTCTCGCCTCGGGTGAAATTGGCAAGCAATCGCGACAGAAGCATGACCTGTTCCTGATAAACCGTTATGCCGTAGGTCTCTTCCAAATAGCGCTTCATTATAGGAATATCGTACTCAATGGGCTCCTCGCCATGCTTACGCGCTATGAAAGAGGGTATATAATCCATCGGGCCCGGACGATACAGGGCATTCATGGCTATAAGGTCTTCGAATTTGGAAGGTTGCAGCTTTCTCAAGGAAGACTGCATTCCGGCGCTCTCGAACTGAAACGTCGAGGTGGTGGCACCGTCGCAGTATAATTTGAAAGTAGCGGGATCGTCAAGAGGTATGCTCTCTATGTCAAGATCTATTCCCTTGGCCTCCTTTATATTCTGCAACGCACTCTTGATGATGGAGAGGGTACGAAGCCCAAGAAAGTCCATCTTTATAAGTCCGGTGTCCTCAATCAGGCAACCTTCATACTGCGTGGTAAGAAGTTTGGTTCCATCAGTATCGGTGGCTATGGATACGGGCACCCAGTCGGTGATATCGTCTCTGGATATAATGACACCGCAGGCATGCACTCCGGTACCTCTTACGGTGCCTTCAAGCTGAACACTATACTTTATCACCTCTTTTACCATATCGCTGCCTGTGTTTTCCATTTCCTGAAATTCAGGGCTGTAGAGACGGCAGTTCTTGAGGTTTATCTTCGGCGACTTACCGTTTATGTCCGGCAGACGGTCAGGCACGGTTTTGGCCATACGGTTTGTCTCCGCCGGGCTGAGTCCCATAACGCGTCCTACATCCTTTATGACGCTCTTGGTCGCCATAGTCTGGTACGTGATTATATGGGCCACTTTTTCTGCACCATATTTACGGGTCACATACTCAAGTACTTTGTAGCGTCCGTCATCATCGAAGTCGACGTCGATATCAGGTAGCGATATTCGGTCCGGATTCAGGAAACGTTCAAACAGCAGGTCATATTTTATAGGGTCTACCAGAGTTATACCCAGGCAATAAGCAGCTGCTGAGCCCGCAGCAGAACCACGACCGGGTCCGACAGACACGCCGAGTTCATTTCGGGCTACGTTTATGAAATCCTGCACTATAAGGAAGTAGCCGGGGAAACCCATGGTCTTCATTATATGTAACTCGAATTTAAGGCGTTCCGCCACATCAGGCGGTATTGGATCGCCATAGAGACGTTTGGCTCCTTCAAATGTAAGTTTGTTCAGGTAATCGGCCTCAAATTTTATTCGATACAGTTTCTCGTATCCGCCAAGTCTTTTTATTTTCTTCTCCGCCTCTTCCTGGCTTAGAACTACATTTCCATTCTCGTCTTGTGTGAATTCATCAAACAGCTCTTTTTCTGTAATTCTTTGACGATATTCGGCTTCACTTCCGAATTCAGCAGGAATCTCGAAATTCGGCATTATAGGAGCATGATTTATGCTGTAAAACTCAACCTTATCGAGAATCTCCTGTGTATTTTCAAGAGCTTCGGGTATGTCGCTGAAAATAGCCGCCATCTCAGCCGGAGATTTCAGCCACTCCTGTTTTGTATAGTGCAGACGTGGCTCATCGAACTTGCGGTTCATAGAAACGCATATCAGGCGATCGTGTGCCTCGGCGTCATTCTCATTTGCGAAATGTACGTCGTTGGTGGCCACCAATTTGATATTATGCTTTCTTGCAAGCGAAATAAGCACTTCGTTGACTTTCACCTGTTCCTGGTATACCTCGCGGTTGGCATTCTCCTTAAAAGTCTGGTGCCGTTGCAGTTCAAGGTAATAATCTTCTCCAAAAACGCTCTTGTACCACAACACCCGTTCCTCGGCCTCCTCAAGCTGGTCGTGCATGATAAACTGGGGCACTTCGCCGCCGAGGCATGCGGAGCAGATTATAAGTCCTTCGTGATGCAATTCAAGTTCATGGCGGTCTGTTCTCGGTTTGTAGTACATTCCGTCGGTCCATGCCTTGGACACCAATTTTACGAGATTGTGGTAGCCTTTCTCGTTCTTGGCAAGTACTATGAGGTGGAGACCGTTGTCCGTCTTATCCTTGCGATCGGTCATCCGCTCTCTGGCAACATACATTTCGCACCCTATTATGGGTTTGAATTTTTTGTCGGGCTCCGCATTTTTATTGATTTTCTCGACATAATTGCAGAACTCCTTAACTCCGAACATGTTGCCGTGGTCTGTTAAAGCTATGCCGCGCGAGCCATCGGCGATAGCCTTGTCTACGAGTTCGGTTACGGATGATTTGCCGTCAAGAAGGCTGTATTGAGAATGAACGTGAAGATGTGTGAAAGCCGGTATATCCATATCTTCAAAGTTAGCGAATTTTTCCCGAAGCAACTTCCCATTCCCCGTTAAAATTTGAACATATTACAGTTTACAGTAGCTGGATTCAAGGCGATGAAATCTACTCATCAATGAATTTTCTTTCTCAAACTTGAATACTTTTCCAAAAGTAATTTATATATTTGCATATATTATAATACGAAAGTCGTTATTAACAACAAAATTATTTTTATGACAAAATTCATAGCACATGACATTTTTCTTTCGCATAAGGTCGTGTATTGATTATCAGGTATTTACAATAGTATGGTAACAATATCGCGTTAAAAAGGCTTGAATAGAGCATTCCCTTCAAAAGCCAATAAATCAAAACGATAAAGGAAAGGCGCGGATTTCCTTTGTTAATAAAGTGAACAAAAATCCAGGAAATCACACGCCTTATGGATACTCTATTAACAATTCTGAGACCGATTTGTCAGAGCGGAATGAACCTTTCGCTGAAAAAATGTCTCATATCGATTCTTCAGGCCATGATTGTATCGTGGTCGGTAAACATCCTCAAACTCGCTTCCGAGTTCGCATCAATGGCCAACGTGGCATCGGTGGTGAGACGCATCGAGCGTTTTTTGCTGCGGGGACTGATAAAGCAGGGGTCAGCGGATATTCCCGGTGGGTGGGGAAGTTGTCGGAGTATAGTGTTATCTT
>CAJMMT010000032.1 GCA_905214715.1 uncultured bacterium | reverse complement strand
ATTCCTCAAAATCCTCGTAAGAGAAGATGCATTCACCATTCAGATAACATGACGATATATGACGGCTTGTTAAATATGGGACACAAGTTGGCATGGGATAAATCAGAACCAGCATATCCCAGTTGGTTATAGAACCTATACCTTCAATCCAATATTCGAACGGGATGCCATCCTTTTCATCTCCGATCGATAACACTCTTCGTTTGAAACCTTTGATATCTATTATCTCATCATTTACCACATAACGGTATTCAATAGTATTTTTCTCCTCTGGCTCTTCCACATATATATACTCGACAGGTACGGGAGCTCCTTTGCGAAGGTTAAAATCAATCAACTTGCGGTATATCTGATTATATTTCGTATAGATTATTCCATTCTCCTCCAGGAATGAACAGGAGTGAGAGGTGTCGTCCTGTTGGTTGAAACAGCTCACTCTGCTGACAATATAATCCCCATCCTGCCATTCATCGTCAAAGCTGACTTGTTGATCCACCATGAAGGTTTCATTATTCATGGGATCGTAGTATTCATCGACCACGTTCCAAATCTTACCCTCCTCGAACAGTTTCAAGTAGGTATACTCATCTTCAGCTTTTGCCGGCAAGGATAAAGTTGCAAGGAACATTATGCAAGAAAGGATTGTGAATTTTTTCATGAGGGCAAGTATTATAGGTTTATGATAAGTGGCATAGGTTTCGCGCTAAAGGTAGTATAAACTTTCAATAAAACCAAACAAAATGGAAAGAAAAATAAAAATATTTTTCCAACTGGTAAATTCTGATAATTTTCCGATGAAAAAATTCCAGATTGAGGCAAGATGATATAATATCTTATCTATATCCGATTTCTTTTATTTGTATAGATTTCCGGACATCCGGTTCAGCCGCTTTGTTTTCTTCCGGATTATAAATTTCCTCTATCCGTGCCAGGTTGCTCGTCCAGGTGCGCCCTCGGAGATGGCGCACCTCCTCTATGAGAGTGTTTGTAAGAGAGTATTTGTAAAAATGGTTGGATTTATAGTAAGCGCAGTCAGTAATTGTGCTTTTTACTGTCACTCATGCCGTCGGAAGAGGAGGGGTGCCATCTCCGAGGGTACCCCGAGATGCGTAGCCACGTACCATGGTAGAGAGCATGCAGATTAACCTTCGCTTCGTGGTGTCAGCCTCATTAAAAGAGCCCTTCAATACCCGAGGTGTTTGGATTTTTACGAAAAACGGCCTTTGAGGTCTTTGGATTTTTACAAAAAACGGCCCGGCGAATCAGCCGGGCCTGTTTGGTAATGTTATTTTTCGCGCATGAAAATCTGGATGGGGGTACCGTGGAAATCCCACTTGGCGCGTATCTTGTTCTCAAGGAAGCGGCGGTAGGGCTCCTTTACCCATTGGGGCAGGTTGCAGAAGAATACGAATGTCGGTATGACCGAATCTTTCAGCATCGTAACATACTTTATCTTCACGAATTTGCCTTTGTTAGACGGCGGCGGTGTAACCGCGATCTCCTCCAGCAGATATGTGTTGAGCTGTGATGTAGGTATAATGCGCCGACGGTTGCCGTAAACCTCGATGGCCGTTTCAAGCACCTTGAAAATGCGTTGTTTGGTCAGCGCGGAGGTGAAGATTATGGGGAAGTCGGTAAAAGGAGCGAACTTGCTTCTTATAGCATCCTCATAGCGTTTCTGGGCCGTCGCCGAACGGTCTTCCACAAGGTCCCACTTGTTGACGCATACCACCAGTCCCTTCTTGTTCTTCTGTATGAGCGAGAAAATGTTGCCGTCCTGAGCCTCGATGCCGCGTGTGGCGTCTATCATCAGTATGCATACGTCGGAAGCCTCTATGGCGCGTATGGAGCGGATCACCGAATAGTACTCGATGTCCTCGTTCACCTTCTGTTTCTTACGTATTCCGGCTGTGTCTACGAGATAGAAATCGAAACCATATTTGTTGTAACGGTGGTAAATGGAGTCGCGCGTGGTACCCGCTATGTCGGTAACTATATGGCGTTCTTCACCTATGAAGGCATTTATAAGCGAAGATTTGCCGGCATTCGGTCTTCCCACTATCGCGAATTTGGCCACATCCTTTTCGGGAGTGTCCTCCTCGGGCTTGTCGGGAAAATCCTTTATCACCAGGTCGAGAAGGTCGCCCGTACCCGAACCGTTGGCCGAAGAGATCTCTATCGGGTCGCCCAGGCCGAGTGAATAGAACTCAGGCACATTGAAGCGGGCATCCCCCTTGTCTTCCTTGTTGGCGACGAGTATCACCGGCTTCTTGCTGCGCCGCAGTATGGCCGCCACCTTGTCGTCAAGGTCGGTTACGCCGTTGGAGGCATCCACTACAAAAAGAATGACATCTGCCTCCTCTATGGCAATCTGTACCTGTTTGTTTATCTCCTCTTCGAAGATATCTTCCGAGTTCACCACCCAGCCGCCGGTATCCACTATCGAGAACTCCTGACCATCCCAGTCTACCTTGCCATACTGGCGGTCTCGCGTTGTGCCGGCAGTGTCATCGACAATCGCCGAACGCGTCTGCGTGAGACGGTTGAAAAGTGTGGATTTGCCTACATTCGGGCGTCCTACTATTGCTACTAATTTGCTCATATCATGCGTCCTGATTGCCACGCGTACCTCTCCATCCGGTACATGGCACGCGTGGAATATTATTCTATATATCCGAAGGCCTTCAGCTTGTTCTCGCGGTTGCGCCAATCTTTCTCAACCTTCACAAACAGCTCCAGATAAACCTTCTTGTCGAAGAATTTCTCTATATCGTGACGGGCTTCTATGCCTACCCGTTTTATTTTCTCGCCTCCTTTTCCTATCAGAATTCCCTTCTGTGAGTCGCGCTCCACATAGATCACTGCCATTATGTGTATGGCGCCCTCTTTCTCGTCGAATTTCTCTACCAGAACCTCGGCTGAATAAGGTATCTCCTTGTCATAATTAAGCAGCAGCTTCTCGCGTATTATTTCGGTAACGAAGAAGCGGGCGGGCTTGTCGGTAAGCGCATCCTTGCCGAAGAAAGGAGGCGACGGCGGGAGCAGCTCCACTATGCGTGCTTTCAGATTGTCAAGATTGAAGTGCATCTTGGCGGAAGTGGGGAAAATCTCGGCATTCGGCAATCTGGTTTTCCATGCCTCCACAAGTTTTTCAAGTTCATCGTTACCTTTAAGAAGGTCAACCTTGTTGATGACAAGCAATACCGGAATTTTCTCTTTGGCTACGCGGTCCAGATAATCCTTGTTTTTTTCGGGGTCTTCCACCACGTCGGTAACATACAGCAGTATGTCGGCGTCGGTAAGGGCTCCTTCGGAGAACTCGAGCATGGACTCCTGCAGTTTGTATTTTGGTTTCAGCACGCCCGGAGTGTCGGAATATACAATCTGATATTCCGGGGTATTGACTATGCCCATTATACGGTGGCGTGTGGTCTGGGCCTTGGAGGTTATAATCGATATACGTTCCCCTACAAGGTCGTTCATCAGAGTGGATTTGCCGACGTTGGGATTGCCTACTATGTTTACGAATCCTGCCCGGTGGGGAATCTTCGGGGTTATGTCTGTTACTGTCTCTTTCATAATTTTGTACTTTAAAGCATGGAGGGAGCTTTCACCCCCGAAGTAAAACACGTCCGGCGGCAATTATGTTTACAGCCCGTACGGACCTGCATAGGCCGCACGGGCTGTAAAATATCTTACTTTGAATCGCGAGAGTAGCGGAATATGGTTTATTTAGGGTCTATGGCCCATATAAGGTACATTGCTCCCCAAGTGAAACCGGCGCCGAAGGCGGTCATCACAATCTTGTCTCCTCGTTTCAATTTGCCCTTGAACTCGTCGAGACACAATGGTATCGACGCGGCCGAAGTGTTTCCGTAATGCTGTATGTTTACGAGTACCTTCTTTTCGTCTATCCCGAGCCGTCCGCCTACAGCCTCGATTATTCTGAGGTTGGCCTGATGGGGCACGAAATAATCCACATCTTCCACCGAAAGGCCGTTGCGTGCCATCACCGACTGCGAAGAAGAGAGCATGTCTCTCACAGCATTCTTGTAGACCACTCTCCCTTCCTGATATATGTAATGCTCACGGGCATCCACGGTATCGCTGGAAGCAGGTTTCACACTGCCGCCGGCTTTCATCAGAAGGTGAGGAAGGCCGGTGCCGTCTATATGGCATTCGGCATCCATCACTCCCAGATGCTCTTCGGAAGGCTCTACGAGCACTGCGGCTGCGGCATCGCCGAAAAGCGGGCAGGTGGCGCGGTCCTCGTAATCGGTCATGCTCGACATTTTCTCGGCGCATACCACGATTATTTTCTTGTATAGGCCGGACTGTATGTAGGCCCTCGCGGCCTGCATGGTTACGATGAATCCGGCGCATGCGGCCTGAATGTCGTAGGCGTATGCCTTTGTCAGACCACACCGATGAGCTATCACTGAGGCGGTAGAGGGGAAACGGTAGTCGGGATTTGATGTGGCGCATATCAGCAGCTCGACATCTTCAGGGCGCGTACCTGTCGATTCCAGAAGGCGTTCTACCGCTTTCTGGCCCAGATAGCTTGAACCCTCTCCATCAAGGTGGAGAATTCTACGTTCCTTGATACCTACTCGGGTGGTAATCCACTCGTCATTGGTGTCAACCATTTTCGACAGCATTTCGTTGTCGAGCACATCGTCTGGCACAAAAGAAGCTATGCCGCTGATAATAGCATTTACCATTTTTCTCTAAGAGTGTTATTCCGACAAAGATTTATCGTGAAACCTCGCGTGTGTGAAAGCAGGTTTCGGCGCCCCTCCCGGCCCGGGAGGGACACTGATTTACTCAGCTCGTGTTATCAGGCGTTGGCTGCCTTGTCGATTACGAGTTTGCCGCGATAATAGCCACATTCGCCACAGATGGTGTGGAAAACGTGCCAAGCGCCACAATTCGGGCAAATGGCCAGAGTCGGGATGAGCGCCTTGTCGTGGGTGCGGCGTTTTGCGGTCCTGGTGTGGGATTGTCTGCGTTTAGGATGTGCCATTTTCTTCTTCTGTTATGGGGCTCCGTAGAGCCCGGTAGGTTATTGTTATTCTGTTTTTGTGTCGCCGATGAGGTTCCTCTTTACCGGGGTCAGTTGTCGGAAGCCTCTTCGTCGGATATTTCGTTGTCTATGTCGTCCATGCTCTCGGCCGCTTCGGCGTCCCGGATATGGGCGTTGTGCTTGTTCAGGGCCGCCGCCATGGCGCGGTTGCATTTGCCCTGGGGATGAACGTGCCGCAACGGTATCGTCAGCAGCAATGTGTCATAGAGCATATATGCTACGTTCAGATAGCTGTTGCTGTAGGGTATCACAAGCAGGTCGTCGCTCTCGTCGTTATACTCATCTCCATACTTTACCATTATATGGTAGGTGGTGTCGACCTCATGGTCAAGCGGGTCGAGACAGCGGTCACACGGTATCTGCATCATACCCTTGCAGTGGAACGTGCAGTCGTAAACGTCCCGCTTCTTTTCCAGATCCAGATGTACGTCCACATTGGAAAAGTGGACATCGGTGTTCTCCATATTCTTGAAAAACTCCGTGTCTATGTGGAAATCCTGCTCGTGATGACCATCCGCCAACGAGGCGAGCTGTACCTTATATTGTGTGAATTTTCCCATACATATACGGGCGCCCCCGAAGAGGGACACCGAAAATCACGGCAAAGTTAGCTAAAAACTTGTCGTTAGCCAAAGGTTTAGGCTTAAAATTGTTAAATTTCCACTCGTATGCGGCGATTGTTAAAGTTGCCCCGAATCTGCCCGGTTGCCCGCTTTTATCTGTTTAAGTTGCTGTTAATCGTTATTAACAATTGATTTATAGAATATTAACTTAATTTTATTGGCTTTTGCATCTCTTTCGTTGTAATTTCGCGTACAACTTTCTGCGATTCCCATTCTGTGAAGAGCCGGGACGCAGCGGAATACATTTTGTACTTGAATTTTGGTTATAGATGGAGAGATGCTTTTGCGAAAAAGCATCTCTTTCTTTTTATTGGGGCTTCACACGGTTCTTTCAGTCTGCCCCACCGATGGTCATTCCGGAGGTTATCGGTTTATGATCTTCTTGCCCCCTTTGATATATATGTCTCCTTTCCGCGGGTTCTTTATTTTTTTGCCGCTCAGGTCCGTCATGGCATTCTGGTCTTCGTCAGTGGCGGCGAGATGCTCCTCCACACCGTCGCCGAAGTATTCATTCCGAGAGAATATGCAGAGGTCACCTTCGTAACATTCCTTCAATTCCACCTGGGAACCATCGGAGGGCAATGCGTCTTCGTCTAATGTATCATATCTGGGAGACATGCTTCCAATTCCTTCGAACCATAGAAAAGGCCCGTGTCCATCAATCGATACGGTCAGGACCTTCCGATCAATTCCCATAATGTTCTCGCGACTTACCGAAAGCACTTCGGCAAAACTATCGACCGGACCGGAACATAGTGTACGTTGCAACCGGTCTCCGGGGTTGGCATTGAAATTAAAAACAGGGGTGAACCCTTTCCCTGCCTCGGCATACACGATGCCGTCCTCTTCATACCCCCGTCCCGCGACGGTTGTTTCATTGTCAGACATTATCTCGCAGATCGTAAAGATCTCGCGACCGTCAGACACCTCGCTGTCGGTTACTATGAAAGTACGATCTCTATTAGGATGTAGATTCCCAACATACCATGTGTGTACCACCCATTTCTTGTCTATGGAGAAGAAGGGCTTGGGAGTTGCTTCTTGCGCAAAAGCAACGAGAAAGCACACCTGAAAAATTATAAATAAGAACCGCTTCATAATCGTATCCATTATTTGATAAATGAAATCAGTTATTTGTAATAATCACCTCCGCCCCCTTCTTGAATGTTACTCCTGAACCAAGAATTATCTCTTCCGCCTCTATCTCCAGCTTGCCTCCGCTTACAAGTGCTCTTTCTTTCTGATTCTAAGATGCGCGTTCTAAACCTGTCGGGTATTTATGCATCTGCACTCCACTTGGTCCATTAAAACACCTCCTTTTTGCCATCTTTTATGTATATGGAACCTTTCTGCGGTGTCGCGACTCTTCTGCCGAACAAATCATACATAACCGTTTCCGTATTGCCGCTTGAGATACGCTGAACCGAAGCCCCTTCCGAAATTAGACCTTCGCCCGTATAGAGCACGTTCCCCTCTTTGTCGTATACAAAATTCAGCTTCTGATTACCATATTGCGCTTCGGTATCGCCATCTGCGAATTCTATCAGATTGCCATATCCCAGGTTGCCGAATTCCTCGATATACTCATATCCATTATCGCTGTCGTTGTCCTTCGCCAAACAATGATAGTAGAGTCCATTGTCCAGTTTTTCTACTTTCATCTCTTTGCAAACCAGTTCCCTCTGCGAAACATAACCTCGGGAGTCTGAGACGGGTAGCTGGAAATGTGTGTTCACCACAGGACAAAAATCATACAGCAGCACTTCTTCCGTTTCATTTACCATATCTGAAAAGGATGCGGCGGACATAACGAATACCTTCCCGTCCTCTTCCCTCACGAAAGCGGCCAACGACTCGGACCCCGACACTATTTCAATATCGGAATGTCCTGAAGCGCCTTTTATGGATCTGTCCGATTCCGATTTCATCAATCTGCCGTATATCTTTCCCCCGATTTCCGACTGTCCGTCGAAACGGAAACGTTCAAATGTCATTGACCCGCTTTCCGACACACGCACATATTCCCATATCCTGTCTTCCGATATTAGAGTTCTGAGCTCCGGAATAAGAGTACAGGGAACCTTGACGGCATCGCCATACAGAATATTTCCGTCGGTATCGGCGTAATTGACGAATCTTATATCCTGATGAATCGGTACATCAAATGGATATATACGGTCATTATCTCCTGCAATATCCCAGCAATCGAAGAAAGTAAGGAAACCATTGTCCGCTACCCCAATGTCCTCTATTATATTGCTGTCCCGGGTGTAGTCAAATTCAAGCAGGTACATTCTTTTCTGTTCATCGCCAACGCGGACCTGCGATATCGATTTCACCTTTGCCTTAGCCCTGTCCAGCAAAAACGATGTCGACACCGACATGAAAGACTCTCCTTCCCGGGCGTTGAAATCGTACATAAGCACCTCGTCCGATCCGAAAAGCCAAGGCCCCCCTTGCATATAGGCGGTTACACCTGGCATATCGCGTTCCACCACATATACCTTGCCCTCCTCCTCCCTTACGAGGAAAGGTTCGTCGATAAAAGTGCGCGTAATGACAGGCTTTGACCTATAGGTGCCGTTATAGTGATCATTGCCTACATTGGTGAAACAGTGGTATGTCTGTCCGTTGAACTCCTTAGTACCGTCAAACGTCATACGCATTACCATGAAATCGCCGGTAGTGCCTGCGAATGGGGGATGCATGCAACGGGAAGTGGCGTTCACCATGTATGTCCAGACCCGGTCTTCGCGGATCAGCCCGGCACGCGCTCCGACAAAAAAGGAAAGGACTATAACAATATTAGCGATTCCTCTTGTTGCTATATCTTTATGTTTCATAATGGTATTAATTAGGTAGTTATCGGGATAATTCCCTTTCTGATTATCACATGTCCGTTCTGCAACACGTGTATCTGGGCCGTGGCCGAGACTGCAAGGAACGTAAATAAAGAAAGGATTGTGAATTTTTTCATGATGGCAAGTATTATAGGTTTATGATAAGTGGCATAGGTTTCGCGCTAAAGGTAGTATAAACTTTCAACAGAACCAAACAAAATGGAAAGAAAAATAAAAATATTTTTTCAACTGATAATTTATGATGGTTTCTCGTTTGAAAAATTCCAGATTGAGGCACGATGATATAATATCTTATCTATATCCGCTTCCTTTTATTTGTATAGATTTCCGGACTTCCTGTTCAGCCGCTTTGTTTTCTTCCGGATTATAAATTCCCACCATCGGCAGGTTGCGCATTCCGAGTTCGCTTTGTGGTGTCATCCTTATTAAAAGAACCTTCCAATACCCGATGTCTTTGGATTTTTACGAAAAACGGCCTTCAAGGTCTTTGGATTTTTACAGAAATAGACCTTTGAGGTCTTTGGATTTTTACGAATTTATTACTTAATTATTTGATAATATGATGTTTTTTTACCATATTTGTATCCCCGATTATTTGACTCTGTATTTCGTTAAGTAAGTGTTCAAATTCAAAACACTTACTATCGGTTAAATTTGAACACTTGCTTATGTATTATAGAAGAATTATAGACCGTTATCTTGAGCAATGGGCTCAAAAGGAAGAGCATAAACCGATGCTGTTGAGAGGTGCCAGACAGGTTGGTAAATCGACGGCGGTACGTCATCTTGGGGCATCATTTGAAAATTTTATAGAGATCAACTTTGAAAAACAACCCGAGTATAAGAGTGTATTCAAAAGCAATCTTGTGGTCGGGAGAATAGTATCCGAGATATCGGCGATATGCGCGAAGCCGATTGTACCGGGACAGACTCTTTTGTTTCTTGATGAAATCCAGGAGTGTCAGGAGGCCATAATGTCTTTGAGATTCTTTAAGGAAGATATGCCTGAACTGCATGTCATCGCTGCCGGCTCCTTGCTTGAATTTGCTCTGGCAGAGCTGCCTACCTTTGGAGTTGGCAGGATACACAGTATGTATATGTATCCTATGACCTTTGATGAATTCCTGGAAGCCAATGGAGAAACACTGTTACTTGATTATAAGCGCAAGGCTTCTCCTGAACAACCATTGTCGGAACCCCTTCATAATAAACTTATTTCACTCGTAAGATCATATTTCATTGTAGGAGGAATGCCCGAGGCAGTCGGGAAATGGGTGGATACTCACGATTATCTGCAATGTCAGGAAATACAAGATGACATAATAAGCGGTTACGAGGATGATTTCCCGAAATACAAAAAGAAGGTAGATTCTACTCTTTTACGGCTTACGATACGGAGCGCGGCAATTCAAGTCACCAAAAAATTCTCATACTCGGAAGTCGGCGGAGGTTACAGGTCTGATGAAATTAAGAAAGCTCTTGAAATGCTTCTGCTTGCAGGAATATGTATTCAAGTGGTAAAGACAGATGCCAACGGAGTGCCGTTGGGAAGTGAATCTGATTTGAGCTATCGTAAAATATTGATTCTTGATCCGGGACTTTTGCTGCGGTTGCTGAATATGTCGGCGGTAGACGTGTCGAAGATTACCAAAGAAATTCTGACTGACGATATTGCGGATTTAGTCAATAAAGGTCCTTTGGCAGAGATGGTTGCCGGTCTTGAAATTTTAAGATACAAAACCCCGAACCTCAGACATGAATTGTATTATTGGGTTCGAAATGCTAAAAACTCTCAGGCGGAGGTAGATTATGTAGAGGCGAAAGAAGGTATTATTCTTCCGATCGAGGTTAAATCCGGAATGAAAGGGGGAATGAAAAGTCTGTGGATTTTCATGCGGGAGAAAGGGCTGTCATCAGCAATCAGATGTTCGCTTGAGAATTTCAATCGCTTTGAGTACATAGACACGGAGGCTTCCGGAGCAGTACGGAAAGTAGAGGTCTGCCCCCTTTATGCCATCTCGAATATTATTTAGCTGTGGGTTTTTAGTTGTTAGTTGTTAGTTGTAAGTTCTGAGTTTTCAGTTGTAGGTTGTTAGTTTTTAGTTGTGAGTTTTGCGTAGCCCCGTGCCTCGGTAGAGGGCACGCAGAGAATAGCCGCGGGGTAGCGAAGCCTTAAGCGCAGCGA
>CAJMMT010000031.1 GCA_905214715.1 uncultured bacterium | reverse complement strand
CGGTGCATCCGTTCACCTTGATGGAATTACCGCCATACGATAGATAACCGCTTTTTATATCCTCTCCAATCGACCTGACACCGCTCCGCTGCATGTATTCCTCAAAATCCTCGTAAGAGAATATGCATTCACCATTCAGATAACATGACGAGATATGACGATTTGTTAAATATGGGACACAAGTTGGCATGGGATAGTTCACAACCAGCATACCCCAGTCATCGATAGAACCTATACCTTCAATCCAGTATGCGAATGGGATGTCATCCTTTTTAAATCCGATGGATATTATTTTTCGTTTTATACCCTTGATATCGATTATCTCGTCATTTACCACATAACGGTATTTAATGGTAGTTTCACCCTCCACGTCCACATACTCGACAGGTACGGAATCTCCTTTGCGAAGGTTAAAATCAATCAACTTGCGGTATGTCTGATTATATTTCGTATAGATTATTCCATTCTCCTCCAGGAATGAACAGGAGTGAGAGGTGTCGTCCTGTTGGTTGAAACAGCTCACTCTGCTGACAATATAATCCCCATCCTGCCATTCATCGTCAAAGCTGACTTGTTGATCCACCATGAAGGTTCCCTTATTCATGGGATCGTAGTATTCATCGACCACGTTCCAAGTCTTACCCTCCTCGAACAATTTCAAGTAGGTATACTCATCTTCAGCCCTTGCCGACAAGGCCGAAACTGCAAGGAACGTAACTAAAGAAATAGTAATTAATTTTTTTATATCAACAAGTGTTAAAAGTTTCAGGCTAATGTAACATGAATTTTCAATAAAACCAAACAAAATGAAAAGAAAAGATAAAAATATTTTTTCAGCTGGTAGATTCTGATAATTTCCCGCTGAGAAAATTCCATATTGCGGCAGGATGACATATTGTTTTATCTATATCCTCTTTCGTATAAACAGCGAAAGAGAGAAGCCAAAACAAAGGCACACTATGCCATGACAGATTTTCTTATCTCGGAGAAACCTTTGGAGAAAATCAAGTCAAAACCATTCCTTACAATCTCCGAAACTGCCTTATATTTCGGAGTGTCACGACCCACCGTATATTCGTATCTGAGAAACGGCGAATTGAAAGCAAAGAGGATGGGCTGTAAATTCAAAATCTGTCGAGACGATATTGAGAGTGTGATTGTGTAGAGTTCTTTGTTATGTTCCATAAATATCTATTGTGGTATACATTTGAAAAATTACAGGAAAAGTGTCATATAAGCCGGAAGATAGATTATATTTTCCTCTTTACGCAAATCTTTTGTATAGATAAGGTAACGCTTATTTACTCGCGATGAGAATTTATCGCAGAACAGGTCAAGAGACTTGTGGGTCTTATAGCCGGACGACTTTACTTCTATTGGGTCTATCTTTGTACCGTTGGATAGAAGAAAATCAACTTCGTAAAGATGGTTGCTCGTCTCTGAAGGCCATGTATAGTAATATAGTTCGTGGCCATTGGCTTTCAGCATCTGGGCAACTATATTCTCATATACATATCCGAGGTCTGCACTAAGTTTGTCCGAGAGTAATTTTTCATAAATGATGTTCTCGGTGAATTTCTTATCCCAAAATGCAAGAGTGATGAATAGACCGGTGTCAGCCATAAACATTTTATATCTTTTGGTGTCCTTATGCAAAGCCATACCAACATTTGGATCGTTGGCATGGTAAGCCATATTAACGACCATAGAGTCTTGCATATCGAAAATAATTTCCATCAGACGGTCGTGTCTACCATCTCCATCAGTCGGGGCATTGACGGTATAACGGGAAGCGTTTCGTGTCAATTCTGACGGAATAGCCATAAACAGCTTAGATGCCATACCGGAAGGGTCAATTTTCATAAAATCCTTTTCATAGAGCCGGATAATGCGTCTCTTTGCCTGATCGACTCTCCCCATGTTTTTAGTTTCAAGATATGTCTTTACCGCCTGAGGCATACCTCCCACAAGCATATATAGACGGAAATCTCTCATAAGATTCCTGTTTGCCTGGTCGCCCATACTCTTGCGTTTTTCAAAGAATTGACGCAACATGGGGATTGAGACTTTATCACCGAGTGCCCATTTGAACTCCTCATAATCAAGCGGGTTCAATGTGAGTTCATCCTCTTCACTCGGTATGATGATATTTTTTACATTCTGCTTGATTGATAGCAATGACCCGGTTTCTATATAGTCGTATCTCCCGTCTTCAATAAGATACTTAATAGCCTGACGAGCGTTTGGACATTTTTGAACTTCATCAAATATGATTACAGACGCGCGGGACTTAAGCGTTACCTTATACATCATCTGAAGGCGCATGAAGATATAGTCAAGGTCAGAAATGTCATCAAACAAATCCCTGACCTCTTTATTGCATTTGGCGAAATCTATGGCAATGAAGCTGGCATACTCATGCTTGGCAAACTCCTTAGCAAGAGTGGATTTGCCGACACGCCTTGCCCCCTTAATCAGAAGAGCGGACGCTCCATTACTATCCTGCTTCCATTGAAGCATCTTTGTGTATAGTTTACGCTTGAATATCATAATGTCGGAATGTAATTCGAGTGCAAAGATAGCGACTTTGGCAATAATCCCTAAATATATCAACCATAAATCGTCAATTATCCCCTTATTTGTTTAGCTGAGAGTGTCGCTTATCCCCAAATTCCATGAACCGTATCTGTCAGTCCTCCCCCTATTTTTAAGGTTTCAAGTCCAAAGGCACACTCTAACTACCAATTATCACAAATTTAATTAAGCGGATTTTGGCAAAAATCCCCAATTTTATCGTTTATACTTGCGTAATCTTCCGTAAAGCACTTACTTTGCAATTAGTAAAGATGGACGCTTTGAGAGAGCCGAAACTGTTAAAACTGGAGGTACGAACCCCTCAAATTACCAGTTTGTATTCTAAAAGCACAACTATCTCACTATCAAATCTATGCTATAATTGCATCGATTATTTTATTCGGGAAGATTACAATGATGTCTTATAGAATGTTTGGATTTAACTTCCATTCACCCAAAGAGGATTTTTGAGATGTTTCCGCAAGTTGAGGAGGGCACGGTGCGAGCACCGTAACCGACGAAATCTTGGCGGAAAACCATTAAGAGAGAGCAGAACCAAGCTTGCTTGGATTATGCCGAACGTGTGGGTTTACCTGAAAGGAAACAGCCAAAAAAGACCTTCGGAAGGATGGAAAGAATTTACATTCATCCCTAAATTATAAATTCGTGTTAAATTCAATCACCCTCTAAAAATCGCTGGAGGTTGGCCGCTAATGTTTCTTCGAGCGGCTCGCCGTATGCATCGCTTAAGGCGGCGCAAACCTCGGCTATCGGCGCTCCGCTCGCGTCGGTCTCGGCAAGTATGCGGTCGCGTGGCGTGAGCCTCACGCTCTCGGGGTTGAACTGCGGCCCGAACGAAAGCCAGAGTCCGGCGTCGAGCAGCATCTTCGCTATCGTGGGTTTCCCCCTGAACCCGTGTATCGCCCAATTTACAGATGGTTTCAGGTCGCGGTGCATGGCTATTATATGGTCGTGCGCCTTTACGCAATGTATTATAACCGGTTTGCCAACCTTTTTGGCAAGCTCGGTCTGTCGCGCGAATGCTATGCGTTGGAACGCGAGCAACCCTCCTTTCGGAATGTCGATGCCGCATTCTCCCAAGGCCACGACATCCGGACGGCCCAAGACTTGCTCAAGGGCCGCATAATCCGCTTCCCCCGGGAATCCCTCTTGAGGAAAATCCCACGGATGAAACCCCACGGAATATGCCTGACCGGGAAAGGCTTCCGGTCCGGGCAGTTCTCCTGCCCCGAACGAGAGTATCCCCTCCGGGTAAGGAGCCGCGTTATGAGAGTGGAGGTCGAGCATGAGATTTTACTTCTCCGGTACCGGATCATAGCCGCTCCCTCCCCAGGGGTGGCACCTGCTTATCCTTTTTATGGCGAGCCATAGACCGCGCAACGGGCCGTGGACCTTTATGGCCTCTACCGCATATTGGCTGCATGTTGGGGTATAGCGGCAACTGGGCGGGAAATGAGGCGAGATAGCCCCCTGATAGAACTTTATGGGGAGTATCAGTAGAAACGAGATAACTTTTTTCATAGTCGGCGCATGATTTTGGTTAGAGATCTCGCCATGGCCTTCTCTATAGTTCCGTAAGGCAGGTTCTCGTTGCTTTGGTAAATTATCGCCATCGATAGTGTGCGGATATCCGGGTGTCCCTTTTCCAGAGCCTCTTCCAGTTCCCGGCGACACAGGCGGAACGACTCGCGTATGCGGCGGCGCACAAGCACGCGGTCTACGGCATGACGCCGTTTCTTCTTCGGCACCGTTATGAGCATCTGCACCTTCCCTATGCGGTCGGGGCGATGGTCGCGGAACGCGCTGTCGAGTTCTTCGGTTGTCAAAGCCCTCCAGACCACGCGGAGCGGAAATTCATATACACCTTTGCCGTCGGCGAACACCCCCTCTACAAGCGTGCGATGACGCAGCTTGCTGCTCTTCCCCAAGGTAAGGGGTTTATGCTCTTGCAGGGCTATGGGGTTATGGTCTATTGCACTTTTCATAATTCTTTGAGCAACCTGATAGGCAAAATTACAAAAAAATCTTATCTTTGTCTTCATATTAAATCAAACATGGTATTTTAAATCAAACATAATATTCCAATACAAGACCTGACTATGAAAAAACAGACCCTTTCGCTGCTGGCCGCAGTTTCGGCTCTCACCGCTTCGGCCCTCGGCATGCCTGCGCCCGCTTCGGACGACCCCGAAATCGTGGTGCCCGATTCCACCGGTTTCAAGTTCACCGATGTCAAGATACTTCCGACCACTTCGGTCAAAGACCAGAATAAGTCGGGAACATGCTGGTGTTTTTCCGGCACCTCGATCATTGAAGACGAAATTATGCGCAAGGGTGGCCCGGAGCTTGATATATCCGAAATGTATACCGTGCGCCAGGCTTATATAGACAAGGCCAAGAAATATATACGCACCAACGGTAAAATAAACTTCGCCCAGGGAGGCAGTTTCGCCGATGTGCTATATGTGATGGACAAATACGGAGCTATGCCCGAAGAGGCGTATCCCGGCCTGAACTACGGCGAGAAGAAACATTCCCACTATGAGATGGCCGATGCCCTTCAGGGATATCTCGACGGTATAAACCGCAATGGCAACAAACGCCTCAGCACCGCGTGGCTCGACGGTTTCACAGCCATTCTCGACGCATATCTGGGCAAGGTGCCGGAGACTTTCCAGTATAACGGAAAGACCTATACCCCTCAGTCTTTCGCCAAGGAGATGGGTATAGTGCCCGATGATTTCGTGTCGATAACCAGTTTCACCCATCATCCTTTCTACGAGCCGTTCGCTCTCGAGATAGCCGACAACTGGCTTTGGGAAGATAGCTATAACGTGCCTCTCGAAGATATGAAGGCCGCCGTGGACAATGCCATAGATAAAGGTTACACGGTAGGCTGGGCCGCCGACGTTTCGGAGGGTGGTTTCCAGTGGCGCAACGGCTATGCGCTGCTGCCCGAAGAGAAAGAGGAGGCCGATATGGAAGGCACCGAACTGAGCCGCTGGGTGCAGCTTTCCGATAAGGATCGCGAGAAGAAGCGTTTCGATATCCACGGTCCGGTGAAAGAGAAAACCGTTACCCAGGAAAGCCGTCAGGAGGGTTTCGACCGTCAGGAGACAACCGACGACCACGGAATGACAATCGTGGGCATCGCGACCGACCAGGAGGGGAACCGTTACTACAAGGTGAAAAACTCGTGGGATACCAACCAGCTTTACAACGGCTACATCTATGTATCCGAACCCTTCTTCCTCGACAAGACCATCAGCGTGACCCTGAACCGTGCCGCGCTACCCAAAGACACAGCCAAGAAACTTAAACTCTGACCCTTATCTCTCCTTTTTCTTCCTTCGGCAATATACGGGGGATGAAAGGAAACCAAAAGAAAAACACATATCGCGAAAGGCCGGAACCGTCGAGGTCCCGGTCTTTTTTTGCATTTCGATTCCGATTTGCAGTTCTCTTATTTATTCCCTTACTCTCAGTTCCCAGAAGGCGATGGCGGCCGCCGACCCTACATTCAGTGAATCCACGCCGTTGAACATAGGTATTTTCACCACCCAGTCGGCCTCATCTATCATCCGCGCCGGGAGTCCGTCGCCTTCGGTGCCGAGCATCATGGCCAGCCTCTCTATTTTCTTCAGCCTCGGGTCGGCTATGCTTACCGAGCGGTCGCGCAACGCCAGAGCCGCCGTCTGAAAGCCGTGTCGGCGCAATTCCGATGGATCTGTTATGCGGCACCAGGGCACCTGGAATACCGTGCCCATCGATACCCTTATCGACCGTCGGTTCAGAGGGTCGCAGCTTCCTTCGGTCAGGACAAGACCATCCAGTCCCAAGGCGGCCGCCGAGCGGAATATGGAGCCTATGTTGGTAGTGTCACACACATCGGCGATTACCCCTAAGCGACGAGCGTTACGGCATAGTTCATCGGGTGCAGGGGGCTCGGGGCGACGCATGGCGCAAAGTACTCCACGGGTAAGTGTGTAGCCTGTAAGCCCCGCAAGCAGTTCACGGTCGCCGGTGTATACGGGCCGGTCTCCCATAGCCTCAACAATGTCGCGCGCATCCCCCTCGATATGCTTCTGTTCGCACAGCAGCGACACGGGGACGCATCCGGCGTTGAGAGCGGTTCGTATTACCTTGGGGCTCTCCACTATCATCAGGGCCTCCCAGGGGACGAGACGGTTGCGCAGCTGAGCGTCGGTAAGGCCGAGATATGGCCGCAGTCCTTCATGGGCCGGGTCGGAAACTTTTATTATCATGGGCGTGATAAACGGAACGGATGGTTGAATAAGCGGCTTATGAGATAAATGGCTACAAGAAGCAGCACTATCGTGGCCGAGGCCGGAACCTCGAGCCATGTGGCGGCGAAAAGGCCGCCGATGCAGCCTACGAGGGCTGTCGCCATGGACCACCACATGATGGGCATGTATCTCGTATTGTGGTTTTCGGCTGTGATCTGCGGAAGCGATATCAGCGACATCAGCAGCATTATACCTACCATACGTATGCACAAGACTATGCCGAGAGAGACCAGAATGGTCATGCTTATATTCACAAAGCTTACCGGCAGATGGCGTGTGCGGGCGAAAGCCTCGTCGAAACTCACGGCCAATATGATATCCTTGAAGAGATAGAAGAATACGGCCGTAACCGCAGTGTATATGGTAAACAGCAGTAGGTCGGCGCGTGTTATGGTAAGCACGTTCCCGAACAGGAACGAGTTCAGGTCGGGCACGAATCCCGAGCTGAGGAACACGAACAATATACCTAACGACATTCCCAAAGCCCATATGACGGCTATGGCTGTGTCGCGTCTTATGCGCGGTGAATGCGACATTCCCTCTATGCCGAGACTTCCGGCCACGGCAAACAGAGCCGCCATCCACATGGGGCTTACGCCGAGCCAGTAACCCAATCCCAATCCTCCGAAGCAGGCGTGGGTTATGCCACCTGTAACGAATACCTGGCGGCGGGTTACGATATATGTGCCCAATATGGCCGATACCACGGATATTATGGTGGTGCCTGCGAGGGCGTTCTGAAAAAAAGGATAACCAAGTATATTCATGTTGTGGATAACTGCGGTATTTTCGCCGTTTCTTGCCAGAATCCCGGGAAGGACTTCTCCACCACCCCGGGGGTCTCTATAATAACATCCGGGATGGCGGTTTTTGCCATGGCGAACGCCATTGCCATGCGATGGTCGCCGTGCGGGTTTATGGTTATGTTCCCGTTCGTTGCCCTTCTCCTCACGCCGTCGCAGCTTATGGTGGTGCCGTTTTCTTCCGATATGTCGAGTCGGTATCCGAGGCGTCCCAGCTCCATCGCGAGTGCTTCTATGCGGTCTGATTCCTTATGGCGCAGGTTGGCTGTGCCGCTGAAGCGGAATCCCTTTCCGCTGATGGCGCAACCCACGGCTAAGGCCGGCACGAGGTCGGGTGTGGATCGCATGTCGGCGGTAAACACCCCTACGGTGGCCATTATCTCTTCGGTGAAGTCCGCGATGCGGCTGTCGCCCTGCAGCGACTCGGCCGCCGGGCCGAGCGACGGAAAGCTGAAACGCAATGTTCTCCCCATGGCGGCGGCGATCATGCGTGCCTCGAAGAAATAGGACGCCGCGCTCCAGTCCCCCTCTATCAGGAACGAGTCGGGATGCGATTTGAATATATCGAGCATGCGGCGTGTCATCATCCTGTATGGCGCCGAAGGTTCCCGCAGGTCGGGTTCAGGAAGCGACAATCCTCTTTCCCATAGCGGAGAGGCGAGAAGAAGCGCCGATTCGAACTGAGAGCTTATGGAATTGTCTATCTCAACCATTCCTCCCGCTATCTTTCGGCCGGTAATGTCGAGTATCCCGTCACGGAGAAGGGTGATTTCGGCTCCTGCGCGGCGCAACGCCTCAACGAGTTGCCCTATCGGGCGTTCAGCCAACCGGTTTCCGGGTATGATCATGCTCTTCACACCGGGTGTGGAGGCCGCGAGTGCGGTCAGGAATCGGAAAGGGGCCGCCCCTTCGCTGATCACGATCCGTATGCGGTCTCCTTCATGCGCTCCGGCGAGAAGGCGCAGACCACGCTCCATCTCATCGATATCCTTACAGGGAGTCATACCATGCAGAGGTATGTCGAGCCCGGTGGAATAGCGCAATGTGAGCGCACGCAGGGCTATGCTCTTCGAGCATGGAAGCTCGATCTCAATCCCGGGAGCCGACATCTTCGCGTGGGTATAGCAGGCAGGCGTCTCCATACGACAGAAAACGGTATCCGCTCTTCAAGGCATGGTCGTAGGCCACGCGCCATTGCGGTTTGCCGCCGTCGTCGTCAGGTCGCCGCCCCGGTTCCATGAACGATGATACAAGCAGGAGCAGCGTGGAGCTGGGCTGATGGAAATTGGTTACCATCCTCCCGACTATGTTCCATCTGAATCCAGGTGCGATCATGATGGCCGTAGAGGCCTGAATGCTGCCGCCCGATTTATCGGCGTGGTCGGCGAGGGCTCTCAGCCAGCGCGGAGTGTCGGCCGGCTCCACCGGGTCGCTGTAACCCTCCCACTGCTCCATATGGAGCGAAGCGGCATCGGGCTCTTGGCCGCAAGCGGCGGCGCGGGCTATCTTCCTGCCTAAATATGGCAGGGTCTCGAGGGTGCGCACTGAAGTGGTGCCGACGGCCGTTATCACTCCCCCTCCCTCTCCGCGCCTTTCCACACGGTCGGCGAGCTCGCGCAGGAATTGCGCCGTTACGCTGAAAGTCTCGGTGTGCATGGGGTGTTCCCCTATCAGGTCGCTTTTGACAGGCTGGAAAGTTCCGGCTCCGACGTGCAGTGTAACCTCGCGCAGAAGTTGCCCTTGGGCCCGGAGTCCATCCATAACTTCAGGGGTGAAATGAAGGCCCGCCGTCGGGGCGGCCACACTCCCTTTTATCTTGCTGTATACGGTCTGATAGTCGGTCTCGTCGCACTCTTCGGTGTCGCGTTTCAGATAAGGGGGTATGGGTATCCTGCCTGCCGCCTCCACGATCGAGGCGAAGGCCAGTTCCGGATTGTCCCATGTGAATCGGATGCGTCGGGAATTTCCTCCGCATGGCTCGCCGAGCCATGCGCGAAGTTTTGTCTTGGATCCGTCGGTAAGTGTGAGTTCACGTTCCAGAAATTCCTCTTTCCATTTCTTCAGGTTGCCGACCATGCAGCTCCATTCGCATTCGGAGCGAGTCTGGAACACCAACACGTAATCCTCGGGAACCAATGGTTCGAGCAGGAAAATCTCTATCGCGGCCCCTGTGGCGCGTCTGAACGGCAGGCGCGCATGGATAACGCGTGTGTTGTTGAAGACGGTCATTCCCGGACCGGACATCAGCTCGGGCAGTTCGGCAAACGTGCGGTCTTGCAGGGAGCCGTCGGGCAGAGAGACGAGGAGTTTGCAACGGTCTCTTTGCTGCAACGGATGGCGCGCTATGCGTTCGTCGGGAAGAGGATAGTCGAAATCGGCTATTTTTATATTTTTTGGAGATTCCTCTGTCATTGCTTTATATATGTGGCAGACAATATGTTGACTGCTGAATGTATGAAAGACGGTAAAATATTTTTACAAAAATAACAAAAAAAATTTGGAGAAATGGAGAAAAGGGTTTAACTTTGCACACGCAAATCGGGCGATTAGCTCAGCTGGTTTAGAGCGTCTGCCTTACAAGCAGAGGGTCTGCGGTTCGAATCCGTAATCGCCCACCGAGATGCCGACAGCGGTCGGTGTTATTGCTGAGAAGCCACGGCTTTAAGGCAAGATTTAGATAATAAAACATCGTTGTTCAGACGATAATCGGGCGATTAGCTCAGCTGGTTTAGAGCGTCTGCCTTACAAGCAGAGGGTCTGCGGTTCGAATCCGTAATCGCCCACCGATAAAAGTAACGCATAAGGACAATGAAATTTTTGGGCTGCCTCTTTGTGAAAAGAGGCAGTTTTTTTATTTATATCCGTACCAATCATTTTATAATCTTCTTGCCCCCCTGGATATATATGTCTCCTTTCCGCGGATTGGATACCTTACGCCCCATGACATCGTAAAGGGGTAACCCGCTGACCTGCATATCGGGATTCATGGTCTTTACACCGGCTCCTCCCGAGTAATCGTGGGTCAGCGGATATTCCTGGTGGGTGGGGAAGTTGTCAAGAGTATAGTGTAGCGA
>CAJMMT010000030.1 GCA_905214715.1 uncultured bacterium | reverse complement strand
TATAATATCATTCCGAATATTTAAGACAATTCATCTTTATTCATATTTATTGTTCCCTCCGGGGTCACTTTAAGAGATTGTCGAAAGACAGTCTCTTTTTTGTTATATGTCCTGAAGTGAATGTACCGAAAAATGCTTACTTTTGAACAAAACAAAACTACAATATGAAAGCTGTTATTCAAAGAGTCCGGCGGGCTTCGGTGACGGTGGAGGGCCGTATGGTGTCGGCTATCGGTCCCGGGCTGATGATTCTGCTTGGTGTCGTCAAGGGAGATTCGGAGGCCGAGGCTGACAAACTGGCGCGTAAGATAGCGGGAATGAGGATATTCCCTGATGCCGAGGGGGTAATGAATGTGAACTGTGTTGATGCCGGTGTGGAGATAATGGCCGTGAGCCAGTTTACGCTCGCCGCTTCGTTGCGGCGTGGCAACCGTCCGTCGTATGTAGAGGCAGCCGGGCGTCCCGAGGCTTTGCCGTTGTATGAGACTTTCTGTATCAGACTCGGGGAAGTGACAGGTAAGTCTGTGGCCCGCGGCGAGTTCGGCGCCGACATGCAGGTGGAACTGATAAACGACGGTCCTGTAACCATAATAGCAGACACAAATGAATTCTGACTTATGACAATAGAAGAAGCCCAACAGACTGTAGACAGATGGATAAAAGGGACGGGTAAAGGATATTTCTCTGAACTGACCAATATGGCTGTCCTTACCGAGGAGGTAGGTGAGCTGGCGCGGATAATCTCTCGCACTTATGGTGACCAGGTGGCGAAACCGGGTGATCTGCGCCATTCGCTGGCCGAGGAACTTGCCGATGTGCTCTGGGTGGTAATCTGCCTGGACAATCAGACAGAGGTAGATCTGACAGACGCTTTTGCCTCCGCTTTGCGCAAGCGCGAAACCCGCGACAAGGACCGCTTCAATGCCAAAGCGTGAAAAGTATATGCACTCATACGGGATTGTGTGAATCTTTTTACTATCTTTGGAGAATATAAGCGCTTCTCCTGTCGGTGCGCTTTTGCCATAAGACACTTTATAACCTTAATAATACCCGTTTATGTTTAAAAACCATCCTAAAGGGCTGATACCGGCCGCCCTGTCGAATATGGGCGAGCGATTCGGCTATTACATCATGAACGCGGTTCTGGTGCTGTTCCTCTGTTCCAAGTTCGGACTCAAGGAGGAGACGAGCGCCATTGTCTATTCCTGCTTCTATGCCGGCATTTATGTGCTGAGCCTGGTAGGCGGCGTTATAGCGGACCGCACGCAGAATTATAAGGGCACCATCATCTGGGGCCTTGTGGTAATGACCATCGGCTATATAATCCTGGCCATCCCCATTTTCGCCACCGCCGAAAACCAGGTGTGGCTGCTTACGCTTACCTGCTGCTCTCTGTTCCTGATAGCTTTCGGCAACGGCTTGTTCAAAGGTAATCTTCAGGCCATAGTGGGTCAGCTTTACGACAATCCCCGCTATTCATCGCAGCGTGATGCCGGTTTCCAGATTTTCTATGTGTTCATAAACATAGGCGGTGTGCTGGCTCCTTTCGTGGCTCCTATACTCCGCAGCTGGTGGCTCGGTGTCAACGGTTTGGAATACAACGCATCGCTGCCTGCGCTGGCACACCAATACCTGTCGCTGACCGACAGCATGGACACTCAGAACATGAATAACCTGTATGCCCTTATATCTGCGGTAGGCGGCGATATAGCCCACACCGGCGCGGCTGTACAGGAGTTCTGCACCCGGTATCTGAACGTATTCAACACCGGTATCCACTATAGCTTCATAGCTTCGGTGGTGGCCATGCTGATATCCTTGTGCATTTTCCTCGGAACAAAGAAGATGCTTCCCAACCCGAGCCGCAAGGAGAAAGAATCGGTAGAGACATACACTCCGGAAGAGAAGAAGCGTATGGCCGCCGAAATCAAACAGCGCATGTATGCCCTTTTCGCAGTGCTGGGCATAGCCATTTTCTTCTGGTTCTCGTTCCATCAGAACGGTACGTCGTTGTCCCTGTTCGCACGTGACTTCGTCAAGACCGACTCGGTAGCCCCGGAAATCTGGCAGGCATTGAATCCTTTCTATGTAATTGTGCTTACTCCGTTTGTCATGATGCTGTTCGGCGCTCTCCACAAACGTGGCAAGGAGATATCTACCCCGCGCAAGATTGCGATAGGTATGGGTCTGGCCGGTGTGGCATACCTTTTCCTGATGGTGTTCTCCGCATTGAAAGGTTATCCTTCCGCCGACGTGTTCAAGGCCCTTCCCTCCGGAGAGGCCGAAGCGCTCAAGACCGGTCCCTGGGTTCTCTTTGTGCTCTACTTCTTCCTGACTGTGGCCGAGTTGTTCATATCTCCGCTGGGCCTCTCGTTCGTGTCGAAAGTAGCCCCGAAACATCTTCAGGGTCTTTGTCAGGGCCTTTGGCTGGGTGCCACGGCCGTAGGCAACCTGTTGCTCTGGATTGGCCCGCTTATCTACAACGCATGTCCGATATGGGTGGCATGGACCGTATTCCTCAGTGTGTGCCTGGTATCGATGGGCGTGATGTATGCCATGGTAGGGTGGCTTGAACGCGTAACAAAATAGCATAACGAAACAAACTCAGAACAAGGCCATCTGCCCATATAGGGCAGATGGCCTGCTGTATGGAACATATGAAGAGAATGACTGCGGACTCCCGGTTGCCTGAAGGCACCGGAGATGTTATAGACAGAATAAAAGATAAGGAAAAGATAAGGGTCCTGTTCGTGTGCCTGGGCAATATATGCCGGTCGCCGGCTGCCGAGGGGCTGATGCGGGCAGTCGTTGAGGCCAATGATGATGCCGATAGATGGGTGATAGATTCGGCCGGAACCGGAGGATACCATGTCGGTGATCTGCCCGACCGTAGGATGCGCATACATGCCCAAAGACGCGGGTATGACCTTACACACCGGGCCAGAAAGGTACGGGAAAGTGACTTTGCCGATTTCGATATAATCGTGGCGATGGATTCGGCCAACGTACGCGACTTGAAAGAGATGGCCCCGAATATAGAGTCCGAGGCCAAGATTGTACCTATGATCGATTTCGTGACGCTTTCCACCCGCTATGACCATATACCCGACCCTTATTATGAGGGGAGCGAAGGCTTCGAACTCGTTCTCGACCTTCTGGAAAACGGCACCGCAAATCTCTATGACTCATTATCCCGAAAAATGTCCTGAATTGGTTTATCATACTTGTAAATGACAGATATATATGCAGAGATAGCCCGTCGTCTTGACCTTCCGGTGCGTGGAGTGAAGGCTACTGTGGAATTGCTTGACGAAGGAGCTACCGTTCCGTTCATAAGCCGGTATCGTAAGGAACGTACCGGTTCGCTTGATGAGGTGGCGGTAAGGGGAATCGAAACCACCCTTAAGGCGGTGCGCGACCTTGAGGCACGCAAGGAAACCGTGTTACAGGCTGCGGAAGCGGCTGGGAAACTGACACCTGAGCTGCGCCGTCGCCTTGAAGAAGCTGAAACCACGACAGCCGTGGAGGATATCTACGCTCCTTTCAAACCGCGCAAACGCACGCGTGCCACAGTAGCCCGGGAGAAAGGACTCGAACCTTTGGCCGACATGATAATGTCAGGAACGGCTCCCGACTGTTATGGCGCGGCAAAGAGATTTGTAGATAAAAAAGGTGTTGCGGATGTAGACGAAGCGCTTGCGGGCGCTTCCGACATAATAGCCGAGCGCGCCTCGGAATCTACGCGTCTGCGAAACATAACGCGGAAGGCATATGATTATTCGGGTACGATCGTCGCCGAGGCAGCCCGTGGCAAAAGTGCCGAACTTGCCTCCTCGCCGTTCGCTCAGTACGGAGGTTTCTCACATCGCGTGCGTCATCTGCCTTCGCATCAGTATCTTGCTTTGCGTCGCGCAGAGAAAGAGGGTATGCTGAAGGTACGATATCAGCTTAATGATTCATCAGACAGATTGGTAAATGACCTGTGCCGTGCCTTTATCCCTCAGGGCGTGTCGCGCCAATGCCGGGAACTTATAGCGGATGCCGTTGCCGATGCTTCGGGTCGTCTTTTGCGTCCGTCGGTAGAATCCGAACTTTCCGCATCGCTGAAAGAGGATGCCGACCGTGTGGCTATAGGTATCTTCAGCGAGAACCTGCGACAGCTGTTGCTTGCGGCTCCGCTGAAGGGCCGGCGTGTGTTGGCTCTCGACCCGGGCTATCGTACAGGTTGTAAAGCGGTGGCGATAGACGAGCATGGGACGTTGCTTTACGATACGGTAGTCTACCCAACAGCCCCCCGACAGGATACCGAAGGCGCACGCAGGATTCTTTCCGATATGATAGAACGTTACCGTCTTGATGCGATCGCTCTTGGCAACGGCACCGCCTCGCGCGAGACAGAGCGTTTTTTGCGCGGAGCCTCTCTGTTGCCCGGCAATGCCATCTACGTTGTTAATGAAAACGGAGCTTCGGTTTATTCAGCGTCAGACCTGGCCCGCAAGGAATTTCCGGACAAGGATGTAACGGTACGCGGGGCCGTGTCGATAGGGCGTAGGCTGATCGACCCGCTCGCGGAACTTGTGAAGATAGATCCCAAGTCGATAGGTGTGGGACAGTATCAGCACGATGTGGACCAGACCGGGCTTAAGAACGCGCTTGACTATACGGTGATGAGCTGTGTGAATGCCGTTGGAGTGGATGTGAACACAGCTTCAGAGCGGTTGCTTTCTTACGTTTCCGGTATCGGTCCCGCACTTGCGGCCAATATCGTGGCTTACCGTACGGCCAACGGCGCTTTCAGTTCGAGGCGAGACTTGAAACGAGTGCCGCGTCTGGGCGACAAGGCTTTTGAACTCTGTGCCGGATTTTTGCGTGTGTCCGGAGGTAGGGAGCCGTTGGACAATACAGGTATCCATCCCGAGAGCTATCCCATAGTGACAGAGATAGCGCGGCGACTCGGCGTTAAGACTTCTGAACTGCCGGCTAACCGGGAATTGCTTGACAGCATAGATATTCATGCCATGGCCGTGGCCGGAATCGGAGGCGAGGCCACGATAACCGACATTGTGGCGGAACTGCGCAAACCCGGGCGCGACCCGAGAGTGGACAACGATGGGGAGACATTCGTTCCTGATGTAGATTCGTTCGAACAGCTTGTGCCCGGCATGGTGGTTTCCGGATTGGTCAACAACATAACGGCTTTCGGCGCGTTTGTGAATCTTGGAATAAAGGAAAACGGACTGGTACATATTTCGCAGTTGTCCCGAACACGGGTAAATGCCGTAAGCGATGTACTTAAACTGGGTCAGCAGATAAAGGCGAAGGTAATGGATGTCGATACCGACAGGCGTCGCATCAGCCTGTCTTTATTGTTGTAATGTCGGATCATCTCTATAATGCAAGCCCTTCATGCAAGGATATTTTTTGCATGAAGGGCTTCATGTGTTACAATAGTGCGACTCGTCGCATTATTCTCATATTCCAAGGGCAAGCTCGGTAAGCCATATCCATAACGGCAACGTACCTATGAACAGCAGCATGGACAATGTCAGCGAAGATGTGCCCGTAGCCACATATGTATTGTTTTCATCGGCGATAATGATACCGGTGAAGGCCGGAGGCAACGCGGCCGCCACCACGAGCATCTTAAGATCGAAGGGATCCATTTTGAAGAGCATTCCGAGAATCAACACTACGCAGGGCATCACGAACATTTTCATGACAGAACCCAATATCGCCTGCCGGTTTATGCGCACCTTGATAGCCGAGAGGGTGATGCCGGCCGCGAATACGGCCATAGATGCGTTGGCTCCCTTGATAAGGTCGAAAGAGGGATTCAAGACTTTTGGCCAGGGAAGACCGATTATTACCCAGATAACCGCGAGGATAGGGGCCCAGGCTACAGGCTGCGACAATGCGTTGAATACCGGCATCCATGCATTTTGGTTCTTTGTCGTCGCTTTGGAATCAGTCTTCTCGAGCGAGGCGTTCATGAGAGACAACCCTACCGGAATACCTATGGCATTGACGACTATGCCGACTATGGCCACGACCAATGCTACGGTCAGGTTTGTGCCGAATATAGGTTCAAGAACGGCGAACCCGAGAAATCCTATTGTCGGCGAGCCGCTGATCAATGCTGAAACGGCCGCATCGGCACCGGTATTCTTCTTGAAAAGTTTGAAAATGAAATATACCATCATGAAGCATCCCATGATACCTACAACGGAGACCACGGTGAGCTTGATATCTCTGACGAGCATATCGCGGGTAGCGTTTACAATAGATATGAACAGCGCGGCGGGAAGAGCGTAGTCGAGTACGACTTTATTGAACTTCTTGGCATCATCGCCATTGAAAACACCTTTTTTGCCGGAGATGTATCCGGCAAGCATCACGACGATGATAGGGACAATGGCGTAAAGGATAACGTGCATCATGACAGTAAGGTTATTATCAGCGTAACGGGGTTAAGAGAATGTTTGAATTTAACACGAATTTATAATTGAGAGATTACTTGGAAATTCTTTCCATCCCCCCGAAGGTCTTTTTTGGCTGTTTGCGCCAAGATTTCGTCGGTTACGGTGCCCGCACCGCGCCCTCCTCAACTTGCGGAAACATCTCAAAAAATCCTCTTCGCGTGAATGGAAGTTAAATCCAAACATTCTCTTAGGTAACGTGCCGGCACTGCGTAAATGGTGGCATGATACAGACTCATATGTGAAATCCTAAAAAACATATTGACATTTATCATTCGTAGCTATTTATTTACAAAGATACTATACATATACGATTAATTGGCTGCATGGAGTTGTTTCCGGTGTCGGGAAATAGGATAATATATCTCGTTTGAGATACTTGTCAAAGATAAGTAGTTACGAAGAATAAATGTTAATATGTTTTTTGAATTTCACATATGAGAGGGCTTCTTTTTGGCTGCTTCCGCAAGTTTCAAAAACAATCTCCTCTCATGTGTGCATTTATTCTTCGCAGCTACTTGATATTTTTGTTGAGATATATACATTTTGGCGTGTTTAACCGAAAAGAGTTGTCGTTTCGCTATTGATAATCAAAATTATTTAATTAACTTTACTTGAACAATATGTAAGTGTCTTTTAAAAATTAGTTAATGCATATTTGCGAGTATTTTTGAGGGATTTGCGTAAGTTGAGGAAGGAGCTTAGCGGGCTAAGCGACTGACGAGACTTGACGGAAAGCGCCAAAAAGACTCCAAAGATGCGTTGACCACAAAGGCATTGAACATATTAATAATTTTTAAAAGACACTTAAGTATTCAAATTTAACCGATAGTAAGTGTTCAGAAACTTGAACACTTGCTTAAAAACTGTTTTTATGAGAAAAATCTACACTCTGAGTATCGCGGTTCTGACCGCAGGAAGTATAATGGCCATGCCATCCGCGCCGGCGTTTCTTTCCAAATCAAAGAATACACGAAAGACCGAATTGAGAAAGTCCTTCAAGAAAGAGACAGGTTGGCGGACAGAGGCCAAAAATGTTCTTTGGCGTCCGGCCACCCAGTTCGTTTCCGAATGGAATCCCGATGAAGAGATATGGGAAGAGAATTCCAAATATCTCACAACTTACGACAATGAGGGGCGAATCCTTACGGACAAGATCGTATCGTTGGTCGGTGAGGATGTCAATCTCACGACGTATGAATATGATGAGTATGGCATGCCTTTATCAAAGTTGGTAAAGATTTCCGGCGATGGTTCGGTTTTCGAGAATTATACCAACGCGGTCCGTCAGTATGACCCTGTAGTGCATTCATGCATCATTTCCAATACGGAATCTATCTGGATGGATGACGCATGGCAGGAAGCGGGCAACTGTTACCGCCGCGACGTGACAAGAAATGCCGAGGGGAATGTGACCGAGGTTGTGATAAGAACCCTGTTTATGGGTAACTATGAGGAGTCGCAAAAAATGACTGTCGAGTACGGACCTGACAATAAGGCGACGAGAATAATCACCTATGTGCTGACCATAGACGATGAGGATAACTTTGTATGGCAGCCCGAGATGGAATATAAGGATATAGTATGGCATCACACCAACGGCCAGATAATGTCTGGAGATGACACCACTACGATTGAGAACGGAATTGCCTCATGCATAGTTATGGACGCTGATGGCGAGAATTACGTAACGGTGGAATATCCTGATGACAAAGGCTCTTTCAAATCCAGACTTGAATATAGCATGGGTGAACTTGAGGTGACATTGACTGTGCTTGACGATTACGGAAGTTACGATTATTCGCAGACTGAGGTATATCGTGAGGAAGGAGAGGAGGACTATTCGTTTACCTCTGTGGAACGCTACCGTATAAATGAATATGGTCTGGAAACTGAAATCTATGCCGGTGAGGCGGAAGGAGATGAAGAAATCTACACTGTAGGCTGGATGAAAGGTGAGATAGAGTCGAATCCGGAATACGGATATCCAGACCTTTTCACTATGACGGAATACAATCCTGACGAGGATGTGTTTGAGAACGTTATGCAGATCAGGTTTGAGGATTATACTGATGTTGCCGGTATCAAGGCCACTTCTGTGGCGGATTCAACGGCTCCCGTCGAGTATTTCAACATCCAGGGAGTACGTGTGCAGGGCGATTTGGTTCCCGGTATCTATATCCGCAAGCAGGGAACGCAGGTTACGAAAATTCTTAAGTAGGAAATCCTTACCATACCGGATTTCGCGACAATCCGCATAAGTGATTAGGGGCTGTGTCATATCGTTTTGACACAGCCCTCTGCATTTTTTATAGTTGAAATTTCCAAAATGGAACTGTGTCAATTCGCCTCATCGCGGACGGTTGTACTTTCGAAGTGTGTCCACTTGCTGTATCTTGTAGATAAATCAACAGAAAATCAAAATGGCTTCGATAAAAGTAAAGTTCCGCCCCTCGACTGTAGCTGATCACGAGGGTACAATCTATTATCAGATTATCCAAGAGAGGAAAGTGAGACAGATTCCGACCAACTACAAAGTCTATCCGGCTGAATGGGATGAACGCCGCTCGATGATAAAGACCACACTTGGAAGCGAGCGTAAATCGTTTATCCTCTCCATCCGTGAGCGTATCCGCTGGGACATTGAACGGTTGACGAAGATTGACCGCAAACTGGATGCCAACGGTCTGATATATACTGCAGACGATGTAATAGACGAGTTCAACCGTTATGCGCATGAATACTCCTTGTTCAACTACATGGAGAGCATCATCGCCAAACTTAAACATAACGGCAAGATACGGACTTCCGAGACCTACAAATCCACACTCAACAGCTTCAAGAAGTTCCGAGAGGATGAGGACATAATGCTCGACTGCATTACCTCGGAAACTATGGAAGGGTACGAGGCATGGCACAAGAACAGAGGAGTGGCTCCAAACACCATATCATTCTACACCCGCGTTCTCCGGGCCGTCTATAATCGTGCCGTCGAGGATGACATCGTTGAAAACCGGAATCCGTTCCGTCATGTCTATACCGGGGTTGACAAGACGGTCAAACGTGCTTTGCCGTTGACGGTTATTAAGAAAATCAAGGCGTTGGACTTGTCTCTGAATCCGGCACTTGACTATGCCCGCGATATGTTCCTTATGAGTTTTTATCTCAGAGGAATGAGCTTCATAGACATGGCTTTTCTGAAAAAGTCAGACCGGAAAAGCGGTTACATCACCTACCGACGCCGCAAGACCGGTCAGCAACTGATTATCGAATGGACAAAGGAGATGCAGATGATACTCGACAAATACCCCGAGAACAAAAGCGACTACCTCCTTCCTGTCATCCGTATTTCCGGAGTCAACGAGCGATGCACCTACCGCAATACCGGCTACAACATCAACCACAACCTGAAACGAATCGCCGCAATGGTCGGAGTAACAATCCCTTTGACCCTCTATGTCGCCCGTCATAGCTGGGCCTCCGCAGCCAAAGCCAAAGGCATCCCATTGTCAGTAATCTCAGAGGGCATGGGCCATGACAGCGAGGCAACCACCCAAATCTACCTCGCCAGCCTCGACACCTCCGTCGTTGACAAAGCCAACTCCATCATCCTGAAGTCCCTCAAATAAGCCATATGGTTATATTGAATAGCTTCCTAAACATCGCCATCGCCCTAAAAAATTATTGCCTCAGTACCACGTGGTTCTGAGGCCTTCTTGTTTAGCAAACATCCAAATCTCTAAGTAAAAGAGTCTTCCCCAACTGCAAAGATACTAAAAAAACTTTGATATAGAGAGCATCTGATAACAACTTTTCTATCGTTTTGTTCACGCTTTTTTTGTTGTGTTTAGTAAAAACTGAGGATGTTTATATGCAAAATACTGTTATTCATTATATTATCACGATGTAAAATCTCTTACTTAGAGAACCTTGCCTGAGATTTAAAATAAACAATATATAAACCATATTATCACATCGCAGAATGAGCAAGTTTAGAGTAATCGGATCGCTTATCGCTTTCTTGATCCTTGCAGGTATAAGTTGTTGGGCAACGGAGAAATCCTTATACATGCTTCTGCCTGCCGGTTGGCCCGAGATTCTCGTTTGGGGTATAACCATCGCATTCTTTATCGTGGCATCAATCGGCACAAAACTAATTGCTGATTCACTGATGTCTAACGGATTTGTCGAAAATCGCAAAGGGAAACTTTGGGGTGGCGTATTCCTCGTTATTTTCTTCTGGCTAACAATGAGTATGCCCACAAATACCCATACGTTCTTCTACAACGATAAGATAGGATCCACCATTTCAAAAGATATCGAGACAACAAATAAATATCTTCAACAGGTCGTAGATTTGGGTACGTCATCGACAGTTGTACTCGATGAAGACGGAAAGAAAATGAAAGACGCAGTTGAAGAACAGCGTCGTCACATTGTTGCTCAATTCAATGGAGATGAGGCACCCTATAAGAGAGGTAATGGAAAAAAAATTGGTGAGCATCTCGAAATCATAAATAAGACGCTAAATTCATCAATCCAGCAAGATCCTCGATATAATAGTCAAGATCCCACTATTTTGAATGGATATCAAGTTGAAATCAACAAAGCGTTATCCCATGCTTTAAGGACCCACACAATATCTGAACAATCCGTACAAGCTGCAAAAAAACAGAAGAGACGTTTGGCTGCTCTTAATGATTCAATACAAGACCACATCGCATCTACAAGTCTTACTGAGGCAGAAATTCGTCAGTGTGAAAAGGAGCTTAAAGACGGATATAATATCGTTTCAACTAATAAAACCTTCATCCAGTTTGACAAGAGTTCAGATGATGAAGAGGTTTATACTAAAGAAAATGCAGAAACAAGAACCAAGCGAATGTCTTCAGTCATCGACGTATTCTTCGTCGATTTTCTTAAAGGGAAATATCCCGGTTCATTCTGGTATTATGTCATCCTTTCAATTTTGGTTGACGTTGCAGCTTTTATATTCTTTGATATTGCATTCATGAAGTAAAACGACTAACAAGATATGGCAGATTATAATTTCGATTTGGAAGGAACTTCCTCCGATAATAATACCAATCAAGGAGTAAATGAGGAGTCAATGTCTACAGACAATGTAGGGGATTCTGTTGAGACGCAGGATACATCAGACGCGTCTGATATTGATAACAATGCGTATCAGCCTTCAAATACAATTAGAATTGGTGATAGACAAGCCCCAGTAATAATCCTGTTTGGTACCCCAGCCTCCGGGAAGTCCATGACACTAGTACGATTAGCTCGATATCTAAGGAAAGTAAAAGGGTTGACTGTAGCAGCAGATCGCACGTTCAAATCAGGTGATTCATATGTTGAACTATGCAATCAGTTTGAGAAGCATCTGAATACAAGAATTGCTCTTCCAAGCACAAAAGACGATGAGTTTCTAATGGTGAAGATCTACGAAAATGGTCGTCTTGTAGCCCATATTCTAGAAGCCCCAGGCGAACACTTCTTCAAACCGTTGTCTCCAAAAGAGATGCATATTTCTGGGCAGATAGATATGCGTCCTTATCTAACAAAAATAATCGATCAAATACCCAATAGAAGGATTTGGGCTTTCCTTCTACAAGCACAATGGGGTTTCGATGGCAAAAATTATGATGCTTTCGTTGATACGATAAGGACTTGCAAGGATAGATTTATCCAGCCAACTGATAGAACCATTCTACTCTATAATCAGGTAGATGTCCTCAATCACTTGTTCAAAAACGCCAGAATTATGCCTAAACAGGCTGAACTTGCGATGAGAGGAGAATATTCTGGCATTGACGGAATATTCAAAAATACAAATCCTATTACAAGTTTGTGGAAGGACTGTAATAGTTGAATAAGCATAAATGAATATGAATATCAATTGTGCATTA
>CAJMMT010000029.1 GCA_905214715.1 uncultured bacterium | reverse complement strand
GATTCTTCATGTTCAGACTCGCTACACTATACTCTTGACAACTTCCCCACCCACCAGGAATATCCGCTGACCCCTTCTTCTTGTATTTGAGGTAGAGGTATGCGAGACCGGTGAGGGTGAACGCTCCGAGGATGGCGAGCATTGTCCAGTCGAGGGCGTTCAGCGTCTTCTCCCACCATGTTCTATTGTGCTCCACCTCTTTCACCACCGGGTGGGATACGAGCTTTTCCACGGGGTAGGGTATCGGCTTCTCCAGATACACCACTTGGCCTTTCTCCTGTTGCAACGAGTCTATCACACCCATGAGCCGTTTTGTGTTCGTGTCGGTCGTTCTCGTGGTCTCTCGGCTATGGTAACGGTCAAAACCGGAGAGACGTCCCAATGAGTCGAAAATGGGTGCTATGGAGTCTTTTATCACTGTGGCCGTCTCGGTATGCGTGGCCGAGGAATCGCGAAGCAGAATCACTTTCACGCTTATGGTCGTGTCGTGGGTTGAAACCTCGCTGTGAGTCTCCATCGGCACGACTTCCGTGTGCGTTCTGCATCCGCAGAGGAGCGGAGGCGTGATAAACAATATAGTGGCACATTTGCATAGGTTTGTCGTTGTCGCGAGGGCCTTTGTCGTTATCCGTATCATCTTCATAGGGATTTGATGTAGTTCGTGATGCCCTCCACATGCAAAGCGGCGATGGCAGTCATACCTTTCTCCGAGAGCAACCAATCCGTTTCTATACGGTTGTCCTGGAAAAGGTTCTCGGTCAGCACCGCTGGGCATCTCGTTCCGGTCAAAATCTGGAACCGTGTCTCCTTGTCCGAATCTCCATCGGTGGTGTCGGTGCGTATGGCCGTTCCTGGCGGCAGGTTCCTCCGGGCCGCGACATAGAGACATTCCGCGAGCCTGTCCGCATCCGTAGGTCCGGGCGAGGTCCACGCCTCCCATCCGTGGGCGTTCATCCACTTCTTCCCGCTGCCGGAGGCGTTGACGTGTATCGACCGAGCAGGCAGTTACGCTTGCCGTAGAGGTCGCACAGAGCGTTGGCGCGTGCGCAACGCTGCCCCAGGGCCACGTCCGCATCCTCCGGCACCAGCACATGCACCTTATATCCTCGGGTAGACAAAGCCGCCTGAATCCGCTTCACTATAAGCCGCGAGTAAGCGTACTCCAGCAGCCGTCCGTCCGGCGAACGTTTCCCCTTAGTATTCACCCGGTGCCCATTGTCAAGTATAATGTGTATCATCTTTTTAAACTTTTCAGTACGAAAATTTGTATTATATTAAAATTCGTATTATATTTGCAGTGAGTTCTTACTCGTATTTCTTAACTATTAAAACCGTTCATTATGAATTTAAGCAAAGACGAAGAAGAGCTCATTGCGGCAATCCGGAATTACAGGAGGGGTTATCCTGACAGTTATCCCAATCTTCTGTATTACGCGCAGCAGCTCTTTGACAAGCTGACGGATTTGCCGAATTGAGTTGAGACGCGGCCTCCTTCGTAGCAAGGAGGAGGTCGCTTTTCAACTTTTAAGTAAGTGTTCAATTTTAATTTATGTTTTATGCGAGTTTGTTTTTGATGCGATTACGGTGCGGAGTGAAGGAGGATATAAACATATCCGACTGAGCGACAATTCGTAAGCGGCCAAAAGGAAACCGCAGAAAGCATAAAAGATTTCAAAACACTTGCTATCGGTTAAATTTGAACACTTACTTATTATCAGTTTTATAATCGATGGATATGGAAACGAAAGAACTGTTAAGTGATGCGAGAATGAAACTTCAGGACATTCTCGTCGCCATCTCATGGCGGGAACTCGCCCGCTCGTATTTCGGTAAATCATCCTCATGGCTGTATCACAAACTTGATGGAATAAAAAGTGATGGTACACAGGGAGGAGGCTTTACAGAGGCGGAGCGTGTAAAGCTCAAGGAAGCTCTTGAAGATTTAGCGAACAGAATACATACAGCCGCATCTCAACTCTAAATAACTGTCAGCTCTCTCATCTCGGTTCTCTCCCCACTCCCCGGTCCCGTCATGGCCGGGGATTTTCATTGTTCGGAGCCCTCCGGTGATACGTACGTCAACCCCTTGAGCGTAGGGTTTGGCGGCATACGGTGGTCGCACTCCGCGTTACGGCAGTGCCACGCCTTGTAATGTTCCGTCATCACTTTTGTTTCGCCTAACTCCCGTTCGAGGGTAGCGACTGCTGATTGCGCAGCTGCCAACAGGCCGTTGACGCGGTTCACCTCCTGCTCTGACTCATAGAGTTTGTCGGTGAGGGAACGTATGCGGTCGGTCTTGTCATCGAGGGCATGGTTCAGATTCGAGATACGTTCCAGATGTTCCGATTCAATGGCGTTTGATTTCTGCATAGATTCATGGAGGGCGCCAATCCGTGCTTCGTAATTGTCTATCATCGCTTTTTCAGCGGTCATCCTGGCCACCTTACGGTTGCTGCGCCAGTTGAAGAGCCATCCAAGGCTTCCGGCCACTCCAAGAGTGGAGCCGGTTATCGCTATTAAATTCTGTGTGTCCATGCCGCAAAGTTAGAACCGACAGATACGCGGCATCTTTTATCCATCCATAATGACAGCGGAACCGACAACAAAAAATGGCGGTTCCGCTGGAAATAAAACAGATGCTTGCAATCCGGAATTTTTCCCGGAGTAATGCTATGCTCTCTTAAAAATGCTATGGTCTATTAAATTGTGAAGGTGAGGCTGTCGTAGGCCAGGCGTACGTTGTCGGGCAGGCAGGCCTCGCGCTCTTCGTGCCGTCCCATGTGGTGGCAGATGTGGGTCAGGTAGGTTTTGCCCGGTTTTACCTCTTCTATGAGCTGCAATGCCTCTTCAAGATTCAGGTGCGAGAAATGGGGCTGTTCGCGCAGCGCGTTCAGTATCAGAACTTCGAGTCCTTCCAGTTTCCATTTCTCTTCTTCCGGAATAGTCTTGGCATCGGTAACGTAGGCGAAATCGCCGATACGGAATCCGAGTATGGGAAGTTTGCCGTGAAAGACCCGGATAGGCAATATCTTCAGTCCTGAAATTCCAAATGGCGTATTGTCTATTTCATGGAGCACGAACTGCGGCACGCCGGGATAGGGGTTTTCGCGGAAGCAATAGTCGAGTCGGCGATGCAGGTCATCGTTAACATCCTTGCTGAGGTAAAGAGCCATCTTTCCGTCGGTGTTCAAAGGTCTTACATCATCAAGACCACCTACATGATCGTAGTGTGAGTGTGTTATGAGTATGGCATCGAGATGATACAGGTTATGGCGCAACATCTGCTGGCGGAAGTCGGGAGATGGGTCGATAAGTATCTTCAATCCTGCTGTCTCAACCAGTATCGAGGCTCGTGTGCGCTTGTCGCGGGTGTCTTCCGAGCGGCATGTGTGGCATTGGCATCCGATCTCGGGTACCCCTTTGGAGGTTCCGGAGCCCAATACGGTTACCTTGAGTGAGTTGTCGATGAAGTTTACCTCCGGATCGAGATGCACGTTGAAGGTGCTGCTCACTACCTCTTTCACATGATCTGAAAGCGCCACGACGTCGTCGGCTGACGCATTACCCGTATTTGCCAGCACCAGGCACTGGTTCGGCCACACCTCGGCACCGCCGATGCGGTATCCCTTGAGTCCGGAATGTTCTATCAGCCAGCCGGCCGGTATCTTCACCATACCGTCGGGCAGGTCGTAATGTGGCACGTCGGGATGGCGGTTAAGTACCTCCTCGCGGAAGAAATATTCCTTTACCACAGGATTTTTGAAGAAACTGCCGGCAGACCCCACGAATTGCGGGTCGGGAAGTTTCGAATTTCTCAAAGCCAGCACGGTGTTCGCCACCTCGCGTGGCGAAGGGATGTGCCCAAGCTTCTCTTCAAGTCCGGCTAAAGGTCCGTAATCGAGTGCCGCGGCCTTATGGCTCCGTGTAAGCTTGAAACTTACACGGGTTATGAAATAGCGACCTTTCCAATCATGCTTGAAGTTGGAATCGCGGTAGGCGAAACCGCAGTCGCTTCCCTTGATTGTCAATGTCTTTCCCGTAACCGTGTCGAAGCACTCCACATTGTGGATGAAGTTTCCGGCCTCTACGCCGTAGGCCCCGACATTCTGCACCGGCGATGCCCCGACTTCGCCCGGTATGCCACTGAGATTCTCAAGTCCGGCAAGACCGTTTTCAAGAGTCCAGTCCACAAGGTCCGTCCATTTCTCGCCGGCACCGGCAATAACGAATATATCATCTTCATTCTTTTGGTAAAGAGAGATTCCCTTTATGGCGGAATGAAGCACAAGTCCGTCGAAATCGCGTACAAAAAGGAGATTGGAGCCTCCTCCGATATGAAGCACCTCATTGGTTCTGAATTCCGGGGCGCGGAAAATACGGGTCAGTTCCTTTACAGAGGAATACTCGGCGAAGAGCCTGGCTGTGGCATGCACACCGAAGGTGGTATACGGAGCGAGATCGATATTATTCTTGAACATATTTTTATGAGTGAATTCCTGTAAGTAGGTGCCCAAATACTTGATCTCCTACTTGACACTATTTGCGGAACGAGTCTAACAGACCGTCGATGAACCGAAGAAAAGTTCCGTCGGGATATTGCCAGATGTCGATGGTTGAATTATAATCGTGGCCCGAATTGGCGTCAGATGGGTTTCCGAGCGATAGCCGGCATTCCTCTTTCGTCATGCCGCGCACCACCTTGCCGTGCCGTATCGCCTCCCATACCGGTTCTGAAACAGCCGGGTATGAAAGCCTGGGGTCCGACAGGGAGAAAAGACGCGGTAACGGTCGGCTTTCGGCAAGAGATGAGTTGAAATCAAGAAAGAAGTAAAGAGGGATAGTGTCGGTAGCGGCCCCCATATTCATGCGCGAAAGCACGGCCTCGACCGGTAGCGACGTCCACACCTTCAGAGGGAAATAGCTTTGACCGGCGGTAACGGAGTCAATCTTCAGTTTTGTGAACTTAAGTATCGAAATTCTTTCTCCGTCAGGACGGTAGGCCATGGTCGACTTATTCCAAAGGAAACGGCCCGCAAGAATCGAGTCCGCTTGCGAAACCATATCGGCATCCACTATCAAAGGTATGCGGTCGCTGGTTATGCCGCCGGCCGCCTCCTGAAACTCCTTGCCGGTATTGTAACTATATCGTTGGCCGGCAGGTGTGGTCCATTGCAGAAGCGCATATTCCCGTCCGTCAGGCATGGAAACCGGAGCCACGCTTTCGAATAGCAGCAAATCTCCTGATTGTAACGAATCGCCGGCTGCATCGGAAGAAAGTACCATTCCGGCCCGGGTATCGGTAACTATGAAAGCTTTCCCTTTCTTCCATTTCGGGAGGGGTGTCCCGGATACCTCTGATAAAAGCATTTCCTCCGGCGATGGTTCGAGAAGACGGCGATCCTGGTCGGTAATCTCTATTTTCTTGGTACTCTCTATGCCGGTGAAACATCCGGATAGAAAGAAAGCGAGAGTTAGCGGCAGAATAACCGCGAATTGTCGATAGGAATATTTCTTGTGGAGATGTGCCATATTGTTTATCAACGCAAAAATAGCGAAAAGTTGCGACAGGAACGGCAGTAAGCGAGATAAAAAGTGCGTCGGGAAATATGGATAAAAAAGGAATATTTGAGTCCGGATAAATGCAAACAATTGTATTATAGTCTTCTAAGATAGCCGCTGATAAAAATTTCAAAAAATATTTGGATGGAATCTGAAAAAGCATTAACTTTGCACTCGCAAAACGGGAAAAGCTTGTAGCAAGAAGTTCCCGGTAAAGCAAAAATGGCGGGATAGCTCAGTTGGTTAGAGCGTCGGATTCATAACCCGGAGGTCTCGAGTTCAATTCTCGATCCCGCTACACCGAAAGATCGCTGAATCATTTGTTGGTTCAGCGATTTTTTTGTTATTTTTGTACGTCCGCACGTGCGGTCGCGGACGCAGGAACAACTGACAATAACAACTACTTATTTATATTATGAAATCTAATGCCGGATTGAAAATAAAGCTTTCGGCCATGAACTTCCTCGAGTTCGCGGTCTGGGGAGCATACCTTACATCGTTAGGCAACTACCTGGGGGGATACGGACTGGGTCCCGAGATCAAATGGTTTTATGCTGTTCAGGGTATAGTATGCCTGTTTATGCCCGCAATCGTCGGTATCGTGGCCGACAAATGGCTGGCGGCTCAGAAAGTGCTCAGCCTTTGCCATCTGCTTGCCGGTGTGTTCATGGTAGCCGCCGGCTGGTATGGATATACGGCCGGAGAGGATTTGTCGTTCGGTCCGCTGTTTACACTCTATACCATATCCGTGGCATTCTTCATGCCTACGATAGGCCTTGCCAATTCCGTGGCCTACAGTGGCCTCACGAAAGCGGGACTCGATACGGTGAAAGCGTTCCCTCCTATAAGGGTTTTCGGCACCGTGGGCTTCATATGCGCCATGCTGTTTGTTAACTTCACCCAGTATCAGCAGACCTACGCGCAGCTCTTCACCTCAGGCATATTGAGTTTTGTCTTGTGTGTCTATTCGCTGACGCTTCCCGATTGCCCTGTAGAGAAAGGGAAATCAACTTCGGTTGTCGACGCTCTCGGACTCAGGGCCTTCACTCTTTTCAAGGATAAAAGAATGGCGATATTCTTTATCTTCTCCATGCTTCTTGGCGTATCCCTGCAGATTACAAACGGTTACGGCAACCTGTTCATAACCTCGTTCAAGGATGTGGCCGAGTATGCCGACCTCTGGGGTGTAAGGAACGCAAATGCTCTGATATCGCTTTCGCAGATAAGCGAGACCCTCTGTATACTTCTGATTCCTTTCGCATTGAAACGTTTCGGAATCAAAGGCGTGATGCTCATATCAATGATCGCGTGGGTTATGCGTTTCGGATTTTTCGGTATCGGAAATCCCGGATCAGGATTGTGGATGTTTATTCTCTCGATGATTGTATATGGCGTGGCGTTCGACTTTTTCAACGTGTCGGGTTCCCTTTACGTCGACAACCAGACTTCCCATTCGATACGTTCTTCGGCCCAGGGCCTGTTTATGATAATGACAAACGGCCTCGGCGCCACCATAGGCACGCTTGCCGCCGGTGCGGTTCTCGACAATATAGTGTTCAATCGTCCGGTCGGAGTGGAGCAGATAGAAGGTTGGCATGAGGCATGGCTGATATTCGCCGCCTACGCATTGGTCGTGGCTATACTCTTCGCGATACTGTTCAAGTCTCCCGCCAAGCATGGGAATGTAACCGAAGCGGAAGTTCTATCGGCGGAAGATGACAATCCATCAGGTATGACCGAAGTTTGAGATGATACAGTTTTATGCACCTGATATTGAGGTAAACAATGCGCTGGGTCCCGAAGACTCGGCGCATTGCGCGCGTGTGTTGCGCAAGCAGCCGGGAGACATCATAGAGGTAACTGACGGCAAGGGACACCGTTTCGAGTGCAGGATAGTGTTGTGCTCCCCGAAAAAAGTCGAGGTGGAAATAATATCACGCCAGGATATTGCCAAAACATGGGAGGGTGTGATAGAGCTATGGGTCGCTCCGACCAAGAACATGGACCGCATGGAATGGCTGGTGGAGAAGGGTGTGGAAATAGGTGTTGACCGTATCGTTCCCATGGTATGTCGTCGCTCGGAACGTAAGGTCATTAAAACCGAACGGCTGTTGAAAATCGCCGTCTCCGCTATGAAGCAGAGCCTGAAGGCCACGCTTCCGGAAATCTGCGAGGCGAGAAGTTTCAAGGAAATGCTGGCCGACACTTTCGGCGGGCGCACGGTTATGGGTTACTGTTCTCCTGAGATCGAGCGTAAATCGTTCGCTTCCGAATATCGCAGAGGTGAGAATATCAGGATACTGATAGGTCCGGAGGGTGATTTTTCTCCGGATGAGGTAGAAGGGGCGCTCGGTAGCGGGGTCGTGCCGGTAACGTTCGGCAACGAGAGGTTGCGTACTGAGACGGCGGCCCTGGCCGCAATCCACATTCCGCATGTGATCCAGGAAATTTCAGAGTGATATGTGGCTTGCGGAGCAATGATAATGGGAAGAGTATGTATGGGGATAGGAATTGATATAAAGATATGGATGGAGGGGTATCTATATAAGAGACAACGATATGGCAAAATATGACAATATGCAGGAATACCTGCGATCCTCGGCAACCGGTAATTTCTTTCTGTTTGCCGGTCCTTGCGTGATAGAGGGCGAGGATATGGCTATGGATATAGCCGGCACACTTAAGGAGATAACCGCAAAGTTCGATATTCCCTATGTGTTCAAAGGTAGTTTCCGCAAGGCTAACCGTAGCCGTCTTGACTCCTTTACCGGAATCGGAGACCATGAGGCCCTCGAGATTTTAGGCAGGGTACGCCGGGAGTTCGATATTCCGGTTGTAACCGATATACACGAGTCTCACGAAGCCCGGCTTGCCGCCGAATACGTCGATGTATTGCAGATACCCGCTTTTCTTTGTAGGCAGACAGAACTGCTCGTGGCGGCGGCCAAGACCGGCAGGATGGTGAATATCAAGAAAGGGCAGTTCCTTTCCGCATCTGCCATGAGCAATGCGGTCGAGAAGGTACGTGCCGCCGGCAATGACAGTGTTTGCGTTACCGAACGCGGCACTACTTTCGGTTATCAGGATCTGATAGTCGATATGCGTGGTATTCCCACGATGAAGAGCGAATGCCGATGCCCGGTGATAATGGATGTTACCCATTCTCTGCAACAGCCCAATCAGTCGAGCGGCGTAACCGGAGGGATGCCTGAGATGATATCGACCATAGCGGGTTGCGCGGTTGCGGCCGGTGTCGACGGTCTGTTTATGGAGACCCATCGCGATCCCTCCGTTGCCAAAAGCGATGGAGCCAATATGCTCAGACTCGACAAGATGGAAAACCTTCTTGAAGAGTTGACCATCTTGCGCGAGAGTGTAAACCGCATCAACTCCCTGCGCTCGGGCCGATAGGAGGCTGCGGTGGTGTTGTTCCTGTGGCTGTCGGTGGCTCGGGGACAGGATGGCCCGGATTGACAGGTGTGCCCGAATTGTAATAGAATGGGAACGGCAGGGAGTATACATTGTCGGTACGTGTCCCGACAATCCCTTCCAGTATCGTGTCGCGCCCTGATGGGGCTTCGTAAGCATACAGGTTGAATTTGTAGAGCATCACGGCCACGTGTTCGAACAACGCCGACTGAATCGCTTCGTAAGGAAGCCATGAAGAGGTGGCAGTGAAGCAGTATAGCTGCAAGGGGATTCCTCCTACGGTCTGCTCGAGGGTAGACACGAAACAGGTAGATTCGGAAGCGGGCGCGATGTTGGGATTACTCTGCAGGTAAAGCTGGAGATAGGCGCGGAACACGCCGAGGTTCGATTCGATCGAGCCATTTACCAATCCTGCCGAATTGTTCACATCCTCGACTTTGCCGGCTTCGCGCTGTTCTATCTTTTTTTCTATCCATTCCTTCAGCAACGGAATTTCCGCAAATCGGGCCAGCATCTCGTCGTCGGCGGGTATGATGGAATCCGCGTCTATCAGGTAGCAGCGTTGTATGCGTCGGGTGTTGCTCTGCTGCATGGTTCGATAGTTGGTGAAGGAGCCCGACACAAGGGCGTATGGTGGTACCGATGTCGTGGTAAGATCCCAGTTCCGTATCTTGACCGAAGTGAGAGTGACTTCGGTTACAATGCCGTTGGCGTCCGTTCCGTGTATCTTCACCCAGTCGCCTACATGCAGCGTATCGTTCTCAGACAGCTGCACTCCGGCCACCACTCCTAATATGGAATCTTTGAAGACCAGCATAAGTACGGCGGCGAAGGCTCCGATACCGGCAAGCAGCGATGCCGGCGATTTGTCGACAAGCACTGCCACGGCCACAATGATAAATACAATCCAGACTCCACCCTTGATAATCTGGACTACGCCGTTGAGGGGCAGTCTGCGCTTGTTTTCCCTTGCGTCCACATGGTGCCATACGGCATCGACCACGGTATTCAGTGATATTGCGACCACAAACATCAGGTAAATCCATGTGAGGCGTGAAAGCCATGTAGACAGCGAGGAGTAAGTGGTCATTGTGAACTGAATCAATATCAGGAACACAATTGCCGGTATAATACGGCAGACTCTTTGGAAAAATTTGGCCTGTGTGAGTTCGGCATACAAAGGAGACTTCAGATGTCGCCCGATAAGTGTGACCACAAGCAGTACCAGCCATGTGACCAGAACTCCTATTCCGTAGGATATAAGGAACACTACAATGGCATACACGGTAACGAACAACGAATGGTCGTGTGAAAGACCTATAAGATCGAGACACCAGTGTACCACCTTCATGATAAGTTCGGCCAGAAAGGCCGTGCTCTGTTCAGCTTCAGGCGACAGAACATCGGGAATGGCCTTGGAAACAGCGTGAGACGCGGCTTCGGGGGCGAATGTGGAATCGTATAGCGACATAGTCATTTTTATAAGGGGATGTCCCGGAAGCGGGACATGTTTGATATTACTACGCTTGCGGTATGTATAAGGTTTGAAGCGATTAACTTTTTGCACACCCCATATAAGGTCGTGCAACTATATTAAATAATTGTTACAAACATGTGTTTGTGGTAATATATTGATAATTAAATGATTGAAAATTGTTTAAGAAATTTTCACACTTTGTTAAGGGTATTTGGGACTTAAAAATTAGGATTGGCGGATGTAAATGTCTAAATTTGAAATCGTAGAAAGGGGAGAAGGGTTGTTAAGCAGATGAAAACTCAGCTTAATCAGATGAAGGGGGAAGTTAACCAAAAGAAGAAAGAACCTTAAATTAAAATGGAGCAAACACTGGTAATACTCAAGCCGTCGGCAGTAAACCGCTGCCTGATAGGTGAGGTGGTAAAAAGGATAGAGAACAAAGGGTTGATAATTTCCGGTATGAAGATGATACAGCTCGACGAGGCGATACTTCGTGAGCATTACGCTCATCTTGTCGACAAGCCGTTCTTCCCCTCTATCGTAGCTTCCATGACCGCAACTCCGGTGATTGTGATGGTTCTTTCAGGTTGCGAGGTCGTGGAGGTTTTCCGTCAGATGACAGGCGTAACCAACGGTCGCAAGGCATTGCCCGGTACACTTCGCGGAGATTTCTGCATGAGCGGTCAGGCCAACATAGTTCACGCCAGCGACTCTGTGGAAAACGCGAAAATCGAGATAGCCCGATTCTTTAAGCCTGAGGAAGTTTTCGACTACATTCCGCAGAATGTGGATTTCCTTTACGGCGACAACGAAATCTGACATAATGCTTACCGACGGGGAGAAGAGAGGGATGAATCTAAAACGCTACAGGGCCACGGTGGTCTGCGACAGACAAGAGCTCTGCATGATACTGAACTGACTGAATAATGAATATAAGGAACATATTAGCCATGGCGATAATGGCGGCGGCATGTGCCCTGCCGGTCATGGGACAGAAAATAACATCGAAATCGCATCATTCTGACGTACATAAAAACCTGCTTGCCAATCAGGCCACGTCTAAAGATCAGATTCGACTGATTGAAAGCAACTCTTTCGTAGACCTTGTAGACGAACCGGAACCTGAGCTTGACATCTATACCGAGGGTTGGAACTCCAAAAGAGTGAACCCGTTTAAAGCTTCCGAGGTTCCCGACAAGATGGATATCGACGTATCGGATTATTTCATGCCGGTGCCCGGACGTATCACTTCCAACTATGGTTACCGTTCGCGTTTCAAGAGAATGCACAAGGGTGTCGACCTTCAGATACGCAGCAACGATACCATTTACGCGGCTTTCGACGGCAAAGTGCGTCTTACAGCCTACGAGGCGAAAGGATATGGCAATTATGTTATCCTCCGCCATCCAAACGGTCTCGAGACCGTTTACGGCCACCTCAACAAGCATCTGGTAAAGCCGGATCAGACGGTGAAAGCCGGTCAGGCTATCGGCCTCGGTGGAAGCACCGGCCGCAGCACAGGTCCTCACCTCCATTTCGAGACCCGTTTCATGGGGTATGCTATCAATCCGTGCGCCATCTTCGACTTCGCGAACCAGACAACACACACCGATACCTATACTTTCTCGAAGAAAACCTACACTCAGCCGCGTAATTTCGCCCCCTCGAAAGAGATGGCACGCGGAGAGAAAGAGAATCCCTACAAGAGCGTGAAGTCTACCCGCACCACCCATACTGTACGTAAAGGCGATACCCTTTCTTCAATCGCAAGAAGTTACGGTATGTCGACCACCACGCTCCGCCGTCTCAACGGCCTCGGCTCAAGCAGCATGATCAAGACCGGACAGGTACTGAAAGTAAAGTAAACCTTAATCGACAATAACTTTCAGTCGTTCAGCAGCACCTAAATACCTTATTCCGGTCCCAAAATACGACATCGGCCTTCGTGCATTTGCACGGAGGTCGATGTTTCTATTTCTTTCCGGCTATCTTATTTTGTAAACTGTTTTATAGTGAACGCAGTAAGTATTTGTGCATTCGAACCTGCGCATCGTTGGTAATTGCAATTGTATAAATGCACAAATACTTTATGTTTTACCTATAAAGACACTTATCACCTATTTCCAAGTCGTTTTATAGTAGGGTTAGATAGTGTTTGTGTGTTGTTATAGCCGTCGGAAGAGGAGAGGTGCCATCTCCGAGGGCACCTCAGGTACTGGCTTATAATGCACATTTAATTTGCGGATTTGTTGTCCGATGAAAGGATTACAATGGGAATGGTCTGAAGTTGTACAGTGGGGTCGGAACTGCGTAGTCTGCCGAGCCAGTCGAGAAATTCTCCGCGCTTGAGCATACGTAAGTTGCGGTCTTCATTGTAAATGTCGATAGGTCGGGGAAACTCCTTACGGGCGAAGATAATGTAGAGAGTGTTGATTTCTCGCTCCTTGTGAGTTAGGAAACGGTATTGCTCGTTATCTCCCTCCTGAGAGGTGAAGAATTCATAACGCTTCATCGCCTTTACGGGTGTGGAAGCGTCCGACTGCTGTGAGAAGGGGAGAAGGCGACAGATGTCTCCATTCTCGTCGCCGAGATAAACGGCTATGTAGCCATCTTCGGGACTTTTGAAATGTAATGTAAAACGGGTGCCGTTGTGAAACTTTTTCTGAGGGATATTTGCGCCGGGTAGTGATGCATAGCATACGAGGTCCAAAGGCAAGGACTCGATTGCGCGAGCCTTACCTTTGACCTTAACCGTTATGATTATATCACCTGAAGTGGAGAGCGCTTTGCTGACCTCGGGTGTTTGAATATCTTTGATCCATTCACCTTTGACGAGCGACAGCCCCGAGTGATAGAAGTATTCCGATAGGTCTGTATCGTCCTCCTGTGTTTCCGTCCACAACTCGGAAGAGATGAGAGTGCCGAACTCCTTGGCGAGAGCCTCGGTCTTCGCCTGCTGAATGGCGGTTTGCACAGCCTCTGTTTCAGACAAGTGCCTCGGCATTATAAATTCGCAACTTCCCTCGACAACGACTTCTTTGGCTGCAGCTGCCAACACACAGCAAACAAGAGCGCCAACCAACAATCGGATTCTCATAATAAATCGCCTATTTATCGCAGACCGGTCTTATAGCTACGCGATCAACATCATAATGAGAGAAATGGGAAAAGGTTAACATATCGTCTGAATTAAAGTAAAAAGCTATGTAACTACCTCTATTATTGTCATAGCTACTTGTCCAATAATAATAAAAAGAATTACTATTTCGGGGAATAAAGATGGTTTTGCCCGATGGACCTGTTATTTTCATACCTCCTACCCCTCTGTGAGATGAATAGGTAATATAGCATTTGTCCTTAAGTTCTTGTACTTCTTTTTGTGTAGGTGTTCGCCAAGGATCTCCTAACCAATATGTCGCGTTATCGTTAACAGATCCGCTAATAGATTGCGGAGGATAGGATATTTCATTTCTTGACCAATAGTAATCACGGCCAGGTTCAACACAGTTTGTCGTAAAATGATTAGTCGAATATGATAAATTGCAAGCAGCCCAATTCACGGAAAGGCCGAGATCCACAATGCCCGTCTCTATTACCGTACCGTGAGATTTCGGCTTTTCTGATTCCTGTTCTTGTTTTACCCATTCCTGTGCGGTAGCGTATTCTTCTATGCTTGTTTTTTCGCATGACGGCAACATCAGGAGGATGCCGAGAATGAATGCGTATATAGTAATTGTCTTGTTCATATTGTTTGAGTTTTTTATATGTTAGAATCGGTAGCCGAGTCGAAGTGCTAAAGATGGATAAGAGGAAGGGTTTATAAATATTTGATGAGGGCAATAGACTTCCTCACCATAATAGGATGTTGCCAATAAGTTATAATTGCATACAATGGCACCGTAAAAATGCTGTGTGAAATTTAGGCCTGCGCCTAATTCAAAAGGTATGAAGACCGGAATATCGGCATCAATAGCAAGATCCAAACCTACTCCGGTGTCAAAAGAGATGTATGCGCTCATGTTCTTGCTTCCGAAATCTTTGGATGTCCATCGCAGTTCCGGCATAAAACGAATCTGCGTAGTCTTAAAGTCTGCAAAATCGCTCCAGACCCCTGCTTTGGCTCCGAAAGCGAAGTGGGTTGATGATGCGTAGCGGTAGCCGACATCGAAACTGCCCACTGCACCACCTTTCAGTCGTGGCATTTGAGAGGATTCACCTTTGTTCGTTTCATAATATAGCACCTTCCCGAAGGCCGCGCCACCCTGGAGTTCGATGAAGATGCCGCTTCGGTTGGCATTCTGCGCCACCATGCCGACTACACTCATAAGAGTGCAGACAAGCAGTAACAGTAGTTTTTTCATAAAATATAATGTGTTTGTAATTGTTTATTTGTTGATTGAGTGTAATTAATAGGAATCAAAAGCTTTTACTGAGTAACTTGCCAAAGTCTCCATCTGGTGCCGAGTCGGGCGGAAGACTGCGATGTGGGTGTCTGGGTGATTCGGTTGTGAACTATGGAGATGCGTGGCACCTGTTCCTGTAGGTAATCGCTGAGTTCTCCCATCGATACTTGGCCTTGGCTCTCCTGTAGTTTTTTTATAAGACAGTATGTGAACAGACCATGTCCCTGTGGTGCGTATTGCCATGCGGCCTGGTCGTTGGAGGTCGCGCTGATTACTATGACATTTCCTGAGAGCGCGGCTTTTTTCGGTACGGTAGCCACGAGCCGTCCACCTTGCGTCAACATTTCATTACCCCGGTCGACACCGCTGAAACATGCGTCCATAAATACCTTTACACTCTTTGCCTTAAGGCTGCCCAACTGGTCGTATAGTGTCTTCAGAGGGTAGCAATAGCTTTCGTTCACTTCGTACGCATCCGCAGGGATGAGATAAGCTTCGTTGGTTTTCTCATTGGGAGCGCCATGACCGGCATAATAGAATATGAAACTGACATCGCTCTTGAAAGCCTCGTCTATTTGCTTCATATATTCCACGACAGCCCGCATATTGCCGTAAGTAGCATTGTAATACACGTTGATGTTGCTCTCGGGTATACCGAGGGTCGAGTGGCAATATGTGGCGAAAGAGCGTCCGTCATTATTTGCGAAAGGTACATCCGGCATGGTTGTGTATTTCTCGTTGGCGATGATGAAAGCGAAGGTGTTGTAATTGACAGCCGGGTTGACCGGAATATTTTTGTCAATATCAGATTCGCCGTATCTAATCTCCGGTTCCGCCGTGTTTTTACTGCTTTGTTTACCAACGGCTATGTCTGTGGTCTCCGGAACGAATGCAACGGAAGAGGATGTGGGCGCGGTAGTATTCTTATGGTTGGCCATCTGCTTGTGATAGTCCTCCACAAGGGTCGGTCGCAGACCGTACATATTGCAGTTGGTTGTTGAGATATATGCAGGAAGCGCGGTTAAGGATTCAAGTGATTTGCAACCGTCAAAAACCTTGATTCCAACTGACTCTGCGTTTACAGGTATGCCGATTGCAGATATGAGACGGCATCCCTGGAAAGCATGCTTGCCTATAATTTTTACCGATGAAGGTATCTGTATTTTGATAAGATTACGGCAATCCTTGAAGGCGGCGTCGCCGATTTCAGTGAGTCCGTATGGCAACGTAACGGAGGTGAGGTTTTTGCAATCCTTGAACGCCGATTTGTCAATTTTCTGTAGGGTGGAGGGTAGATTGGCAGTCTGAATCTTCGACCCGTTGAATGCGTTGGCGGAGACAGTTGTCATTCCTTCGGGAAAGATAACATACTTTACCAGTTCCAGTCGCCATGGAAGTGAGGCTTTGGAGTATGAGTCCATAGGTCCGCTGCCTGAGATTGTGAGCACCCCGTCGCGATCGAGATTCCAAGTGAGGTTTTTGCCACAGCTACCCTTCATATCGGCCTTGGCGATAAAGGTCGACAGTAGCCCCATAAGGGCCAGTAATAGTGTAAGATGTCGTTTCATATGTAAGGTCCGCTCCATTCCCAAGCAGACTTATTATATGGATACGAAAAAGCGGGCAGGTTGGACATTTTGGGTGATGAATTACGCGTAATATATTGATTTAATTATC
>CAJMMT010000028.1 GCA_905214715.1 uncultured bacterium | reverse complement strand
GTTCAAAACATTCAATTCTCAAAAGCTTTAACAAAGGGAGTTCTGCAACACCGCCGTTTTTCCCGAAGAGGCCGCACCTTTTGTCTGGTGCGGCCTCTTTACATATTGTCGCTTTTTATCGCCATCCCCAATCACATTCAATCCTATTCAAATATATTCAATCATGCTCAATTATATTTCACCATCATACAATTTAATTTTTTTTGTAAAAAAAGCTTGCAATTATGAAATAAAACCATTAATTTGGTAATCCATTGATAAACTAACCTAATAAATCAAGCATCACCATGAAACAACTAAAACTTTACATCCTCTTGCTCATCGGCACAGTGTTGTTTGCTTGCAATGATCATGTTCTAACAGATTTAGAACAATCTCAAAATTCAAACAGTCCTTATAATAAAAATCTTGAGACAGCAATCGCCATGGCTGAAAACATGATCAAGAGTATAGAGGTGAATCAGACCCGAAGCGTTAATCGTACTATACGAAGCATCAGCCCTATAAATGGCACTACCAGATCTGATGACAGCAGTCAATGGTACATCGTAAACTACGATAATGAGGCAGGATTCTGCATAGTAACTGATGCCGATATTCCATCGCCAGTTGCGGCGTTCTCAGAACAGGGAGAATTAGTGCCTTACAGTATAGATTTAGGTTCTCCCCTATCCATATACCTGAACGCGCTTAACTATTATGGCGTTGACTTCTTCAACATCAATTCCGAATCGTTCGATGTACCGGGTGATCCGGAAGCATACATACCAACTGGAGGAATCGGAGGAGGAATTGACGGTGGCACCAGAGGAGGATTTATTCCAAATCCAGGTGGATTTGAACCAATCCCTGATCCGGGTATCGTTACACCACAAACTATATATGTAACAAAACCTTTGATAGCTGAGCCAGTACAAAAATGGGGACAAAGCGATCCATTCAATCGCTATTGCCCGAGGCAATGGAATGAAAGCACTCAATCGTACGAACATGGATTAGCAGGATGCGCGGCGGTAGCTTGCGGTATGATTATGAGTTATTATGAATGGCCGGGATACTATACCGACCACAGGTTCAATTGGGACTACATCAATAACAATGAAGTCAATTATGAGCATGGTTTCGTACCACTGCTGCTCTATGATTTAGGGAAACCGGAAAATCTTAACATCACATATGGACTTGCGGGATCCAGTGCTTCCATTAATAATTTTTCCAGAACATTTTTCAACTTTGAATATTATAACACTGTATGGCATGACTTTTCCGAGCAAAAACTCTCATCATTCCTACATGACAAACACCCGGTGATAGTTACCGGATCCGGATATGACTATATCAACAAAAAAGATGTATGCCATGCATGGGTTATCGATGGGTACTATATACTTAAGTATAACGATTGCGCGGATCCGGATCCAAATAGTCCGAAACAGGCCAACTACTATCACAATATATGGGGATGGAATGCAGGAGGAAACGGTTACTATCGAATGCCAAACAAAGACATCACTGTGGAGTACAATAATAACGGCATTCAGGTAAACCAACATTATTACAAGAATCTTAAAATAATGAGCGGTTTTGCAAAGCGAGAACAATAATCAATTAGCCAAGGCAACGCGATATTTGTATATTACAAGCCTTTTCGCTACTTAACAAAAGACTTGAGCCTCAGACTGGGCTCAAGTCTTTTTTACACCAAACATCTACAAAATATCATATTGAATATGTGTAACTACTTATAAGTAAGTGTTCAAATTTAACCGATAGTAAGTGTTTTGAAATCTTTTATGCTTTCTGCGGTTTCTTTTTGGCCGCTTACGGATTGTCGCTCAGTCGGATATGTCTATATACTCCTTCACTCCGCACAGTAATCGTCTCAAAAATAAAATAAACTCGCATAAAGCATAAATTAAATTTGAACACTTACTTAGTTATTTATTTCATTCACGTATCACAACGATATAATCCGAGTTTAAACTTCAATTAATATAATACCATCCCTCTCGTTGCGTTTAGAATGTAAGAGGACTGATTTATCAAAAAATGTTAATACGGTCTTCTTACATTGAAATGTCTCCTGACTTTCGAAGTCTCTATATCGCAGTATGCACGAATCTGAAAACCACCGTCGACATAGCGTTAGTTCCCATAACAAACGTATAGCAATACTTGCCAACTCCAATATTTCATTCGGGGGAGGAGAGCGCATACTTGGTATGATAATCAATGAACTTCGCGAATATGGTAATGAAATATACCTATATTCCTACAGCGACCAATGGCGCAAAGAACAGAATCGGTTCAACAAACTGCGGATATTGAAAGAAATACCAGTTATAGGACATAAATATAAGTCGTTTCGTGAATTGAGACGCGTATTGCGTGAAGATCATCCGGAATGCCTTATTTGTTTTTCGCTTGCATTTGGAGAAACTTCCGTACTTGCATGTCGCTCTGTAGGAATACCTTTTCTCACAACTGAACGTTGCGACCCCTCGCGTTTACCGGTACCCGGGAAAGAGACATTACGCCGTCTGTTAAGGTTATTCACCTATAGATTGGCAGATGGCATAGTATTCCAAACACCACAGGTAAGAGACTATTTTCCCAAGAGCATTAGCCGACATTCACGAATAATACCTAATCCGGTAATAGATGACTCATTGCCTGAACCCAATAAGAATCCTGAAAAAATCATAGTATCAGCTGGCAGATTGAGTGCAGAAAAACGTTACGATATACTTATTGATGCATTTGCATCTATTCCGGACAAACATGGATATATTCTAAAAATATATGGTCAAGGCCCCTTAAAAGCTGAACTTGATAATCAGATTAAACGCCTTGGGCTACAAGGTAGTGTAAAGTTAATGGGACAAGCTGACAAGATGGTTGAGCGTCTCGTAGAAGCCGATATTTTTGTATTGTCATCAGACCACGAAGGAATGCCAAACGCACTGATTGAAGGGATGGCAATGGGACTCGCCTGTGTATCCACGGATTTTGCAAGCGGTGGGGCATCACGTCTGATACGTAATGGCGAGAACGGATTGCTTGTTCCCACGGAAGATACACAGGCTTTGGCCGAAGCTATTTCATCTCTTATCAATAACACCCATTTGAAAGACAGGTTACGTAGAGAGGCTCCAAAAATCAGAATCACCAATTCAAAAGAGAAAATCATTCCGCAGTGGATAAATTATATTGACTGCTTGATTGATTCTGCCAGGAAATGACCTTTCAGGAACCATTTACTTATGAAGTATACCAATACAGCAACCTTAAACCGCCTTGAAAATGCAAATGCTTCTACAACATTGCATATTATAGAGATGAGCGAGATGAAAAACAGGCCAGATATGAAAATTTCCATCGTGACTCCAACATATAACAGCGCGGCTACGATTTCGGATACACTCAGAGGCATCCTTGCCCAAACTTATACAAACTATGAGGTAATAGTTGTAGATGGAGGTTCCACAGACAACACTGAAGAGATTGTGAAAACATTCAAACCGGCACTTGGGAATCGTCTGATATGGGTAAGTGGAGAAGACAGAGGGCTATATGATGCCATGAATAAGGGTATCGCACACGCTTCAGGTGATTTGATAGGAGTATTGAATTCAGATGATTTCTATGCCTCTCCTATGGTTTTAAAATCAGTGGTTTCAAATTGCAAAGGTGTTGGAGCCGTATATGGAGACTTGGATTTTGTGGATCCAAATGACACAACAAGAATTGTAAGGGAATGGCGTGGTTCTCAATATCGCGATGGTGCATTCTTCAAAGGATGGCATCCGGCTCATCCTACATTTTATGCCCGTAGAGAGTATTTCTCCCGATTAGGGGGATTCGACATATCGCTAAATGTCTCGGCCGATTTTGAGCTAATGTTCCGATTCATTGAGAAAAACCGAATTCCCAGCCGTTACATCCCGGAGGTAATGGTAAAAATGCGTATGGGAGGAGAAAGCACAGGCTCGTTGAAAAAAATGATTGAGGGCAACCGGAATGTTCTTAAAGCATTTAAAAAAAACGGTTATAAAGTCCCGTCATTTTATTTATTGAAAAGACTCGTACCCAAGCTCGTTAACGTGCTGAAGTACCATCGTCGAAGATAATCACACAAGACACCTGGAATGATTAGAGTGTGTTACTGTCACTACTGATCAATGTTTAGAATATACCTTTAACATGATCTTAAGACAAATCAAAACCTGACATACCCTCAGAAACAATCATTCCATGTCATATTTACTAACCGAGAATTAATATATAATTATGCAGAAAGTATTAGTTACCGGTGGAGCAGGTTTTATTGGCTCCAACTTATGTGAACATCTACTTGAAAATGGATATAGCGTTCGTTGTCTGGATAATTTTGCGACAGGGAAATGGCAGAATATAATACCATTGGTCGAACGATTCCCTGATTCCTTTGAAATACAGGTCGGCGACATTCGTAACATCAATGATTGCAGGAAAGCAACTGATGGTATGGAGTATGTAATGCACGAAGCAGCCTTAGGATCTGTTCCGAGGTCTATTACCGATCCCATAACAACCAACGATGTCAACATAACCGGTTTTCTCAATATGCTCGTAGCTTCAAGAGACGCCGGTATCAAACGCTTTATCTTTGCAGCCTCTTCGAGTACTTACGGAGATTCCACCAATCTGCCAAAAGTCGAGGAAGTGATAGGCAAACCACTCTCCCCTTATGCGATCACCAAATACGTAGATGAACTATATGCCGATGTATTTGCCCGCACATACGGTATCGAGTATATCGGACTTCGGTATTTCAATGTTTTCGGACGTAGACAGGATCCTCATGGAGCTTATGCGGCGGTAATTCCTCTGTTTGTAAAAAGATTCATGAACCATGAAGCCCCCAATATTAATGGAGATGGAGAGTATTCGCGTGATTTCACATATATTGACAACGTTATCCAGATGAACATGTTAGCGATGTCTACTACGAATCCCCAAGCAATAAATCAGATTTATAATACGGCTTTCGGAGAACGTACGACACTGAATCAGCTCGTGGAATACCTTCAGGAGTTTCTCGGTGCGAAAGATGCGGAAATCCTAAAGATTAAAGCGACACACGGTCCTAATCGGTTAGGAGATATCCCTCACTCGCTTGCGTCTATAGACAAAGCTGTGAGATTAATGGGATATTCTCCCAAATACTCCATGCGACAAGGATTACAGGAGGCCGTAGACTGGTATTGGGAAAATCTTTAAATATGTGTTTAGAGATTGTCTAAATTTTAGTACTGAAATTTAGACAAGCTCTTAGAGGATGTTTGGATTTAACTTCCATTCACACGAAGAGGATTTTTTTGAGATGTTTCCGCAAGTTGAGGAGGGCGCGGTGCGGGCACCGTAACCGACGAAATCTTGGCGCGAACAGCCAAAAAAGACCTTCGGGGGGATGGAAAGAATTTCCCATTCATCTCTCAATTATAAATTCGTGTTAAATTCAAACATTCTCTTAATTTTGAACACTTGTTAAAGTCATAAAAATGGGAAAAGAAATAAAAATTTGTGTAATAGGTCTCGGTTACGTAGGTTTACCTCTGGCCCGCCTGTTCTCAACTAAATATAAAACGATAGGTTTCGATCTTAACGCCAATCGATGCGAGGCTCTCATGGGGGGACATGATGCGACTCTTGAGATAAGTGATGAACTTCTTCAGGATGCAATCAATAATCATGGTCTCAAGTGTACCGCAAACATCAATGACATCAAAGATTGCAATTTCTACATAGTCGCGGTGCCGACCCCGGTTGATATCAATAATAATCCTGACCTCTCCCCCCTTTATGGAGCTTCAGAAACGGTAGGAAAAGTAATTTCAAAAGGCGATATAGTCGTTTATGAATCCACTGTATATCCTGGAGTGACTGAAGATGAATGTATTCCTGTAGTGGAGAAGATAAGCGGTTTGAAGTTTAATAAAGACTTTTATGCCGGATATTCTCCGGAACGAATAAATCCCGGAGACAAACTGCATACCGTAGAAAAAATTAAAAAAATCACATCCGGGTCAACACCTGAAACCGGTAAATTGATCAATGAGGTGTATTCATCTGTTATAACCGCAGGCACTCATCTCGCACCCTCTATAAAAGTTGCAGAAGCCGCTAAAGTCATAGAGAACTCTCAGCGAGACATTAATATAGCATTCGTCAATGAGCTATCCAAGATTTTCACTCTGATGGGTATCGACACTTCCGACGTGTTGGAGGCGGCTGCCACGAAATGGAATTTTCTCCCTTTCAAACCGGGACTTGTAGGAGGACATTGTATTGGCGTAGACCCTTATTATCTTGCTCAATGCGCCCAACGACACGGATATAATCCTGAGATTATTCTTGCCGGTCGCAGGATGAATGACAGTATGGGAGCATATGTCGCCGACCGCGTTATCAAATTGATGTTGAAGAAAGGTATACAGGTATTGGGGAGCGACATTCTCATACTCGGATTCACTTTCAAGGAAAATTGTCCGGATGTTCGCAATACCAAAGTAATCGACATCGTAACCGCTTTGGCAGAATATAATCTTACGGTTACTGTTTATGATCCATGGGCAAATGTCGAAGCGGTTAAGCACGAATATGGACTTGATATAACCAACTCTCTTCCGATCAACCATAAATTTGATGTTGTGATTGCCGCTGTGGCTCATAACGAATTTGCAAACCTCGACATTTCGGGTCTTTTAAAATCCAAGCATGTTGTATTTGACGTAAAATCAACAATGGACAAATCCGGGATTGATGGCAGACTTTGAAAACGCAACGATGCGGTGAGTATTATATCATCGTCTGGAACTCGCTTAAACTTTTTACACGATTCCGGAGAAACTGTTTAAATTCAACAGCCGAAATTTTGAAGTAATCCCGCTTAACGGACTCCACGCATTGTTCCGGATAAATTGAACAAGTGTCCGCAAACACTATGGTATGCGGACACTTGTTTATTGTTTGATAGCATCTTACCGTCTTCTTCTGATAGAAAAGCCAAAACTTTTGTTTGCAGGATGTCCCACTGTGAGACGGCATGCTAAATCATGATCTTCACCGTCGGCTTCAAGTTCATCAAGAGGTATGAATTCCAGAGTAAGCAACGAGCCGCTTTTACCATTGATGGAATGCTCCTCGGAAGCGACATGCATCCCTACAGACTCACAATAATCTATCTTATCACTACTGTAACCTGACTCAGTGTAATGATCAGGACAAAAATACATGCATTCATTATACGGATAATCGGGGAACCATAGTTTTACCTCTCCACCGTTTTCTCCTACGGTTATGGTTTTAGAGCTACTTGCGGCACCCTCAACAGGAACGACCGTTATATCCTCATCAAAGGAAATTACTTCCACTTCAAGAAATCCGACGCGGTCAACAACCTCCATATCTTCATCTTCATTATCACAGCTCTGACAGCATACGCTGAAAGATATGATCGCAAACATGGCAATGAGGCCATGCCTGATTTTATACATAAAAGCACCCATATCAGTTTGATTTGATTTTGAAATCACTCATAGTCTTGAGGTTCTTATAATAGTAATGATTCACCCCAGCGCTATTTACCACTACTTCTCCAGGCATTCTGAAATAACCGTTGCAACTTCCGTACCAGCCCCATATATTATGGAAATATCTGGCCTGTTTCGGACCAATCGGATCCGACGGGTCGGCACAATCGTTATACTTTATGATATAATAACCGTCAACTACCCATGCGTGGCAGATTTCCTTGTTATTATCATTATAATCTGTGCCTGTCCCTACTATGATTACGGGATTCTTGGCATACATGTGGTCAACCAATTCCGATTGTTTGAAATCCCTCCATTGGGGTCTGTAATAATTGAACTTCTCGAATGCTGTCGGGAAATTGTCAACACTCGCGCTTGAACCCTCCAATCCATATTTTATATTCAGACACTCAGGCTTCCCGAGGTCATATAACAATAGTTGCGCGGAAGTATCGTTACCATATACATACTTCACAGTCTTAACTATATCCCATTTGAATTTATGATCGCCATAACCATTCGGCCATTCATAATAGCTCATGACCATGCCGCAGGCGATTGCCGAACAACCTACCAGTCCATGTTCATACTCTTCCGTGGTTGCATTCCATTGACGGGGGCAGAAGATATTGTATGGATATGATTGTCCCCATTCTTGTACATATTCCGCTATCAATGGATCGGTTATGTAGATTGTCTGCTCGGGAACGATTCCCGGATCAGGTATCAATCCGCCACCACCCGGATTTGGGATTAAGCCCCCTCCGGGGATACCCAAGCCTCCTCCGTCGCCCCCTCCTATCCCTCCCGTCGGGATATACATCGCAGGATCTCCCGGAATCTCGTAGGATTCCGAATCGTCAAATAAATCTGTACCATAATACCCGAGGGCTGTAAGATATGTGGCTATAGGCGAATCCACGCCGATATCCGACAAGTCAAGCTCCCCTTTTTCCGAAAAGGCCGCTACCGGAGATTCGACCTGCGCGTCCGTCACGATACAGAACCCTTTGTCATCTTCGTAATTCACAACATACCATTGTGTCCCGTCTGAGGAACGCGTAGCCGGCATCAGCGTTTCGATACTCCTTACATTCCGTGATGTAGTACTGCGGGTCCCGGTCCCTTCAACATTCCTTATCATCTGTTCGGCCACCGCTATCGCCGATTCGAGACGCTCGTTAACCTCGGATTCGGATGCCCTCGAATCCTCAATATCGGTCATAACCGTATCGCTGCAAGCACAACACAGTACGCCGGCAAGTAATGTGATAATTCCTTTAATCTTTTTCATGATATTTACACTTAATTTTACAAATATACTATTCATAACGTAGCTTGCAAAAAAATCCTTGAAAAAAATATTTTTATTATTAAATAATTCCACTATGATCTATCTTTCCACAACTTTTTATTACCTTTGATGATATTCGAGAATCAAATTATTCTTCCTCGCTCGTAAAAAATTAAATAGATAGAACGCGCTAATTATGACAATTACAGAAAAGGTAGCTTCAGCAATTGAAAATATGGCAACCAGGATAGCCGGTAAAATCGCCTATCTATCCAACCGTAATAAGTTTCATAAACGAGGCAGGAACATTGTTTTCAATCCTCGCAAATGCGACTTATATTACTCCCACATAAGTATTGGTGATGACGTGTATATAGGCGACCATGCATCATTTCTCGCAAGTATATCATATATATATATAGGATCCAAAGTTCTGTTCGGTCCTAATGTCACCATTCGTGGAGGGAATCACAGGACCGATATTCCCGGACGGTTCATGTATGACATTACCGATAAAGAAAAGTTGCCTGACAATGACGAAGATGTCTTCATAGAAGATGATGTTTGGGTTGGGGCGAACTCCACTATACTCAAAGGAGTGAGAATAGGTCGTGGCGCGATAATTGCCGCAGGTGCGGTGGTAAACAAAGACGTTCCACCCTACACAATAGTCGGCGGAGTACCTGCCAAAGTAATATCTCTTCGCTTCAAAAACCTCGATGAAGTAAAATTACATGAGCGAACCCTATTTCCTGACTCCCCGATAGATCTGACTGAAATCACCCCTTACTACACCTGATTTATTAGAGTGTGTTCCATCAAAAGATACTTTCTTTTACCGATCGCCTCGAATAATTCTCATTATTGCCGATGATATGACTTCCGAACTGTGGTGGCGGCGCACATGCTCTCTGCCGGCCAACCCTATATCGCGCAGCATCGTGGGCTCACACAAAAGCCTCAGCACCCTTTCAAGTTCCGATGCGGTCGCCGACGCCACATTGCCTCCGCAGTCATTTCCATATCCCTCTCCGAAGGATATATCCGGCCCCATTAGCATATCCGCGGGTCCGGGATTTTCTATCCCGGGATAAAATACCGCCCGCGGCTCTCCGATCTGCCTGTGATACGCCTCTCCTCCGACTCCTAACGCCACCTTCCCGTCGGCCATGGCCCGCAACCCTAATTCGTCGGGATGGTCCGCTCCACGTCCGCATACCACCACATGCGACAGCCCGTAGATTTTCTCTCTCCTCTCTTTGTCGCGCCCTGCGGCCCGGAACAGTATCATATCCCGACTGTTACGCGCCACTATATCAGTCAGCACGCCGGCATGTGTCTCATCGGCCATCATTATCGCCAATTTACCATCGGTATGTCTGAAATCGGGCCGACGTAAGTCGTGCGACGCCATATCCACAGGCATGCCTACATATTCCACACGACTGACCGCCTTATTCCTTACCTCAGCTATATCCTCCACTCTCGCGGTGATAAGCGTAACACCTTTTATCGCATAAAGAACCTCCGGCAGTCTCCCCCCGCTGTCGCGGCTATCGGTAATATCCACAATCAGATTGCCGCAACGACGGCGCAACCGCCATAGCGCCAGCTTAAGACGCCATCCTCCTGATCCCTCGAACATACTGCCCGACAGAAACAGAAGGTCATATCCTCGGCATCGACCGAGAACTTTTATCAGACTCTCTTTCTCTCTCTCCGCTGCCGATATATCCACTCTATACCCCTCGCGCAGAAACTGCCTTGACATAACCTCGGCAAAGCTATTTCCGGCGCTTCCGGCAACGGTTACAAACAGTATCCTCATCGACAGCTACTTGACACCGGACGCTAATCTTCCGGCAACTCTACCAACGGACCGGCCACATACAGCATCTCAGTGCGCCGGGCACATGTCTCGCACGCGGGGAAGACATATACCCGCGTGTCGGCGGAAAAGGCCCTGCGGGCCATTGCCCCTTCGGTCGCCACACGGTCGCAGACCTCATGGGCGCACTTCGTGGCCTTGCGTCCCGTAGCCATCTCCCAATACCTGAGCCGGGAGTCATATCCGGCAGGAGGCGGCGTTACCTGCCCGCTCATCACGTTCTTCACAACTACTGTGGTTCCTTCAGGTATTATCTCGATATTGCTTTCCATACGGCTGACATCATAGAACTATACTATATCGTGTGTAAGCCACGCCGCTTCCTCCCAAGGCCCCTTTCTGGCGCAGCAACCCGGCGTTGAGCACTCTCCCATGCTCTTCGTTGGAGGTTCCGAAATCGAAATAACGGAAACCTTCGTTCCCATACCGCTCTATCAGATGGGCGAACAGAAGAGTCAACGCGCCCTTCTCCCTCCCCTCGGCGGTCGAGGCTATGTACTGGCAGTGAGCTGCCGGACCGACCTCGAATATACATACCCCTGCGGTCAGCGCCTCTTCCTGATAGCATCCGTATATCCTGATTCTGTCAGGGAAACGCCCCGCGAGCAATTCAAGCTCGGCCAACGAATGCACCGGGGCCGCTCCGTGCCGCTCGGCGAGACAGTTGGACAGGAGTCTGTGGAAATCGGCAACCGATATATCTTCGCGCACTTCGCTGCCGCTCTTCACGCCACGCTTCAGATTGCGCTTCTGCTGGGTGTTGAACGGCCGTCTTTCGGCATACGATATCGCGGAGGAAAGCGTGCATTCCGTCATATCGGCTCCATATCTGAAAAGCGCATACAGGTCTTCCTGGGCAGGTACTCTCGTGTATATCCACGGAACAGGCTTATAATCTATACCTACTATCCCTTCAGCGCGACACCATCGTAACCAGCACTCCCACAATTCGAGCATGTCGTTGCCGTCGAAATGCGCCATCGGTGTCACCCAACCTCCGTAGGTGAGCCCGCGATGGCTGTGAAGCACCTTGTCGGCGGTCAGCTCGGCCGGAAGAATACCGCGAAGCCTCCCCTCTTTGAAAGCCATAAGAGAGCAGTCTCGGAAACGGTCGGCATGGTAATCCATGTAGCCGCGCATGAAAAGGAAGGTTCCGTTGCGCGATTCGGCCACGAAACTGTCCCACTCCTCCCGGCGTTGCGGCGTATACCGCTCTATCTGCCAAGGTCCCATAATATTATCTTATCCACCCCGAAGGGTCAAGTTTATCACGGTTGCGCCATACCTCGAAGTGAAGCGAGCCGTAAGATGAATTGTCGGGATCTGTGGCTACCTTTCCTACCGCCTTGCCCTGGCTTACCTCGTCTCCGACCTTGACCGATACCGACGACAGATTGCCGTAGACGGTATAGTGATTCCCATGGTTCACTATGACTACATTGCCAAAACCGGGTATCATGTAGACTCCCGAGACCTTGCCGCCGAAAACGGCCTTGGCCGTGGCTCCCGCCGACACTTCCACATCTATGCCGGGATTATCGTAGATAACATCGGGCAACTCAGGCAATGAATGGCGTCCGAAAGGAGAGGTGATTCTGAAATGGCCCTCTACCGGACGTGGAAGACTCCCCTTCATGGAGGCGAAATTGCCATACTGCGCCCCACCCTTGGACGGAGCCTTCTCTTTTGCGGGCTGCGCGGGCTTCGCCTCTTTCTTCGGAGCCTTCTTTACCGGCTTTTTCTTCGGTTTTTCTTTCTTAGGCTCCTTTTTAGGTTTCTCCTTTTTAGTCTTTTCCTTTTTCGGTTTATCCTTATCAGATTTATCCTTCGCGCTCTGCGCCTTCTCTTTGGCTGCCGCCTCTTCCGCGGCCTTGACTTCGGCAGCGGCGGCAGCCTTGCGCTCCTCTTCAAGACGGGCTTCGCGCTCGGCCGCGGCCTTGCGTTCCGCCTCCTCTTTCAGACGGCGTTCCTCGGCGGCTTTCTTTTCTTCGGCGGCTATAAGCGCGGCTATCCGACCTTTAAGCTGGTTAGCTTCCTCCTGTTTCTTGGATAGGTGCGCGTTCAGCGCCGCGCCTTCGTTGCGCAGATTCACCACCAGGGCATCCTGACGGCGGCTCTGGTCTTCAAGTCTGGTTTTGGCCGCCCTCTGTTTCACTAAGGCTTCCTGCTGCTCCTTACGGGCTTTGTCGAGGTCGAGGGCCTGACGTTTCAGTTCCTCGCTGCGCCGGTTTATCTCCGAACTGCGTTCCTCTTTCCATCTGGAGAACTGACGCAGATAGCGCATGCGTCTCAGCCCCTGATTGAAATTCTCGGCCGAGAATATGAAAGCGAGCATCGACCGGTTGCGCCGTGTAAGCCTCATTTTCTTTATGGCCTTGAGATACTCCGAGCGCATTCTCTCCACTTCGCGGTTCCCTTCGGCTATGCGTGTCTCGAGGGAGGCTATCTGACCTGACAACGACGACACTTTATTGTTCAGGGCCGCCACCTTCCTGTCGCTTACCTCTATGTCTCCGCGCAGACGCGAGAGTTCCGCCAGTCCCGAGCGCACCTTCTTTTCGTTGGCCTCTATACGCTCCTTGGTCTGCTGAATCTCTTTTCTCGTGGCCGCCTCGCGACGTTTCACGTCGGCCGAGGTCTCCGGCTTTGTTTTCTGACCGCCACGGCTGCCGCTTTTGCCGGTTTTGGCCTTGCTCCCCTTGGAGTTCCGGGCGGGAGCCACATTCTGTTGCGTGCGCTGACGACGCTGCCTGTTCGACTGGGCATCGGCCGACACCGGTAGCTGACAGGCCATAAGAAGCACCGTCAGCCAGAGTATTATACGTTTGGAGTCTTTATGAAATCTCATGAGTGTCAGAACATTTTACCGAAGAATTCCTTTATTTCAACACGGCGGTATTTGCTGTCGACAGCTATCGGCGACATCGGCATCGCATCCCATTTCGGAGTGTCGAACTGCAGGGTGGCGTCAATCAGCTTGCTTCCTATGGCCAACTCGGCCATAAGGTCATATTTGCCGTTTTTCTTCCAGTCATAATCCACCTGAAGGTAATCCTCATTGTTCTCGCGCTCCACTATCAGCGCAAGTGTCTCGCCGAGAGCCCCGGCCACATATCCGTAGCGGGCGCCCGACACCTGATGCTCCTGTCTTGGCATAATCAGCCACCCCTCCTCGCCGTCGGGATAGATGCTCACCATGCCGCCCATATCTTCGCCGAGCACTCCCTGGCCGAATATGACCATGCGTCCCAACAACAGCGACTGCAACAATTCGATTCCCCCGGGATATTTACGGCTCAGTTCGTTCATCGAGGCACTCCAGTACACCTTTTTCATCTTGTTTACAGCCACGATAGTGTCGGTGGTAGCCTGTATGCGCCCTACCTCTCCCAAGAACGGGGCGCGTACCGAAAGGTCGAGCCTTGTGCCGTTTTCCATGTATACCTTCACACTCGGTGAAAGTGGTAGATAGGAACTTTTCAGCTTGCCGTTCAGCTCCACCCTTTCCCATGCCGAGGAACATTCCTCGACAAGAGATAGTATCTCGCGCGTGGTATCGCGGTCCATCGCATCCTGACCCCGCATGGGAATCATGGCCAGCAATGTCAAGAGTATCATGATCGCCCCTCTGATCGATTTCACCGGGGCCATGTTTCGGTCAGTCATTCTCCTTTGCTTTTATATCTTTCGCTCTGGCAGATGCCTCCCGCGAGCCGGCGTTGTCGCCTTTCGCCTTCAATATCTCCGCCAGATGTTCGTAAAATTCCGCTACTGCTATCTCCTCTCCATTCTCCCCTTTCGCCTTTTCAATAGCCTCCTGCTGTTTTTCCAAGGCTCCGTCATAGTCTCCTGTCTTATACAGAATCCAGGCGTAGGTATCAAGATATGTCGGATTCTCCGGCTCCGCCGCCAATACCTTCGCGGCCATTTCAAGCGCCTTGGGAAGCTCCTTGTCCGCCTCGGCCAGGAAATATGCGTAATTGTTCAACGTCAGCACATCGTCGGGGTCAAGGAAAAGGGCGTTACGGCAGGCTGCGAAGGCCTCTTCCTCTTTCTTCCATTTCCAATATACGTCGGAAACCGACGAATATACCGACTTGAGCAGATCCGCCTCATACAATCCTATCTTCGGGGTGGGATGCATCTCTTCGATAAGGGCGGAAGGGTCGGCATTGCCGGTAATCGGCTCGATAATCCCGCCGTATGCCGCTATCGCCTCCGCGTACTTTTTGTCGAGGCCGAGGCTGAGCGCGTACATCATTTTCATATCGGTGCCCGGAACCAGATTTTCCGAGGCCTTTCCGTATGCCTTGCTCACCATATCATATCGTCCGGCGGAAAGGGCATAAGCCATGAGCTGTTGCCAATAGACTTCGTTTCCGGGGTCGAGCGAAGTGGCGTACTCCATCAGCTCTATTCCCTGTTCTTTCTTTCCGGTAGCCATACGGTAACGGGACTCGAGATCGAGCAGTTCGGGCTGATGGGGATATTCCTTTTCAAGAACGGAAAACAGATAGTCGCCACGCGACGTATCTCCCTTGTCTCTCAACAGTTGCTGAAGATATTGGCCCAACATGTCCACTTTCTGTTCAAGCTGCAGTCCGGGGCTCAGCAATGCTTGATACACGTAATTGTCGTAAGCCGTGGAGTCGCCCCGGTTCAGCGAAAGATCGGCCAATGCCAGTTTCACGTTCGCATTGTCAGGGTCGAGTCTGTCGCTTTCAAGCAGGTCCCGCTCCATCTTCAGCGTATCACCGATAGCCCCGGCCAATGAGCCACGCAGCAATCTGAAACGGGTGTCAGACGGATAAAGTTCCGTAAGTCTGTCGGCTTCGTTCATGGCTCCTGTGGTATCGGCTTTATGAAACAGAAGCTGAATCTTGCGCATGCTCACTTCGGGATTCGGCCCCTCGATATCTTCATAACGGTTCAAGGCCCCGATTGCCTCGTCGAACTTGCCGCGTCTTATCTCGGTTTCCGCAAGCTGAAGCAGCGTGGCGGTCCTGTCAGGGTTAAGCTCTATTATGCGCTTATATATCCGCACCGCATCCGCCGGGTCGGCGAAGCCGGCCAGGTATCCGTAATACAGATTCTCCTGCACATCCTCGGGATGATTGTCTACAAACCGGCGTATCATCGCGAGACTCCTCTTCATTTCCGTTTCGCTCTGCATGGTGTCGATATTGTTATGCATTCGCGCCACACCGAAGTGATAGGAAGCCTCATCATATTCCGGGTCAAGACTATGGGCTTTCTTAAACAGTTCGTAGGCTTCGGGCTGATGTCCTTCGGCATCTGCTACGGTAGCCGCCAAATAGTAATGCCTTGCCTTTTTACGCATGGCCTCCTTACGCGTATTCTCACGCGTGGAAGAAGCGCCGCTGACCGGAATCATCCAGCCGGATGAAACCGCGAAAAGGGTCAATATGGCAGGTATGAGCAAACAGGATTTTTTCAAAATGGCAAATTCTTAGAATACTTACTTATGACAATCATAACCGCCAAATGGTTTAGAACCATACCACAAGTATGAATGCATGAAGTAAAACCCAAAATTACTAAATTATCGCGTAGTACACAACCGCCGGGCACAGTATAAAAAACAGGCATCCCGGCTAAGACCGGGATGCCTGCTGTTTGCTTTTAGATTTAGATTAGCCTTCGGTGATAGCATCTGAAGGACAAACCTGTGCGCAGCTGCCGCAGCTGATGCAGGTATCGGGATCGATGTGATAGATATCGCCCTCGGAGATTGCATCTACCGGGCAAACAGACTGACAGGTTCCGCATGCGACGCAATTGTCGCCAATTACATATGCCATGACTTTTTAATATTTTAAATTAAACTTATTCAAATTTATACCGCTGCATAACCGCGGAATCCGCTTCCGATGGCAACGAAATACCCTCGGGAGGGGATTGCAAAGTTAAATGGATTTATTCATATCCCCAAGGTTTGAACTTAATTTTACCCTAATTTATACTACGTCCAAACAAGTTCATTATACATGATACATCCCCCGGAATCTATACCGCAAGCCTCTAAGAGAATGTTTGGATTTAACTTCCATTCACCCGAAGAGGATTTTTTGAGATGTTTCCGCAAGTTGAGGAGGGCGCGGTGCGGGCACCGTAACCGACGAAATCTTGGCGGAAACAGCCAAAAAAGACCTTCGGGGGGATGGAAAGAATTTCCAAGTAATCTCTCAATTATAAATTCGTGTTAAATTCAAACATTCTCTAAGGATAAATAAGGGCAAACAAAATGAAGCAACTTAACATCTTTTAAGCTATTTATAAAGACATGGAAAGATGGTATTGATTAAATTTGAATATGGAGTCGCCCGAAGGACCCACTTTGAGTCCCTACGTCTCCTTGGATAGCCCCTTTTTATCAGAACGACATGCCTGAAGAACACAAGCGACACAAACCCGCCGGAAAAAAAGGGACCGACCGCCGCTCGGCCTCCGGATACGCGACACCGCTCATATCGGTGATTACCATCACTTATAACGCGGAGAAACAGATTGCCGATACCGTCAGGTCTGTGGCCGAACAGTCATTTCGGAATTACGAACATATAATTATAGACGGAGCATCTACCGACGGCACCATTGCCAAAGTACGTATGCAAGGACCTAAATCACTGAGAGTCCTCAGTGAACCTGACGACGGCCTCTACGATGCCATGAACAAGGGTATCGACATGGCACGAGGGAAATATCTGATCTTCCTTAACGCCGGCGACACTTTTCATGGCTCCGACACGTTAGCTCTTTATGCCGAAGCCGCGAAATCATCCCCCGATATAATATACGGTGATACCATCATAGTGGATGCCGACCGCAACTTCCTGCGGCCAAGACACCTGCAGGCTCCGGCAGTCCTTACAGCCCGTTCCTTCCTGAACGGCATGCTGGTGTGCCATCAGGCATTCATGGTGCGACGCAAGATTGCTCCGTATTATGACCTGAGATACCGTTTTTCGGCCGATTATGACTGGTGTCTGCGCTCAATTATGGCCTCACGGCCCGGATGCAGGTACAATCTGGGCAGGGTTACAATAGATTATCTCGATGACGGTCTCACCGAAAAAAACAAAATCGCATCGCTAAAGGAACGTTTCAGCATAATGAAGCATCACTTCGGTCTCGCCTCGGCTATTATCGCGCATATCGGGTTTATACCTCGCGCAGTGGCAAGAAAAATCAGAAAAGCATGGCATTGAAAAGATATGACATTATAAACGGTAATCCGGAAATACCGGAGGTACTCAAAACCTTATCATCGCAGATAAGCAACCTACAGCCATTGCTGGTAAAGGATATCGTTCTGGAGCCATGTCGGCAGGCTCTACCCTACAGGTTGCCTCACGCATACTTCGCCATAATCCGTGAAGGTGAATTCAATATCGGCATTGACCTTAAGGAATATCATGTTGGTCCGGGCTCGCTGATGGGACTCCACAGCCATAAAGTCGTAACCTCATACAGTTCGGACGATAAGGTAAAAGTAAGGATTCTCGCTTTCAATCCGGAATTCATATCATTTATGATACCCGAGTTTACCGGGTTTCTGCCTAAACTCATGAAGTCGGACTTCAATGAGGTTATCTCGTTTGACTCTCATAACCTGTCGCTGGTCAATCTGTGGTTCGATCTTCTGGAAAGGGAATCCATGCAACCTGCTACCGAGGGATACTACCGGATTCTTGAGAAACTGCTTTCCGGATTCTGTCTACATCTTCTGGAAACCGGGCTGCAGAACCACGATGAAGATGAAGTGGAAAGAAAACGTACCCGCAAAGAAGATCTCATGGCTCAGTTTCTGATTGCTTTGGGCAAATATGCCAAACAGGAACGGAGCGTAGGCTTCTACGCATCGCTGCTGTGCGTCAGTCCGAAGCATCTGTCGGCCATAATAAAAGAACTGTCCGGAGAAACCGCCACGCGGTTTATAAACCGGCATGTGATTACGGAAGCCCAGATAATGCTTAGATCTACCAACTATACAATCCAGCAGATTTCCGCACAGCTGAATTTTCCCAATCAGAGTTTCTTCGGCAAATATTTCAAGAAGTTTACGGGAATTTCGCCCAATGCCTACAGGCACGACTACAGGAAACAGGCAACACCAAACGCTGAAAACGTTAAACAGGCGAATAAGAGATAAACACATAAATAAGCTCCGTTGAAATAAGTTTTCTCCGGAGCTCTTATTTTATGCTTAAAAGCTAACGGTATCGTTACCGTTAAATTGCGGCACCAAGATAGGAATATCCTCCAGGATTGCCATACAGATGCAATTCACCTGTCAATCGTCGATTTTGTCTGCAAGATTGCGCAAGGCATCGGCGGCTTTATCTTTTAATGAGTCAAATGCTCCGGCAGCCTTATCTTTGACAGATTCACCCTTTTGGGCAGTGGTGCTCTTTGCATTCTTCAAAGCGTCCTGCGCCGCCATCTTGGCATCGTTGACTGCTACTTTCGCAGCCACCTTAGCTTGCTGGGCTGCTTCTTTGGCCTGTTTAGCCAGATCTTCTGTATTCATAATCGTGCTTTTTTATATGGTTACAGAATGGAAACAACAGACCTACCAAAAAGGCTCGTTTCAATAACAATTATTAACCGTTCGGTAGTCATTAGTCGTTGGTCATTGGTCAGGACAAAAAAAAGACCCGGACCGAAGTCCGGGTCTCCTTCTTCAAGGGGGCGATTACCTACTCTCCCGCGTCAGCAGTACCA
>CAJMMT010000027.1 GCA_905214715.1 uncultured bacterium | reverse complement strand
CGCATCATCACGTTTTGCTATGGTCTGTGCTATTTCTCCTATCGTCGGAATAACGAGCCCAAATCGTGATTCTTTTGGCTTAACGTATATCCCTGTGGCAACTCTGACGAGCTTACCTTCATTGCGTAGTTCAGACAATATGTTGGAGGCGTAGTGAGTATCAATAGGCAAAAAGCTATCCGGCAAGAAGATGGTGCCCTTCTTGCTGCGATTGACCTTTGATATAATTGTTTGTTTCATATCACGATGAGTAAAAAGGAAAATAAACGCTTAATTGTCCTTTCTCAACAGCGCAAAGTTAGCATTTTATTTCCAATTACACAAAACATTACGTCTAATTAAATAGGATTCCACATCAGGCACAAATCATGGGTGTGATATACTATGTCAGTTTGGTTTAGTCCGGGTAATATATACCCGACCTAAACCAAACCAATATATAGATAGGGCTGGTGAAAAGAAAAATTTTTCTTTTACATAGTTCTACTTTAGGCGTGATGCACGAGTAAGACGGTCTTCCTGTATATAGAGACTGAGTGAGTCTTCCAAGGCAACAAAGACAAAGAGCGGAGTTTTAATTACTCGGCTCTTTATATTTTTCGGCTCTTTATATTTTATGGAGTGAAGCGTCTTGTCGCCGTCAAATCGGGTCAACGGATTTTCCGGCGCACGGTAAAAACAATTGCCACCGGGAGTATTACTTCTCTCGGTGGCGTTAATGCATAACGGGTTTATTCACTCAGTTGTCTTTATATATTCAAGTGGAACAGGATAGATGATTGGAAGATTCCATGCTACTTTTTTAGGGATCCCATTCATTTTACCTGGCTCAAATTTACCTAATTTTTTAATTGCTTCAATGGCCGCCTTCAAATAATCGTCAGGCACAGATCGGTTTATAATCACCTTTATCGAGTTGGTATCTATTTGGCCATCTTTTGATATATCAAACCTGACAATGGCCCTGCCTTTGACACATTCCTGTGTTGTAGTGGCGGTCTCTGAAATAGCGGTATATAGGTCATTCAATAAGCCCTTAGTGTCTCCATTCAAATAGTATGGCTGCTGTTCGGGTTCGTAGAATATTTTTGATTCAACAATTATATCTTGCGATATCGAATCTTGTTTTTGCGTATTGCCTTTGCTTTCATTTCCTCTTATAAATATCACGCCCGGCTCTTTGAAAGTTATCGGAAGGAGATAGCGAAGGTTTTTCTTTTGGGGGGTATAGTATTTAACGCGAAATTTGGGCAACGCATTAACAAGCCTTAGTGCCTCTTGGTTGACAGCTTCGTTTTTGCTCCGCCGCCGAGCAATCGTTGCGTCGCTGATTGAGCCGTCAGGATGAACGGTAAATTTGACAAACACTCTTTCACTGCCCTTGAATCCTTCGGGAATACGGATGTTTTCATCAATCCATTCTTTGAGTTTTCCGTTGCCTCCGGGAAACTCGCAGCGAGCGTCATCGTCAACCCAGATCTTCTGCGCGTCCGCTTTTATTTGTGTAAGGGTTTCGGGCGATACCGTCAGAAAGAGGGCGCGATTTCCATACTCGTCGTTTTTTACCTCCATCTTATGAATGGAGTCGGCCGGCACGTTATCAAGGTGTGCTCCCCGAATCCATTCGTTGTTGAAATAGTAGAATACGGTTTCGGTATCCCGTTCAGTCATAGGAAATTGAATTTCGCGTACAATGGTGTCGTTCTCGCAATTATTCTGCGCGAACGCTATGCAAGACTGAATAATAATTAAGGAAATGATAAATAACTTCTTCATAATGTATAAGGCTTCTTAGAGAGGATTGTAACCTTCCGGGACGGTGGCGTTGCTAATCTTCCATGTTCCATCCATTTCTGTCAGCGTGAAAGTTGTCGAACCCTTATGTCCCATGTCCGACCAGTTTACAACCACGGTATTTGTTCCGGACGGTACAATGGAAATTACTTTTGAGGTCGAATCATCGCCATCCTGCATTCCGGACCTTAAGAGCCAAGCGGCATACCCGTCGGTGTCATAGTCGTTGGCATTCCTGAGACGTTTTAAAAAGTCGGGAGAACAAATATCTGAAATATCGAAGTCGGAATCGTTTGCGGTATTGAAGACTGCATTGTCATACAGTTGTCTGATTCTGTTTTCAATTACCGGGAACTGCTTGATAAATGAGCATTCCGAACCTCTTATAAATATCGCGCCCGGCTCTTTGAAAGTGATGGGCACTGTAAAGCCGATTCGGGTTCTTCGCGGCGTGAAGAACTTCACTCTGAATTTAGGTAACGCGCCTACCAGTCTCAATGCTTCGGCATTCGCAGCCTCATTTTTACTCGGTCTGAATAGTTTTGCGTCAGTTACAGAGCCGTCAGGTTGGACGTAGAACCTAACGATTACTTTTTCGCTTCCCTTGTATCCCTCGGGAATCTTGATATTGGCATCCAGCCATTCTTTAAATTTGCCGTTGCCTCCGGGGAACTCACATATAGGGTCATAATTCACCCAGATGTCTTTGGTCGCTTCGCGCACATCCGACTTCAACTTGGCCAGTGTCTCGGGTGATACCGTCACAAAGATGGCGCGATTTCCATACTCGTCGTTTTTTACCTCCATCTTCGAGATCGAATCGGTTTCAACCATTTCTGGCATGGCTCCGGCAATCCACTCATTATTGAAATAGAAGAATACGGTTTCCGTGTCCCGTTCAGTAAGAGGGAATTGAATTTCTCGTACAATGCTGTCATTCCCACACCAATTCTGCGCGAACGCTATGCAAGACCGAGCGATAATCAAGGAAATTAAAAATAACTTCTTCATATTGATTTTTCAAAAAATATTGCGGAATGTTCCTAAACTCTCCAACGGCAAAGATGAAAAGAATAAATGGATTTGGTCTTAACAAATGTATAGGCCATCTTATTTTTTGATGTTTGTGCCCGAGTTTTTTGTCAATTCACGTCTGATACGGCTGAGATGGTTAGGTGTTATCAACAGGAAAGAGGATAAATCTTTCAATGTAACAGTCTCCACAATTTGGGGATATTGTTCACATAATTCCGCATAACGCTGACGTGGCGACTTGCGGTAGAGATTGAGCAACCGCATGAATACCATATTGAACAGCGATTTGTATTCGTCGAGCAGCGAAGGGGAAAGATATTCCTTGAAAGTTTTTAACGGCACTCGTAGTGTTTCGCAATCACATCCGGCGATAATTGACATCTGGGAGGGTTTCCCATGTAATGAGGAATGGAAATCTGTGATGAATTGACCCGGAAAGGCGAAATTCACCACTGCCTCATTTCCCGCATCATTAAGAGTGGTTACTTTGAAATAGCCTGACACACCAAGAGCGGCATAACGGGCGATTGTCCCTTGCAGGATAAAACGCTCCCCCTTTTTATAATGGCACGGTGTTCCCTGCTCTCGGCAATAATCAATGGCTGCCGTGAGATCCAAAAAGTCGATATATGAGTTGAACTGCGATAGCATTGAGAAACACACTTTATGACATTGCAAAGCAAGAAATACCGAGCTTATCCTTGATATTGGCTACACTCTTTAGAGAATGTTTGGATTTAACTTCCATTCACACGAAGAGGATTTTTTGAGATGTTTCCGCAAGTTGAGGAGGGCGCGGTGCGGGCACCGTAACCGACGAAATCTTGGCGGGAACAGCCAAAAAAGACCTTCGGGGGATGGAAAGAATTTCCCATTCATCTCTCAATTATAAATTCGTGTTAAATCCAAACATTCTCTTAAACTGAGGTTTTCAGTGCCTGAAAGGAGTTTGCTCACATATTGCGGACTTACGCCGAGGCGAGGTTGGCTTACCATAATATTATTAGTAAGTTCAACTGACCGTAATAATCGGCTGTCCGAAGAAAGAAGAGAGCATTGCGAGCGTAGCGATGGTGAAATTGTGCTGACCGCTCAACCATTTAGTGATTTCACTCGGTCTGCGTCCCAGAGCTTCTGCAAACCTGGAGTATAGTGCGATCTCTTGAAGATGATAAGAAAACATAGGCCAACTATGCCACGTCTTGATTTGAAGGTCGTAGGAAACCATATGCACAGATGTAACGATAGCAGCCCACGCTATATGCGTGAGAACCACTATGCCAATCTCTGTGCTGATTGTCTAATTTCCTACGTTCTCAAATCACAAGATTGCGCATAACGCTTCTTTTTCCGAAATGTCATGGACAGTAAAAGAACCATCCGACGGTAAAATTAGCGGAAATATTTGAGATAGAGCGCATAATTCAATAGATTTTTTGGACCTCCTATTAAGTAAAAAACTTTGGAGAGAATTAATCATTTTGCAGTGCAGTGTTCAACAGAGGTAAGTTCAGCTCCATAGGCTTGAGGCCTTCCCGAGGAGCGGTATTACGACTCGTGCGATTTTTGTTGGGATTCCAATCATAATAAGTTGTTCCGATGCCAGAGGGGAGAAGATGCCACTCCATAACTCCATTATTCTTCATCTGAATAGCGTAATTTATTCCGAAAAAAATAGTAATTTTGTGGTGCGATTCACAAAGAGTCGCGTTATTAATGGACTGTAAGCCGATTATCGAAATTTCCTTATCTCCTATTGTGTTTAACTGGGGTTTCCTTGAGAACTGGAAGAGCACCGCTTCCTTATAAAGCTGTCTACGAGGACTTCCGTTGATATTTCCCAAAGAAAATAATTCCCTAATTGCATTTGCGTGATGGTTCAGTATACGCTTATGTAACGGGCTCGGGTATACGCCTGGGTGAAGTGCCTTTGTAGATAGGTTCTAAGAAGAGCTATCCCGGATTTATTTATTCGGATTTTTCCACTTATATTTTAATAAACTTTCCCATATGAACAATCACCGATTGCTCACAGGGCTGATCGTCGCGGCCTTGTGTAGCGGTGGGGTGCGTGCTGTCGGTCAGATCAGACAGGTTCTTTCCATCGAAGAGCTGTTTGAGATAGCCGAGGCCAACAGTGCGCAACTACGCCCTTCATTTACCGCTGAAGAGGAAGCGAAGCGCGATATCAGCGTCGCCCGCAGCGGGTGGCTTCCTGACATTGAAGCAAATCTGTCGCTAATCTATATCGGCGACGGATTTACCACCAAGCGAAACTTTTCGGATTATCAAAAAGCGCCTATACCGCATTTCGGAAACACGTTAGGCATCAATGTCACGCAGCCTGTATATACAGGCGGTGCCGTCAGTACCGGAATCGAGCTGGCCGAGCTTAAGTCGACGGCAGCGCGCTATGCCACCGAACTCGAACGGGACAACATCAGATTCCGTCTTGCGGGATTCTATCTTGACATGTACAAGTTCGCGAATCTCCGTACCGTCGTGCAAAACAATATCATGCAGGCCCGAAAGGTCCTTGACGAGATGAACGCGCGTTATGACCAGGGGGTGGCGTTGCAGAATGACATTACACGTTACGAACTGCTCGTGTCCAATCTTGAGCTTCAGCTTGTAAAAATCGACAATACGCTGACAATCCTTAACCGCAATCTCGTCGTTACCGCTGGACTTGACGAGAATACCGAAGTGGTGCCTGACTCTGCCATTCTCGCCAAAGCGTTGCCGGCGGTTGACGAAGATTGGTGGCGACAGTCAGCCGAAGCCGAATCTCCGGCTATCAGACTCGCCCGCTCCGGAGTGGATATAAGCAGGAAAGCGGAGTCCCTCGCGAAGAGTGAGAGATTGCCTAAGATCGGCATTCAGGCCGGATGGAGCATAGACGGCCCTATACTTGTGGAGATGCCGCCGATAAACCGCAATCTAAGCTATTGGTATGCAGGTGTCGGCGTGAGCTACAATCTGTCGTCCTTATGCAAGAGCAACAAGTCTCTGGCGAAAAGCCGTGCGGCCACGCAGACCGCGATCGACAGGCTGGAGGCCACGCGCGAAAACGTGAATCTCGGTGTCAGTGCCGACTATGTCCGCTACATGGAGGCATACGAGGAGCTTAAAACCCAGCAGAAGAGCGTCGAACTTGCCGAGAGCAATTATCGTACCGTTTACACCCGCTACGCCGAAGGGATGGCGCTTATCACCGATATGCTCGATGCCGCCAACTCGAAACTCGACTCGGAACAGATGCTTGTAAACGCGCGCATCAATATAATCTACTGTTATTACAAACTCTTATTCACATCAGGGAAGATATGAACCCTCTTATTCACATCAGGATATGAAACACCGAAGCAAAAAAATAATCTCATATATAGTAACCATTCTTGTAATTGCCGTCGCGGCAATGTGGGTTTGCGGTAAATTCGTACATCTCGGCGATGTGGAGTTTACCGACAACGCGCAGATTAAACAGCAGATAGTGCCTGTAAACAGCAGAGTGCAGGGTTACATAAAAGAAATACGATTCAAAGAGTATGAGCCGGTTAAAAAGGGCGACACTCTTGTAGTCATAGATGATGCCGATATGCGTCTGCGCGTGGCGCAGGCCCGGGCCGATTATCAGAACGCGCTGGCCGGACGTACCGTGGCCGACCATACAGTTGGCGTGGCTTCGGCCAATGTAGCCGTTACCGAGGCCTCCATCGCCGAGGCGAAAGTCGTCATGGAGATGGCCGCCACCGATTTTGAACGCTATAGTAAACTGCTTGAGAAGAATGCGGTTACGCGCCAGCAATACGATGCAGCCAAAACGGATTACGAAGCCAAGAAGGCACGTTATGAGATGTTGTCGCGCCAGCGGTCGGCAACATCCTCGGTAGTGGCCGAGACGCGCCAGAGGATAGCCCAGAACGATGCGGGCATCGAGCTGGCCAAGGCTCTTCTCGAAACGGCGGAACTCAATCTGTCGTATTGCGTCATCGTGGCTCCATGCGACGGCTACACGTCGAGAAAAGAGATTCAGGAAGGACAGCTCGTGCAGCCGGGCCAGACTCTGCTCGATGTGGTCGATTCGGCCGATATATGGGTTACGGCCAATTACAAGGAGACCCAGCTGAAACATATAGAGCCCGGCAGCGAGGTGGTGATAAAGGTAGATGCCGTGCCAGGTGTGGTTTTCAACGGAAAGGTAGAGTCGATATCCAAGGCTACGGGCGCGTCGCTCTCTGTATTGCCTCAGGATAACTCGGCGGGAAATTTTGTCAAAGTGCGTCAGAGGGTACCGGTAAGGATCGTGTTTACGGGCGACAATAAAGAAGCCGAGATGCGGAAACTGCGTGCAGGCATGAATGTGGAATGTGAGGTGAAATACTGATATGGCTGACTGGCACGCTCCGCAAGGTCCTTTCAATATACCTGATGTCCCGGATTATATACCACGTCGGCTTAAACCGTGGTTGTTTATATTTTTCGTCATAATCATTCAATTCTCGGGTGGAGTCTATCTGGCCGCGGCATCCGACATGGTCGGCACGACCGCTCTTATGCAAGAAGATATTCTCATGGCGGGATATGCCTCCCTGATAGGACTTGCGATAAATTTCGCGGTGATGTTCCGCATTAAATTCCGTTTCTCCAACCGTACGCAGTTGCTTTTCGCAGGTATCGTGCTTATTGCGGCCAACTTTATCTGTGCCAACACGGAATCGGTCCCCGTGCTTGTGGCCACTTGCTTCATAGCCGGTTGGTTCAGGATGCAGGCCACGTTCGCCTGTGATTCCACCATCCAGTTATGGTTGACTCCGGTACGCGATATGTCGATATTCTTCTGCTATGTCTATATATTGGTCGACGGTGTTATCCAGCTGAGCGGAATCGCCACCATATATACCGCTTTCTTTGCCCAATGGGAATATATGCAGTGGATAATGGCCGGGATGCTCGCGTTGATGATGCTTATGGTTATGGCATTCGTAAAACCGGTGCGCGCTCCCATGTTCATCCCCCTGTTGGGCATCGACTGGATCGGGGCCATCCTTTGGGCCGGCTTCATGATGTGTTTTACATTCATCTGCGTATATGGCAATTACTATGACTGGTGGGATTCTTTCGAAATCCGGTCCGCGGCGGCTTTGGGGTTGGCGTGCATGATGATAAATCTATGGCGCGCCTCATTCCTGCATCATCCCTACATATCGTTTCTGGCTATGCGTAACAGGAATGTAATCCGTGCCACGGCGGTGTACCTTGTGTTCTTCACGTTGCTCGCAACCGAACATGTGTTCGAGCACTCATACGCGGCCAATATTCTCGGCTTCGATGAAACGAACCTGATAGATTTGAACTGGTATGTTTTAGCCGGGATAATTACGGGATGCGGATTCACATATTTCACGTTCGCCCTACGCAAATGGAGATATAAGACAATGACGGCGATAGGATTTTCGCTTGCGATAGTTTATCTTGCCTATTTCTATTTCTTCATTGACTATGGGGTGGAGAAAGAGATGCTGTTCATACCCCTGTTTTTCAGAGGTGCCGCGGCTGTGATAATATCGATTGTCTTCCTTACATCCATCGTTCAAAGCGGGCTTCCGTTTCAGGTCTTTCCGCAGGCCCTTACCATAAACGGATTTACCGGAGCGGTGATGGGCGCCACTTTCGGCCCGGCGCTCGTAGGCGAATTCCTGAGGCGAGTGATGGCGAAAAACTCCGCTCTTCTCGGCACCGCGATTACAGACTTCAATCCCGATACCGCCCATATGCCGTTGGGTCGGTCATATGGCTTTGTCCAGACTCAGGCCCTTATCGTTTCGATGAAAGAGATATACGGCTGGCTGCTGATTATCGGGATTATCTCATTGATGGTAATTCTGGTAAGTTACGGTCCTTTCAGACCTGCGGCATTCTTCCCGAAATGGAAGACAATACGCCGGACGTTCCGCCATCTTGTCAGGCTTGAGGCCAGGGCTGAGACAATGTAACGCTTTGAGGAAACTGAAATATTTCTTAATTTCGTGGCAGGCTATTATTTAGATAAATAAGCAACTCATGAAACACCGTAGACAACTTTATAAACTCATTGACAGGAATTGCAAAGAGCTACTTGTAAACAGGCTATATGACTGGTATATGCTTGCCATGATTCTCCTGAGCATCGTGCCGTTGATGTTCATAGAAGATTATCCGGTTTTCAAGTACACAGAGCTGATTACGGTCATAGCATTTATTATAGATTATATAATCAGGTGGTCTACGGCCGAACTGCAGTTGAAAAGAGGATGGGTGTCATATCTTATATATCCTTTTACTCCCATGGCTATAATCGACCTGCTGTCGATTCTGCCGGGGCTGAATCTTATAAGTCCTGAGTTCAAGTTGCTGCGACTCACGCGTCTGCTGAAGATAGTGCGTCTGCTTAAGATATTCCGGTATTCCTACAAGATTACCATGTTTCTCACAGTATTGAAAAAGGAGAAGCAGGTTCTTTTGTCGGTACTTATGCTGGCGGTGTTTTATATATTCATAACGGCTCTGGTTATGTTTAACGCCGAGCCGCATGTTAACCCGGAGACAGGCGAAGAGACATTCCGTTCCTTTTTCGATGCTCTATATTGGGCTACGGTAACTCTTACCACAGTGGGTTATGGAGACTTGTGTCCGGTAACTGATGTAGGCAGGGTTGTCTCGATGCTTTCATCGCTATTCGGCGTAGCTATAATCGCCCTTCCTTCCGGTGTCATAACCGCCAGTTATCTGGAAGAACTGAGAGATTACCGCGACAGCCACGCTCATCATCAGAATAGGAATCGCCGCCATACGGGGCCATCGGAACGGTAATATAGCCCCGGCAAAATTAGTATACAATAAAATGAAAGGTGTGCCCGAAGATTCCGGGCACACCTTTCATTTTATTGTATATGTTTATTTATTAGATAGCTACCTTGGTAGTAGTTACCGTGCCGTCGTTGTTGATGGCCTTGACTAGATAGATACCCTTGCCCAGTTCCATTATGGCGCCTTTGTCGGCAGTCGAGAGAACCTTGACACCGTTTACATCGAATACTTCGTAACTTTTCACTTCATTGTTGGCGGAGCCGATGGTGTTCACACCGACCGGTTCGCCCATCTTGAAGTAGTATGCGTAATAGTTCACAGGGGTGTCGAAATCCCAGATATTAAGAGCCCAGCTTACAATCACGCTGAGGTCGCGACTGGCGAGGGGCGCTCCCGAAACAAGCTTCTCTTCAATTACGGTGTTCACATTGCCGTCGGGATCTTCTTCGTAAGTCTCGATATCGTGGGTCATGTTTTCTGTCATCCATTCGCCATACTCGGGCTTGATTCCGTTAATGTAATCGAAGAGGGGTACGAGCTTGCCTTCGCGTTCAATATATCCTTCCATCGGTACAGGATTCATGAATGACCCCATAACACCGGCAGTTATGCTTCCATCAGCGAGTACAGACCATATATGTATGTCTCTGTATTCGTTGTAAATCTTCATTGAGCCGTCAGATAGATTCATACGGCAAGGTTGAGTGTATTCGGTGTAAGGAACCCATGCGAAAGGATCGTCGTTCTCTACTCTCTCCACAATGGTGAATACAGCCTGGGAACCATCGGGTACAAGATTTCCCTGATTGAGGACTAATAATGGGCAATTGGCGATTATTGATTCCAGTGCCATGTAGTAAGCTTCAAGAGCTTCATTGAATTTCATGGCTTCCTCGTTATATTTTTCTGAAGCGGCGTTATATGCGGCCGCACCCTCGGGGCTGATGAAATCTTCCATGTTGGGATATGTGCTGTAATCCCAGTTGCCGCTTTCCTCGCAAGCTTTCTGCCAATCTTCCATGGCTTTATTGTAGGCTGCGAGTTCCTCTGCCGTCATATATTCTTCGAGCGTGGGCATCGGTATGCTGATTTCGTCGGGATAGGGAGGAAGTGTGACTCCCTCGGGGCGGAACAGTTTCTCAAGCGGGAGTTCGTAAGACCAGTTGCCGTCATTGTCCTGCTTGTATACGATGGGTTCGGGATATTGACCTGAATAGTCTACTATCTGGCCGAAGATGGTTTTGCCGTCATCGCTGATGGAGATGGCGGTTATCATCTGCGGAGCCCTGTCGGTGAAGTCGACGGCGGGGCAGGGAAGGCGGTGATAGGATCCGAAGCCGTCGCCCTCTGCATCCCAGTAAACGGGGAGCTGCCTTGTCTCCGTGCTATATCCATCGGCTGATATTTCCGACGAGCCGCAGATTCGCGATCCGTCGGGAGTTATGCCGTTGGCCAGAGTTATACCTAAGGAAGTACCGTAGTCGAGAGCTTTCCATTCGCCGTTCTGCCAATAATAAGGAGTATAGTATATGTCTACGGATCCAAGTATGATACCGGTATCCGATATGCAGTTACCGAGACCGAAGCCGTAAGATGCTTCGGGATTTTCTTCCGTCTCGTTGATATATAGCCAGTTCTCGCCGGTCTGCAGGTCAAATATCTGCAATCCCTCTATCGGAGCGGAGATGAAATAGCGACCATTGGGAGAAATGACCTGGGCAGTGGATTCCTCGATTATGCAGGGACTTTCGAAAGACTCTGCGTACATGCCGGCCACAGTAAGTCCTGCAGCCACTAACAGTAGATTTCTTTTCATGTAATATGATTTAAAAATGATTTTATGTTTCATGATGTCATGCAAGGTAAATGATAAAGCCCATGGACTTCGTATGCAAAGAAAATTCAAAAGTTTTTAATTTCCAAATTTATTTTGAAAAACGATTGCGAAAAACTTTGAAAAGAGTTGAGTATGACTATGCCGCTCATGTAAAAAGTGTACAATGATAAATAGATGTTGTTAAACTATCTTTAGAGTGGCGTGTCATATTTGGTGAATATGCATATTATAATTAATTTTAGGCAGAATTTCGACTGCTTGCATATTCAGGCATTTCCGAATGGGGTGAAGTAGGGTAAATGCTAATAACTTAACAGAGGTTGCGCCGGTCTGTCGGAAACGTCATGCCGGACACCGGAATAACTTAATACTATGTTCAAGAAAATCATTCTTTCCTGCGCAGTCTTGGCCACAGCCCTCTCGGCTACTGCCGCTCTTCCGAGTGTGAATCTTAAGAATCTCGAAGGCAAGACTGTAGACACAGCCGAATTGAGTAATGACGGCAAACCTTTCGTCATATCTTTCTTCGCTCTCTGGTGCAAACCGTGCAACCGCGAGTTGAAGGCTATAAATGAGGTCTATGAAGAATGGCAGGAAGAAACCGGCATGAAGCTTGTGGCTGTAAGTATCGACGAGGCTCAGAACGAACAGAAAGTGAAACCTTTCGTGGAGAGCAAGGGATGGGAATATGAAGTGCTCCTTGACCCCAACAGTGAGTTCAAGCGTCAGATGGGTGTGAACGACATTCCCCACGTATTCGTGATAGATGGCGACGGTAATGTGGTCTGGTCTCATCAGGGTTATGTAGACGGTGGTGAGGAAGATATACTCGAGGCCGTAAAGAAAGTAGTGAAATAAGCAGGGAGCTGTCCCGGTTCCCGTTCCACTGGACGATGGCCTGCAGGGTCGGAATTGCCATGTGCTTCCGGCCTTGAGGCTATAAACATACCAACCTTTCTCATGAAACTGAAAATTACCAGACTTGGCTTCGCAGCCATGGCCTTTGGCGTTTTTACACCTTTCAGCGCGTTAGGTGTGGAGACAGCGGCCGAGATAGAAACGGCGGCCGAAACCGAATCGGATGCCGTGTACACTTCCGAACCTCTCGTAAGACGCCACTCGGACACCTATGTATATGAACCTTCTGTGCCGGGGGAGAAATCGGCATTGCGCAAATGGGGCGAACAGATACGTGTAAAAGGCTCATTGCAGACTGAATTCCTGATTCCATATGACCTTAAAGGTAACCGTACTGACCGCGACAAAGCAACTAAATACGAGAAGGATGTTTTGAACAACACCTACTTCGATCTTACTCTCAACGCCCCATATCTCTCTTTGGGAGGGCGTTTCGAGTGGGCTAAATGGCCTCTCCCCGGATATGAAGATGATTTCAAGGGGTGGGGCGTTCCCTATTTCTGGGCCACGGGGCAGTATAAGGGCGTGCAGCTTACCGCCGGCGATTTCTACGAGCAGTTCGGATCCGGCCTTATTCTGCGCACTTATCAGGAGCGTAGTCTTGGAGTCGACAACGCTATACGAGGCGGTCGGCTGAAAGTAAAAGCCGCTCCCGGAGTGAACTTCACCCTGCTGGGCGGTAAACAGCGCCATTACTGGGAGCATAATCCGGCGTGGCTCTGGGGCGCCGATGCCGAATGGTCGCTCAACGAGTCGTTCAGCAAAGCGTTTGCCGACCCTTACGGTGTTACACTTGGTTTCTCGTATGTGGGCAAGCATGAACCCGATGAAGACTTACGCGTGGGCACACTTCCTTATCGGTTGAATTTCCCCAATGTAATAGCCGCTTTTGACGGTCGCGTGAAGCTGCGTCTGCATGACTTCAATATCCTGGCTGAGTTCGCAACAAAGAACAACGACCCCATAGCCGACAATAATTATACATATCGACGCGGTACCGCCGTGCTTCTGTCGGCAAGTTACGCTTCCAAAGGCTTCAGCGCCTTTGTTCAGGCCAAGCGCAGCGACAACATGAGTTTCCGCTCCAAACGTTCGGTAACCGGCATCTCATCTTTCATTAACCACCTGCCCGCCTTCACAATGACCCAGACCTACGCTCTGGCCGCCATGTACCCGTATGCCACTCAGCCTGACGGTGAATGGGCTTTTCAGGGCGAGGTGCGCTATCTGTTTAAAAAGAAGACCCCGTTAGGTGGTAAGTATGGCACTTCCGTGAGACTTTCCGGCAGCTATATCGCGGCTCTCGACCGTGGAATACCTGTTGTGGACGGTCAGCCTGTTGCTCCGATGATGGGAACCGACGGCTATGGCGCTCCTTTCTGGAAGATGGGCGGTGTTAACTATGCCGATGTCAACTTCGAACTTAACAAGAAACTCAGCCGTAAGTTCCAGTTCACATTCTTCTATCTGTTCCAGCGTTACAATCAGCAGGTGGTGGAAGGACACGGAGGCATGGTTACAGCCAATACTTTCATATTCGAAGGTCAGAACAAACTGGGCAAGAAGACCCAGTTGCGCTACGAAGCCCAGTACCTGCACACAAAACAGGACAACGGCGACTGGGTAGCCGGTCTGGTGGAGCTGTCGCTGGCACCCCACTGGATGTTTACCGTTACCGACACCTGGAACACCGCCAAGGCCGACAACTATTATAATGTGATGGTAACCTATAATTATCGTGCGAACCGTTTTACTCTCGGATATGGCCGCACACGCGCCGGATACAACTGCTCGGGTGGCGTATGCCGTTGGGTGCCTGAAACCAAGGGATTTTCCGTTACCTATAACTACACTTTCTAATCTAAGTATTAAAGAGAAATGAAAAATATAATGACAAACCGACTCCGAATGGCAGGCTCGATGGCGCTCGCAGCCTTAGCTTTGCTCGTATCATCGTGCGATGATGTCAAGGAGTCGGATCGCCTTATAGACTATCCGCTGCCTCCGGCCAGCAAGACACTCCTCATAATGGAGTTCACCGGTCAGAACTGCAGCAACTGTCCCTCCGGTGCCGCTCAGATACACTCTCTGCAGGAGGCTTATCCCGGAGATGTCATAGCTGTCTGCCTTCACCCCGAGGGAGTGCAGTTTACCAATATCGTAGGACGGGAAGACCTTGGTCTGAGAAGCAAGACCGCTACGGAGATTTACCGAAATTATACTCCTGACTCTTTCCCCTGTGCGGTATTCGATGGTGTCAAAACCGATGACTCCCCCTATTTTCTGCAGTGGATCCAGGCCAGCCAACCGTTCCTTGAAGCCGAAACTCCTGTCGTACTCTCGGTCGAGGCTACCTACGATGCGGAACGCAATATCAATGTGCATTGCAAAGCCGATTTTGTACGTGGCGAATACCAGCGTCCCCTAAACATCGCAGTCTGGATTATGGAAAACGGCATAGTCGGGCCACAGATGTCCACTTCCGGTCGTCTGAAAAACTATGTGCACAATCACGTGTTGCGCACTTCCTTCAATGGAGCATGGGGAGAATCGTTAGGCACCTCTTTCAATCTTGACGACGAGAAGGAGTATGCCACCTCGCTCCGGAATGCCGATGAAACATGGAAACTTGAGAACTGCCAGATAGTGGCTTTCCTTGTAGACCCCGATTCAAAATATGTTTTACAATCGGCTATAACAGATCTTGAGGAACAGGATTAATCTAACTTAAATCTATATGAACCGAATTTCACAGACCCTCTCGCTGATAGCGCTGGCAGGATGCATGGCATCCGGGGCTTATGCCACCGATGCCGTGAAATGGGATATCAGACTTGTCGACGACCAGACCGATCATCCTGCAGTGCAGGCTACCGCCACGATAGCGCCGGGCTATCATTTCTATGCGATAGACAACCCCGCCGGAGGCAGTAATCCCGCACAATTCTTTTTTGATCTGTCGGGTTGTACGCTCAACGGCAAAACAACGGCCAATAAAAGCTATACTAAAGAATTCGACGATGTATTCGAGGTTGACCAGCATTTCTACTCAGGCACCGTTACCTTCACCCAAAAACTAAAACCCACTGCCGCTACTTATACGGTTAATGTGGAAATCAAGGGCCAGGCATGCAATGATTCCGGTTGCGTGCAGGTCTTCGGCAGCAAGAAACTTACCGGTAAGGCTCCGGCCGGACTCAAGGAACAGCCCGAAGCCAAAGCCGATGAAACTGTGGCTGAAGATCCGGCCATGGCCCTTGCACAGCAGACCGACTCCCTGCAGGCTTCCGATTCGGCTCTCGTGCCCGGTGCCATTAGCAAAGGTGTTTCCGACCCGAGATGGTGGGATAACGTAGAGGCGGAACTCGACGTGTTCGAAGATAATCCGGAGCAACAAGGCAGGAGCCTTCTGTATATCTTCATAGCCGGATTCATAGGCGGTCTTATCGCGCTTGTGACACCTTGCGTATGGCCTATGATCCCTATGACCGTAAGTTTCTTCCTGAAACAGAACAAGAGCAAGCGTAAATCGGTGGCCGCCGCCGCTACATACGGTGGTTCTATCGTTGTGATATACGTTTTGCTCGGCCTGGCGGTAACGGCTATCTTCGGAGCGTCCGCGCTGAATGAGCTGGCCACTTCGGCATTGTTCAACATAATATTCTTCCTGTTGCTGGTTGTGTTCGCCATTTCGTTCATGGGAGGATTCGAGCTTACTCTTCCTTCATCGTGGACTAACAAGATGGACTCTAAGGTAGACGCCACTACCGGTATGCTCTCTATCTTCTTCATGGCCTTCACATTGGTGCTGGTTTCCTTCTCATGCACGGGTCCGATTATCGGCACTCTGCTTGTAGAGGCAGCCGCTACAAGCAACTTCGTTTCGCCTGCCGTGGGAATGTTCGGTTTCGCTCTGGCGCTCGCGCTTCCCTTCACACTGTTCGCGATGTTCCCCACCATGCTCAAATCAATGCCGAAGAGCGGTGGGTGGATGAACACCGTTAAAGTCGTACTCGGTTTCCTTGAGTTGGCCCTCGCCCTCAAGTTCCTTTCGGTGGCAGACCTCGCATACGGATGGCGTATTCTTGACCGTGAAGTTTTCGTAAGCCTCTGGATAGTTATCTTCGCTCTTCTTGGTGTATATCTGCTTGGCAAGATTACTTTCCCTCACGACGACAAGGTCGAGAAAACAGGTGTTACCCGCTTTATGCTTGCCTGCGTTTCATTCGCATTCGCTGTATACATGCTGCCCGGTCTGTGGGGAGCTCCTCTGAAAGCTATCAGTGCTTTCTCGCCGCCGCTTTCTACCCAGGACTTCTCGCTCTATGAAGGAGACGTGGCCGCTCAGGTCGACGATTTCGAAGAAGGCATGCGTCTGTCGCAGGAACTCGGGAAACCCGTATTGCTTGACTTCTCCGGTTACGGATGTGTGAACTGCCGCAAGATGGAGGCCGCCGTGTGGACCGATCCCGACGTGAAGAAGACCATCGACGAAGATTACATATTGGTAACGCTGATGGTCGATGAGAAAAAAGCTTTGCCTGAACCTATCAAGGTTACTGAGAAAGATGGCACTGAGCGCACTTTGCGTACTTACGGCGACAAGTGGAGTTATCTGCAGCGTTCCAAGTTCGGTGCCAATGCCCAGCCGTTCCATGTGATTGTGGACGGCGCAGGTCATCCTCTGGCTCCCGCGTTCGTATATAAGGAGGATGTGCCCGGTTACAAGGCATTCCTGCAGCAGGGACTCGAACGATATAAGAAATAATAAAACAAACTTTTTTATAGTATCACACCCCGGCTGGCAGTCAGTCGGGGTGTGATGTTCTGAACGGTATGAATAGGATTATTATAGCTATACTCTTTTTTGTCGTAGGAGTCGGAATGGTCATGTCTTATGGACGCATTGAGGATACGGGTTCCGGAATCGGCTCGGAAAGGTATTATCAGCTTGTCGATTCCGCCGACCGGTATCTTGCGCTCGAACAATGGTCTCTTGCCGAAAAAATGCTGAAAAGAGCGCTCAGGGAGGAGCCCGGTAATCCCGGCAATACCTTGCTGTTCTCAAATCTCGGTGTGGCGCAGATGGAACAGGATAAGACAGACGAAGCGTTGCAGAGTTTCTCGTTGGCCCTTACACGCGCGCCCAAAAGCACCGTTATCCTTACCCATCGCTCGCGCGCGTTGCTTGCCCTTGGCCGCAATGATGATGCTCTTCAGGATTTAGGAGCGATATTGGCAATTGACTCGATAAATGAATGGGCGTTGCAGACCCGCGGTCTTATCAGGCTGCAATCTTCCGGGAAAGGGGATGATTGCCGTTTTTCAGATTTTGATGTGCTTGCCCGTAATCATTCTTCCAACCCTTGGGGATGGTTCGGTCTCGGTGTGGAATGCGAGGAAAAAGGGGAAGATTCCATGGCCATTGAATATTATAGGAAAGCCTACACTATGGGGCAGGATGCGGAAATCAGTTTCCGCCTGTCTATGCTGCTTCTCAAACAGGATAATATTCCCGATGCTATGGTATTGCTGAGAGAGGCGCTCAAGGAGAATCCTACAGACGGTAATCTTTATGCCGCTATGGGATGGGCTCATAAGAAATCTTACCAGATGGAAGAGTCCGCGGCCGACCTGAAACTGGCGCGTCAATACGGGGCCTCGCCAGATATCCTGAGATGGATCGAAGGTATAGGGAAAGGTGAGACAAAATAGACGAAACGTATTGTTAAGCTATACAGCGGAATAGAAAAAAAGGTAAAAAAAGATATCTACAACCCTTGGAAAATGGGGTTCGAAAGTGCTAACTTTGTACTCGCTTCGCCGGGCAAAATGCTTGGCTTGAAAAGATAGTCTAAATGGATTTTTTGTCGCAACATATTGAATATCTGCTTCTTCGAAGGGATTGCGTAATCCTTCCGGGGGTCGGTGCGTTCATAGCGACAAACAGAAGTTCCATAATAGACCCGGAGCATGGGCTGATATTGCCTCCATGCCGTGAGATTAGCTTCAATTCTGATGTCAGAGCCGATGACGGCATGTTGGCCCACTCTGTGGCGCGTGCAAAAGGATGCGGTTTTGAAGAAGGGCGCCGAATAGTGGCTTCATGCATGGAGAACATTACCTCGATGCTCGGAGAGAGAGGAATGGTGCACGTCGGCAATGTAGGTTCATTGACCCTCGATGGAGAAGGACGCATGATGTTCACCCCCCGATACCCAGGCGATCGCATGCGAGCTTTGTGGGGCACGAAACCGATATCGTTGCAGCCGGAGCCGGAAGAGGCAGAAGTTGCATCGGAAGAGGCGGTATCTGCATCTGAACGCGACCGTCGCTATTATTATATAAGGTTGCCTAAACGCATGGTGCGTGTGGCAGCTGCGATGGTGGCTACGGTTGTGATATGTCTTTCGGTGCTTTTGCCGGCTGGCAAAAGCATGTTGACTACGCGATATGCGTCTGTAGTTCCCGTTGAATCCATATCAGGAGGTATGGCTGGTCAGAAAAAGAGCGTGGCGTCATCGATTGCCCCGGTTGTATCGGAAGAGGTTCCTATTAAAGCTGACATTCCGATGGAAACGGAAGAGGAAACTTCAGATGCGGTTCCGAATGGCACGGTTGACGACACGGGAATCTATTATCTTGTGGTAGGAACATTCGCAACGGAAAACGGTGCCCGCAAATTTATTGAGAATTGCAGTGACGACACCCTTGAGCTGTGCGGTAGCCGTACCGGTATCTGGCGGGTTGCGGCAGGAAAGTCTTCCGACCGTGGTCAGCTTCAGAGCATGATGAACGCCAAAGGCTTTTTGGACCGCTATCCGGGCAGTTGGATTTGGGAAAGGCGTTGAACTTTCCCGGATATGCCTGAAAATGTAATCTTGCATTCCTCGTTCAAAAGTTGAGAAATAGGCAGTTAAGGAATTTGATAAAATTTTTTCAAAAAATAATGCCAAAAAAATTTGGTGAAAATACAAAAAGGTTGTAACTTTGCAGAGCAAAAGGGAAAACGAGAGCGTTTTCTTAGCAAAAATAAAGTAAATGCGAAATGGCTTAGCTGTTTAGGCATAAATGCGAAAATAGCTCAGTTGGTAGAGCACGACCTTGCCAAGGTCGGGGTCGCGGG
>CAJMMT010000026.1 GCA_905214715.1 uncultured bacterium | reverse complement strand
GTTCAAAACATTCAATTCTCAAAAGCTTTAACAAAGGGAGTTCTGCAACACCGCCTCTAATTTTCCGATTAATCTTGATTACCCACGATTATTCCCGATTAATCCGCATTTTTTGTTATCTTTGCAATCATGATTGAGAAAATTAACGCGCTTAAGGCTGAGATAGCAGCCGCAACGGCATCCACCCAGGAGCAGGTGGAGCAGATTCGCATAAAATACCTCAGTAAAAAGGGAGCTGTATCTCAACTGATGGCAGACTTCCGCAATGTACCTGCCGACCGTAAGAAAGAAATCGGCATGGCTCTCAATGAACTTAAGACCTTGGCATCCCGGCGACTGGAAGAGCTCCGTTCTCAATTGGCTCAGGCCAATCAAGACGCGGAATGCGATATTGACCTGACCAGAACCGCGACCCCGATTCCTATGGGTACACGCCATCCCCTCTCTTTGGTAAAGGAGGAGATGTTGCGTATATTCTCGACCATGGGATTCACCGTAGCCGAAGGCCCTGAGATAGAGGATGACTGGCATGTGTTCTCTTCGCTGAACTTTCCGCCTGACCATCCGGCGCGTGACATGCAAGACACATTCTTCATAGCCCGCAGTGCCGACGACATATTGTTGCGTACCCATACCTCAAGCGTACAGACACGGGTGATGGAGACCGTAAAACCTCCTATCCGCATCGTATGCCCTGGACGTGTGTACCGCAACGAGGCTATTTCGGCCCGCGCCCATTGCTTCTTCCATCAGGTCGAAGGATTGTATATTGACAAGAACGTTTCTTTCGCCGACCTGCGCCAGGTGTTGCTGCAATTCGCCCGCGAAATGTTCGGTCCCGATACCAAGATACGTCTGCGCCCCTCTTACTTCCCCTTCACCGAACCTTCTGCCGAAATGGACATTTCTTGCCACATATGCGGCGGCAAAGGTTGCGCATTCTGCAAAGGCACCGGTTGGGTTGAGATTCTCGGATGCGGAATGGTAGACCCCAACGTGCTGAAAGCATGCGGCATCGACCCGGAAGTCTATTCAGGTTACGCATTCGGAATGGGAGTGGAACGTATTACAAACCTGAAATACAGGGTGAAAGATCTGAGAATGTTCTCGGAAAACGATGTCAGGTTCCTGCGCGAGTTTGAAAGCGCCCGCTGATTATCCGACTGGGAAACATACCGATTGATTTAACCGGATTATTCCATGACAAGAAAAGAAAGGTTCCGTGAAGCGATAAGGCTCTTCTCCGAGAAGATGCCCGACCCGCGCACGGAACTTTGTTATGATACCCCATTCCACTTGCTCTTGGCGGTCATATTGTCTGCACAATGCACCGATAAGAGAGTGAATATGGTCACACCACCACTGTTCGAGGCCTATCCCGACCCGCAATCGCTGGCCGTGGCTTCCGAAGAGGAGGTGAAGCGGTTCATCAAATCCGTAACATACCCGAATGCAAAGGCGCGCCATCTCATAAACGCCGCACGTACGCTCTCCGAACGCTTCGGAGGCGAGATGCCTTCCGACATAGATTCTCTTATGGAACTTCCGGGCGTAGGTCGCAAAACAGCCAATGTGATGCTCGCCGTCGCCTGTAACCAGGCCGCGATGCCGGTAGATACCCATGTGTTCCGCGTTTCGGAACGCATAGGCTTCACCACAGGCTCGCGCACGCCGTTAGCCACCGAAAAGGTCCTTGTGGCCAACATACCGCACGATCTCCTCTCCACAGCCCATCATTGGCTCATACTTCACGGAAGATATGTATGCAAGGCCAGAAAACCGGATTGCGACAATTGCTTCCTGACAGGCATATGCCGACACTATCAGAAAAACAGAAAAACTTAAGTCATTAGTCGGAAGTCATTAGTCGTTAAAGACCTTAAAAACACTAAAGACCTTAAAAACCTTAAAAACTATATCATGCCTGAAATTTCGACAAGAGGCCGGCAAATACCGGCTTCGCCAATCAGAAAACTCGCCCCGTTGGCAACAGCTGCCGCCGAACGTGGCGTGAAAATCTACCGGCTGAATATTGGTCAGCCCGACCTCCCCACTCCCCCGCAGGCCCTTGAGGCCCTTCACCGTGTAGACCGTAAGGTTCTGGAATATTCCCCCTCCGACGGCATACCATCCCTGCGTGCGAAGCTTGAGGAATATTACAGCCGTTTCGACATACCCGTTTCCAAAGACGAAATCATCGTTACAACCGGCGGCTCTGAGGCTGTGCTTCTTGCATTCCTCGCTACTCTTAATCCAGGTGATGAAATCATAATACCCGAACCGGCATATGCCAACTACATAACCTTCGCCATGACTGCAGGTGCGGTCATCAAGCCGGTTGTAGCCAAAATAGAAAACGGCTTCGCGCTTCCTCCTATCGAAGAGTTTGAAAAGCAGATCACACCTCGTACAAAAGGTATACTTATCTGCAACCCGGGCAATCCCACCGGTTGCCTCTACACCCGTGCCGAGCTTGAGCAACTGCGCGACATTGTATTGAAACACAACTTGTTCCTCTATTCCGACGAGGTATATCGCGAGTTCTGCTACTCCGACACTCCTTTCGTATCCGCCCTTCAGCTCGAAGGTATAGAGGATAATGTCATTTTACTTGACTCCGTTTCAAAACGTTATAACGAATGCGGTATACGCGTGGGATGTCTTGTTACAAAGAACGTGGCTCTCCGTCAGGCTGTGATGAAATTCTGCCAGGCCCGTCTCTCGCCGCCGTTGCTGGGCCAGATAGTAGCCGAGGCTTCTATCGACGCGACAGACGAATACATGACCGAAACTTTCGCCGAATATCGCCGTCGCCGCGACTTCCTGGTAAAAGGCCTGAATGAAATTCCCGGTGTCTACAGCCCCATGCCCGAAGGCGCTTTCTACACGGTAGTGAAACTTCCGGTGCCTGTGGCCGAGGACTTCTGCAAATGGTGTCTTACAGACTTCCAATACAAGGGTGCGACGGTATTTATGGCTCCCGCAGCCGGTTTCTATTCCACCCCGGGTGTCGGACTCGATCAGGTGCGCATAGCTTATGTGCTGAATATCGATGATCTGGCGGCAGCTCTCGAAACCCTCCGCGCTGCCTTTGAAGCCTATCCCGATACCATTCGCTGATACATATAGCGGAATAAATATCTTCCAAGGCATATATAAAAATATCCATCGCGCAAATGACGCGATGGATATTTTTATACTTTCAGATATCCGGACAGCTTGTCAAATATTCCGGGCGAGGCCGCCATTACCGATTCATTGCGGTTCTCGCGTATACGCATGCAGCGGGCTCCCCCTTCCTCGGCTATCAGCATTCCGGCGGCAACGTCCCACGGGTTCAGATTCAGCTCCCAATAGCCGTCGAAGAATCCGGCTCCGACATAGCATAGGTCGAACGCCGCCGACCCTAATCGGCGTACTCCCCTTACTTCCGGAGCTATGCGCGTTATCTCGGTAAGATTGTTATCGGGATTTTCTTTTTTATCATAAGGCACTCCTGTGGCTAAGACAGCCTCACCGAAGTCGCTCTTAAGTGAGCAATGTATCCTGCGACCGTTAAGATAGGCACCCTCTCCTTTTACAGCATGGAAAAGTTCACCTAAATATGGCGCATATACCACGCCTACCACAGTTTCTCCTTTATGTTGCAACGCGATTGACACACAGAATACCGGCAAACCCTGACTGAAATTCGTAGTACCGTCCAGAGGGTCTATCACCCAACGCCATTCGCTGTCGCCGGCAAAAGTGCCGGACTCTTCCGAGAGTATGCTGTGCTCCGGAAACCGCTCTTTTATTCTCGATATGATGATGTGTTCCGACTCCTTGTCTGCCACAGTTACAACATCATAACTGTTAGACTTTGTATGCATGTCAAGATTGGCAGACCTGAAATGTGAAAGCTGCACTTCTCCCGCCGCGCGGGCCATCTCGACAACCAAGTCCAGATATTCGCTATATTTAATCATAATAATTTCAACAAGTTAACCGTAACCAACCCCCAATAACCGAAAAGCCCCCAAAGTCCAAGCCCTTAAATACCCTAAAAACCCTAAATATCTTAAGAACCTTAAAGACCCTAAGAACCCTAAAGACCCAAAAACAATCAATACCAGTCTACGCCGTTCTTATTAGACGATCGCTTGTCGTATTTCAAATCCTGAAGCAATGATGACTTCATGGCTATGTGGAAGTTGTAACTTTTGTAAGGTCCTACCGGCACTATCGAGCAGGTCATGGTAAAGTCGTGCAGATCGCGCGATATCGAGCAGTTCATATAGGCTATCTTGTGCAGGTCGAAATTATATGATGCCGAAAACGAGAAGTTCCAGTTCTTGGTAGGCCGTATATTGCCGTTGAACGACAGATTCTGATTGAACTTCCCCTTGTACTCCATCTTGTTGAAGTCGAATTCTCCCTGTCCATAGTTTACCGAATAGTTTACCGAAAGAGACCAGGGGCATTCCCATTTCTCATAGCCGTCCATATCTGTCGACGTTTCGGATCCTCGCCCTTCGTTACGCCTGGCATTGGCCCGCTGTGCAAACGAGTTGTCCTCGTAATCATCCTCGGCATCCGGATCGGTCGAAGAGGAAGAGGCGTTTTTCGAAGAGGAGGATGAATCACTCTTGCGTCGGAAAGTATCATTGTTGAAAGTGTAGGAAAACGAGGTTCCTGCCGAAGCGAGTCTTACCCATCCTTTTCCTGCTTTCCAACGGGGAATATTGACCCTGACCGGAGTACCGGAGGGCGACAGTTTATAGGTGTATGGATCCCATGTGGCGTTCAGGTTGAGGTTGAAATTCTTAACCAGGCGTAGCAGCAATCCCGTCGACAGGTTGCTCCAGTTAAGCGAGTCTGCGGCGAAGTTATAACTTTGCGAAAGTGTGAGATTCTCGATAAGCGAGATTTTTTTCACACCGGTGGTATCCTTGTCGCTCTTTACTTTCATCTCCAGATTGTTGGCAAGCGACATTGAGACCATACCTGTGCGGCCGCGACCGGGAACCCCGAATATACCGTGCTGGAAATATGAGTAATCGCGACGCTGCTGTCTGCCCATACCATCGGTATAGGTATAGCTGCCATAAGCACCCCACATGGGATCTCCGAAATCGGGAGCCGCCGAGAACGACACTGTCGGTGTCATCACATGGCGTATCATCTGCACCTTGTCGCCGAGGAACTTCATAGGTTTGAAGAATCCGTAAAGTTTGGTATCGAGCGATATGGATGCATTGAAATCGAATATATTGTAGAATCCGTAAGTGGTATCCTGTACCTCGGCCGACGCATTCGGGTCCCATTCGCGACGTATCTTGGAGGTATACATACGGTCGTTCATACTGATGGCCGGCGAGATGTTGAGATATTTGAACGCCGAGAAAGTAGCCGATACCGGGACACTGTGCTTCATGCCGTTGCGCCAGTCTTTTATCAGACTTTTCTTGAAAAACTGGTCCTGACGCGATGTCAATGAGTTCTGGAACTGACCGCTGTAAGACAGTCGTATTTTCTCATACCATTTCTCACCACCCACAGCCTTCTTGCGCTTGAACGGCGCAGTCTGGCTCATCGTAACGTTCAGATTAGGGAACGACACCGAAAGCGTGGAGTCCTGCGTGCGCTGGGAGACATTGGCGGTCGCCGACAGATTCCACTTGGAATTGGGTATGCGGTAGGTAAGGTTTACGGTACTCGACTTGGTATTTTCCGTAAAAGATGAGTTGTAATATGAATTCAGGTCGTTGCGTGTATATCCCGAGGTGGTGAAGTTCACGGAGGCCGAGAAGTTAAGGTTAGGATTGGCCTTGGTATCCTGACTATGGCTCCATATAAACTGGAAGTTCTTCTGTTTCATATAGTCCGGCAGCCCCTTGTCTCCCGTAATGGTGGTGATGTACGAGAAACTCAGATTGCCTCGGAAGCCGTAACGCTTGGCATATGTGGAACGGCCCGATATGCCCCACGACCCTTTGGTATATATCTCGCCGGTAAGAGCGAGGTCCACATAATCGTTGATCGCGAAATAATAGCCTCCTTCACGCAGATAGAAGCCACGGTTGTAGTCATCGCCGAAGGTCGGGAATATTATACCCGATGAATAGTCTTTGGTAAACGGGAAGTAACCGAACGGAAGGGCCAGCGGTAACGGAACATCGGCAAGCACCATATATACGGGACCTGACACGACATCCTTTTTAGGACGCATCTTGGCTCTGGTAAGCTGAAAATAGAAGTGCGGATGCTCATGATTGTCGCAGGTAGTATAGCGGCCACCCTCGATAAAGAACGATCCATCGGCGTTTTTCTTTGTGGCCTGACCTGTAAGGTAACCCTCTCCTTGCTCGGTTATCACATCGGTTATATAGCCCCGCTGGGTCTTGAAGTTATACTTCATTGTCTTGGACTCGTACTCTCCGCCGCCATCCTCGAACACAGGCGTGTTCTGCAATACACCCAACGAATCCAAAGCTCCCTGGGCGTAGACTGTGGTGGAGTCCATCTGCATGTGGATTTCAGCCGAATTAAGCTTGAACTCACCATATTCCACGGTCGAATTACCATATAGGAAAGCATTGTTGCGTCCTATCAGCACCAACGAGTCGGTAGCGGTAAAATCGACGGCGGCCGTAAGGTCGGTCTGATCATGATTTATGCGACTGAGACGATGGCGTCCCGTGGAGTCGTTCTGAACATCGGCTATGGAATCGGGTACCGACAACAGGGAATCGGCAAACTCCGGCAGCACACTGTCGCCCGATACAGCTATCAAGTCCTCATCAGTTTCGACCAAAGCCGTATCTGTCGGCAGCGGATATGCGGCTCCGCTTTCCGACTGCATCGCCGGAAGCTGCATCGGACCCGGGGCTGCCAATGCCACCAAAATTGCCACAATGGCTGATATATGGAATAATACTCGCTTCAAAACCATAGGCCGGGACCGCTCTATCCGGTATCCCAGCATAAAATTCTTACAAAGTTAGTGAAAATACTTGAATGAGCCGCCAGTATCACTCCATCAAAACAGATTCCGTTCTATCAAAAATAGTTAACAGGACCCTTTTCTTAGAGTGTGTTTACTGTTAACTTCCATTCATCTCTCAATTATAAATTCGTGTTAAAAGCAAACACTCTCTTACACCCCGAACAAATCATGCAACGCTTCGAAACGGGCTGCGGTCTCCGCTCCGTGTGCGGCCATCTGGCGGCGTACTTTATCAAGCGGTTTCTCGGCCGAGAGGTCGCCCGATTTACTGAAAAACTTGTCGGCATAACACACTAATTTTTCTTCAAGCGTTTCGGGCAACATATCCCGCCGGGGCAATGGAAGGTTCTGGCGTTCCATATCGGCGCGTGTAAGTCCGGCTCCCGTATGCCGGGCGCAGACACGGGCGTGCATCGGCAAGCCCTCGGTTTCAAGTATCAGTTCCCCCGCGATTCCATGCGCTATGTATGGAAGTTTGCCGAAACATTCTATCGAAGGTGCGTTTGTCAGGAAAATTCCTATGTCATGCAAAAGGGCCGCCTCTTTCACAAATTCCCGGTCTATATCCAGCTCGGGATGGCTGTCGGCGCAAGCCAAAGCCTTGTCGGCCACCGCTTCGGAATGCTTAACTAATATGTCGCGCAACAAGGGCAGGTCGCCGTAATATTTGTCAATCAATCTGTAAGGGTCCATATTTCAATTATACGCCCGGCCTTCTCACGGGAGGCCGGGCGTATCTGTAATCGATTATCGCGTAAAAAAGTAACAGTTAAAATAATATTTGTCGGCTTGATCAGTCGAGAACTTCACACCAGTTATGGGTGTCGGGTTCCTCGCCATACTGTATGCCACGCAACTTGTTGTAGAGGGCCACGCTCTTGGGACCGGCCTCTCCGTTCTTGGCATATACATAAGAGCGACCGTTATCAAGGTCGTCGATCACGCCTATCGGAGAGATAACGGCGGCTGTTCCGCATGCACCCACTTCTTCGAAGGTCTCGAGTTCGTCGACAGGGATATGACGACGCTCTACGGTCATGCCCAGATCTTCGGCAAGCTGACGCAGGCTCATGTTGGTTATAGAGGGAAGTATCGACTCCGATTCGGGAGTTATGTAGCTGTTGCCGCGTATTCCGAAGAAATTGGCGGCTCCGCACTCGTCAAGATATTTCTTCTCCTTGGGATCGATATAAAGCATCACCGAATAACCTTTCTTATGGGCGATTTCGCCGGCCTGAAGAGAAGCGGCATAGTTACCGCCCACCTTGATAGAGCCGGTACCCTTGGGGGCCACACGGTCGAACTCGCGGCTCATGCAGACTTTGGTCGGTTTGAAGCCATCCTTGAAATAGGGACCTACCGGAGTTACAAGCATTATCACCATGTATTCATCGGCGGGCTTGACACCTACACGGGCCGAGATGCCGATCTCAAGCGGACGGATATAAAGACTTGCGCCAGTGCCGTAAGGGGGTATGAAACGCTCGTTGAGCTTGACAACCTTTCTTACCATTTCGCAGAAGAGCTCCACGGGCATGGGAGCCATCTCGATTCCCTCCGCCGAGCGTATGAAACGCTTGGCGTTCTCTTCCATGCGGAAGATACGTACCTTACCATCCTTACCGCGGAAGGCTTTCAGACCTTCGAACGATTCCTGACCATAATGCAGGCAAGATGCAGCTATGTGCAAAGGTACATATTCTGAGTCGCTCACCTCTATGTCGCCCCATTTGCCATCTTTGAAGGTACAACGTACGTTGTAGTCGGTAGGCATGTAAGAGAACGACAGGCTCTTCCAGTCGATTTCGGTTTCTTTCATGATTGTGTGTTTTATAGTCTTAGATTTGTGATTGCAAATCAATCGGTTTCAATTCTGTTAATTTTACGGGTATGGAAACACTCTTACAGAGCCACCTTGCAGGTAAGATCTCCTATCTTCACAATGTAGACTCCGTGGGCGCTGACCTGAAAACGCGCTACGCCGGGGCCGATGGTCTCGCTGCTTACCAGCTGGCCCAGTATGGTGAAAACTTTCACCTGAACCTGCCGGTTTGACACCACTACCAAAGTCCCCGGCGATACCTTGACTTCCACCTCGGTCTCCTTAACGACACTCCTGAGGTTTGCCGGCTCGCTTTTCAGAGGTTCCCAGGAACGTGCCGGCGCGGCGAGAGCCGTCGCCCCATACAGGGCCAACGCCAACACTACCAAAGCCTTATGTATTCCCGGAAATTTCATAATGTCATTATACCCCCTTTCAACAGCAAATTTACAAATTTCTTGCTGTATTAGACAACCATTAATGCAAAATGTTTACGCAAAGTTACTAAAAAAATGGAGGACAGCCATCACGGCTCTCCTCCACCTCAATTAATTACAATCTTTCTTTAGCTACTACCGGAATTCAATCCGGCTTTGAGATTACTTGATAATCAAGAATTCTTTTCAGCTTTCTGCATCTGCTCCTTCAGAGCCTGAAGAGCGCCGAGGTCGCCGAGAGTGGTTTTCTCGATTGCGGGTGCTGCTGCAGCCTCTTCCTCGCGGGGTGCGCGCTTGGCGCTCTTCTGAGCGGCACGTGCTGCGCGGGCCTCAGCCTTGGATGCGTCCTCGGCTATGCGCGAGTGGGAAAGGATTATGCGCTTGCTGTCTTTGTTGAACTCTATCACCTTGAAGTTCAGCTTTTCGTTGAGCTGAGCCTGAGTACCGTCTTCCTTAACGAGGTGCTTGGGAGTTGCGAAGCCCTCTACACCGTGGTCAAGTGCGATAACGGCGCCTTTGTCCATAACCTGAACTACAGTGCCTTCGTGGATAGAACCAACATTGAACTGGCCTTCGAAAGCATCCCAGGGATTATCTTCGAGCTGCTTGTGGCCAAGGCTCAGACGACGGTTGTCCTTGTCGATTTCAAGAACCTGCACCTCGATGTCGCTGCCTACCGAAGTGAACTCGGAGGGGTGCTTGATCTTCTTGGTCCAGGAGAGATCTGAAATGTGGATCAGACCATCTACGCCCTCTTCGATTTCAACGAACACACCGAAGTTGGTGAAGTTGCGAACGCGGGCGGTGTGGCGGGAACCGATAGGATACTTGGTTTCGATGTTCTCCCAGGGATCCTCTTTCAGCTGCTTGATACCGAGGCTCATCTTGCGGTCCTCGCGGTCAAGGGTCAGGATAACGGCCTCAACCTCGTCGCCAACCTTCAGGAAGTCCTGGGCGGAACGCAGGTGCTGGCTCCAGCTCATTTCGCTTACATGTATCAGACCCTCTACGCCAGGCTGTACCTCTACAAACGCACCGTAGTCAGCCATGACTACAACCTTGCCGTGGATGTGGTCGCCGACCTTGAGATTGGCGTCCAGGCTCTCCCAGGGATGAGGCAGGAGCTGCTTCAGACCGAGGGCTATGCGCTTCTTCTCGTTATCGAAGTCGATGATAACGACCTTGATGTCCTGGTCAAGCTGCACAACCTCGCGGGGATCCGATACGCGGCCCCATGAAAGGTCGGTGATGTGAACCAGTCCGTCTACACCGCCAAGGTCTACAAACACGCCGTAAGGAGTGATGTTCTTGACCTTGCCTTCCAGCACCTGACCCTTCTCGAGCTTGGAGATGATTTCCTTCTTCTGGGCTTCGAGCTCGGCCTCGATGAGTGCCTTGTGCGATACGACAACGTTCTTATATTCCTGGTTGATTTTAACAACCTTGAATTCCATTGTCTTGTCAACGAATACGTCATAGTCGCGGATGGGACGTACATCGATCTGCGAACCGGGAAGGAAGGCCTCGATGCCGAACACGTCTACGATCATGCCGCCTTTGGTGCGGCTCTTGACGTAACCTTTGATAACCTCGTTGTTTTCCAGGGCGCTGTTGACGCGGTCCCAGCTGCGGGTCTGGCAAGCCTTCTTGTGAGAAAGACGAAGCTGACCGTTTTTGTCTTCGAGGGTTTCGATGAATACCTCTACTTCGTCGCCAACCTTCAGGTCGGGATTGTAGCGGAATTCAGATACAGGGATGATAGCGTCGGACTTCATGCCTATGTCAACGCGTACCTCACGCTTGGAGATCGCTTTGACTACGCCGGTCACCACTTCGTTGTCTTTGGCTGTCTTAAGAGTTTCGTCGTAAGTGCGTTCTACATCTTCGCGGCTCTTCGAACCAGCCGTTGCGCCATTTTCATAGGCATCCCAATCGAAATCTGCGATTGGGGATTGAATCTTAGATTCAGTCATTAAAAAAGTTAATAAAATACTGGCAAGCAGTAATTCGCACCGTTTGCCACAGGTTAATAATCTCTGTCCCGGCCGGCTGAGTCATCCCGACCTACTCCTTAAGTGAATTTGTTTTTTAACTCTCGAAGCGGGCCACGCGGAATCGTCGCTACCGGAATTCGCGCAAATATAGTAATTTTTTTACTAATACGCAACCCGATAGCGATTTTACTCCACGTTTTAGCTCGTCATTTCACAAGTACCTTGCGTCCTTTGCTGACCACGACGGTACCGTGTACTTTGTCCGGATCAACCTTTACCCCGTTCAGGTCGTAGCAATCCTCAGAGTCAAGTTGATCAGCCTCAACGCGCTCGATACCCGTGGGATTGGAGTTTTTGACCTTGATGGTGTATACCGGCAGCGTGGCGGGAATGCGGGCGTCAGCGTTAGGCATGCAGAATTTCACGCCCTCCATAGTAACCTGATAATCACCGGAGGCCAATGTCGTCTCTGCGATCAGCCCGATGGTAAACAACTCGTCCAAAGGATTCCCGTCTACGTCATCGTCGAAGTAAACGGAGTTGTTCTGCGAGATGGAGATTATACGCAGGTCCACACCATTCAGGATGCTGCAAGACAGACCGTGAGTGGATGTTCCACGATCGCTCAGGAATATATCATCTACTGTCTCGCGACCCTGCTTCACCTTGTTTACCCGGAATCCCTCGGGAAGGATGAACTCCATGTTGAAAGCGCAGAACTTGGTGTCGTCATAGTCGTGTTCGAACACCTTGATGTAATTCACCGTCTTGCCGTCGGCTACAATCTCCTCGGGAAACTCCGCCCACACCTTAAGCTGGTCGGTGGTGGTAACCTCGAAGTCATCTGCCGACATGGCCATCGCATACAGCAGCGTGGCCGTTGCTAAAACAATTTTTTTCATTTGATTCTTAACTTTTTTACTTTATTATCCTTAACATTCGAAAGATAAAGGTTTACGATAGCCGTCGCATCTTGGGTGTCGATTTTTCCTTCACCCGTAACGTCGGCGTTGATCCGGTTTATATTCACTCCCATACCGGTGTAATGGGTTACAATGGCCACCGCATCATTGGAGTCGATTATGCCGTTGCCGTCGGAATCACCGATCAGCACCTCCAGCCAGGCCTCATCCTGACGGTTACCGGCTTTATCGGTGGCCAGGACCGCGAAGTCCACACCGGTCATAACTTCGGGAGCGGTATATGAGAACGTATCCTCCTCAATCTGCGTCTTGACAGCGGTCCACTGTTTGGCACCGGCACGGCGCATATAGAGGTCGTAGCACCAGATGCCGGAACCGGAGTCATCACCTTTGACGGTGAAATTGAATGTCCGGTTGTCGTCACTGGACTGCGACACGATTTTAGATGTCGGCAAAGTATAGTCCGTAACGTTGCTCCATACCGGAGTCGAAATCGGTTTATTATCGTCGAATACGATAACAGCCTGACTCTGAATAGGCTCCGCATCCTTCAGGTCGGGAAGCAGGTCTACGCTGAAAGTCAGATAACCGGTCCCGCGTCCTGAATCATCGTTTACAGGAAGGATGCCGTCGTCCATATAGGAGATATCCTCAAGTGTAAGCGGATTGAGCGAACGCAGACTCCACTCAGCCTCGCCGCTATTGGAGTCGAAATCGAATGTCAACTCGGCGATGGCGTTGATTGCCGAACGCATATCGAGTGTCTTCACGAAATGATGTCCGTCGGGAAGGTCTATCTCCTTATCGCCGAGAGTCAGTTTCAGGGCGCGCAGCGACGAGAGGTCCAGCTTCTTACCGTCGAGAGTGCTGTTAACCTTGATTCTGGCAGCCGAAGCGTTGGCTATCTCCGGATCGTTCTCGAACTCGATGGTATAGGTTACATTACGCACATCCTTGCCGATATGGTTGGTACCGGCAGGCGACACGTATCCCGACATCTCGTTGGGGTCGCCGGACTGTTTGCTGTCAATGTCGCATCCCTTGGGATTGGACGGCTCAGGGGGAACAGACTTTTTCCAGTTGCCGCGTGCGGAAACTACCTTGTTATAACCTTTACGGATAAACGTAATTTTCACCTTCTTTGCACCAAGACCGAATGTCCGGTTGGAAATTTCCACGTTGCATATGTAACGGTAACGGGGTCTCCATGCATCTGGCGGCCATGTGGAACCTTCTCCCGAAAGGCTGGCGCCTTCGCCGCTGACGGAATCTTCCTGAGAATCGGTCGATGATAAACCGCAACTGTAAGTGCCGGCTTTGACTATCTGTTCCACAATTTCGGGAATCTGTCCCCTCATTTCTGACAGATACGAATCTGAAAAATCAAGACACCCTTCACTATCCAATTGATAGTACAGCTTGCACAGTTCCTTGAAAGAGAATATGTTCCCTTCGTACGGTTCTGATAAATCGGCTGTATTCCACTCCCGGGTTGCAGATTCTTTCGCCTCTTCACTCCATGGATCGCCGGTCCACGCATACATGGTTACATACTCATGCGGTTTGGTTGTCAATCCGATGGTATAAGTTTTTGTTTCGCCGGGTGCGAGGAACGGTATCATCGCCGGAACAAATATACCCGAATTACCTGTATTGAGAAGATTCTCCGTCTCATGATATACCGGTATGTCATCCTTGAAATCCTCATCTGACCTGATCGCGAAATCGACAAATTCGATCTGCGAACCATCCGAAGCGTTCTTGGCCGCTATATTGAACGGCACTCCCCAGCAGCCTACATTGCTGCGGTTCGTTACGTTGATATAGACCTTATATGGTGTACCGACCTTGAACGACGGTTTTATCTCGACATCGATATTCCCCGGGGTAGCCTCCTCCAAAGTCAGCCGAGAGGAAGAAAGTATTGTTTCCTCACCTCCTTTATCCTTGTCTTTGAAGACACCTTTGAAGCGATATTCTCCGATTGGCATCGGATGTTCGTCAATATCCACCAATGCGTACAGGGTATTGTTGTCTACCACACGATACTGCGGAATCTCATATTCCGCATCGCCTCCGGCAAGTACTAATGATTCCAGCGACTCGAAACCGTTCCCAATCACTTTCGTCTCGAATGCGCCCCGGTTCGCGCTCTTTCCGACGCTTTGCTCAAGCAACGCGAATTTATGTACAAACGCGAAGTCGATATTGGCGGAGTTACCGTTAACCACATCATGCACGGCTACATAATACGTGCCGTTCTTCCTGGCCGTGAAAGTATTGCGGTTCTTCGCATCGGCGCCGGATGCTTTTATCAAAGTCGCCGCCTCCGGGTCGTATACTTCGATCGTCGCCGCACGGTCCAGATTTACACCGATAGAGTCGCCGATCTCAGCATTGAACCGATACAGCCTTATGGCATTCTCAGAAATAGTTCCGGTAGCTGTTTTGCCGGCGGATATCTCTCTGACATCTTCGGCCGTTTGCTTTACGCGGGTATCGGTATAAGTGCGCGAGGCGGTCGAGACGCGACCATCAGGATCGAAGAATTGAACCGTGAAGTCATTGCAGGCATAGAACACCGGCTTTTTGTTCTCAATCGCGAATGTATAACTCTTGGAGCGCAACGGCTGAATCGGCACATCCACAAGACTGACGAGTGCGAAGGGGTTGGTCACTTCGGGCAGTTTTTCGGTCTGCGCGGAAACCAAGTCATCATTGATCCAGTAGGAATATTGGGTCACACCCTCGCCGCCTTCAGGTATCTTGACGAACCATGCGGTTTCCGTCGACGACGCCAGGCCGTGCGGACTTGCCATATATGCGGTTACCGAATGCAACCCGGAAGTCAACGCCGATGCATCTATGTCAAGGTGATATACCCCGTCAGAAGATCGGGGGTCTATACTCCCGATATATTCGCCATCAAGGAAGTAATACACGCCGAATGTCGACATCTGCTGTTCTGTCGGCACTTTCAGGAACACTCCGTTGCGATATCCCATCGGAAGCCCTTGCGATGATGATAGAGACACCCCGATAGAGTGTACGCCCGGGTCCACTCCCGCCATGTCCAGGTCTATGTCTACCGTTCCGTCGGCGCCGGCCCGCAGTTTATGGGACTGGAACAGACGGCTGTCTACATGAATTTCAGCAAGCACTTCCTCGCCTTGCGTCAGGTCGCGCCGTTTCAGGAACCATCGGGTATGCGTCGATGAGACCGCCGATCCGTCATCCACATAAGCATGGAGCGTATGCAGTCCGTCCTGCAATCCGTCGGTTGATATTTCGAAACTGCCGGGTGTGAACGTATGCCGCTCTCCGGAGCCGTCAAACCAATATTGGCCCGTGACGGCAACGGCATCTTCACCCCTGACAGTCAGGCCACCCGCTGCAAGCGCAATCAGGATGACCTTTATAAGAGTCCTCAGCATACACCTGTTATTTGGCATTCACTTCAATGTCTATCGACAGCTTACCGTCAGCTGTAGTCTTTGGAGCGACATTGAATTTTACAATCTGGGGATTGGTGGGTGTCGGATCGAACGGCAACGAACCGCCATATATGCCGACTTCGGTACCGTCGCTGCCCAGATACTTCTTGGCCTCGTCAGTCAGCTGATAGAATGTACCCTCCTTGAATAGCTGGGTACCGGCAGGAAGCAAGGTATTGCTATTCTCCTGCAAAGTTTTATAGAAATCATAAGAGGCATCCACATTTCCTACACATAAAGTATAATACGCCGTACAATATGGAGATATGTCTCCATCGTAAAGCATTATCGAGTTTTTAAACACACTAACCGACGAATAATTATATTTGTTTTCAACTATACAATTATTGAGATTGAATAGAGAGTTGGCACCAAAGCTTGGATTATCAAAATAACAGCCGTAAAAATTCATGCTCGAGTTATAGCAGAATCTTGAGTTTAGGAATACACAGTTTATAATCGTTACATTCCCAAAACCACCCTTATCTGCCGAATAGTTCAACTCATTAAATTTACATTTCGAGAACTGGGCATTTTGAACTCCGTACCATTCTACTCTGTCCAAACAGAGCACACCCTCCATCTTGAAGTTGTACCCGTCTTTTATATCCGCTTTGATATGAAACTGTCCTTTGATGATTGTCGGTTCGATGTAGGGGTCGCTATCATTCACCTTCACACCCATTCCGGCACCGCGGACTGTGATTCGTTTTTCCAGATGCACGCCGTTGAAAACGCCGGATGAGAGAGTGATAACATCGCCGTCTACAGCCGCTTCATAGGCGCTGCGAAGCGCATCGGCCATCGTGTAGGAAGTAATAGCGCCATCATGCGAGAGAGTGGCTACCTGCATGCTCTGCGCGCCGGCTGTCAGGACTATCGCAGCGAGCATCGCAAGCACCGAGAAAAGCTTTTTCATAACTTTCTTCTTATAAGTCCCGACTCCCCGCGGACCGTTATTGTTGTTTAATAAAAAAAGAGCGTGGGAATCCGTATCGTTGCTGTTCCACTGCTAAAGGCTCTCGCATTGCCATTAAATGAAGAACAGCAACGCAGAGCCCACGCCGATATGTATAGAATCTACCCAAACGCATAGCCTACCCTCACGGGTATACCATGCGTCGGAAGATTTACATAAACATATCCATGGACGTCTACTGTTGCTATGTCCTTGTCATTTAATTAGAATTTGCGAGATTCTTAGCAGTCAAGAACAAAGCGTCAGATAAAACGCCTTTCCAATAATGTAATAGCTTCTTGCCCCTCCGCCCCAACCTGCGGCCGCCGGAATTGCCCGGACTGCCGCCGTTCAGGCGTGAGACTCTTAGCTTAAGGTACCGTCCGACAGAATCATCCGGCCCCTTAACGGAGACAAATTTAAGTAATTTCCCCCAACCCACAAACTTAAATCCCCATTTTTATCCCGATTTTAACACCCTTCCCTCTCTATTACTATGCCGGGGTGGAAGCCGAAGACCGGCTCCCACCCCGAAATAACAACTAAAAGCTAAAAACCTCTCACCCCCCAAAAAAACTTAAAACTAACAGCTTATAACTAACAACTAAAAACTCCCCCAACCCACAACTAAAAACTTACAACTTACAACTACTTAATATCCTCATAAGCCTGCAGAGCCTCTTCAAACCTGCCGGCAACGTCGGCCATATTGTAAAGACCGTCGGCGTTGCGCTCCAGTCCTTTCAGCGACAGAGGATAGATTACGGGAGGATTGTCAAGATCCAGAAGCGACATGTCGCGAAGCTGGTCGACACTCTGATATACTATATTGATATCGGCAAATTCATTGCCGTTGCCGTCTACAAATTTCTCGACCACTATCTTGGAGCCGATAGGGGTTTTCTTCTCTATGGCATCGGGAAGTTCATACTCCTCTACGCCGAGCGCGGTGGCTACCGACGAAAGGTTGCTGTCGTGGCCTACCAGGAAGGTAAACTTGCGGTCGGGCGACCTCAACTCGTCATACATATACTGGATAAGAGGATTGGCGACATTCACTGCGACGATAGGAGCTGTGAACAATACATCCTGATATGTATCCTTGACATGCGCTATCTTCTCCCAAGTCTTACGGTCTATGTCATGTCCGAAAGCCGCCTTGAGGGTATCAGGCTGCTCGTAATACTGGAGTATCAGCGCGTCGCTGGCCGAGTTAAGTTCCTTCAGAGCGGAGCCGGATTTCAACGAGGGTTCTTTCCAACGTTCGAACACCACCTCGGTATCATAATTCTTGAAGGCATCGAGTTTCGGATTCTTCTCCTTGGCCATAGGTGATTCATCTACATCGAGCACATCGATGATGGCGGCATAATCAGGTTCTATATTCTCATTGATGCCGCGTATACCCTTCTTGCCACCCATAGCCTTGATCTGCTCCATCGCCGTAGCCACGAACTCAGGTGTAACCTTGGTGAGCTGCGGATTGAACAGCGGATCCATCTTGCTGGGTGAATAGCGATGGTTAACCTCTATGCCTCCCACCGGCATGAAACCTGAACTGAAATACTGGGCGGTCGCGATACATCTCTGCATCGAGTTGGCTATGACATTTACATCGTCGGCGGTAGGCACGCAGTTTTCAGGGAACAAACCTGCGTCTACCAGCCATTTTCTGAAATACTGGCCCATCATTGTCTCAAGGGCACCGCCGCGGAGGGTAAGCTCGCTCTTGCCGGCTGTCCATTTGTTCCACTCGTGGGGAGTCATGCGACCCAAGTCACTCTTGCTGTCGCTAAGCGGAGAGCGGATATTATGACGGCTGAGCACCACAGCCTCCTTAAGCTGGTATTTATCTTTGAAATCCTGCGAACGACGGGCCTGGGCCACGCTTATTTCCGGAATCAGCATAGCGGAAATCAACGCCATGCCTAAGAGTATCTTTTTCATGTTATAAATTTTAAGTTTGGTTTAGAGTGTGTTTACTTTTAACTTGCCTTAAGATTGAGAGGATTTTTCAAGGGATTTTCGTTCCTTTTCGGAGGCGCGGGCCGGGGCCCGTAACGGAGAAAAGGAGCGAAAAGCACTGAAAAAGACCTCAATATTATGGCAAAGGCATGTTATAAAAATTAATCCGTGTTAAAAGTAAACACACTCTTAGATGTCACTGCATCGGTCTACGTTCTGTCAACTCCTTTAACTATCCATAACCCTTTTTTGTTCATCGAGGGGAACAGAAACCGGATTATTTAGCTTTTATTTAAATTTTGTGAACAAACGATAAACAATATCATCGGACCTGATGTTGTTATGGCATCAGTCACACGACACAGTCACACTGTCAAAACAAATTCTCTACAAACGTTCAACAATCACCAAATTCTACTACCATGCGTATCAAACATCTACTCATCATATCCGCCTTAGCAGCCGGTTCCACATTGGGAGCGATGGCTCAGGATAATAACGACGAACCTAAATTCACCTTCAAGCCTGCCGGACGTGTACTCGTAGACGGTGCGGTTTTCATGCCTAACGGCAACGGTCTTAACGCCGGAGCCGCCATACCCGACATCCGCATGGGCGCGAAAATGGGTTACGGCAAATGGTCGGCTAAAATCGATGTTGGCTATTCTTACGGTAAAGTTGGATTGAAAGATGTATATATCCAGTATGATTTCAACAAACAGAACCTGATACGTGCCGGTTATTTCGTACACCAGTTCGGCCTTCAGGCAGCAACCTCAAGCTCCATGAAGCCCACCATGGAAGCTCCGATTACCGATACATATATGGCCGCTACGGGGCGTAACATCGGTATCATGTATGTACACGACCAACCTTCATTCTTCGCCGGCGTAAGCGCCATGGTGGCCGGCACATCGCTCACCACCCCATCCAATGAGCAGGGGAAGACCAGTTTCGGCGGCATCACCCGACTCGTTTACCGTCCGTTACATTCCGACGGCCTTGTAGCCCAGGCCGGTATCTCGGGATGGTATCAGACAGCCCTTCACAAGAAGGTCACAGGACCCAACGGTATAAGCTACCCCTCGGAAGGATACTTCGACTTCAGCGCCACTTTCCCCACCCGCGTATGCAAGACCACAATGCTTGAAGGCGACGTTACAGACGCCCGCGATGTATTCAAGATCTCCCCAGAGCTGTTGCTGGCGAAGGGACGTCTGGCCCTTGAAGGACAGTATTACTATATGAATGTAGGACGCAAAAACGGTCTCGGCAACTACAAGGCGAGCGGTGTCTACGGCATGTTGCGCGGTATAGCCATCGGTGGCGATTACACATACTCGCATGCCGACGCAGGACTGGCCACCCCCGGCCCCAAGTCTCTTGAGGTAGTGCTCGGATACAACTACACCAACGCTTCGTGCAATGCAGCCGACATAATGGGCGGTATCACAAACGACGCCTCGATAACGTTGAACTACTACATCAACAAGTATATCATCGCCCGTCTGCGCTACTCCTACACCGACGTGAGAAACAGCATAGCCCAGCCCGACCGCCACGTAAACATCATCCAGGCCCGCCTCCAGGTAAAGTTCTGACAAAACAATTTTTTATCGCATACAGATATTATTCTAAACCGTACAAGGAATATCCTAAAGCGCCCCCAAGTTTCGACATTAAAGTAGAAACTTGGGGGTTGTCATATCCCATCAACAGTTTGTCAGGCTCCAGCGTATGATATACCCATACCCAAATTTATTAATCTTCTTGCTTCATTGATAAAAAGAACTAATTTTGTATAAGTAAGTATTCAAAATTAACCTCAGGTTCTTGCCGTTACAGGTACTGCAAAAGACGAAGACAATATAGATTTTGAGTAAATAAGTAGCTGCGAAGAATAAATGCACATATGAGAGGAGATTATTTTTGAGGTGATTTCGCAAGTCGAAGAGGGCGCAATGCGGGCATTGCAACCGATGAGACCTTGCGGAAGCAGCCAAAAAGAAGCCCTCTCATATGTGAAATTCTAAAAAACATATTAACATTTATTCTTCGTAGCTACTTAGAGAGTGTTTGAATTTAACACGAATTTATAATTGAGAGATGAATGGTAAATTCTTTCCATTCCCCCGAAGGTCTTTTTTGGCTGTTTCCGCCAAGATTTCGTCGGTTACGGTGCCCGCACCGCGCCCTCCTCAACTTGCGGAAACATCTCAAAAAATCCTCTTCGTGTGAATGGAAGTTAAATCCAAACACTCTCTAAGAATTAATAACCCACTGAAGATATGATAACATCCGATGACATCAAGCGACTCATCAAGAAAGGGGAAGGCCTTCATCTGGAGACAAAAGCCTGTAAGGATAAACTGCCAAAAGATTTATGGGAGACTTATTCAGCATTCGCCAATACACGTGGTGGTGTGATTCTCCTCGGTGTCACCGAACATAAGGATAGACCGCTAAATGAACGGTTTGAGTTCACCGGCGTAACAGATTCATTCAAAGTTATCACGGATTTCTTCAATATTGTCAACAATAAGCAGAAAGTAAACCGGAGTGTATCCGTCGACAGTGATGTGCGCCCCATTGAAGTTGACGGTGTAACCGTGGTATACATCAAGGTTCCTGAAGCGGATTACAGACAGAAGCCTATCTATATTAACAATAATCTCCAGTCGGGCACATATAAACGTATGCATGAGGGGGACCGTCATGTAACAGACGATGAATTGGCATTACTCATACGCGACAGCTCGGATAACGCAGATTCCCTGATTCTGGATAAGTATGGTCTGGAATACATAGACCAGGAAACCCTTCGTGGCTACAGACAAGCCTTTGTAGGGCATAACCCGGGACACATTTATGAGAAATTATCCGACAAAGAGTTTCTGATTAATCTAGGCGCATATGCGTCAAATCCACAACTGGAAGCGGAAGGGCTCACTGCGGCCGGGCTTCTTATGTTTGGCAAGAGCGCTCCCATTCATCAGGTATTTCCAAATTTCAGGTTCGATTACCTTGATTTGATCGGTATAGACCCGGGTGGCAGTAAGAAGTGGAACGACCGTCTCACCGACGATGGTCGCTGGGTTGACAATATCTACAACTTCCTTACTCTTGCTCTGAACAAGCTTCTACTCTCTCTTCCTTCTGAAGGCAAACTTCAAGGCATAATGCGAAATGACGGCGGAGAGCTATACGAAGGAGTAAGAGAAGGCTTCATCAACTGTTTGACATATTGCGATTACAGGCTTGGCGGAGTACTTCGTATAGACCGACGTACAGACAAAATCGTTATGCGCAATCCCGGGACTCTCCGTATATCTCCCGAACGTATCTATAACGGAGACTATACACAGGCACGCAACAGTACTATCCAGAAGATGTTGCGAATGGTCGGATTCGGAGACAACATAGGTTCAGGATTCCGGAAAATTCTGACTGCATGGAAAAATTTAGACTATCATATTCCTGATATTCACGAGGAAAATGAAGTCAATGAAGTATGGCTGACCTTACCTTTGACAAAATCGAATGACGGTGTAAATGACGGTGTAAATGACGGTGTAAATGACGGTGTAAATGACG
>CAJMMT010000025.1 GCA_905214715.1 uncultured bacterium | reverse complement strand
TCCACTTAGAACTTTTACAACGTAATTCATCACCCAAAATGTCCAACCTGCCCAATTTTCAAATAAAGATTACAATTCTCGAAGGATTGTAGTCTACAAAGGATTGTGATTGTGGGCCGAACGTAGTTAGGCTTCCGGAGTTGCTAATTTAGGAAATTATTAGTTTCCGGGTTTTTCCTCGGCTTTTAAAGTGCTTTTTATTGTCTGTACAGAGGATTCATATAACCCATTTATTAATCCTGGATTCATTATGTATTTAATGTTGTTGATTTTTGTACAGAAATTATTGTTTATTAAATAATTTTTAATACATTTGTCTTTTTAAGTTGTGAATATATATGAGGATAAAGAAATACCTACCTTTACTTCCGATATTGATCGGTTCTGTTTTATCAGTATTTGAATCTTCCGAGGCATCGGCTACAATACGCTATGTTGCCCCCGGAGGACACGGGAGCGGGCTGAGCTGGGCTGATGCCACCGACGACCTTCAGGCAGCCATCGACGCGTCGCAGACAGGCGATGAGGTCTGGGTGGCCAAAGGCACTTACAGACCTGAAACGCTTGTAAACGATAAGGTCTCCACTTCCTATTCTTTCATTCTTAAGGATGGAGTTTCGTTATATGGCGGATTCGCGGGCAACGAGACCTCGAGAGACGAACGCAAGGTCCAGAGCGGAGGAAAACCGTGGGATATGGAAAACCAAACCATTCTGAGTGGTGACGACGATGTTCCCGATGTTTGGGAGAGAGGTATCGACCCGGGCACAACTTACCGTTACACATGGCATCTTGAAAACAATCAGGTGCCCGGAACGGAAAAGAACTGCACGCATGTGATATATCAGGACCAGGTAATACGCGACCATACCGTGATTGATGGATTCACCATTACCGGCGGAGCGGCAAACCAGCACAAGGTGAAGACTTACGGTGGAGGTATATATGCGCTTGGAAACGTTTCGATAAACGCATGTCGGTTTATAGGCAACTTGGCTTATTTCCGCAATGAACCTATTGTCGACGGTATCAACGCTTATGGAGGAGCCGTATATCTTAACGGTGCCGGTGAGGCCTCCGTAACCAATTCATATTTTGCCAAGAATTATGCAAATTCAAGCTATACGTTAGGTCGTGGAGGAGCTCTTTTCGTGCAGAACGCAAAGGTAGATTCCTGCCTGTTTGAAGAATGCGTGGGTGAGGATGGGGGTGGAGCGGTATTTCAGTTAGGGGGCACACTCAGCAACTGCACCTTCCGTGACTGCTATGGTTCTTCCGGTGGCGCGCTGCTGACCACCGGCAATGTAGAGAGCGTGATGGTGGAGAATTGTCGCGCTCTTCTCGGAGGGGGCATATATGGCGATGCCGGAGCGTTGATCAGCCACGCCACGGTGGCGGGTTGCTATGCCGACGCTCTTGAATTCGGCGACTCCATGGGAGGTTCGGCCGGTGGTGTTTTCCTTATGGGAGGCAACATAGTCGGCAGTCTGGTTTTTAACAACACCTCTTTCCGAGGAGGTGGCATAATGGTGCGTCAGGAGGGTAAGGTAGTGAACTGTACGGTACTAAACAACTCCATCAGGGCGACTGATATATCCGACACCAACTTCGCTCTTTGGGATACGGAAACGACTGTCGACGGGTATCTTTACAATACCATAAGCGCACCTGACACCGGACTTTCGAATTTCGTAGCTCCTACCTCATATGCCGGTATTCCCGAGAATGATGCGCAACAGGCCGAGATTCAGGCAGCCGACTGGTCGCTCGTAGCCGGCAGCCCCTTCATAGATTCCGGCACAGCAACTCCCGGGTTTGCGGAAACCACCGATATTTACGGCAATCCGCGTATGTCGGGCTCATCTATAGACTGCGGCGCATGTGAATATACATCTTCTGAGGTGTATCCTAACGCCGTGCTTACTTTCGACGGTTCGAAAGAGACCGTAGACATAGGTTTCCGCGTCTCTTCCGGCTCGATTGTCATAAAAGTCGCCGACAAAGAGTATGATCTTCAGGTAAACAATTCCGACAAGGTTGTGGAAATACCTCTTGACGGTCATTACACGGTGGAACTGTACAGTACCGGTCTGCAGCGTCTGAATATCGACAATCAGGGTCTGTATGCACTGGACGTGGCGAACGCACCGGAGCTGACTCTGATGCAGCTGTACGACAATTCTCTTACGGCACTCGACATAGCGGCCAATCCCAAACTTACGGGTATCTATGCCGATAACAACAATATCTCGAAGTTGGATGTAACCGGGAATCCGGCCCTGAGAGTAATCAATATGCCAGGCAACAATCTGCAGGGAGCAGTTGACCTGAGTCATCTTTCCGGTCTTTCGTCAGTGAACTTCGACGGTAATTCCATTTCCGGTCTGATACTTCCCAAAGAAGCTCCGGTTGTGGATATTTCGGTAGAGGGAAATTCAATTTCAGTGATAGATGTGGAGAACATGTCGCATCTTCGTTCGCTCAATGTCTGCGACAACGAACTCACATCTCTTTCTCTCGCGGGCTGCGGCACGCTCGAAGACCTGTATGCCACCGGCAACAAGATAACTTCAGTGACGGGAATCGCTGATTGTCAGGTAATGGAAACGCTGAATGTAAGCTACAACGAGCTTGTCTCGATAGATCTCACCGGAGCCACGGGCCTTACCGGGCTTTATCTGCAACACAACAGGTTGCAGAGCCTCGACATAACACCTTGTCCCGCTCTCAGCTGGATAAATGTAACATCGAACGAAATACCGGTGCTCGACATATCGCGATTAAGCAACCTGCGTCTGCTGCATGCCAACGACAACCGTATAGCCGAGATAGACCTCTCGTCGGCCGCCTATTGCTCTCAGGTAACACTCGGCAACAACCTGCTTACCGAAATAGACGTTACCGGCCTTCCGATGCTTTACTGGCTACGGGTAGACGGCAACAATCTGTCGGAGCTTGATGTTACGGCAAACAAGTCGCTGAGCTTGCTGGAATGCGGCAACAACAATCTTGCCGAGCTCGATATAACTGAAAACAGGGCTCTCCGTCGTCTGGCGGCAGAATACAATAAGCTTGAAAGCCTTGATGTATCGGCTAATCCGGAACTCTGCGGGCTTCAGATAAACAACAATAACATGGATGCGGAGGCTATCAATGAGATTATCGACGCTCTGCCCTCTATCGTAGGCCAGGTTCCCCTGCCCGGAAGCGAGTGGATATCCATGCTCGATATAAGTTACATGCCGGGAACTGCTGACGCGGATGTCGAGACCGCCCGAGAAAAGGGATGGAACGTAACAGCCGCCTGCGGCGACAACGTAGCGGAAACCGGAATCGGTGATGTTGAAGTCAAAACCGTAACATATTATCTTACAGACGGTACATGTATGGGAACCATAATGCCTGACAACGGTATCTTCATAGAACGTAAGGTAATGGGCGACGGCTCGGTGAAAATAATCAAACGTCTGGCAAATAAATAGAAATAAACCAATATAACCTCTGCCGCAAGATTCACCCCCTGCGGCAGACCATAACCTAAATCATATGATAAAATCATTACTCTTTACGGCAGCTTTGTGCGCCGCTACCGGGGCCATGTCTATGGCACCCCTTACCGTAGACCAACTTGAAAAGTTCCGCATCCAGATTAACACCCAAGGTGAAGATAAAGCCTTCAGCAAGAGTGCGGCGGTAAGTCTTGAATATTCGGATGCAAGTAATCCCGATGCGGTGAATATTCTGAATTTCAACGGAGAAGCACTTCCTTTGCGACTCAACACCAATTGGGAAGATGGAACGATTTCAGCCGCGCCTTATACATTCAGCAGCGATATGGACTATGATACCTACGAGACTTATTATCTGATGGTCGTGGACAACAGCGTGGCAGACCTCGCCTCTCCCACGGATCCCGCCTTCAACGCCTCGAAAGTAAAGGGTACTATAACCGACGAACTTGTTACTCTCGACAACTGGAACATAGTCAAGGTATCTCAGGACTTCCAGTCCATGACCAAGGTATATGAGGAGGCTCAGAACACGGTTATACGTATCCCCAATGCCAATATTTCGGTAACGCTTCTCGATTGGGATGAGGAGTGGGAGAACCTTCTGCCCGGTGAGACGATGGAATATGGCATATATACCGAAGCTACCAACGACTGCTTCACGGTATATAACTGGGACGACATGGCTTCGTGCGTGAAATTCCATCCTGTGGTCAACGAAGGCGTTACGACTTACGTAACCGATGCTGACCAGATAATCTACAATGACGGAAGACGTCATTTCGGCATTTATCCGCTTCCCGGCCTGACATGGGATGAAGTAGACAGCGTTTCCGAACCTGTTTCGTTCAGTTCGCTTCCGATTACGAACGTGCGGGAAGTGGAATTCGGTAAATGGATAATAAAGGCTCTCAACAGAAACACGGATCGTCTTACCGGCGAGAGTGCTAAAATAACACTTGATTATGATTTGCCGTTGCTGATAGTAGGTGTGGATGACGTAAAAGCTGAAGGAAAAGTAGAAAGCGTACGCTACTATAATCTGCAGGGCGTAGAGATAGAACGTCCGGCCAAGGGTCTTTACATCCAGGTGCAGAACTTCGCCGACGGTGCAAGCAAGACTGTGAAAACCGTGCGTTGAATGTGATACCTCCGGTTGCCAAGGCAGCCGTATTGACAGAATATGCTCCGCGACCTTTCATCCAGGCTCGCGGAGCATACTATGTTTATAAAGCATTTGGGGTCTGCGATTAATGCCGACGGAACATAAGGCGCAACAGCTCTCCCAGCCACAGAACTACCGATGTGCCGCCTATTATAATAATCCAGTCGATAAGCCGCAGGGGCACTACGTTGAAGAACTGGCCGCCGACGGTAACGATGAGAATCTGTCCAAACAGAATGGCGAGCGATATGGAAACAAACCAGCCGCAATTCTTGAAGTGAAATGCCGAGCGTCCGGTTTCAAAGGCCCGGGCATTGAACATGTTCCAGAACTGTAGAAAAACGAATGTCGTGAAGAACAGCGACAGTTCGTAAGGTGATAGTCCCGTGTTGGCTCCGAGGGGAACGTTGCCTATCTGCAACAGCGATGTGATTCGGGTGTGTTCCAAGTAATATAGCAGAGCGAGAAGCAGCAGGAAGAAAACGCCGCCGACACCTATTATGAAGTTCCACATGCGTCTGGTTATGATGAAAGCGCTGCGTGGACGCGGAGACTCTTTCATGACGCTTTCCGACGGGGGCAGGGAGGCTAAAGCCATAGCCGCGAAAGTATCCATTATCAGGTTCACCCACAGCATCTGGGTTACGGTAAGCGGCGACTGGAGGCCCATGAAGGCTCCGAAAAGCACTATCAACGAGGCCACGACATTTACCGTCATCTGGAAAAGGATGAAACGCTGGATGTTGCGGTATAACGAGCGTCCCCACATCACGGCTCGGCCTATGGATGTGAAGGAATTGTCGATTATAGTGATGTCGGAGGCCTCTTTGGCTACCGAGGTGCCGTCGCCCATCGAGAGTCCCACATGGGCAGTTTTCAGGGCCGGAGCGTCGTTGGTGCCGTCGCCGGTAACGGCCACCACCTCATTGTTCGTCTGCAGGGCTTCAACCAACCTTTTTTTATCCATCGGTCTGGCACGGGCTATTATCTTGAGATCTCCGGCGCGCTTTTTCAGCTCGTCGTCGGTCATCGCGGCAATATCCGCGCCTGTGGTTATGTTGCGATCAGTATCGACCGCATCGTTCCAAAGACCGATCTGGCGTCCTATTTCCTTGGCTGTGCCGGGAGTATCGCCGGTTACGATTTTGATTTTGATTCCGGCATTCAGTACCTCGGTTACGGCATCGGGCACATCGATTCGTACCGGATCGGATATGGCAACTATCCCGAGGAATATAAGATTGTTGTCGGCAATCTTTCCGTCGGCAATCGGCTCTTCGCCGGTTTTCAGTTCCTTAAATGCGAAGCCGAGAGTGCGCATGGCCTGATTCTGATATTCGAGCAGGGTAGCGTCAATCTCGCGACGCGTAACTCCCGAGGTATCGCCACACATGGCGAATATAATCTCGGGGGCTCCTTTTACATAAAGATATTCGCGCCCATCCGGAGTGCGGACAACAGTCGCCATGTATTTACGCTCGGTGGAGAACGGAAGTTCGCTTACAACCGTTATCTCCTGACGCAGTGCGCGGTAGTCGATTCCGTTGGCCTGAAGCCAAAGCAGAAGAGCGCCTTCGGTCGGATTCCCGAGAACTGTCGGCGAAGAGGTGGACAGGTCGAGACGGGCAGTTGAGTTTACAGCCATGTCGCGGTGAAAATGCACCAATCGGTCGGAGGGCCCGAAGAAATCGGCATGGTACACCTGCATGCGGTTTTGGGTGAGGGTTCCGGTCTTGTCTGTGCATATCACGGTCGTGGCACCCATTGTCTCACATGCATGTAGCTTACGCACAAGATTGTTGGTGCGCAACATACGGCGCATGGAATAGGCGAGCGAAAGAGTAACAGCCATGGGTAGCCCTTCGGGAACAGATACCACGATTAGTGTAACCGCTATCATAAGGGTCTGCAGGAAGTAGGTGAGGAAAGGAATCCATTCGAAAGGCTGCGACAGCAAGAACATCGTTATCCTTCCCAGAATTATAGCAACGGCGAAACCGTAGGCGATTTTTGTTATCAGAGCACCCAGGCCGTCGAGTTGCTCGCTGAGCGGTGTCTTTACGCTGTCATCTATCTGCGATGCCGTGAACACTTTCCCGTTTTCGGTTTTGTCGCCTACGGCTGTAACTTCCATCACTCCATGTCCTTCCATGATTTTCGTGCCGCGCAATGCATGGTCAGAGGGAAAAGTGGCTTCATTATCGAAATTTGCCGAATCCGTGGTCTTGTGGGCTATGGGCTCACCTGTGAGTGTGGACTCGTCGATATTTAGCTGTACAGCCTCAAGCAGTTTCCCGTCGGCAGGCACCTCTTCGCCGGTATTCAGTATTACTACATCGCCGACAACCACATCTTTTCGGGGAATACTAATCGGGTTGCCGTTTCTGATAACCTGCACCGGTTCCTCATCGTTAACCTGATTGAGGAGCTGAAACTCCCGGTCGGCCTTGTTCTCGAAATAGAAAGCGAGTCCGGTGGCAAGTATTATAGCCATGAATATCCCTACGGGTTCGAAGAAAACACCCGCTCCCTGCTCCAGACCCCAGTATTCATAACATGATATTCCGACCGACAGAACACCGGCTACCATAAGTATTATAATCAGGGGATCGCGGAATTTATCCAGGAATCTTAGCCATAGCGACTCTTTTTCCGGTGGTGTGAGGATGTTGCATCCATACTGACGGCGGCTTTCTGAGACTTGATCATCCGTAAGACCCACATGATGATTAGTTTTATCCATGCAATCAGAATATTTGTTAAACTTGTTTCTCGAGAGCGAGCAGAGTGGCTTTAGCCTCGGAACCTCCGGCATAGTTGCCGATGCCTCCCGAAGATGGAACCACCCTGTGGCAGGGTATGAAAATTGACAGCGGATTGGCGGCTATGGCGGAAGCCACAGCCCTGACACCTGACCGGCACCCCACACGACGCGCCACTTCGGAGTAAGAGACCGTGAGGCCGTGCGGTATGGCAAGCAGCTCATCCCATACTTTCATCTGAAACGGAGTGCCCGCCGGATTGAGGACGACCCCGGGCAGTTCGCCGGATTTCCCTTCCAGGTATGCCTGCAGTTCAGAGGCGACCTTGCATAAGAACTGAGTTTTCTTCTCTATGAGAATAGCTCCAAGTCTGCATGACATTTTCCCGACATTCCGCTGATGACGGGACGAGGAGGTCCAGTCGCTCATACAGAGAGCTCCATCCAGTTCGGCAAGCGTCATGTTGCCTAAAGGAAGGTCGAAGCGACTGTAATGTATAACAATTTTATCGGTCATAGTATATATGAAGTCGGCTACAAAATTATATTATTTTCGTCATTTGCGAAACTATTACACGCAAGTGTTGTCTAATGGAATGTATGAATGAACGAGCGATATATTTTCCCGCAGGGCACAACGGAAGCCGACCGTATATGATTCATGGTTTATTCGACTCTCTTTTGGTGTTGGCTTCGAGGGTGTTGTCCGGGGCCGGAGATGACGAGAATTGCGATTCCGGGCGGAAGGCCTGCTTCATGAACCTTATAAGACATCATGATGCCCTTATAACGAAGATATGTTTTTATTTCGCCGACAGCAACAACGCTTTCGACGATCTAAGACAAGACACGTTGCTTAACATCTGGAGAGGATTGTCGGGTTTCCGAGGCGACAGCAAGGAGGCGACATGGATATACAGGATATGCTTCAATACTTGTGTCTCTACTGTAAAGTATAATTCCAAGGTCTCGATGCCGAGCCTTAATGACAAGGTATATGACAGTTATGACAGGGAGGATGAACAAGATGATCTTGACGAGAGAATCGCGGTCATGCACCGTTGTATATCGATGCTTGACCCGGTAGATCGAAGCGTGGTCATGATGCAGCTCGACGGTAGAGGTTACGACGAGATAGCCGCTGTTACAGGGATGAACCGCAATACCGTCGCAACCCGTCTGCGTAGGGCAAAGGAGAAACTGAGGGAGATGATGAAGGAATAGCAATTATATATTATAGAATCAGATATTATGGAATTAGAAGAAATGAAAAAAATCTGGGAACAGACAGACTGCCGTCTCTCATCGATAGAAGAGCGCATGGCGACAATGGGTAAGAGTTCCGTTACGGAACGCAAACGTACCGCCCTCGACTCACTTGCGTTGCGATACAAACGCTTCTCGTTGTTAGCTCTTCTTTTCGCCGGAACCATGGTGCTCTATTGCGCGGGGAATATAATACCGGGCCCATGGGGTCCCTGGATATGTCTTGCCATGTCGGCCTATATACTTCTTGCGTCGGGAATGGATTATTGGCTGTATGTCAAGGTAAAAGAGATAGATATCGAAGGCATGGGTGTGAACATGGTGGCGTGCAGGGCAAGATATTGCCGCCGTAAGCATCTGCAGTTCATCATGGTGCTGGTACCTGCCGCTGTGGTATTGATAACGGCTTTCATATACAGTATAAGCGATGACATTTACATGGTTTACGGCGCGATAGCCGGAGTTATATTCGGACTTGCTCTCGGTTCCAGAGCCCTGATGAAGTTTATGGCCGATTACAGGTTGTTGCGCGAGCAGCCTGATTCGGACATGGAATGTTGATTTCGGTGCCTCCAAATGCCGAGTGTTTCCGTTTTCTGTGATTTGATGGTGATTTACGCATTTATTGGTTATCTTTGCGGTAAATAGCCCTGACCCATGTATATTACCATAATCACACTTCTGCTTGCTGCCGCCGGATTCGTCTGGGGACGAATCCGTGCGGACATAGTAGCCATGATCGCCCTGCTGATTCTTACCCTGTCAGGCATACTGACAACACAGGAAGCGCTGTCGGGGTTTTCGAACCCGATAGTGATAATGATGGTAGGATTGTTTGTAGTTGGAGGCGCGATATTCAATACCGGATTGGCAAAGATGCTCGGCGCGCCTGTCGGGAATAGGTAACGGCAGTCCCACGCGCCTGTTTCTTGTTGTCGTTCTGGCCACCGGACTGATAGGAGGGTTCGTAAGCAATACAGGCACAGTGGCGCTTATGCTTCCTATAGTAGTATCTATGGCGGCCTCGGCCGGTGCCGATTCGTCACGTTTTCTAATGCCGTTGGCTTTCGCTTCGAGCATAGGCGGAATGCTTACACTCATAGGTACTCCCCCCAACCTGGTGATAGCCGAGGTATGGGAGGAATACAGCGGAGAGCCTCTTACAATGTTCACGTTCCTGCCGACGGGCCTTATATGTCTCGTGGCCGGGACGCTTCTGCTTATTCCTCTCAGTAAATTGCTTACCAAAAAAGGCAGTAAGGAGAGAACTACATCAAAAGGATCAAGGTCGCTTACGGATATTGTCGAGGAATACAACCTGAATCACGATCTGTGGCGTGTGGATGTACCCGCATCGTCGCCTATTTCCGGAGTAACACTCGGCGCTCTGTCGCTCAGGACCAATTACGGACTTGACGTTATGGAACTCCGTATGGTGGAGGGCCGAGGGTTGCTTAAGAATGTAACTCAGGAAGCACCGACTGCCGACTCTGTGATAGATGCCGGGAATATACTGTTTATACGTGGTCCAAAAGCCAGTGTAGAGAGATTTGTGGCCGATTACGGTCTCAGCATCGCGGAAGATGATGGCGAGGTGAGGCGTAATCTTGATTTCTATGATATAGGTCTTGCCGAAATAGTCATAGTGCCCAATTCCGGCATACTGAAGGAGACCATAGCTCAACTTGACTTCCGTAATCGTTATAATGTGAACATACTTTGTATCAGGCGCGGAGGCGAGTACATAATAGACAATCTGGCTTCTCAGAAAGTGGCTAAAGGAGATGTGCTTCTTGTTCAGGGCACCTGGGAGGCCATAGGGCGCATAAGCGAAGACATACGCGATTGGGTGGTGCTCGGAGAGCCCGAGAGTCAGGCGTCGAAGGTAACCATAGATTACAAGGCTCCGGTGGCCGCGGCAATCATGCTGGCCATGATAGCGGCTTTGGTGTTCAGCCCGATTCCGGCGGTGTTCGTTGTTCTGGCGGCTGCTGTAGTCATGATTCTGTCGGGATGTTTCCGTTCGGTTTCCGATGCCTACGATACCATAAACTGGGAAAGCATAATACTGATAGCGGCGATGATGCCCATGAGTTTCGCGCTTGAAAAAACCGGGGTCAGCGAGATTGTGAGCGGTTCGCTTGTAGAGGTTCTCGGGGGTATCGGTCCCCATTGGCTGATGGCTGGCGTATATTTCACCACATCGTTGCTGACTCTCTTCATATCCAACACAGCTACAGCCGTGCTTATGGCCCCGATAGCTGTTCAGAGCGCCGTCGCCTATGGCGTAAGTCCGTTGCCCATGTTGTTTGCGGTAATGTTTGGCGCTTCCCTGTGTTTCATGTCTCCATTCTCTACGCCACCTAACGCGCTTGTAATGCCGGCCGGACAATACACGTTCATGGACTATGTGAAAGTGGGCGCGCCGCTTCAGCTGCTTCTCGGCATACTGATGATTCTTGTAATCCCGCTTATATTCCCCTTCTGATATTCCCCTTCTGACCCCGAGGTTTGGTCCGAGAGCCAAACCTCGGGGAATAGCTTATCTTTATTCCGGAACGTATATTATATTTCCATCTTCCAATTCGTAGGCTACTCCGACTCTCTTGCCTTTATTGGAGGATTTATCATTATCTTCCGAAGGGGTATATCTGTTGATTTTCTCTCCTTCTTTTGTAATGATTTCCATATTCTCCTTGCCAGGATTCTTGACCATAGTGAAGTCTTCCTGAGAAAACATCTCGGTCATATTGTAACGACTGACAAGGGCCACCATCAATGCCACGGCGAACACCATGGCGACATCGAAGAGGTTACTGACCACACTCATCGGATCGGAGTCTTCTCTTCCGCGCAGTATTGAACGATGTCTTCTCATACGTTGTCTTTATTTGATTGTTTTACAATGTCTGCGAGATATTCGAGAATCGTGAGGTTCCTGAGGCTCCACCGCTCCTTGACCTGCTGGGTCAGAAATCCGATCGCGCTCACCACAAGACCGACCACGGTAGTGGCGAAAGCCACCTGCATGTTGTATGCCATGGAAGCTATGTCGCCGGAGGCCAGTCCGACAAGAGCAGGTCCCATCGGGATGAGAGTGCCCATAAGGCCGAGTATCGGACCCATTTTGGTGAGAACCTTGGAGGTAGCGATATTCTTCTCAGCGTCCATTTCATATTCAGCCAACAGCAATTCCACTTTTGAGTCATTTCCCCCTTCCTCGATAATTTTCTTTACATATGTACCGAATACAGTGGCGCTTTTGGCAGGGAGGGCGGTCTCGAACTCTTTCAGATGAGCGGGAGCAAGCTGTTGTATCTTAGAATAGAGAGGCATGACTGATTTCTTCTCGTTCATATACTGCCCGAAAAACGTCCCGATAAGGATAAGGGCCCGGACAAAGAAGAAAATGAGTAATACGATAACCGGTACGAGCAGACCGGTTGAAATCCAATAAAGGATGTTGGAAATTATATTCATTGCAGTTTAGAAATTTTTTAAGTAGCTACGAAGAATAAATGCACATATGTGAGATTCTTAAAAAAACATACTAACATTTATTCTTCGTAGCTACTTACTTATGAAATATCGGTTAATAATGAGTCCGGAGAGAAATCCGGCAAGAAGAATCAGGGATACCCCGACAAGTGCATTCCACTCTACTTCGGAGGTTCCGGCGGCAGCCGTACGTCCGTTGACGGTGGCCACGATGCCGAGCGCCGCGATAATAAGGTTCACCATAAATATCATTTCAAGCCTGATATCCCGTTCCGGAATCAGGAATCTGATAGCTGTGGCAAGAAGAGGCACGCAAATGACCAAGGCAATTGCCGTTACCCACGCGGTAGTCGCGAAATCAACCCCGGTAAAAGTGAAAATCAACTCGGTAAGAAGCGCGAACAGAGTAGGGAATATCAACAAGCCCGGAATCCATAGGGTGATATTGTATATGATCCGTTCGGTTTTCGAAAGCGATTCGACAAACGATTTGGCTGCCAGAATACAAAAACAGATCTGAAACGCCACGTCTACTGTAAGCACTACGGATGTGTCAAGCATGAGTTCAGGTTGCGATAGCCACTCCTGAATCTGGGTTTTGGACTGAGACGACGCACCATCGTAGGCAAGTATGATAAACAGCGCTGAAATCAAGACTGTCGCGATTATTCCCCATCTGCCGTGAAAGGTCAGTTTCAGTATGAAACTGAAACCGACCATCAGCATTATTATCAACACTACTATTTCCATTATTCACCTGAATTGTTACGACGTCTGCGAATAAGGAACAACAATCCGATTACGGCTATCACGACCACGACGGCCACTACAATTCCATTGATATGGTTGGTTGTCGTAGCAGTCTGGTCGAGACTCTCTTTTTTCATGACGGTGCCGTCATTATCGGAGATTTCCTCGGCTCTGGCCTTTGCGACAGCCTTATTGTATTCCGAGGCGACAGCGGGATTCGCTTTGTCGGATATGAAGTCTCTGAGCTTGGGATTGTCGCATACAAAACCTGTGCAGGCGGCTCCATACTCCTTTATGACTTCCGCATGCAGATTCGCCATGGCGGATACCTGTTCCGGAGTCGCGTTCCAAAGGCCCTTGCGTACTGTCTCGAGCATAACGGCCGTCATTTCCTGAAGAGCGGCGGGATTCTTGTCCTTGAAATACTCTTTGGTCCCGAGATTATGTTTGTCGGCGATATACGTGTCATAGATTCCGTCCCAGAGTTCCTTGTCGATCGCCTGGGGTTTCATTACATTCCACCCATATGTGTTGGTGATTACCTCCGCTATGTTGGCGGCATCGCCCGCACCTCCTTTCATTTTCTCTTTAATATAGGAGGGATTGAGTATGGTTGTCCTGCTTTCCACTCCGATGGCCTCCTTGACTTCCTGCATCCTGACGTTATTGCGGTTGCGGTAGTCGCTCAGGTATGCTTCGGGATCCTTGCCGGTTACATTCCTGACAGCGAGATTCATGCCACCCATGAATTCATATACATGGTCGAGGCTCAATGCTCCCCAGGTATTGCTCTGCCGGGGCTGCACGACAACATCGGTACGGGTGAGAGCTGCCTCGAAGGCATATTGACGCACCTGTTCCCATTGCTGTTCGCTGTCGTAAATCGCTCCCATATTGTTGAGATATGTGGCCGCGAGCTCGCTTTCATCTTCCCAACGGTCGCCCGCTTCGACCATACTCTGAATGCCGGTGCCGTAGTTGCCGTTAACGCCGCCGAATACTCTCGATGTAGCCAGTTCGCGGGCCTCTTTCGGCGACACACCCTTGTTTACCAGATGTTCTTCAGATTCTTTCACACCTTCGGCCACATAGTTCGGATACCGGTCATCGCGCGCTTCGGCAGCCATCTTCACCGCTCTGCCGATCAGGAAAAGTCGGGATGCGGCAAGATCGCGCAATTGTCCGGAAGTCTGGACCACTACATCGACACGGGGACGTCCGAGTTCTTCGGATGGAATCAGACGTAAGTCGGTAACCCTGCCAAAGGAATCCCTTACAGGTTCCACTCCAAGCATATATAGTATCTGGGCTATTGTCGCACCCTCGGTTTCGATAAATTCACTGCTCCAGAGGGTATAACTTACTTTTCTCGGAATCGAATCGCCATGGGCATTGCGATACATTCTGATTGTTTCATCGGCCAAATCCTTGCCTTTCTCCCATGCCATGAGTGAGGGAGTTTCTTCGGCATTGACTGCAAACATGTTGCGTCCGGTAGGAAGGATTCCGGGATTGAGCACAGGGTCTCCTCCCGATGTCGGAGGAATGTATCCGCCGGCGAGGGCATTAAGAATACTCTTTATTTCATTGGACGGACTCATTCTGAGAGATCGGCGGTAAGCATCTATATTGGTGATAGCGCGTTCGACCTCTCCGACAGCCGTGGCGAATTCCAGTTCCTTTTTCGAATACTCCGGTTTCTTCATAGCGGGATGACCGTGTCCGGAAGGTTTTCCTCCGTGAGGAGTGACGTTTTTCCGCTTCATCGCGGCTTCCATCTTCTTAATGGCATCTTCATCGGCACCCATTTTGCGGGCCATCTCCACGGCTTTTTCCGGCGACATGCCCGGAATCATGCCATGTTTCTTCTTGGTTTCAAGACGCTCGGAAATTTTGGAAGTCTTTCTTTCTCCCGACGGCATCATGGAGCCCATTACCATCATACGCGACAGCATGTCTTTCGATCCTTCGATTGCCCGATTGATTTTACGCGCGCTGTCAAGTTCGGACTTTGTAATGCCGGCAATGCGGCATATATCCGCATCGTTCGCGGCGACACCCTTCCTTACAATCTGTTTGGCACGTTCCCTCCAGTCTCTGAGATTACCCCCTTTGAGTTTCTGCAGGCTGAAGGCAAGAGGCTCGACCGACATGGCCTCGACAGTGGAATTGATATGGGAATCCGAGTATGGCACGCCCATGACATACAGGGCTCCTGTAATCTTTTCGTTGGCAAGCTCTTCTGCGAAATTCTCAATTCTTGAAATTACTTCCGGCGTGAATTCCTGAGTGCTGTCGATACGCAATTCCCGGTGAATCCCGAGTTCAAGGGTATATTTTTTCACGAGTCGTGATACGCGTTTGGAGTCTTTCTCCGTTTTGGCACGGTTGTACTCGTTTATAGCGTCTGAAAGGTTCTTGTAAATACCCCTTACATTGCTTTCCATGAATGGAGGAGTAAGATAATTCACAATTCCGGCATAGCTCCTTCTTTTAGCCATCATGGCTTCTCCTACATTCGACGTGGAGTAGACATATACGTGCGGCATGGTTCCCACAAGGCGATCAGGCCAGTCAGTGCTGCCCAAAGCGGCCTGCTTGCGGGGTGTGAACTCCAGCGAACCGTGTGCGCCGAAATGCATTAGCGCGTCAGCCCCGAATCCATGTCGGACCCATAGGTAGGCCGCTACATAATTATGTGGAGGTGCGGCATTAGTACCGTGCACGATTTTGAAATCATCGTCTCCGAGACCGGCGGCCGGCTGAGGTATCAAGACCACATTGCCGAATCTCAGACTGGCCAAAGCTGCGTTCCCCGATTTATCTTTTAACCCATGTCCGGGAAATTCCCCGTCTAATGCATCTATTTCCTTTCTCATTTCGGGCGAGAAGGATTCGGCACACCATCTGTCGTATTCTTTCCGCGAAATAAGCTGAGGTTTGTGGCGAGCGACGAAATCGGCCTGGGCACCTATGGCGTAATCATTGAAAATCTTACCGTTCTCAGAGATGAGTTTCTCGAATTCCACAGCGTTGGCAGGCAGATTGTCGATTGTATAACCCTCTTTTTTCAGACTTGATAAAAGATTATACAATGAGGGTGCCACCTCCATTCCTTCGGCTACCAAAGCGCTCTGCCCCGGACCTTTGAAATAGAAAATGGCCAGTTTCTTATCCTTGTTGGCTTTCCCTCTCAGACTTATATAATTGTTGACGGTGGCTACAAACTCATCGACCCTGCCGGGAATGGCCTCGACATAAGGCAAGCCGTCGTCTCCCTTGAAGTGGGCGAATAATGTAAAGGGACGGATGGCACCGTCGATCTCAGGAGTTACTATGCTCTGCGACATGAATCCTCCGCTCATGCCCATCTTATCTTCCATCCATTCATCATAGTCGCGATTGGCGTTGACCGGTGAGAACAGAGGTACGTTTTTGGCTTCAAGCCAACGCACCGCCTCGTCGCCTATTCTTCCGTGGGCCATATTGATCACGGCATCGCATGATATCGAGTCGGCGTGCCCCTTTGAAATGAATGTCTGTATCACATTCACGGGGTAGACTATATTTCCGCTCTTTTCCAGTTTCATCACAAGGCTGTCGGGTACGCCCATCTGACCTGTGAGTATGATCTTTGGGGCGGAATCGCTCCATTTGTTATTCTTTTTCAGCCAGTTCTCATATTCCCCTACCGACGGGAAATTAAGATTATCCGATTCGGAAGGATAATACAGAAGGGATGAGGATGGTGTTACGGGGTCTCCGGGAAGGTTAACAAAGAGCTTTTTACCGTCGATGAATTTCCTGACATACTCCAGCATATTCCTATAATTGGATCTGCCACCCGCAAGATATTGCCTGAGGAATTCATTGTCGATAGAATCTACCGAAACAATCTGATTCTGAGGATTGGTAGCCGCCGTGGTAAGTACCGGGGTGCCATTTTCGGCGGCTGAAACAAGCTGTTGCCGTTGTTCGTCGGTAATGCGCAGGCCCATCCCGTTGACAAATACTATATCGTATTTGTCTGCCTTATCCATCTCCTCTATTCCAAGTTCGTGGATTTTGACAAACGAATTATCATTGGATTTGGAAATCTGACCTAAGGTAATAGCCTGATAGTTCACAAATGCGATATTTGTCGGAGAGGCGAACCTGTTCCATAGAATAATGCCTGCGCCGATTACTACGGCGCAGACAATGGCAAATAAAATGAACTTCCGTTTTTTCATTTTTTATCAACTACTTAAAAAAGTCATCGATATTCAGCGAAAGACCGACCGACCATGTGCGGCCTATAGTCGGGGCTGAATTCCAATAATAGACTTTTGGCTTATAGTTAAAGAGATTCTCTATTATGAAATTTATATTTATTCCTTTCCACACCCTCTGCTGTAAGGTGAATTTCCATAGCGAATATGCTCCGTCGGTCTCATATTTGCTGACGGGTTTCGAAAGATAGCGTCCGGAAATTCCTGCGTAAATTTTATAATTGCTGCAGATTTGTCTGTCATAGTCGATTCTCCAGGTCGCGGAATGAGGCCTTGGTTGGGTGAATTGGGAATCGACCGTGTGGCCCGATGTATGCATATAATTGTAGCTTACAGATGCTCCCAGTCCGAAATTTGTTCTGTAGCGGGCATTTACATCCATACCCATCACTCTTACGCCATCTTCATTAGTATAGATGGCACCTTCCTCGAGTTCCGCATTCCCCGGGAAATCGGTAGTTGTTATCCTGCTGTTGTAATAGTTGTAATATCCCGATACGGTCGCGCTGTATGAGCCGGCCAGAAACGATCCCCTCACATTGCCGTTCCTCTCGAGAGCGACATTGAAATTATGGCTACGTTCCGGCTTAAGGTCGGGATTACCGTAGATCATCTGGATTCTCGCCATATCGAAACACATGTACATCTCTTTCAGCGTGGGGGCCCTGAACCCTCCGGAATAGGAGGCGCGGATAGATAGAAACTTGAGTTTGAACATCGCGGCGAGCCGGGAAGTGAGGGCATTATTGTCGGATTCCGAAAAATAGTCGTCCCGTACGGAAGCTAAAATGTTAAGCCATGACAAAGGGTTGTAGTCGAATTGCACGAATGCGTCGATGGAAGACTGAGAATGACTTTCATTGTCGACGAACTGGTATGTGGTAAGATAGTCGTGCATGTAGTCGGCGCCGACAGTCAATCCATTGGCACCCCAGAATTTGTTATACAGTCCGTGAACTATATGCTGACGGTTGCTATAATCATGGTTATGGGTTCTCTCTCCACCTACATAACGGGCCTTGTCGTACTGGTCGTAACTGTAGGAAAGCTCAAGATTCTGACTGCTGTCGATATTCCATACGCTACGCAGACCGGCACTGTAATCATGATAATGGTCATCGTAATTGGAACGGTTGCTCACTCGGGAAAAATATCCTCCGCGCGCTATGAACCGCAGTTTGTCGCTGGCGTTGAATATCAGACGCTCCTTTATATTTAAAGTATTGCCTCCGTAAATGTTATGAATCTTTGATTCAGTGTCGAAAATGTCGGTCAGTTTTACCGTTTCAGAAGTAGTATACTGAACAGAGGTATTCGAGTTCCATCTATACGCGTTGAAGCTTATCTCACCTCCTCCGCGCCACTCGTTTCCCATGCTTCTGTATCGGGAATTGACATTTACATGCCAAGGATCGTTGTTTTCCTTGGTAATCAGATTGACGACTCCCCCTACGGCATTGGCTCCATATAAGGCGGAAGAGGCGCCCTTGACGATTTCTACCTGACCTACATTCTCAAGATTGAGCCTGTTGTAATCGACATTGTCCATGGTCTCACCGGCAAGTCGCTCGCCGTCTACAAGAAACAAAATCGCGTTTCCACCGAAACCGCTCATGTTCAATGACGTTTCCTGGCTCATCGCATATCCGAATTCCAATCCGGGCAATTCTTCAGTCAGCAGGTCCTGTATATTCGTAGCGTCGGTTTTTGTGATTTCGTCAGAAGAAATCAACCTGGTCACCACGGGTACGTCTTTAAGTGATTTGGGAGTCCGTGTCGCGGTAACCACGACCTCGCTAAGCGATGTCTGGTCAGGTTTCATTCTAAGAATGTTTTCCTTAGACGAGCCTGTAGACCTGATTATAGCCGAGCTTGGGGTGAACCCTACATAATTGACAGTGATACCTACGGAAGATTTATCCGGCAGGTCGAAGGCGAAAGCCCCATCTTCATCAGACACGAATGATTTCTTACCGCCGTTTATACGGACAACCGCCCCCATAAGCGGACTCCCTGTCTCATCAAGTACCTTGCCGATAAATGTATCGGCAAGGACTGTGAGCGGAGACAGAAGTCCGAAGATTATAACTGGGTAACATCTCAGACTTCTTTTCATGTAGCGTTTACTTTTTTGGAGCGGTGAAAGTGCAAATCATAGGCATGGGCATCGCGCCATACTGAAGATTGAATTTGATGGTGAGGGTGTTGCCTTCAAACGAACCCTGCATTGTGCCGGAATAAGTCTTGCCGTCGGTTGTCCCCTGGAACTCTGTGGCCGCCAAAGAATATTTGCCGTCCTTACCCGAGACCTTGACTCCGGTAACACTTATTTCAGGTACTTTCATAGGAGGATTTCCGAACGGAGAGATCTTGACGTTGACAGTCGCGTCATCCGTAGACGTTACCGTAAAGGTCATATCCTCGAAAACTGATTCGCTTCCCATTACAGAGCAAGTCATGTTGCCGTTGTAAGTTCCCGCCACACTGTTGGCGGCCTGAACCGTAGGCACCTCTTGCTCGTTTTCAGGTTCATCATCATTATCGGAACAGGAAGCCATACCTGCCACGAGTCCGAGGCACAGCGCCAAGGTTGTAAAAATGGTTTTAAATCTTTTCATGTTGTTTGTTGTTTCTTGTTTATGATTTTTATGTCTGCGGTGAATGATAAGTCCCGAAACGAGAACTGTGATAAATATGGCTCCGGCCATAAATATGAAAAGAGAGGAGAGCGGACCGAGTATCGGATTGTAGCACCTGCCTACGTGAAGTTCAAGGGCGAAATTCCACAGCGACATAGGCTGGTGTCTGAGGATGTCGGGCGTGGGAAGAGGCTCGCTGCTTCCTTTTGCATAATCGAATACTATGCCGCTGTTCGCGCCGAGGTCCTTGGAATAGCCGGAAACCAGATGGTCGGAAGTGGGACGGCCGGCTTTGGCGGTCTCAAGATTCTTTTGTGTGAAATAATCTTTTACGGTCCCTTGTCTTGGATTCCAGAGGTACATTCCGCTGAACGATCCGATAAGCCATTCTCCTGAGTCTAATGGCTCGAAAACATTTATTCCCATAGGACTGACCGGTGGAATAATCCCGGATTCAATCTTCAAAGGAACATTCCCGAATGTCTCATCGGCAGTGATAAAGCCTTCAGAAGTGGAGATAAGCCAGTTGTCGTCAGTCTCATTCCATCGGATTCCCCTTAATTTATCATGCCATACATTATCCGAATCAAGCTGACTGCCGGGAAGCGGAGATGTCTTAGCAATAACAAAAGGAATCATCAGGGGAGGTCGGAGACACATTCCCGTAAAGCATATCAGTATGGTGAAGATTATGGTAATGTACCCGATCTTGTCATGCCATTTGAAATTCCATTTAAACAGCCGCGCTTTGGATAACCGTTTTGCCGGTGCCTCTCTTTTAATTAAAGATGGGATTATAAACAGGATAATTCCGGTTATGCAAAGGGATATCAGAACAATAGCCAGGAGATCGACTATTATCCGTCCGGTAAGCCCGAACAATTCCCCGCTGTGCAACATCCACAATGTTTTGAACATCGACACCTTATGCGAGTATTCCTCCGGTTTCTTAAGTTCGATTCTTGAAAAACCTCCGTCAGATAGGGGATATACCGCCGATCGGGTAAGAACCACAACTGAAGTATAGTCTTTATTCAGGGTTATGTCTGCGATTCTCTCTTTGCAGTCAGGCAACTGTATGTCTACCCATTTCAATCCATTATGTCGATATAGCCCGAATTGAGTCACACACCACAGGGTCCCATCTTTCGTTTTGACGACATTCCGTACATTTCTGTTGTCTGGTCCCTCCGGAATTCCGGAATTGAAGTCGGTAAAGGATGAGAATTCCTTATCAGTACGCCATAATCCTGAGTTACCGAAAGCGATTATGCCATTGTTGAAAGGTGTGGTCCCTTTGATTATGCCGTTATTGAAGTTTTCTATATGATATTCAGACGGCATTATGCCTCGGGATGCTGAAAACGATGAAAACAAAGACCTGTGGTTCAGTATCAGACCGGATATGCAGAATATCAAGATAATTATTGACGTCAGCAATCCGATCCATTTGTGGATAACGGAACTTACAGGCTTGTGTTTCTTAGTTTTCATAGACGGATTCATCGCACACTCTAAACACATTTTAAATCTGATGCAAAATTACAGCCAGAGCCAAAGGCCGTCAATACCCTTGATAAATGATAATATTAACTGCTGAATAGCCTGTTTCTTGTAAAAATGCTTGTGTATACCTATGTAAATCGTCTTTTTTGAGTATTGCCGAAATAACAATCAATAATTAATTTTACATGGGGAAATTTATCCGTATCATTAGGTATGTGAATAGTCCCTTTTTATTTAATTTACTGCCTTTCCATTTGCAATCACAACATTATAAGGAACGTGGTCATCCGTCGTAAATCGGATGACCACGTTCCTTATAATGTTGCTGTATTTCCCGATGTGCGTTATGGTTTGTCGGTTACCACTTCACTGGCTCCGTGAGGATATTGCCGTCTGTCGCGTCTTCGGCTGTGAACGAGTTGCCGCGATACTGCACGCAGAGCATGACGAGAGGTTCCGAGCCGTTGTTACGCACGCTGCGACGTCCGTCGGGAGCTACCCGGACAACGCTGCCTTCTTCCACTGGAAAGACATTCCCGTCAACCTGAAATTCACCTTTGCCGCTGAGGAAGAAATAGAGTTCCTCGTGGTGCTTGTGAGTATGGAGGAAGCCGGTTTCCTGACCGGGAGCGAAAACTTGGAATGAGAACTCCCCTCCGGTGGCGCCTAACGCCTGACCACCGAATACTTTTCCCGGTATCTTGACCTCAGGTCCGAGTTCGAGAAGATAATCTTTGATGTCGGAGAGTTTGCCGAAGTTTGCGGCGCTGAAATTAGCGCCATTTTCTATTGTCTGAATCTGTTTCATATTTGTGGTTTTGTTTACGTATCGCAAAGTTACAATGATAATATTTGTATGTCAAGAAGTTATATTTTTAGCCTATAGTAACCTTTTTCTCAGTTTTGCTGATTCTCAGAGAGAAAAAATTTGCAACTGTCGAAATAAAAATAGATTGACCACCGGATAGTATATAGCTTAATTGTATATTATGATAAATTATTAACTTTGTAAATAAAATAACTATACCGAATAAAAGTAACTATACCGAATAAAAGTAACTATACCGAAATATGAGAAGGAAAGAAGAGATAGGGTCCATAATAGAGATGTGTCCCGTAAGAAATGTGATTGCCCGTTTTGGAAACAAGTGGGCACTTCTGACGGTGCTTATAATAGGTGAGCAGGGAGTGGTGAGATTCAATGAACTTGGTCGTCTGATTCCTGATGTGTCTTCAAGAGTGCTTTCCTCTACCTTGCGTACGCTTGAGGCTGACGGGTTTATAGACCGGAAAGTATATGCGGTCGTGCCGCCGAAGGTTGAATATAGACTAACGGATGTAGGTAAATCGCTTCTCCCTCTGATACAGCAGCTCACCGAATGGGCACAGACAAACATGAAGAAAGTCGTGAATCACCGCAAGGAATATGAAACACAGGAAAAAGGAGCGTAAAACACTGAAAAGGTCCTTATGATTATGGCAAAGGTATGTTTTTTAAATTAAAGTGCTAAAAGTAAACATACTCTACGAATAAATGCACATGTGAGAGTGTTTTTGAGGAATTACCGTAAGTTGAGGATGTAGCTTGTAGGGCTAAACTGCTGATGAAACTTGACGGAAATCTATTATGTGGGGGCGAAACCAAGCTTGCTTGGTCTATGCTGACTGTATGGGTTTATCCTACAGTAAAGCATCCGAAATACCATTTCCATTTAAGCAGTTGGTCAAATTGAACGTATATAGCATATGTAGATTCTTCAAGCGTCGCACAGGACGCACCCCGAAGGAATACAGGTCAATCGCTGCAAATTGACAACCGGATTATAAACACAAAACATATATGACAATGAGGCATGAAATCTTTGACAGGGATGTGCGCGGCGAGATGGTATCGCCTAATGATCCCGGCTATGACCTGCTGATAACCGATATCTTCGACACGATGAAGACAGCCACTGAGATGAACACCGGCTACCGCACACCGGAGGAAGTCCACGAGTTCATGAGGCGTATACTCGACAAGCCTCTTGACGAGTCAACCACCGTGCTTCCACCTCTCTATATCGACTACGGCAAGCCCGTGACTATCGGCAAACGGTGCTTCATCCAGCAGTGCTGTACCTTCTTCGGTCGCGGAGGCATCGAAATCGGCGACGATGTTTTCATCGGACCCAAATGTAACCTTATTACCATCAACCACGATGTCAACCCTGACAACCGCAGCGCGACCTATGGCAAGCCCATAAAGATTGAGGATAAAGTATGGCTCGGCATCAACGCCACCGTTCTTCCCGGCGTCTCCCTCGGCTACGGCTGCATAGTCGGAGCCAATTCAGTTGTCACAAAGGATGTTCCGCCCATGACAATCGTTGCCGGGAATCCGGCACGCATCATCAAGAAAATTGAGCTGTAGTTGATCCACGGAACGCCATTAGGCCATTATTTCCAAAAGCCAAGAGATGTTTTTCCCAAGATTCTTCATTGTTTCGACACCTTCACTGTCTTTTAATGCGTCTCCCGGCAGTTTCCCATAGGCTACATTCCAATAAGTAGAGCCGACAACAAACATTTCTTTATTAACGGTTCCTTGCCGATTATGTAGGCAAGTGCGACCGTATCTTCAAATGCGGCGACCAAACGAGCTGCCGAATGGGAGAACCGTTATAATGCCGAACATAACCGGACGAAGGAGCTGCACCGCTTGGCATATCCCGAACGATACCGCCTGTCATCAGGTGCGGAGCTTGTCAGCGGCTGGATTCCCAACCATATATACCTCAGTCTGTCAATCATGACCCTGTTTCATGGCAACGAGTTCAAGAACACCTCTTATAATCTTCCCCAGAATTTTCTTGACAAGTACGACAGCCGCGCGATCACTCTTCATGAACGTGATCACTCTTCATGAATTGGTCAACGAACTGTTTGAGCCGTGGGAGCAAGTTGATGAATCTCAACACAGCCTTCTCGCCATAGTACTTCAGACCGCAGCCGGAGGAATTCCGGCAACGCATGTCGGCACCGGCGCAGGCGGTTCCTCTTCCGATTTGCCTTGGAACGATAACGACAAGAACAAATTCCAAAAAACGAAGTTCAAAGGACGGCGATAAGGAAGTTTGGAGTCGTATGAATACTACTGAAAATATTCAGTTAATTATATAGGATTACAGGAGAATATTAAACAGATACCCTGAGATTACAGCCGTCAGGAATATTACAGCGACAATCATGGCGACAAGTTTCTTTTTGAAGATACTTGCAAGCATCGACATTTCCGGAATTGCCATGCCTGCGCCACCGATAACAAGTGCTATCACAGCCCCGATACTCATGCCTTTGCCCATCAATGCTACGCCGATAGGAATTGCGGTTTCAGCCCGGATATAAAGTGGTACACCAATGATAGCGGCTACAGATACAGCAAACGGATTATCGTAACCTGCGATTTTCAGAACCCAATCGCTCGGCATATAGCCGTAAATCACGGCTCCCAAAGCAACGCCGATAATAAGATACCAGAAAATCGGGCGAAGCGTGTCCCATCCGGCACGAAGTGCTATGGCTATCTTCTGACTCCATGGAAGTTTCTTCGGCTCAATAGGTTTTTCGTTTGTGGAACAACAGGACTGTTTTTTCAGTTTTATGTTTTTGACATATTTCTGCGCATCGACCTTTTGCAATCCCCAGCCGAATAACACGGCGCAGAGGAAAGCGATCGACACATATATGAGCATGGCTTTGATTCCAACCAGTGCTCCCAACATCGCTATTATAATGGGATTGAGTAACGGGGAGGAAATAAGGAATGACATCGTGGCTCCAAATGGCACACCGGCGTTAAGGAAACCAACTGTCATGGGCAGCGTGGAACAGGCGCAGAAAGGTGTGAGCGCACCGAATCCGGCAGCTATCACATTCCCGAAGAAGCCTGCTTTTTCAATTTTCTTGCTGATTTTTTCCTGCGGAATATACATAAGTATGATTTCTACAAGTGCAGTGATTACGATGAACAATACAACAAGCTCAACCGTGATGTAGCAGAAATACCAGAGGGTATCGAGTAGAGTGTTCATACTGTTTTAGAAGATATAACCATAAACCCAGCCTGAAATGGTGGCCATTGCAATTACAAGAGCGACATATATCACGGTCTTTTTCGTACCCATCACACTTCTTATGACAAGCATATTCGGAAGCGACAGTGAGGGTCCGGCAAGCAGCAGCGCAAGAGCAGGCCCCTTACCCATGCCGGAAGCAAGCAATCCTTGAATAATCGGCACTTCGGTGAGAGTGGCGAAATACATAAATGCACCTGTGAAACTTGCGAAGAAGTTTGATAGTAACGAATTGCCGCCGACTGCCCATTCAACCCAGCTATTTGGAATAATACCGGGTAGTTCTATACCGTCATGCGTTGAACCGAGCAGGAATCCCGCTGTCAATACTCCGACTGCAAGCAACGGTAGTATCAGCTTGGCGAATCCCCATGAAGACAACGCCCATTCGCGGTTTTCATCATCGTTTTTATCGCATAACAATATGATTGCAAGCACAACGACAGAAACTATCATAGGCACAAGGGGAGCCAGTTTCGCATCGGGAATGAAAACATTGGCGAGGAAAGCCGATACAGCTACCGCGATTGCTC
>CAJMMT010000024.1 GCA_905214715.1 uncultured bacterium | reverse complement strand
CTCAACTTGCGGAAACATCTCAAAAAATCCTCTTCGCGTGAATGGAAGTTAAATCTAAACATTCTCTAAGACAGGCTCTTACAGGCTCTTAAATTAATAATAGATGTTATGAAGATTAGACATTTTACTTACGCTGTTATGACATTGCTTATGTCGTTCATTCTATTGTCCTGCGGAGACGATTCTAAAAAAGATGAACCGGATGTTCCCGGGAATGGAACGTCAACGGCTGACTGGAGCTCGGTTTCCGGCAAATATCTTTCCCGCCATCTTTTGACCGAGGGTAATTATGGCATAAGTATACTGGAAGCCCAAGGGCTTGAAGTCAAGAAGAACATAGTATTTCACTATCCTTCGGTTTCCAACAGTAGGTACATCGTACCTGAGACCCCAATTGCATTTTCAGGATTTTCCGGCGGAGAAAGCACATGGAAATACAGTGCCACCGATTGGACAAGCTTTGGCGTAACACTCTCCGGAAGCCAACTACTTACAATGGATGACAATTGGAGTCCTACAGGAGGGCACGTCGATATCTCAAAGGAAGGTATTGAGTACAACGGCGTGATGTATTATCGGCCGGAGGTATTCAATGCAAACATAGACCGCTGGATATCGGAGCAGAAACGTTAAACGTTAAATATCAAATCATGAAACAGCAATTTGCAGCGCTCGCATTGATTCTTTTCTGTCAGACCGCATCGACGGCACTGGCCTTAGAATCCGATTCTATCCAACAGGCGGAGTCTGATTCCATCAAGATCAATGAACTCAGCGAACTGGTGGTACAGGGTCGCACTCAACGCGTGGTGAAATTCGGAGTGGAATACATACCTGACAAGAAAACGAAGAAAACATCGATTGACGCTACAAATCTGCTGTTGCAAATGCAGATACCACAACTTGACGTTGCACCCGGATCTTCAACTGTAAAAACAGCAGCGGGGCAGGATGTTAAAATGTTTATAGATTTCGTACCAGCTACCAATCAAGACATTGAAGGATTGCGACCAGAAGACGTTCTGCGTGTTGAGATATTGAATTATCCGGACGACCCTCGCTTCGAAAGCGCACCACATGTAGTGAATTTCATCATGATACACTACGAATGGGGAGGTTATACAAAGATTTCGGCCACAGGGCAAACTCTTGCCGAAAACATGATCAGTGGCAACGTGTACTCTAAGTTTGTATATAAGAATTGGACATTTGATGCAAGTGCCAACGCATCATGGACCCACGAAGACCGTTCCCGTTCTACTCAGGAACAGATTTTCAGAGATATCCGATATTCCGGCAGACATTACGATGAAGTGACACGCCATTCGATAAACGGCACCGGCCGTCTGGAACGCGACAACAATCAATGGGCGTCAATAAGAGCAACATACAGAAATGATGCCTGTTACATACAGCATACCGCTTCGTTCAGTCGCTTTGGCACACCGGTAAGCAGAAACGGTTCATTGGTATCATTTTCAGAATCAATACTCCCTGATACCCCGGCTTCCGACTTCTATTCTTACCAATCGTTGTCTCCCAAAATCGGAGGTTACTATCAATTCAAATTGCCGATGGGCAATTCGATTGTGGCATCGTGGGATTTTGCGTATGGCTCCAACAAGCGGAATTCATCGTATCGACTGGGAGAACTGGCCCCCATAATAAATGACAACAAGGAAGAAGCATACTCTCCGATTATTCATGTGAGTTATTCAAAAAAATTCTCACGCAACAACACATTCAGAACGGCTCTAATGTCGTACAACACATTATATGACACCAGATACCTCGGATCATATACAGGCAGGCAAAAGCTATTGTCGTCGGAAAACATGCTGTTTCTTGAATACATGCAGAACTGGCAGTTCGGTCTAAGTCTGTATTCGCGTGTAGGTGCATCTTACGTAATCGGTCGCGTGAATGGCACTAATGTACTTGAGCAATGGAATCCACGTCTCGGATTTCAGCTTGAATATAAGATCAACGACAAGAACTCTACAAGCATTGAGGGTTGGTGGGGCAATTCGCATCCAAGCCCATCGACAGCAAATGAGGCTCTTGTACAGAACAATGAACTGCTTTGGCTGCAAGGTAATCCTGATTTAAGGAACACGCTTTTCGCTTCCGCCTCAGCATCTTACACTTACATACCCTCCAACAAGCTGTCATTATCGGCTACACTTTCCTATGAAGGGAACCCCAACAAACAGGCATATGAATTCTATACCATCCCCGGCTTGGACGGACTTGTGAGAAAATCAATCAACAGTGGAGACGCTCATGCCTACTCCGCATGGATATCGGCTAATCTCAGACTGTTTGACAATTCCCTCACATTTCGTGTCAACGGACAAGCTCAAAGAGTAGTATTGACCGGATGCGACAAACAGTCGATGAACCTGCTTTTCGGAAGCATATATGCCCAATATGCCCGTGGCAGCTGGTCGGCTATGCTTTATTACCAGAGTCCGCAGAAAAACCTTACGGCATGGACCAATGGCATACAATCAAGATACGATAATACTTATGGTGCTGTATTCAACTATGCTTTAGGCGATTTCAAGGCATCCCTCACATTCCGCAACTGGTTCTGCAGAGACAGTTACATCAGAACGACATTCCACTCGCCAAGATTCGACGAGTGGAGCGATTCTTGGAATGCAAGCCTTTCAAGAAATCTCACTCTGACACTCGTCTATACCATTCCTTATGGCAAGAAAGTAAGCCGAGGTGGAGAACTGCAGAACTCAGGTGGAGTAGGTTCAGCAATATTGCAATAAACAGCATTACAAAATCTGATTGTTTTATAATGATTGTTTTATAAATAGTTGCGAAGAATAAATGCACATATTATCATTTATTCTTCGCAACTACTTATGATATCCGCTCAAAACAAGGTATCTTGTCAGCACATATATAGCGGCAGACAAAGCTATACACCCCCCTACGTAGGGGATAAAAGCAAGATTGCCGCTCCGCACCACATAACCGCCTACAAACGCACCCCCACCGATGCCAAGATTGAAAATACCCGAATATATGCTCATAGCCACGGCTGAATTGCCGGATGAATAAGCTATGATTTCACTCTGAAACGCTATGTTGTAAATTGTGATTGCAAGGCCCCATAATGAACACAATACCGCGAGAGCAATTACACCGAGCCGTGCGCCCGGCATCAGCAAAAGCATGACAAGTGGTAATCCGAGACAAGTAGCGCCAATAATAGAACGACGATAACGAGGGAAATAGCGGCTCATCAACATACTCCCTGCCAATCCGGCCACACCGAAAAGAGACAAAGTCAATGTTATTGCCTGTGACTCTATGTGAAGCACGCTGTCCATAAGCGGCTCTATATAACTGTAGCCGGTATAATGACCTGTAATCATTACTGCCGTTATAAGATATATCATCAGCAACGGTTTGCTGTGGATTATATCTTTCAGGATATGTCCGCGCGATTCATCGCTCTCTTGCTTAGGTATGGCAGGAAAAGAAATATAGAACAATACGAGAACCAAAAATGCAAGAAGACCCAACACTCCGAATGTGGCTCTCCAACCGGCCAACAACCCCAGCACTCTACCCAACGGAAGGCCCGCAACCAAAGCCACGCCGCCACCGGCGACAAGCGCGCTGAGCGCGGTGGAGCGTTTCCCGTCGGGACTTACCGAGACCGCCATAGCAGGCGCTATAGACCAGAATATGGAATGAGCCAACGCCACTCCGATACGCGAAACCATAAGGGTCATGAATCCGGTTGCCAAGACTGAGCCCAAATGGCTTATACAGAACACGGCAATGACAACCATCATAAGTTTTCTGAAATCCATGTGGGCGCACCACAACATAAGCGGCAACGAACAAAGCGCCACTACCCATGCATATATGGTGATCATCATACCGGCCGCCGCCTCCGAAATATTGAAGTCTGAGGCAATATCACTTAAAAGACCGATTGGAGTCAGTTCGGATGTGTTGAATGTGAACCCGGCAACTGTAAGTAGTATCAGTGGGAAATACCTTTTCATAGACTGACACGAAAGATTTTTCCCACAAAATTACAGAATATAATCCCTACTCCAAAATCCATATGGATTGTAAGCTCAATATTTCTTCCACATGATGCGCATGGAGTTGAGCACCGCCAGAAGGGCCACACCTACATCTGCGAAAACAGCGGCCCACAGAGATGCATAACCGGCCGCTCCAAGAACGAGTATTATCGCCTTTATTCCTATGGCCCCGATAATATTCTCAGTCACGATAGTATGAGTTGTCCTTCCTATTTTAATGGCTGTTATCAGTCTCGACGGCTGATCGGTCTGTATAACCACATCGGCGCTCTCAATCGCAGCGTCAGAACCAAGGCCTCCCATAGCGACACCGATATTGCTGAGCGCAAGGACAGGGGCATCATTCATTCCGTCGCCGACGAACGCTATCTCACATCCCGGAGTCAACGAGGATTTCTCGATATATTCCGCCTTGTCTTGGGGAAGCAGATCGCCGTGAGCCTCGTCAATACCAAGTTTCAGTGCATATTCATCAACAATCTCTTTCTTATCCCCCGATAACATAACCAGCTTCTTTATGCCGATTTGTTTCAATCCTTCTATGGTGTCGACCGCATCCGGTTTCAATGTATCTCCAAGTATGACATACCCGGCATATTTGCCGTTTATGGCGCAGGCTATTATGGTGTCTGCCAACTTATCAAGATTATCAGGATATTTGACATTCCTGGATTGCAATAATTTCAGATTTCCTGCCATTACCTTTCTCCCGTCTACAATGGCTTCGGTACCATACCCGGGTTTCTCAATCATGGATTCAACCTTAGGTATATGGATACCTCTACCCTTGACATAATTCACAAGAGCCTTGGCTAATGGATGGGTGCTTCCTGTCTCGGCAGCGGCCATCATAGACAGCAACTCATCGTCATTAGAATCCGCGCAACATACTTTCCCTACACTGAATCTGCCGGTTGTCAAAGTACCTGTCTTATCGAACGCAACGGTATTTATCTTGGTAATCGCCTCAAGATAATTTCCACCCTTGAACAGTATTCCCATTCTTGATGCCGCTCCGATGCCTGCGAAATAGCCGAGCGGAACGCTTATTACAAGAGCGCACGGACAGGATATCACCAGGAAAACAAGCGAACGGTAAAGCCATTCGGAGAAATAATAATGAAATTCTGAATTAAACAATGAAATCAACCAGGGCACCGCCACTACAAGAATCGCGAGAGATATTACAACAGGTGTATATATACGTGCGAACTTGCGGATGAACAATTCGGCATGTGCCTTACGTGCCGAAGCATTCCTGACCATATCAAGGATTCTCGACAGAGCGCTGTCCTCATAAACCCTTGTCACTTTTATCCTTATTTTTCTTTGCGTCGAAATCATACCGGCCAGCACTTCCTCGCCTTCACCTATATTTCGAGGCATACTCTCTCCTGTCAGAGCGGAGGTATCGAATAATCCGTTTCCGTTAAGCACTATTCCATCCAATGGAACCCTTTCACCCGGTTTTACAACAATTACTTCCCCGATTCCAATCTTACGTGGATCTGCGCTCTCCTCTTTACCATCTTTAAGTATCGTGGCATGCTCTCCCCTTACGTCAAGCAATTTTGATATGTTTCGCGTCGCCTTGTCGACGGCCCTATCCTGAAGCGTTTCTCCGATAGAATAAAACAGCATCACACCAACGGCTTCAGGCAATTCCCAGATACAGAATGCTCCGATACATGCTATCACCATCAGCGTGAACTCATTAAAGTAATCATGAGCGGCAATCCCTTCTATCGCCTCCTTGATTACAGGCAAACCGACTGGAAGGAAAGCTATGACGTACCATACAAGCTGCGCCCAGCGGTTGTCGGCAAATAGCAAAAATCCAAAATGATTCATCAGCATACCGGCTATCAGCATTAAAAATGAAAAAGCCGGTGCCCAAAAAGTCTTGATACCATTGGGGTGATTGTGCGTATGTGGGTGATTGTGCGTATGTGGGTGATTGTGCGAGTGGTGATGTTCCATATCAGTGTATCTTTTTATAATATTCAAACCATAAGTTTATGTGTTTATCCACTATCTTCCATGAAGTTGTTTGAATTCATCTTAAACACAGATAGTTTTTAAACACAGATTGTATTTGCGCATTTATACCTGCTGTCATAACCGTCGGTAGAGGAGAGGTGCCCTCTCCGAGGGTACCTCGGGATGCGTAGTCTGGAATGCACCTTTACTTTGTAGATGAACTATAATAAATAGATTCTACAATGCAAAGGTATAAAGTTAGGGATGCAACCCGGTGTCAAAATGAGAACAGACAGTTTCAGCAATAGTGTTTTTTATTACATTTGTGGTAAGAAACAATAGCACGGAATAGAATGAATACAGATCCGATATATCTTATCGAACGCGTCGGTTTGAAACCGACATCAAACCGACTGATAATATTACGCACTCTACTGCAATCCAATTCCCCTCTCAGCCTGATAGAAATAGAATCATTGACCGGTTCTCTCGAGAGGTCAAGCATATTGCGGGTACTTAACCTTTTTCATAAATATGACATTGTGCATACCCTGGAAGATGGAAGAGGAATAACGAAGTATGAGGTATGCCATGGGGAGCACTGTTGTTCGGTCGATGACATGCACCCTCATTTCTACTGCGAGGTGTGCAATAAAGTATACTGCTTTGAGAATCTACATGTTCCCGACATTGACATACCGGAGACATTCAAGGTAAAATCAGTGAATTTCATGCTGAAAGGAATCTGTCCGAATTGCAACAGAGCATCCCATGACCTGTAACAATCTCAGCATGACTACTGAATATTTTGTGTTATAACTCTGAGTTTATTGACGGTTTCGCCCAATCCATTATCAGCAGGACTCCAAACGATAATTTTTAGATTGAAAAGTGAAGCTATATCCGAAGTGGGGAATTTGATTTCAAGTATACCGTTCTCATCGGTCATTACCCCTGCATTCCATATAAGGGTATTGCGATTGTCCTCCATTCCAAACTCCCAATCTTCCTGACTGGGAATCATAAACTCGTGTGTCGGGTAGAATCCCTTGCTTTTCCACAAGCCATTCATACGAAGAAGTTCTTCATCAGAATATCGAGGTCCTGTGTATTCAATTATTTTTATGTCAACCAAATGATCCACATGATATATTCCACCGGTATATTTGACTACTGTATAACTTTTCCCTTTGACCGGAAGCGACCTTTTTACAGGTTGATAACTCTCGTCTCCGGGATGATGCGTGTATCCGGGGATATAATCATTCAGGAAAGTGGTACCATGACCAGCCGGACAACCGCATACCCACGCATTACCGTATAACGATGAGATACTGTCAAGATACCCCATAAGTTTATTCCTTTTGGGATATCTTCCCGCATGACCATTGACAACCACCTCATCTAACCTGACAATTCTTCTCCCTGAGAAATCAACAGAATCCAAATTGGATGATACGGAATCTTTTAAATGAATGTCCGGGAAATAACGGTCTTTCGATTGTTTCCGAACTTTGTCTATTGAAACAAAAGAATCTTCAAAAACAAGTTCCGGTTTCATTTTCTGTCCCGATACAGGCTTCAGTAATAATTCCCAGCCAAGTGTCGCGGCCATGTCTGAAGGAACCTCAAAGCTGCCGTTTTCTCCCGTTTCCACAATATTTAGAGCACCTGTTGTATTGGAAAAATCAAATACATTTATGAACTGACCTTTCAGTAAACGTCCCTTTTGCTTCTTTGCTCGCAGTCTACCTGATATTGGCCCATCGGAAAGAAATATGTTTTCTGAATCAATATCTCTTTGAACAGTATTGTTTTTCCATCCGTAACAATGGGATAAAAGTCCAGGATTACATGATGGATAATCATATAGGCGATCATAGACAGTGAGCGCAACCTTGGCTTGAACCGGATTGCCATTGAAATCCGTAACCGATAATTTTGCCTTGACCATGCTGCGGGTATGATATTCCGCACTATCCAACTCCACTGTTACATTAAGAGGCTTAATCTGTCTGAAAGCTGTATCGGAATCCAATCCGGCGGACTGTCCGGGCCTTGTTGAGACAAACTTTTGAGCCTCCGGCAATTCCTTGACTATCAACAATCGTAAGGGATACATTATGGAATCAGATACTCCGAGTGTATTCCGAGTGTTGACATACATTCTATATTCACCTGTATTCCAATCGTCGCCTATATATATTTGGCCGTCACACTCGCCGTTTACTACAGGATATTTTTCTTTCCACACTACACTGTCATTCGGATTGACAATCTCAACAAACGCAGTGTGTGCTTTGTCAGACAACCGAAAGGTCGAGTCTTCAAGTACAAGACACTTAAACCATAAATCCTCACATGTCTCATATACTCCCTTGCTTGTGAAGATATGGACAAAATCACGAGCGGTCGCGGACATTGAAACAATAATCGCGCAAGCTATTATATAAAGAATTTTTTTTGAAGCCATCACATTTTAGTCAGTTTATCCTCATATAGATTGATTCCTAATCTGAACTGACACCCGCAAAATTAGCGATTATTCATAAGAATACAATCATAGATAACTTATTTCGCTATTGTCTTGTTTTCCGTGGCTTGCAGATTGGCAAATTGATTGGAAGATGTTTCTCAGCTTTTGGAGCCTGCTGATTTACCACCGGCTTTGATAACTATTATGGACAATTCATAAAGCAGATATATCGGTACCGATACCAGCATCAACGTGAATACGTCGGATGTAGGCGTTATCACCGCGGCTATTATCAGTATCGCTACAATAGCATGTTTCCGATAACGGCCCAATAACCCGGAATCTATTACTCCCGCACGCGAGAGCAACCATGCTACCACCGGCAGTTCGAACATGATTCCAAGCCATATACTCATAACCGCGAGAGTGCTCATATAGGATTCAAGGCTTATCAGGTTGGAAACCTCTCCGGCCACCTGATACGTACCGAGGAATCGGAACGTCAACGGGAATATTACAAAGTAATTCAGTAATATCCCCATAAAAAACATTATATACCCGGCCCAGACCACTCGCAGTCCATATTTCCGTTCATTCCTATACAATGCCGGAGCAACAAAAGCGAACAACTCATAAAGGATATAGGGTGAAACGGCAATGATTCCCACACAGAATGCTGTTTTCATGTGTATTATGAATTGTTGCGCGAGACCGGTGTTTATGAGCTGGACATTGAATTTATCAAACCCTGTTCCTCCCCAAAGAGATGAAATACGTTCCAGTACCCTATATGTAACGAAGTCCTGACTCTTGGGAGCCAGGACTATGGAAAAGACTTCCTCCTTAAACAGGAAGGCTACGATTCCGCACAGTACCGACACCAGGGATATGCGTATCAGTACCGTGCGTAATTCGTCAAGATGCCACCAGAAAGTATGTCTATCCTCTTCAGGATTCATCTTTCGGGTAGTCTGTTTTTTTAATTTCGCTTTCTACTTCGTTAAGGCCGTTCTTAAATGAACGCACACCTTTTCCCAATCCTTTCATGAGTTCAGGTATTTTCTTTCCTCCGAAAAAGAGTAGAATAACCAAAGCTATGAGCAATATCTCGCTCATGCCAAGTCCACCTATAAATGACAGCATCCGAATTATCTTATAGTCTGTTTAATATTTTTCTGATTACTACATAACCACCGGCAATCTGAAGTATCATACCCGGAATGCCGATTCTGAAATCCTGAACGGCCTTCGACAAATCGCCGGTTATAAGCCATTCTGCAAAAGAACCGGGAATCTGATAACCCAGTACTACAACCAGGAGTATGAGGAGCGTTACCTTTTTGTTCTTACTTGCCACCAATCCGGCAACCACAGCCAAAAGCACGGATTTAATTTCAATAACCGGAAGATTTCCAACTACGGGCATACCGAAAAGAAGACTGTTCACTATCGGAGACGCGACAGCCGTCAGAAGTCCGACTTTCCATCCATAGGTATATGCCCCGACCAGAGTGAAGAAATATATAGGCAGCCATGTTATTCCTCCCTGAGGTATCAGATGACAGATCTGGGGAAGTATTATATTTCCGACAACGAAGATCAGAGCCGCGATGTAGGTACTTATCTCACGGAAGCCCGCTCTGACATCAGTCGGGATTCCTGATTCAATTCTTTCCATATGTATTTACAAATTCAATTATTTCTGTTAGACAATCAGCAGGAGTAACACATTGCATGCAAAGTCGCTCTACGGGACAGATTCCGGTTCCGCTACGGTTTATAATATTCGGAACCAGCTTCCCGTATCCCGTTACAATGCCATGCTCCTCAAGCAAATCCAGGGCCGGACGGCTTATGACATCAGTATACAGTTCCTTTATACCACCTATAACCATAAGTGCCGCGGCACCTTTCCCCACCACTTTATCAGCTATCACCGCATCTTTAAGTATAACGGGATCATTCCGCAGAATATTTAACAGGTCGGCGACTCCTCTCTTATGATAGCAACTCAATGTATCTCCCTTACATATCACAAGAGAACATTTCTCGCTATGCAGTTTTGCGATCGCATCGGTAATATTCATGCCAGAGTTCCTTGTTTAAGCGCCTCGACATAATGGTCTATCCTTTGCATTTCATGAGGAATGTCGATAGACTGCGGACAGTGCGGCGCACATTTCCCGCACCCTATGCAATGGCTCGCCTGTCTCAGTTTAGGCACCGAGCGGTCATATCCCACAAGAAACGCACGCCTCGCCTCCGCATAGTTTTCCGATTGCGTGCTCTCCGCCACGTTGCCCTGGTTCACGCATTTATTATAATGCAGCAATATTGCCGGTATATCCAGACCATACGGACATGGCATGCAATACTTGCAGTCGTTGCACGCAACGGTCGGGTATTGTACCATAAGGTCGGCCGTATCATAAAGGAACTGCATCTCCTCGTCTGTAAGAGGCACCAACGGGCAATATGTGCGCAGGTTATCTTCAAGATGCTCCATATACGTCATACCGCTCAATACCGTAAGCACTCCGGTATGGGTTCCCGCATAACGGAATGCCCACGAAGCGACGCTACTCTCGGGGCTTCTCTCTTTCAGACGTACTGCTATATGATCGGGTACATTCGAGAGTCTTCCTCCAAGCAACGGCTCCATGATTATAGCCGGAATACCACGTTTTTCAAGTTCGCCGTAAAGATACTCGCCATCGGTGTTACGGGGGTTAAGATCCTTAGCATGTTTCCAATCCAGATAATTCAGCTGAATCTGTACGAAATCCCATTTATACTTGTCGTGGTTTGCAAGCGCCCAGTCGAACACGGTAATATCGCCATGATACGAGAACCCGAGATTCCGTATACGACCGGCCTCTCTCTCCTTTACAAGAAAATCGAGAATGCCGTTGTCGATATAACGGGCTTTGAATTCCTCCATTCCGTCGCCAACTCCTATGGCATGCAGCAACATATAGTCGATATGGTCGGTCTGAAGTTCCTTGAACGAATTGCGGTAAATAGCCAGCGAAGCGTCTCGGCTCCACGTCTGCGGAGCGAAATTAGACATCTTTGTGGCTACATAGTATGAATCACGAGGATGACGTGCCAACGCTATGCCCGTCGCATGTTCCGACATACCCTTGCAATAGGCCGGAGATGTATCGAAATAATTCACGCCATGAGCTATGGCCGTATCCACAAGACGATTTACCATCTCCTGATCTATCACCTCTTCCTCTCCATCCTTGTCGGCGGGTTTGGTGGGCCAGCGCATGCATCCGTACCCGAGTATCGACACCTTCTCACCGCTCTTGGGATTGGTACGATAGGTCATTTTATCAGTAGGGATATCTCTTAACGGCGACGCTTTCGCATTTGTCTTATCAGAAACTTTTCCGCATCCGGCAATAGTCAGTCCGGCAACACCGGCTCCGACACCGAGTCGCTTGAGGAAATCGCGTCTCGATATATTGTTTTCCTTTTTCATGTTGTCAGATGATTCTATGGTTTTCATGCCCCTCGACATATATAGCGCTAAACGGACGGGAAGGACATAGGTTTTCACACGCTCCGCAACCGATACATTTCTCTGTGTTGACTACCGGGATTTTAGGCGACGACTCATCTCCGGGAACGGAGTAAACCATCGTTATGGCTCCCACGGGACAATGGCGCGCGCAGTTGCCACAGGATACACCTTCGGTGAGAGGCAAACAATTCTCTTTAATCCATACCGCATGGCCAATCTGCACCGAAGACTTGTCGGCACGCGAAATAGGCCGGATCGCACCGGTAGGACAAACATTGGAACACCTCGTACACTCCGGTCTGCAGTATCCCCTTTCATAAGAAGATTCAGGCTGCATAAGCGAATCAAGTTCAACCGACGGTCTCAACACTCCGTTCGGACAAGCCGATACACAAAGCTGGCATGCCGTGCAATGATTCTCGAGATTTGAAATACTCAATGCCCCGGGAGGTACGATCTTTGTCTTGCGTACTGGACGCTTCTTTTCCACTATAGCGGCAAGACCTCCGTCTACGGTCTTTTCCTGGGCATGAACCGCAGCCGTAGCGGCCACTGTTGCCGTTACCGCAAGAAATCCTCGCCTCGATTTGTCTACGTCTTGATTCTCTATCTCTTTTTCAGAGCCATTTCCCTGCTTGCTGAATCCGACATACCTGTAGCTTATTGCCCCCTTATGACATTTGTCAATACAATCAAAACAAGTCACACAGCGGCCATAATCGATGGTATGATTCTTGCTGTTTATACAAGCTGACTTGCAGTTTCGTGCACAAAGACCGCATCCGTTGCATTTGCTCGTATCTATAACCGGTTTCAGTATAGAGAAACGGGATAAATAACCCAACACAGTGCCTACCGGGCAAATAGTGTTGCAATATGTGCGTCCGTTGCGCCAGGCAAGAATCCCGAGTGCTGTCAGTGTAACGATTGCCACACAGAACGTTATCCAGCCGGTATTCCGGAATTCCACTGAATAGAAAGCATAGCTGTCGCGAGCCTCAGCCCACGAAGCAAACAGATTATTTATCCATATCCATACAGGAGAAAGAAGAGTCTGGGCTATTCGGCCATATGAGCTGTAAGGGGCAAACAGGGCCACTGCTACTCCAAAACCGGTTATTATGGAAATAACCATGAGCAGAAGCATCACTACGCGCAATATGGTCTTGGCCTTTGAATAGGAATATCTGTTTTTTTTGCTTTTCCGTCCCAACCAGCCGAAACCGTCCTGCATAATGCCGAGGGGGCATATCACGGAACAGTACAGGCGTCCGAAAACCAAAGTAAGGATAATCAAAGTGATTATTACCGCAAAGTTCAGGGCAAGCAATGCCGGAAGAAACTGAATTTTAGCCAACCATCCGAACATGCGGGCGGATGTCCCGGTAAAATCTACAAATAACAATGTTATCAGAATGATACTGATAAGTGCGATTATCCTTCTGATGTTTTTAAGCATAAGAGAATAGAGATGTTAATCTGAAAGTCGATTGCATTACCGTAAAAAGTGTAAGGCAAAGGAGCTATCGTTTTAAGTTAGAGAGTATTATTTTCGCAAATATAAGAATTAATCAACGTATATTTTAATACCCGAATGTTAAAATACCTGACAATATACAAAAGTAATTTAACCTTTAATGTTTTTAGGATATATGAATCTTGCGAGACCGAAGAGATATCTGCGGAATCCGAGGTTATAGGCAAGAAGACGGTCGAACCAACCTAAATGTGGAGATACCAATCTTACCACGAACCCGACATAGAACATCGCGAACAGAGTGCCGGGGCCTACAACGTTCCAAAGCCAACAGCCGAAAAAGCAATAACCCGAAAGCACGGCCAAAACCACAAGAACAGTGTCGACGATTATCTTCACTTTCGGGAAGGGAAGACCGGAAACACGACTGATCGCGACCTGAATACCCTCACCGGGCATGGTAACGGAACCACATCTGACTTCTGCCGCAACAGCGGTTCCGAGAATCGTAGCTCCAGCAAATTGCTCCGCTATCTGCCATAAGTGTCCATTGAAACTAAAATATGAAGTAAGATACATGTTCAGATCGAGCATCCAGCCGAAGAAGAAACCCACTACAAGCTGAAACAGTTGGACTCTCTCGAATTTTCTCCTCAATACGAGTAACTGAGCTATGACGAGAATTACATTCATTATATTTGTATAGCCACCGATGGATAATCCAGGTGCCAGACCATTTTCTCCGGCCAACGCAAAAGCCATAGGAATTGCCGATATCACACCGCTACCCAAGTTTGACCGTACGCACAAGGCCACACCGAGAGTCATGAAATACATAGATATCATCAGCAATATATGCTGCCATATGAAACCAGCTATTCCCCTATGCTCTGATATTACAACTTCTGAATCTCCTATTCTTTCAGATCTTTCCATATTTTCAAAGAACACTCCGTATCGGCAACCCCGTCATTTGAATTGAATCCGACATGTCATCAGGTTCCGACAAAAAAAACAATACAAAGTTACAATTTTTATGCATTTTCACAAAATCACGCAACTACGCGAAAAGAGCATCATCCGACCTGGATGATGCTCTTTCTCTATAAGTAATGTATTCTACCTGAGATTATTTCCTTCTTCTATCAGCTATTTTGCGGAATTTGCGCTCAGCCTTCTTGATAAGTTTATGTTCCGGCGCATTGACATTGGTGGCATCTATAACGCTACCCGTATATTCACCTGTAATAGCATTACCGGCATCGTCTTTGACATCGAAAACGAACTTACGCTGACCGTCAGCAACTGTACTTATGGTTACTGTACCGGAAGCTATCGGTCCGATCTTTGTATTGTAACCTTCCGAATCAACCAATCCGAGGTCTCCATACCAGCAGAACAGCATCTGATTGCCAAAGTCTATGGCCCCGGGAATACCATGGCCTGCGGCAAGAGTAGAATCGATCGTAAAAGTTCCATCGGGCAAATCGTTGCCGTCTATAAACAAGTCGATAGATACATAATCACCGGTATCCATTTTCGGTACCGTAAACATCACCATAACAGTATTCGCATCGTCAATAATGGAGGGACCTTCGTTATACATGATGCAAACGGTATTGGGATCGAAATCCAATACTTCATTCTCGGTCAACAATGAATAAGGACGCGCAGGTGCCTTCTCATCATTGTCGCAATAATTCACTATATATGGAGTGCCGGTATAGGTACCCTTCACGCTTACCTCTTCCGAGGTCAAGAGGTCGAACACAAACTTCGAACCGTTGTCACTTACGGTAATAGTACCGCCGGTAATCATTCCCTGTTTGCGCTGGCCGGTTGAAGAAATGTAACTGAGGTTAGCGCCGGTAAGCACTGTCTGGCCAAAGAAGTCGACCATTTTGCCTGGTGTGAATCTGTAAGGGATATAGGTATATGCTATCGCTTGGCGAGTCTCCACAGTATATACTCCATCGGCTATGCGCTGATTGGGAGCCATACAATCGGATGGAATCGGTTCATAAAGCGGAAGGTCAAGTACATAACCATCTATAAGCACTCCATTGTCTATCGTACCTACTACGAACTGGGCAGTAAGGTCTGCGGCAAAAGGATAATACCAGTTTCCGTAGAAACGCCCCTGCCCGTGGGTAAATGTCAGATTTACAGGTTCGGTGAAATCGCCGAAGTCAGAGACTCCGGGAGGGAACGGAAGTTCACCTATGTAACGGAGTTCAGCAGATCCACCCATAGTGGTCAATTCCATCCTTATATCATATTCTCCGTCTTCATCCATTCTGACATCAACGGTACCATCCATAATCATCATGGGAGTAGTACCTTCAGGACCTTCTTCCACTCTAACCAGTATCGCGGAAAGTCTTACATCAAAAGTATACTCGTCCTTTCCCGTACCGAGTTTGTAATAACCTGCAGGAAGCACAGGTTCTTTCAAATTCTGTGAACGAGGACCTTTCATAAGAAGTGTAACCTGCAAATCCTGAAGTTCAAGAGGAAGACCGTCGGCATCCGGCTCAGATGTTCCCATCTCGATCAGATAATTGGCGAAACCATCGCCTGTCTCTTCATAACTTGTTCTCAACAAAGTAGTAAGGTCGCGATATTCAGGGGCTTCCTGGAATAATACGGCCTCGACTTTATCGGCCTCAAACATAGTTGATTTGCCTTCAAGGTCAGTCACCACGAGGTTCTTGACCGTCTGCGCACCTGCAACCGACATTGCGGCGAGTGCCATGACTGAGAAAATTGCTCTTTTCATCGTGGTTATGGTTTAGCGTATGAATTTAAACATGTGTTTCCCCCCCTTCACCAGAAATACACCCTGTCCGAGATCGGAAACTTTTATCGTGGCGCATCCGTCAGCATCAGCTTTTGCAGAAATACGCATTACGCCGCCTAAGTCGAAAATGGCTATCTCGGTTCCGGCTTCAAGTCCGGCAGCTTCAAGAATATCGCCTGAAAGACCGAACATGACATGATTGCCATCTGCAACTATACCCTCCACTCCTGAAACTTCCTTTTTAAAAGTAAGATTCTTAATTTCATTCATGGGGTAAAGCACTGATTCTCTTGTCATGAGCACCTCTATTTTGAGGTCATCACCTTCTATTGTAGCTACCGGAACATCTGCAAATCGATATTCTACGGTAGAGCCGTCTGTTTTATTAACCAGCAACGAATTGCTGTATTCAGTAGCCTGGACGCCGAATGCCGACGTAACAATTGCAGCCAATGCTATAATTATCTTTTTCATTTCATTTCAGTTTTGAGGTTGGTTACTCGAAAATTGGTGTACCGGTTATTTCGCCGTTGAAGGTTACGATATTCTCGATGCCATTATCCTGCAGAAGTGTCATTTCTATTGTATAGACGCCTCCGTTCTCAGATACGGTTACGGTGCTTCCCTCCTGTACGTAATATGTGGTGTTGGTCTCGACATAGCTCTTGGAGCTGAAAGTCCCGGGAGTGTTATCAGTAGAATACACATAGGTTCCGGCCGGAAGTACCTTGGCATCCTTATCGGTAAAGAAGTCGAGCGCTACAGCGCAGTTCCAATTGTCATCGTTGAATTTCACATAGATGTTGCCTGCCGGACGTGCATTGTCGTTATAGCTGGCGTTGGTTACAACATATGTTTGAATAGGAGATGCGGCGTTAAGAGTACCAGTATAGGTGCCCTTCACAACACGGTCATCGGAAAGGGTTACGTTTATGTCGAAAGTATAGACATTCCCTTCGCGTGTTACATTCATTTCTCCGGAAACCACACCGGTTATTTCCGTACCCTCTGCATAGAAAGTATATGCTATGCTATCGTCAATGCGGAAATCACCGAAAGTCCCTACAGTGTAGGTCCCTGTCTCGAGATAGTCAACTTTTCCGGGGCTGTAGCAGTCAAGAGACAGATTGATTTCATTGTTATTTGCAAAGAAATGCAATGTATTGTTACCGCCGGAGAAAGCATCTACAAAGATTGATTCGAACTTCAGTACGTCAGATACAGGCTCGAAAACCGGGGCCCCGCTTATTTCTCCATTGAAAGTTACGATAGCTTCGGTACCGTTATCCTTTAGAAGAGACATTTCTATCGTGTATACGCCATCTGCCTCAGATACGGTAACGGTGCTTCCTTCTCTAAGGTAATAGGTAGTATTGGTCTCGATATAGCTCTTGGAACTGAACGTTCCGGGAGTGTTCTCGGTAGAATAGACATACGTTCCGGCAGGAAGCGTCTTCGCGTTCTTATCGGTAAAGAAGTCGAGTGCAACTGCACATGTCCAGTCGTTATCACGTAATTTCACATACATGTTTCCGGCCGGACGTACATTGTCGTTATACTCGGCAACTGTCAGCTCATGAACCGTTATAGGTGAAAAGGCATCGAGGGTTCCGGTATATGTAGCCTTGATGTTACGTCCGTCCGCCAGATTAACATCTATATCGAATGTATATACGGCTCCATCGCGGGTTACATCCATTTTGCCAGAAGACAGACCTGTGTTTTCACCGTCTTCCGCAAGGAATGTGTACTGGATGTTGGGATCGATATATAAGCCGGTCGTTCCTACATTATAGATCCCTGTCTCGAAATACGCCGCGTCTGACGAGCCGTAACAATCCAAGGCAAGACATATGGCCTTGTCGCCTGTCATGTTGAATTCGAGATTCGAGTTTCCTCTTCCGTAATAATTGACATGAAGCTGGTCGAAAACCATCACCTCGGGTCCGGGATTATCAAACGATGGTGTGCCTGTGATTTCTCCTTTGTATGTGAAATCAGCCGTGCGTCCGTCATCCAGAACCAAATCCATCGTAATGGTATAATCGGAGCCTTCTTTTGCTACGGTGACTTTGCTGCCGCTCACAAGACGCATGTTGGCGTTCGGTCGGTATGCATCCACATAAGATGCCGGTGAGATCGTTCCGGGCGTGGCAGTTTCCGAATAATTGTAGATGCCTGGAGCAAGCTCGGTATCGGAAGGATTGCCTATGAATACGAGAGCCATTTCATATTTCCAATCAGGGTCACTGAACTTGACGTAGAAATTACCGGCAGGCTGCGGATTTTCGTTGTAAGAGGCTTTATCAAGTTCAGCTTTCAGCCACTGCACGTAAGTGTCGAGTTCACCTGTATACGTTCCCTTGAACTCCGTTCCATTGTCAAGAGTGAGATCTATTGCAAAAGAGAAGACATGTCCGTCGAGAGTTACATCGACCTGTCCTCCGGTAATTACATTTTTGCTCCCGGATGAGGTTACCGACGAGTATGCCGGATCCATGGTGTAGGCATCATTCGTGTTCGATACCGTGTAGACTCCTGTCTGCAGCCAGGTAGCGGTTTTGCTTCCGTACAGATCCGTTACACACTCGACGCTGCCGTCTGCATTTTTAAATGTCAACGTTACATTGCCATTACTGTAGGGCTCCACAACGATTGATTCGAACACTACGGTCTCGGGGCCTTGTGGAACATCCCGAAACGATATCTCGCTTAGATAGTCGGCATTGAATTTCTGGCTGGTGCCGTCTTTCATCACCACTGTAACATTCTGGGCCGACGCGCTTGCGGTTATCAGACCCAAAGCGAGAAGCATTGTAGATAAGTGCTTCATAATGTATTGGTTTTTGTATGGACTCCCTTAGCAGAATAAAAATGGGTCAGGCATCGGGAATCGTGTTGTATTGGTTTGTATATACACTAATAATTATTACAGAATACAAATATAATCAAAAAAAGTATAATTCCAAATCTACGATACAAAAACGATACCAAAACAAGTCATCCGAAAGACATCGAAAGATTCAGACGGGCAAATAAGACAAAACAACTCCCGGCTGCTCAGAATTCCTGACTGATACCGGGAGTTGCTTTAACCTGATTAATGAAAGAATTTCCTGATATTCTCTCAATATAAATTCGCGATATTCTGACAAACTCTTAGAGAATGTTTGGATTTAACTTCCATTCACCCGAAGAGGATTTTTTGAGATGTTTTCGCAAGTTGAGGAGGGCGCGGTGCGGGCACCGTAACCGACGAAATCTTGGCGGAAACAGCCAAAAAAGACCTTCGGGGGGATGGAAAGAATTTCCAAGTAATCTCTCAATTATAAATTCGTGTTAAATTCAAACATTCTCTTAATCGAGACGCTCCAGTTTTCCTGTTCGTGAGTCCATTATGTATCCTGCTATCCTTATGTCTTTCGCCATAAGAGGATGATTGCGTATAAGGTCTACGGTTTCAGATATTGCTTCCCGAGTGTCACTGAAACCATGAAGCCAACCGTCAAGGTCTATACCGCAATGTCTCATCAAGGATATATGCTCCTCATCAACCCCTCTTTCTCTCATCAATCGGAGCATTTCAGACGCATTCATGCCTTGCACACCGCAACCTGTGTGGCCTATTACCATTATCTCGTTCACTCCAAGTTCATAGACGGCAACCAACAACGATCTCATCGTTGAGTCAAAAGGATTGGTAATAGTGCCTCCGGCATTCTTTATCATTTTTACATCGCCGTTCTTAAGGCCCAGCGCGGCAGGCAAAAGCTTGACAAGACGGGTATCCATGCAGGTTACTATGGCGATTTTCTTATCAGGATACTTCGATGTCTCGTAATCCTTGTAACATCCCGAGGCAACAAATTCCTCGTTGAACTTCAGTATTTCATCTATCATAATTAGAGTGTTTTTAGAGCCTGTTTAATCAAAAAATATCAGCATTCAGGATAATTCAATTCAATTCACACTATCAAGATATTTGCGAAGTACCATCAACGATATCAGGTCTTCGCGCTTCTCATCTCTGAACTGGTCTACCCAAGCATGAGCATTCCGTATGATCGCCTCCGCCTCATCAGGATGAGTGAGATAATAATCGACCTTCTCTTCAAGGTCTGAAAAGTCCGGTTTAACCCTCACATAATGAAAATCCGGTTTAAGCATACCCTCCATGAACCAGGTTTCGCATGTGGGTTCAGGCATTACGGCCAGGGAGTTGGATGACATTATCCACTTAAGATTGGAAGCGACATCATTTCCTTCTATGGCCATTATGAATTTATATCGCAACTGTTCGTATATAGTAAGTTTACGACTATGCCATTCGGGTCTCTCCGGATTCCGACCGACATCGCCGGAATTGACAAGAGGATTGCCGAACCATCGGTACATGAATTCCCTGCGGCTCTCCTTACCCCCGACTTTGCCTCTGAACAGCACCATGGACTTTTTTTCTTCCCATCTGAGTTTGTCTTTGACAAAAATAAAATGTCTGACACGGTCAAGCTTCAATAATGTAGAACAGGCGACATCCGCTACAAGAGGTCTGCTTTTTACCACACATGGCGTTTCAGGCACATGAACTATATCTCCCGCAAGCAACTGCAATTTCAAATCGGGATTGAACCATCTGGTATATCTCATAGTATCATGGTAATACACCTTCGGCTTCTTGACTTTTAATTCAGAAAGGCATATTGCTTCGCTACCGGCACCCCTTTTCCCGGAAAGTCGGCAATAATAATCGCGCCTCCGCTTTATATATTCATAATCCGGACGGCGTTCAGCCTCAGCCAATCGCTGCGACAACCTGCTCCGCAGCAGTATTTTTGGCCAAGCTTCACGTATAGCCGACAGCAGATAGTACTTCCATTTGGGATTCTTACCGCTATTGAATATGAATCTGATTTTAGCAACCAATTTCATGTCAATCTATACCCTCGCCATCAATGTCTTCCTTCGCGCATGACCGGCAATCCTGATTCTACTATTCCGAAATTTATAAAGTCGTTCAGCCGTTTAATCTGCTCCAACTGAGGACGCAGTTTGCGTATGGCATCTTTGCTGTCAAAGAAAGAATCGGGAAGATTCATCTCAACACCAAAATCTTTCGGACGCACATAATCTATGTATTTCCAATCACGGTCGAATCCCTTGGGAGCCGTTTTCAATCTTTCCATGCCCACCACGGGAAAGTATTGTTTGAATTCGGGAGACTCTACAATGCCGATATATTCCTCGATGTTGTCTCGTATCTCACGACGCAATACTCCGAGCATCTTTGTCGGAAGACAATAGTTGCCGCCGCATATTATGGAGTTACCAGGCTCAAGATGTAGATAATAACCCGACAACAGACTTTTTTTCCCATATGGAGGACAAACGAAAATACCGATATGGGTCTTGTAAGGAGATTTATCGGCGGAAAAACGGGTATCGCGCATGAAACGATATGTAACATCACGGACACTCATACGGGCAGCCTGAGGCTCGATCAGTGATACTTCATCTATGAATTCCTCGGCCACACGGTCTCTAAGTTCTTTAACTTTTTGATACTCCGCGTCATGTGTTGAGAGCCATTCTCTGCTATTGTTACGTGCCAGCTCTCTTAAAAAACCGAATAGTTCTTTCATCGATATTTCCATTCCTTCATTAAGTGAGTGTTTAAATTTAATTTATGCTTTATGCGAGTTTATTTTTGAGGCGATTACGGTGCGGAGTGAAGAAGGATATAGGCATATCCGACTGAGCGACAATCCGTAAGCGGCCAAAAAGAAACCGCAGAAAGCATAAAAGATTTCTAAACACCTACCATCGGTTAAATTTGAACACTTACTTATAAATACAATATTGCAAATATAAGAAATATGTATAATATTTTTCTTCTTCAAACCACTCTTTGTAAATTTGTATCTGCAATTAACAATGAGCTGCATGACATATACATCGGACTCCAACAGACCTACGCATCTTGCATTCGGTAACGACATGTCGAGAATAGTACGCGGTATAGCTGTAACTCTTATGGTTACAGGGCACTCCTTACCGGGTAAGATAATTCCCTTCGCGGTGCCGCTGTTCTCTTTTCTTGTAGGATACGGCTATTTCTTCGCCCGCGAAAAGACATTGCGCCATGCCGCCAAACGTATCTGGCATCTTCTGAGCCATTTCTGGCTCATATTATTCGGGATATGCATTCCTGCCGCAATCATTTCATGGCCCGACTCCATAAAAATATCAGAAGTATTGCTTAACATGTTCGGGCTATGCGGACGTTTCAATTTCTATTGTTGGTATATATATTTCTATATAGCGGCCATGTGCATGATGCCACTGATATCCGGAATCATAAACCGGTATGGGCTTAAAGCCACACTTGGCATCTCGCTCTTTTTCGGTATGGCGTGCTTGGCAATTTATAACTGGCTTGGCAATTACCTCACCACCGGTTCGCCGAATATTGTATCTGTCGTATACCGCTGTTTCAGATATATGCCGATAGTTACTATGGGATATTGGCTGGCTCAGAGCAGCTTCTTCTCTCGCATCCCCATAAAGAAAGGATTGTGGAGCATTCTTTTCTGTTTTGTAGCGCTTGTGGCTATATATACCCTTCGCGGACTGCCATACATGCAATGGTTCGACCTTATATGGGCCCCTTTGGCTTCGGCTTTTATCGCAGCCATATTCAATCTGTATCCTCTGCCGATATTGCGAACCTTAATCACCGAACTTGGACTGAAATCAATGGGAATCTGGTTTCTACATGCGCTTTTCTTCTCCCATTCTACCAAAGGATTGTTTCTTCCGCTCATAAGTTGGATACCTATGGACAACTGGATGCCGGGCACGGAATGGATAGCTTTTGGAGTAGCGAGAATACCCTTAATCATAGTATTATCATATCTTATGGCCTATATCGTAGACATTGTTTATTCGCGGCTTAAACTCGTTCTGAATAAAGCGTTCTCTCGCATATCACCGGCTAATGCACTGCCTCTTATCGCATCGCTGCTGATACTGGGTTCCTGTGCTTCCGAGAAAAGTGACGACAGTTTCGGGGATGTCTTGTTCAAACCCGAGTATGCCTCCGGGTTTCTGATAAAGGGAGAGGATAACCGCAAAAGCGTGGCTGTCGAATCTGTAAATCCTTGGCAAGGAGCCACCGATATAAAGCGTTCTTTATTCATAGTCAGAGATGACGAATCTGTGCCTGACGGATGGGAAGGCCAGGTCATGAATGGCGATGCCAGGCGAATAATAGCTACATCTTCTACCCACGTGGCTTTCCTCGACGCTTTAGGCGAAGCATCGAGAGTGGTAGGAGTGTCAGGCAAACAATATTTATCCAATCCGCTGATTGTTTCCCGAGGAGATTCAGTACTTGACATAGGTTATGATTCCAACGTGGATTATGAGACAGTGTTGTCACTGAAACCGGATCTCGTCATGCTATATGGTGTGAACGGTGCTTCTCCAATGGAGAAACGGTTGCGGGAGTTCGGCATACCATTCATATATATAGGCGAATATACCGAAAACTCGCCAATCGCAAAAGCCGAATGGCTGGTAGCCATAGGCGAACTTGTAGGCAAAGGAGATCTGGCACGCGAGAGGTTCGCCCGGATTCCCGAACGCTACGATTCTCTATGCGACCTTGTACGCAACGCCAATCTGCCGAAACCGAAGATTGTGTTAAGCGTACCTCAGGGAGATTCCTGGCTGATGCCATCTACTTCAAGTTATCTCGCCCGGCTTGTGAAGGATGCTGGCGGTGAGTATCTGTACAAACGTGATACCGGCAACGCATCGAGACCGGTGGATCTGGAGGAAGCATATCAGATAGCGTCCAACGCCGATATGTGGATTGACACCAGTATAATACGCTCTATTGATCAACTGAAAGAGGCTTGTCCGAAATTTTCCGACATTCCTGCTGTAAAAAACGGCGAAGTCTACAATAACAATTTACGCGAGAACGCCGCCGGGGGGAACGACTATTACGAAAGCGGAGTTGTTAAACCTGATGTGATCCTACAAGATCTCATACATATCATGCACCCGGAACTGCTTCCGGACTATACCCCTTATTATTATCACAGACTGGAATGAGAATAAGTTCCGAATCCTCCGCAATATCCTCAGGCCGGAATCACAACTACCGGTTTGCCGTAATGATTACGACCGTGATATCGCTTTTTGCCATCGACATGGCGATAGGCTCTTCCGGCGTATCTCTTTCCGACATCTGGATTACACTCACCGGGCGTATGGAGGACCCTGTGAAGAAAACCGTAATAATAAATATACGCCTTGTAAAGAGCATTGTGGCTCTTCTTGCAGGAGCGGCGCTTTCGGTCAGCGGATTGCAGATGCAGACATTATTCCGCAATCCGCTTGCAGGACCATATGTCTTGGGTATAAGTGCCGGAGCTTCTCTCGGCGTGGCTATAGTGGTCCTGGCCGGCGTTGGTTCGGCATTCGGCATGGTAGGTGCGGCTTGGACAGGTGCGGCTTTGGTCCTCCTGCTGACGGCAGCGGTCGGACGCCGCATCAGGGACATTATGGTTATCCTTATTCTTGGTATGATGTTCTCTTCGGCCGCAACCGCAGTAATACAGGTACTGCAGTATCTAAGCCGCGATGAAAGCCTGAAAAGCTTCATAATTTGGTCCATGGGATCCCTTGGCGAGGTCACACTACCACAGCTGTGGATTATTCTTGTATCGGTTACCGTAGGCCTTATACTCGCTCTCGCAACTGTGAAGCCGCTTAATCTACTGCTGTTCGGAGAAGAGTATGCGGTCACTATGGGACTTGATCTGAAACGCTCGCGATTTCTCATCTTCCTCTCCACCACCCTGCTTGCAGGAAGCATAACCGCTTTCTGCGGCCCGATCGGTTTTATAGGCCTCGCTCTGCCACACGTAACCCGTTTTATGCTTCGCGACAGCGACCACCGGTTTTTAATACCGGCTACAATATTATGTGGTTCTTCAGCAATGTTGCTCTGCGACATTGTGGCCAAATCGTTGGCGCTTCCCATAAATGCCGTAACATCCCTGCTCGGTATCCCTATAGTGGTCTGGGTGGTGATACGCAGTAAATAGCTAAGTAGCTACGAAGAAACACAGTGTCTTCACCACAACAAAACAAGAGATGGAAAATATATTCAGCAATCTTAATCCACAGCAGGTAGAAGCTGTCAAAGCCACGGAAGGCCGTATCAAAGTGGTGGCCGGTGCCGGGTCGGGGAAAACCCGTGTGCTGGCTCACAGATATGCCCATCTGGTAAACAATCTCGGCATAGACCCGGCCAACATACTCTGCACCACTTTCACCAACAAGGCCGCACGCGAGATGCGCAACCGCATATCGCGTATGGTTACGGCCGGTAACGCAAACGATTTCGTATGCACTATCCACGGTTTCTGCGTTAAGATTCTACGGCGCGACATATATCGGCTCGGATGGCCGGCGACTTTCACTATTGTCGATGAGGATGATGCCGAACTGTTGGCGAAACAGGTCCTCGAACTTCACGGACTTGACCGTACGAAAAAAAGCGTAAGTCTGCTTTTAGAGTCGGTCTCGGAATTCAAACACACCGAAGGCAGAGATTACATAGACCGGTACATGATGCCCGATTCTCAGAAATTTAAGGAAACCGCCGATTTCGTGCCTGCTGAATCTTTCATACATTATCAGGCATTGAATTATTGCCTTGCGTTCGATGACATTCTCTTCTTCGCGATGTATCTGCTCGATAATTTCAAGGAGGTCAGGGAATATTGGCAAGATCAGCTGAACTATGTTATGGTCGACGAAGCTCAAGACTGCAATGCCTCCGACTGGACCATTATCGAGATGATGAGCGCCAAATATGGCAATCTTTTTGTGGTAGGAGATCCTGACCAGGCCATATATGAATGGCGTGGCGCGAGACCGGAGATGTTTGTAGAGTGGAAACATGACCGACAGATAATACTGGCCGAGAATTATCGCTCTACTCCGGATATTCTTGACGTAGCCAACTGCATCATCGCCAATAACAAAAGTAGAATTCCCAAGGACTTATTCACATCCCGCAGGTCTGTAGATAAGGTTCTGCACTTCCATGCCCGCAATGATGCTGAAGAAGCCGCGTGGATAGCTGACAGGATTGAACGTATGGTGGCCGACGGACATGAGTATTCCGATTTTGCCATTCTCTATCGCGCTTCTCATCAAAGCCGTTCGCTTGAACAGGAACTGCTCAGAAGAGAATTGCCTTATGTGATTTGGGGAGGAATCAGATTCTTCGAACGTCGCGAAGTCAAAGACGCATTGGCTTATCTCAGACTTGTGGCCAATGATTCCGACAATCTATCGTTTTCAAGGATTGTAAACGTGCCGTCGAGAAGTTTCGGAGCAACCTCTCTCAAGAAAATCCAGACATTGTCTGAACAGAGCGGGCGCTCTTGCCTTACTGAACTTCGCGACAACATTGAGTTATGGAAAGGTAAAAAAGCGTACAAGCCAATTAAAATGTTCCTGAAACTCATAGATGAATGTCGGGCCATAAAAGAACTTGGTTCTGTATCGGAGCTACTCAACTATATCCTAAAAGAATCCGGACTAACTCTGATGCTCCGCGAAGACCCTGAAACCGAGCGACTTGAAAATATAGATGAACTATTGGCATCAATACGTCTCTATGAACAACAGCACACCGATGATGAAATTACCCTTACACGATACCTGCAAGATATAGCCCTTTACACGAACGCCGATTACAAGGCCGACAACCAAAGCGTGAAACTTATGACGATTCACCAGTCGAAGGGATTGGAATTTCCATGTGTATTTATCATCGGACTTTCTGAAGGAGCGTTTCCGAGCCATAGATCGCTTAGGGAACGTAAAGCCAAAGCCCTTGAAGAGGAGCGCCGTCTCATGTACGTGGCGGTTACGAGAGCAGAGGAGTCTCTGTTTCTCACAGAGGCGGAGGGGTATAACGTGCAGACCCGCGCCGAAAAATTCCCATCACGCTTCATTATGGAGATTAACAATAAATTCCTTGTAAGGGAAGGCAAGATGGACAGTTCTATGTGGGAAGGTACCAAATCGATGGTCAAAGCTATAGATTGCGAGATAGCGCCGCCGGTTCATCAGGAAATAGGTTTGCAGCCGGGTATGCAGGTTATTCATGAATATCTTGGTATAGGTACAATAACGGAAATATCGGCCGATGGTGCGAAAATCAAGGTGCGGTTCGGTGCCGATGAAAGTTCTGACCGTTATCTTTCGGCCAATATAGTAAAACCACTCGCCAACTGATCGTTCACTTATGATAGAATTTAAAGATTTGACATTGGACTACGGACGTGGAGAACTTCTTAGCCATGTGAACGGATATATAAAGGATGGTGAAACTACCGCCCTTATAGGGCGCAACGGTTCCGGAAAGTCAACTCTGCTGAGAGCTATCGCCACGCTCAACAAACGATATAGTGGGACTATAACGGTGTCAGGAGTTGATATACGTTACATTAAACCGTGCCGTATGGCCCGTCTTCTCGCCTTTGTCAACACAGAAAGGATACGTATTCCGGACCTCACGTCGCTTCAGGTAACAGCCATGGGTCGCGCGCCGATGACAGACTGGCTCGGCCGACTCACCGATGAAGACCGCAACGCTGCATACGACGCTTTGAAGGCTGTAGGCATGGAGAGTTATGCCGACCGTGAAATGGGAACAATGAGCGATGGTGAATGTCAGCGTATTATGATCGCACGCGCCATTGCACAAGACACCCCAGCCATACTTCTTGACGAGCCAACCTCATTTCTCGACCTGCCTAACCGCTATGAGTTGGTAGCGTTGCTCAAAAATCTAGCTCACAACAAAGGCAAATGCATTATGTTCTCGACCCATGAACTTGATATAGCGCTTAAAACGTGCGACCGGATAGCGCTCATCGACAATGGTACCCTACACATACTCACACCGGCCGAACTTATTGAATCAAGATTACTGAACAACCTGTTCTCAACCTCTACAATCTCCATCTCCGAAATTTTAGGAATATAATTTAAGAACCTGTCCGGATTCAACTTCCATTATAAGGGGAAAATCATTAAATTTGCCGCTGCCAAATCATAAGTATGACAAATGAATAAAGCAACTTATATTATCACGACCTTATCAGCCGCATTCGCAATGATGCCGCACAATGCAAACTGCGCGTCGTCCGCGCCGTCTGACGATACTGCGCCCACAACACTTATAACCGAGGTACATCATAGCCAGCTTCCAGAGGTGGTATGGGGAGATTTACATCGCTACACAGCCCACTGCGAAGCTCTGGATGCTGATTTTACGGTAGATGTTCTTCTTCCGGAAGGGTATGACGAGAATAAAGAAGAGCGCTACCCGGTAATATATATGCATGACGGCCAAAATCTCTTTGATGCTAAAAGAAACTGGAATGGTCAGTCATGGGATATCGATGATGCTCTGGCTATGCTGACATCGAAAGATGTAGTGCGTCGTCCGATAATTGTCGGTGTTCACAACAGAGGAGAACTCCGCCCTTCAGACCTCATACCCGAGAAAGTGTGCAGGGAATATATAAATGCAGATGACAGGCTGGCATCCGGAATGTGGACGCTGACATCGTCTTGCTTCAATGGCGATGAATATGCCGAGTTCATCGCCAGAAAACTCAAGCCGGCTATCGATGAAATGTTTATGACTCTCAATGGTCCTCAGGATACTTTCGTCATGGGTTCAAGCATGGGTGGCCTGGCATCTATATATGCTATGTGTGAATATCCCGATGTGTATGGTGGCGCGGCGTGCCTGTCCACACATTGGATCGGTGATTTCAATTATTCCAACAAGATATTTCCAGAAGCAATGCTGGCATATATGGCAGACGTGTTGCCGGATGCCTCAGCACATAAACTGTATTTCGACAGAGGAACAAAAGATCTCGACTCGGCATACAGCGAATGGGAACCAAAGGCACACTCGACGGCAATGGCCAAAGGATACAGCAAGGAGACATCGACATTGATGACATATCTTGCTGATGGAGCTACCCATAATGAGACTTGCTGGTCGCAACGCGTCGATCGTCCGCTATATTTCCTGATTGGTAACGGCAACTATTATGATCCGGATGCTTCGGTCAATGACGCGTGTCACGTAGTGTTTCAGGATGCAAGGTATAACTGGACCAATCCACATGCGTTTACTTGGGCTGCGGGTACCACGGATTTGCAACTCGGCACATGGCCCGGCACGCCGATGACAGCGACTTCGTATAATGGAGAACCGGCATGGGAGATAACGTTTGATTCCAAGATAAAGCCGACTCACATCATATTCAATAACGGTCTCAAGTCGGGAACGGTACAGACTGGTGATTTGAAATTTGAAAACAATTCCGTCTACAATTTCAACGGTACGATTGCTTCTATTAGCATATCTCCGGAGTTGCGAATCGATAATTCAATGATCGAGATACGCCAGGAAGGCCACAAACTGGTGATTGTCGCGAAAGAACCCACATTGCTTGAAATCTGCGGCATTGATGGACGAGGAACAAAATTCAAGATATCCGAAGGAGAAAACAGTATCGATACTCTCGTTCCGGGTCTCTATTTTGTCGAAGGGAGAAAAACATTGGTGAAATGAACTCCAGATTACACTTATTCAAAAGATTTTAAGAGAATGTTTGGATTTAACTTCCATTCACACGAAGAGGATTTTTTTGAGATGTTTTCGCAAGTTGAGGAGAGCGCGGTGCGGGCACCGTAACCGACGAAATCTTGGCGGAAAACCATTAAGAGAGA
>CAJMMT010000023.1 GCA_905214715.1 uncultured bacterium | reverse complement strand
TTCAAAACATTCAATTCTCAAAAGCTTTAACAAAGGGAGTTCTGCAACACCGCCTAAAGAAAGCAGGATTTGTTGAAGCTTATTCACGGGGAGTATACTCAATTACCGAAAAAGGGCGTTTGTATATTCTACAGAATACGAAATAGTAAGCGCTTATTATTCATTATCAAATAAAACCGACATGTCGGTTTTATTAATGGTGCTTGAAGCTTCTAATGGAGAGGGTGCATCAAGATACTGATGCACCCTCTGCTGTATTGGGTAAGGGGTTGTTGATGTTATTCGCGGATAATTTTGCCCGTGGCTATGATCTCTCCATCTGTACCCAGGATATTGACAAGGTTGATGCCTGTGGCGAGTCTGTATGCGGGTACTCTTATGGAATTTGCGGTTGCTCCTATAGTGGAGTAATGTAGCTTGCGGCCTTCCGTGTCGAATATGATGATCGCGTTGGCTGACGGGATCCCGGCGGGCAGTGTAACTGTTACGGTTGACTCATTGGGAGCCGGATTCGGAGAAATACCGAGTTTGGCGCTAACCCCGGAGACCGCCTTGACTTCGCTGCCTCCATTGTTGATCGACCACATTATGCTGCCCTCTTCATCCGCGTATTCATTATAGAGGTATGTTACTCCGGAGCTGCGGAAGAGTCTATAGCGAGCTCCACCATTATATGGGAAAGAGCCGATTAATTCCCCTTTCTCATTATATACTTTCTGAATGCCTCTGGTCTCCATTTGACCGGATTCTTCATCAAAATATTCCTCTACGCATCCGAATATCACTTCACAGAGATCATCCTTGTTAAAAAGATGTTGGGTTACAAGATATTCATTCGCATATATCTCGCTGCCGGTATAGGCATCCTCAAGGAAGGAGGGATAATCGTAATCGTCAGATCCGTGATAACTGTAATTATTTATGGTGAAGGTTCTTACAGTATTCATATCCTTATCAATAAGATAGAAGGTAACTTTCCTGTTGTTGTCTTCCATCTTATATGTGGAGAATATTATGTCGGGATCGGCCATTTCGGTGGCGGCGTAGAGATATTCCCCGGAGGGAGAGGCGTGTTTTGTGAGTGTAAACGGCTCTGCCGCGTTCGCTACGAAGGTTGTGGCAAGCATTACCACGGATACTGTAAAAAGATTTCGCATAATTTATTATTTTATAATGTATTATTTACGGAGTATCTTGCCAGTGGCAATTGGGTTGGAGCCGTCAATGACTCGGTAGATCAGTTCACCGACGGGAAGGCGGTCGGCAGCTACTGTAACTTTTGTCTCGCCGGCTTTGAGTATGACAGACTGCAGCACCAGACCGGTAACATTCATCACTTCGACTGTGGCGTCTCGGTCAAGAGCGGAATCAAGCACCACATTCAGCAACTCCCCGTTACGGAGCGGGCTGGGGTATGCGGTAGCCTTCTGGAGTGCTATCTTCTGCACCCGGCTCCCACCCTGAGAGCTATCAGTGAAGGAGTAGAAATTATAGATATCCGGGTTTTGAAAGCGCTCAATTAAACGTGGGCGGAATTCATCGTTGAGTACTACATGCTGAAAATAGAGGCTACCCTTCTCAGTGAAATAACCCAATACATCTCCATCTTCATTCATCACCTTCCAGGTCACACAACTACCATCAGGAGAACTTTCGCGTTTCTCCATTACGGCAAATTCCCACTTATCATCTGTGTTGAAAAGTGTCTGACTTGCGGCCATAGCAAAATCATAAGTCAAAGCCTCCTCAAGCGAAAGGATTCCAATTTCTTTTTCATCTCCCCATTGAATGATATTTTCGACATTTCCGACATTTACGGTAAAAGTCTTTATCGGAGTAAGAGACTCTCTGTCTATAATGTTGAAGGTTACAGTTTTTGCATCCCAATCTTGTGTAATTTCACAGAACTGATGGATACCATTGCTATCAAATGCCAAGTCTTTGATATAAGATTTGATAGTAGCTATTTCCTTTAGTGGGAGAGTCTGCGCGACCACAGGGAACCCGAAAGAGAGAAGCGCGGCGGCCACAACGAATTTGTCAAGATTAAATCGCATGGATTAATGTGTTGATTTGAAAGCCGTTCCGCACTTTCGGTTGTATAAAACAGAGAAGACGTGGAACAGTCTTGTTTATTGAATCCGAGGCATCGCCAAACGCCTTACACCGATAAACAGTCCACTCCCACGCCTAATCGAATATCGATGCCCCTTGTCGGGGAGTGGATATACGACAAGCATGAGCGTTCTCTGCTGTTTGTTCCCGGTGTTGAAATTTTGGCGATTTTCAGATTCAGGAAAAACAAAAACGCTTCTCAAAAAATGTCTTGCGCAAAGCATACGCTACCTTGCACTTTGCAAATTTAGATAAAAAAAGATTCAATCCAAAATCCCAGTGCATGAATTTTAAAAGTGTTAATTTGTGGTATCAGAGAAGTGTTCGGGCGTTTTTACTTTAGGTGGGTGAGTTGTTTTCAGTTAGTGTTTCCAAAAGAATAAAAAAGAGAATCCGGATTTTGGGGATTCTCTTTTTGTATTCCCCGTTCCGGATTTTCCAGTTTCGGGGGGAATATCTATGATTGAGTGGATTACTTCACGAGTATTTTATGGCTCTTGCCGTTTTTGCGTACTATGTAGAGTCCTGATTCGGGGTTCTGAACCTTGCGTCCGTCGATGGTGAAATATTCGGCGTTCGCGTCGTCCCGTAATCCTGCGGCTCCTATGGTGTCTACCGACGAGCCTCCAGCATCCTTAAGCTGTATGTTGTCTACAAATACATCTATGATCGGTAGGCCGCCGCGTATGGCATCTATACGCAATTGTATGGTGGCGGGATTGTTATCGACAGCGAACTCCGTCTTGACTTCATTCCATCCCGGTATGGTGTCTTCTTCAGGTTCTGAACGGAAAATCTCGTTCCATTCGCCGCCCTCGCCGCGCCATGATACCGCGACTATATTGCCGCTTGACTCGGCATCGAAATCATGATAGAAGAAAGATAATTCAAGATTTTGCATGCCGCTGACATCGATACGGGGGGAAACAAGACTTTCGGTCTGTCCGTCGGGCGAGTATGAGTAGAACAGACAAGTGCCGAATCCGAGGTCGTCATCCTGTGGTAAAATGGTTATGTATTCGTCGGAACCATAGTGATAGGCACTTGACCGTGCCATCGATTTCCACGCCACATACGTATAGTAGGGATCATCCTGGGTAGATATGCGGGTCCATCCTTTGTGGTCGAAAGAACCGAAAGAGAAAGACTCTCCGAAGGGCATCGCTGCCGGCACTCCTACGAGAATCCCGTCGGCCTGGGCCGTTTTGTGCCCTTCTCCGCTATCGTTGCATGGCGTAACGATATATTCGATCCATGTTTCCTCCTTATATCCATGTATATCGGTGAAAGATGTTTCGCCGGGAGCAGTCTCGCCTGCTTCTATAGTCTCGCCGTCAAGCAGGCGTCGTGTAATCTTGTATGTCACTTTCTCAGGGTCGAAAGAACCTCCTCGCAGTCCCTCGTCGGGCGCTTCCCATGTAAGCAGAGTCTCTGTGAATCCCGATGGGGTTGCTGTGAGAGACATAGGGCGTCCGGGCACGTCGAGGCCAACGTAAGTCTCGGCTTCCACGGCTTCACCCCAGCCTGTTTCTCCTTTTCTTGCGCGTGCTCGATAATAATAGCTGTTTCCGGCATCCAGATTCTCATGTACCCATGTATAGGTTTCTCCCGGTACGACATTCTCAATGGTATGGATAAGGGTATAAGTGAAATTATGATACCTTTCAATGTCAATGGCCGTGAGGGATTCCAGCGGGGAACCGGATGCCGATACCGACGGAGCGGTAACGGTCAGTATTATATCGGTCGATTCCGGGCTCTCGGTCGTAGCCGTGAAAAGAGCCGGTTTGTCGGGCATTGTTCCTGTATAAACGTTCGTATAACATGAATACCCCTTTATTCCGTCTACGTAGCAGGTTATGCTGTATTCATATTTTGAGTCGGGCGCCACGTCCGTGTCTACGAAAGAGAAATCGGCGCCGGGAGTCTGGTCCGGCACTTTCGCCAAAGGTTCCGATGGCCACGGTGTTCCTGGAGTGTGTCGCGCTATCACCACCTCTGATATGTATTCAAGGTCATAATAGGTATAATACTCCGAATCATAAGAAGTGGTTGGCAACTTGCAGGAAACTGTAACGGTTCCGGCGATATCGTCATAAACAGCCTTTTGATTACGGGGCTGCTCGGGCTGTGCGGCTGCCAGCATCAGCAACGGTGATGCCAGAGCTACTAATGATGCATAGGTCTTTTTCATATAATTGAATTAAGAACGTCTTGGGAATAGCGTCTTGATAGACTGGTGTCATTTACGGCAAGCGGCTTGTAATCCATTTGTCGTGCGGATAGCTGAGATATATCTGTTCCGGGTACAAATCTAATATTTTTTCTGAAACAATACGGTTATTGTAAAATTATTTATAATAGTGCGATTGATATTTAAGAGTATTTAAGTAAAGCCCGGAGATGATACCTTTTCTCTGTCGACGGTTATGAGGGTTGGTAAAAATGTACAAAAACTATCTGCGCTTACTATAAATCATGATTGTGGGTCATGACTATACGAGGCTATTTTTGGCAAGCCGGAAATATTTGTTAATTTTGCATATTGGGGTTGAAGGTGATAACGCAAGGGAAGTGCCGCATGTATTGCGGAAGTGGGATATTGAATTAACAGAAATAAAATGTCACGCCCGATAAGAATAGGAATAACTCACGGAGATTTTAACGGAATCGGTTATGAAGTAATACTCAAGGCTCTGGCCGATGAAATGATGACCGAACTGTGTACGCCGGTGATTTTTGGCTCGTCAGAGCTTGCCCATAAGGTGCGCAAGGAACTGGGATTGGACGAAGTGCGCTTCACGCCCGTAAAACGCGCCTCGGAAGTACGGGACGGAGTTGTGAATGTGGTGGATGTCTGTGGCGGCAACCTGCAGATGACACCGGGGCACCCTTCGCCCGAAGCAGGAAAAGCTGCCGTGGATGCTTTGAACGCGGCTGCCGACGCTCTTGAAGCCGGCGATATAGACGTTGTCGTAACAGCTCCGATAAACAAGAAAACCGTATATTCCGAAAGTTTTCCGTTTCCGGGCCATACGGAGTTTTTCGCCCGCAGGTTCGGCACGGATGAAGGCGCCCTGATGATTCTTTACAGCGAGGATATAAAGGTAGGTCTGGTTACCACCCATCTGCCGCTGAAAGATATCCCGGCCCGGATAACCCGGGAGAATGTCGCCGCCACCATACGCCGTATGAACAGTTCGCTGGTGCGCGATTTCGCGCTTGACCGCCCTCGGATCGCCGTTCTCTCGCTTAATCCGCATAACGGAGACAATGGACTGCTCGGTACCGAAGAACAGACCGACATCATGCCGGCTATCGCCGACTGTCGTGCCGAAGGTGTGCTGGCGTTCGGTCCTTATGCCGCTGACGGTTTTTTCGGCAACGGCACCTACCGCAGTTTCGACGGTATAGTGGCCATGTACCATGACCAGGGACTGGCTCCATTCAAGGCTCTCGCCCGGGAGTATGGCGTGAACTATACCGCGGGTCTGAAATATGTACGTACATCGCCCGACCATGGATCGGGCTACGACATAGCCGGCAAAGGCGAGGCTGATCCCACATCTATGCGTCAGGCGATATATCAGGCAATGGATCTGTGGCGTAACCGCAGTCGGCATCAGAAGGCCACGCGCAATCCCTTGCGCCCGTCGCCTCAGGAAAAGAACAGTCGGCCTGACAAGAAATCAGAAGAAAAAAGCCAGCAGAACCAGCCAGTGCCTTCTGCCGGCGAGAAGCAGAATACCGATAATCAGAAGCCCGAAGAGGGTACGCAAAACTGATAACCATGCATTATGGAATAATAGCTGCCGGCGAAGGCTCCAGGCTCGCTCAGGAAGGAGTGCTTGTACCCAAGCCGCTTGTCGACCTCAACGGACAGCCTATGATAGGCAGACTCATCAGCCTATTCGCTGATTGCGGCGCCGAGTCGGTCAACGTTGTGATAAACGAACAGATGACCGAAGTGCGCCGTTATCTGGAATCTTTCGAAATGCCCGGCGGCATACCGCTTCACATAAAGGTGAAAACCACTCCTTCTTCCATGCATACGTTCCATGAGCTGTCGTCTATGTTGCGGGGAAAGGGTAGGTTCATAGCCACGACCGTCGACACTATCTTCCGTCCCGAAGAGTTTGCCCGCTACGCCCGGGCCTTCAGCGAGGCTCCGGTGCAGATCGACGGCATGATGGCCATGACGACGTATATCGACGATGAGAAACCTTTGTATATAGAGACGGATGCCGACAACCGTATACTCGCTTTCCGCGATACTCCGTGGCCCGAAGCCCGATATATCTCGGGTGGTATCTATGGACTTGGCGACAGGGCTTTTGAAGTGCTTGATGATTGCATAGATCAGGGTGTAAGCCGTATGCGCAATTTCCAGCGCGCCCTGGTGGCCGCAGGTCTTCAGCTTGAAGGATTCCGGATGGGAAAGATTATGGACGTCGACCACGCTTCCGACTTGGAAAAAGCGCGTGAGTTTCTAAGATAACAGTACTAAGATAACAGTACAATGGCAGACATAAAGATAGCCGGCGTTATGCGAGCCGGCGCATATTCCCCTAACCACATAGGCAATGACGCGGCCATATTCATGGCCGTGTGCGACCATCTGCGTAAACGTGGTTGCGAGGTGAAGATATATACCGAAGAGGAATTCCAACAGCAGGAGATAACCGAAGATTACGTGCTCGACATGTGCCGTGAAGCCGCTTCGATAGCCAAGCTTGAAAGGCTTGAGGAGCAGGGCAAGCTTGTGGTCAATTCCGGATTCGGTATCGAGAACTGTACCCGCGAACGTATGACGCGCCTGCTTATGGGAAATGGTTTCCCACATCCTCACAGCCTGATGGTAGACACCAACGAGAATATAAAGCAGGCTCTTGAAGAGGCAGGAATAGAGAGATGCTGGATTAAACGTGGCGATTTCCATGCCATGCACAAGGAAGATGTCTCTTACTGCCGCCATCCGCAGGAGGCGCAGGAGGTGCTTCATGAGTTTTATTACAGAGGTATAAAAAGGGCTGTGATCAACGAGCATCTCGACGGAGACCTTGTGAAATTCTACGGTGTAGAGGGAACCGACTTTTTTTATTGGTTCTACCCCTTCGATGCCGGCCATGGCAAATATGGCCTTGAGGCTATAAACGGCAAATCTCGCGGCCTCCACTTCGATTTAGAGGTACTCAAGGATAACTGCATGAAGGCCGCGCGTTTGCTCGACGTACGCATCTTCGGCGGCGACTGCATAGTTGGCGACGATGGCGTGGCCCGGATAATAGACTTTAATGATTGGCCGAGTTTCGCGCCTTGTCGCGATGAAGCCGCTCCCCACATAGCCAAATTGTTTCTGCATCTTGTGCGCTCACGCTGATTTGTGTGGGTCTGAATTGAACACTTGCTTATGAGTCAGGATAAAGAAGAGACCGCTAAATGCGTTCGTCCCGACGTTATGAACGTCGACGATATCGTGGAAATGGTGCCGAAGCTCGCGAATCACCGCAAGCTGGTGGCAAAGGTCATGAAATGGCTTGAACTTGACGAGGTCAACCGAGTGCATGGCAGATGGTGCGACACTCCGGGTCCTGAGTTCGTGAAGCGCATGGTTGAACAGGATTTTAAACTGGATGTGAAGGTCGAAGGGGAAGAGGTGCTCCGCAATCTGCCCGACGGCCCGTTTATAACGGTAAGCAACCATCCTTTCGGCGCTCTTGACGGTATATTGCTTATATATCTGGTTACCAAGTATAGGCCGAAATTCAAGGTTATGGTGAATATGATGCTTAACCGCATATCGGCCATGCGTCCCAACTTCATCGCGGTCGACGCGCTCGCCTCCGATGATCCCGAAAAGAGGAAAGTGTCCATGTTGGGCATCCGTCATGCCATAGGTCAGTTAAAAAGCGGCGAACCGCTGGGTTTTTTCCCTGCGGGAGCCATGAGCAAGATAGACTGGAAAGGTAATTTGCAAGACCGCGAGTGGCAGAAATCGGTAATTGAAATAATCTCCAGGGCGAAAGTCCCGGTGATACCCATATTTTTCCAGGGTTCCAATAGCTGGTGGTTCAATTTTCTGGGGCGTGCTTGCTGGCCTGCCCGGTCGTTGCGTCTTCCGGCGGAGGTATTCCGCAAACGTGGAAAACGGATGGTGGTTACCATCGGCAAACCTATCACTCCCGAAGAGCAGGCGGCCCATGGCTCTTCGACCGAGGAACTGGGCCGCTATTTGCGCGAGCGGACTTTCGCCCTGCGCCATAAATAATATACGATATAAATGAGCAAGAGCAATAATAACAAGCCCAACGGAGCACACTCTGATACGCAAAAGGTATCCGATTATCAGGCTACCTTGAAATCGGCCGATACCGAAGAATGGTTCGATCTGATATTCTACCGTCGCATAGGTTATGCATGGGCATTGCTGGCAAAGCGTCTTGGCATCACTCCCAACGCCATAACGATAGCGTCCATATTTCTCGGTGTAGGAGCCGGCGTGGCTTTCTATTTCAACAACATATGGTGGAACCTTCTCGGTGTGGTTCTGCTCGTGTGGGCCGACTCCTTCGACAGTGCTGACGGACAGTTGGCACGTATGACCAAGCAGTATTCCCGCCTTGGGCGCATACTCGACGGCCTCAGCGGCGATTTCTGGTTTGCGGCGATTTATGTCGCCATCTGCTTGCGCGAGAATGTAACCAGCGAGTTCTTCTCCGCCCATCATTGGGTTATATGGGTTATGGCTGTGGTTACCGGCATTTGTCATGGTACGCAGGCCGCGATGGCCGACTATTACCGTCAGTTCCATCTCTGGTTCGTTAAAGGCGAGGAGGGGAGTGAACTGGAAAAAGGCAGCCATCTCGTGGCCAAGTTCAGGGCGCTGAGTTGGAAACGGGATTTCTGGCAGAAACTCGTCCTGATGTTCTATACCAACTACACTCTCGGTCAGGAGAAACGCACTCCGCAGATGCAGCGACTGCGCGTGTTGCTTTCCGAGAAATTCGGCAATCATATTCCGCAGAAGTTCCGCGAGGCTTTCCGCGCGGCGAGCAAACCTCTCATGAAATATACCAATATCCTGAGTTTCAACACACGCACGTTCGCGCTCTTCGCCGCCATACTTATATTCCGCATGCCGTGGCTTTATTTCGCGTTCGAGCTTACCGTGCTGAATATACTCATGGTCTATATGATGGTGCGCCACGAGCATATCTGCCGCAGATTCTCCGAGTCTCTGATTGCAGGTAACAGATATGAGTGATTATGGAACTGAAGAAAGATATAAAGGGTATAATATTCGATTACGGCGGCACGCTCGATTCCGGAGGCGATCATTGGAGCGAAGTGATATGGGCGGCTTGGAAAAAAGCCGGCGTTCCTGCCGATAAGGATACCTTCCGCGAGGCTTATGTATGGACCGAGCGGGAGCTCGCCCGTACCCGGCACATAATGCCAGACCATAATTTCCTGGATTTGCTGCGCATAAAGATGCGTCTTGAACTCGAGGAATTGGTAAGAATCTACGAACGCAGAGGTGAAGATAGCGGCGGATTGCAAGGAAGCTTAGCCCGGTTTGCCGAAGAGACGGCTCAGACATGTTACGCTGCCGCGCGAGGGTGGATAGAGAAATCGCGTCCGGTTCTGGAATATCTATCCTCCCGCTATCCCCTGGTCTTGGTATCCAATTTCTATGGTAATGTAGAGACCGTTCTTGCCGATTTCGGTTTATCAGGCTATTTCCGGAGTGTGATAGAAAGCGCGGTTGTGGGTGTCAGGAAACCTGATCCCGCCATCTTTGGTCTTGGAGTGAAAGCTCTCGGTCTCGAACCCGACGAAGTGCTGGTGGTAGGCGACAGTCTCACCAAAGATATATTGCCGGCCGAAAGCCTCGGCTGCTCTACGGCATGGCTTAAGGGTAAGGGTTGGACAGCAGAAGAGGATGCCCGCGAGCATCCCTCCCGCATAGCGACGCTCGACGAACTTATGTCGCTGTGATTGCGGCGTGGCCTTTCTGACAGTATGAAACCGCGGACCTAAAAACGCGAATCAGCTGTCTTTACAAAAATTAACACAAACTGCCGCATTGGTCTGTTTTTAACTAAGTTTGGCCATATCTACATGTTGTTAACATTATTTAAGAAAAGGCCATGTTGAAATGATTAAAATTTCTTTGCAGTTTGCAAAAACAGATGTACTTTTACGCCACGAATCCTCAGGCCGCGGTTACGCGGCCTTTGTCTGCTGACTTTTAAGAGTTCGGAGGAAGGGTTTTGGAAATTACGGGGGGATACAGAAAGAAAAAAACAGAAAAATCAGAATAGCAAACACGATTAGCTATGACACAGAAAGCAACTAAGCCGAATGGCAAGTTAGGCGTTATGGTAGTGGGTAACGGCGCTGTAGCCACCACTTTCATGACAGGTGTGCTGATGGCACGCAAAGGTTTGGCCAAGCCCGTTGGCTCTATGACCCAGTACGACAAAATCCGTGTTGGCAAAGGCGCCGACAAGAAGTATCTGCATTATAAGGACATCGTTCCTTTAGCAGACCTCAACGACATAGAGTTCGCTACTTGGGACGTTTATCCCGCAAACGCATACGAATCCGCAATAAATGCCGAGGTTCTCAAAGAGAAAGATATCAATCCCGTAAAGGAAGAGCTTGAGAAAATCAAGCCGATGAAAGCCGCTTTCGACCACAATTACGCAAAGCGTCTTGACGGCGACAACACCATGGGCGACATCACCCGTTGGGAAATGGTAGAGCGTCTTCGCGAAGATATCCGCAACTTCAAGAAAGAAAGCGGCGTTGAGCGTATAGTGGTTCTCTGGGCCGCTTCCACCGAGGTTTATGTTCCGGTAGACGAAGAGGTTCACGGCACACTCGCCGCTCTTGAAAAAGCCATGAAGGAAGATGACCGCGAACGTGTGGCCCCCTCGATGTGCTACGCATACGCCGCTCTTAAAGAGGGCGCTCCCTTCATCATGGGCGCTCCCAACACAACTGTCGACATCCCCGCCATGTGGGAGCTGGCAGAGCAGACCAAGATGCCTATCGCTGGTAAGGACTTCAAGACCGGTCAGACTCTGGTGAAATCCGGTTTCGCTCCTATCATCGGCACACGTTGCCTCGGCCTTTCCGGATGGTTCTCCACCAACATCCTCGGCAACCGCGACGGTCTGGTACTCGACGAACCAGCGAACTTCCGCACCAAAGAGGTTTCGAAACTCTCTACCCTCGAGTCTATTCTCGTTCCCGAGAATCAGCCCGACCTCTATGGCCACGGCAATGACGAAGATACACAGTACTATCATAAGGTACGTATCAACTACTATCCTCCCCGCAACGACAACAAAGAGGGTTGGGATAACATCGATATCTTCGGATGGATGGGCTATCCCATGCAGATCAAGATCAACTTCCTCTGCCGCGACTCTATCCTGGCCGCTCCTCTTTGCCTTGACCTCGTGCTCCTGTCCGACCTTGCCGCCCGTTCGGGCCGCTACGGCATACAGCGCTTCCTGAGCTTCTTCCTCAAGAGCCCGATGCACGACTATACAAAAGGTGAGGTTCCCGTTAACCACCTCTTCCAGCAGTATGTGATGCTGAAGAACGCAATCCGCGAAATGGGTGGATACGAGGCTGACGAAGAGATCGATTGATAATCAATAATCTTGAGATACACACCCGGGGCGGTTGCGGAATTCCTCCGCAATCGTCCCGGTCTATGTTTCCCCAAGGGGTATGGCTGTATACCCTCCAGCTGTTTTTATGAGGATAGATATTCTTACTGTAATACCGGAGATGCTTGAATCTCCGCTGAATACATCTATATTGAAGCGTGCCCAGGATAAAGGACTGGCAGAGATAAAGGTACATAACCTGCGAGACTACACCACCAACAAACACCGGAAGGTAGACGATTATCCTTTCGGCGGCGAAGCCGGCATGGTGATGCAGATTCAACCTGTGGATGCCTGTATCTCTGCTCTCCGCAAAGAGCGGGAGTATGATGAAGTGATATTCATGACTCCCGACGGCGAGACTTTCAACCAGAGCATAGCCAACCGGCTGTCGCTGCTCGGCAACATCATAATTCTCTGCGGACATTACAAAGGTATAGACTATCGCATAAGGGAGCATCTCGTTACCCGCGAGATCTCGATAGGGGACTACGTGCTTACCGGGGGAGAGCTTCCGGCGGCCTGTGTGGCCGATGCCGTGGTGCGGCTGCTGCCCGGGGTGCTCGGCGACGAACAGTCGGCGCTTTCCGACTCGTTCCAGGATAACCTGTTGGCTCCGCCGGTATATACGCGTCCCGCCGATTACAACGGCTGGAAAGTGCCAGATGTACTGCTGTCAGGCCACGAGGCCAACATCGCCCGGTGGCGTTACGACCAGGCTCTGGAGCGCACGCGCCGTCTGCGCCCCGATTTGTTGGAAGAATAGCTATACGAACTGCCTGAGCAGTTCCTGAACGGTTATGCCGGATTGGTGGCATCTGTATATCAGCGCGACCACTCCGGCTATCGCTATCGTCAGGATGGCGAGCACAATGGCGCTCAGGCGCAACAACCGCCCGGGGAATGGTCCTAATATGTTGTCGTTTTCCTTATTCATGTGTCGAGTTCCAGCTGACTTTTTACCAATGTGTAGTACTCCCCCTTGAGGGCCAACAGTTCGGAATGAGTGCCGCTTTCCGCCACTTTCCCATGTGAAAGAACTATTATTCGGTCGGCGTTCCTGACTGTAGATAGTCTGTGGGCCACGATAACGACGGTCTTGTTGCGATAAAACTCGTTCAGGTTGGTAACTATCTCCTTTTCGTTAGATGCGTCGAGCGAATTTGTAGCCTCGTCAAGGAATATGAAATCGGGGTCCCTGTATATGGCGCGTGCGATGAGGAGACGTTGTTTCTGCCCCTGGCTCAGACCTACGCCGTCTCTGCCCACCTTGGTGTCGAACCGCGCCGGCAGGGAGTCTACGAAGTCCGTAAGGTTTGCCATGCGCGCGGCCCTTGTCATTCTCTCCTCATCCACCTCCCCGTCGCCTACGGCTATGTTTCTTCTTATCGATTCCGAAAAAATCACTCCGTCTTGCATCACGACTCCGCAGCGGGAACGCCACCACGCCATATTATATGCCGACAGGTCGGAATCCCCGAGCAGTATGGTTCCTGCGAGAGGCCGGTAATACCCGAGCATCAGTTTTACGAGCGTGCTCTTGCCGCTTCCCGAATGGCCCACGATAGCCGTGACTTTTCCCTGGGGTATGGATATGGTGATATCGTCGAGCGTCTTTTTCAGATCGTGGGGATCATATTTGAAGTCAAGGTTCCGTAGTGTCAGTTCACGGCGCCCCTGATACCGGTCAAGGAGTCCGCTTTCATTGTCTTCCTCCTCGACTTCATGTATCTCATCGAGACGTTCCATCGATATGGCCACATCCTGCAGGCTGTATATCAGTCCTATAAGCTGCATCACAGGCGAATTTAGCTGGCCTACTATATACTGTATGGCCAGCATTCCGCCCAATGTGAGGCTGCCGTCGATCACTGCGGCTGCGGTCATAACGGTTATAAGAGCGTTTTTAATCTCGTTGATGAAAAGCGCCCCGGCTTCCTGATTCTGCGAAAGACGTGTCGAGCGCATCTGCAGTGTGAACAGGTCAGCCTGTATCTTCTCCCATTCAGTGCGTCGACGGTTTTCGCACCCCTGCAGCTTTATCTCCTGCATCGAACTTATAAGTTCGTAGGTTTTGCTTTGGTTGGTGGCCTGTATGTCAAAGTAATCATAATCCAGTTTTCTCCTTTTTTTCAGGAACAGGGTCAGCCACAAGGCATATATCGCCATGCACGCCATATATGTCCCGAAAATCACAGGGTTGAATATCAGCAGGGCTATGCTGAAAATGGTAAAGCTCAAGATAGAGTAGAGCGCGCCCAACACCTCGCTCGTTACGAATCCCTGTATGCGGCTGTTGTCGCCCATGCGCTGCACGAGATCTCCGTATAGCTTCACATCGAAAAAAGACATTGGAAGGCGCAGCAGCTTTATGAAGAACTTTCTTAGAAGCGACAGGTTTATGCGTGCCGACATGTGGAGCATTATCCATCGCCTTATGAAATCGGTTGCTGTCTTGGCCAGTATTATAAGGCACTCTCCGGCAAGAATGAGCCAGATGAACCTCATGCTTCCGCTCTTGATGCCTATATCGACCGTAGCCTGGGTAAGAAAGGGGACCGCCAACTGGAGTACGCTTACTATAAGCAGGCTGAAAAGGAGATGGCAGAATGGAGCGGTATATCCGGTCATCTCCTCCTTTATAATCGATAATCTCGAACGTCGGCTGCTTTGTGGTTCGTGTATCTTGCCGAATCGGGGGGTAGGTTCGAAGAAAAGACCAATTCCCGTGGCCTCGGCTGAATCATGCGCGCACCAATGACTTGTAAGTTCTTCTTCGCTATATGTCGTCAGCCCTCGTCTGGGATCGGCTATCCGGAACCGTTTGCCGTCGCGCGACACTTTATGCAGCACCACGAAATGGTTGCCGTCCCAATGCAGGATGGCCGGCAACGGAGCTTTGGCAAGCATGGCGGTGCTGAGTCGGCTGCCGACGCTTTTAAGTCCGAGAATGTCGGCCGCGTCGGCAATTCCCTTCATGGATGCTCCGTCTGGACCGACATGGCAGTAGTTCTCGAGCCAACGCAAAGAGTATGCCTGACCGAAATGCCGGCATATCATAGCCAGGCACGCCACTCCGCATTGCATGGAGTCCCGTTGTCGTATAATCTTGAACCGCATAATTTTACATTCCTACGCGTGAATCTTGCAGATTACGGGTGTTACGATACTTGTACCCCTTGAAAGAGTAACTGATTGTGATGTCGAATTCCCGGCTTAGGCGATGGTTATCCCAGTTCATGTCCTGAGTGCCATGATGTATCCAATGTTTGCGATATGACGAGGTATTGAAGATATCGTAGGCGAACGCTTTTATCGAAAGGTTGTCGGATAACAGCGATATCGAAAGGCCGGCGGACAAACTCCAGCGTTCGGAATATCTTTGATAACCGTCGCCGGGTACAGGTGTGGCGTAGAAAGCGTTAATATGACCGGTCAGTTTCGGATTCGTCAGTATCGTGAAAGTATTTCGCATGCGTACCGAGCCGTAAAAATCTTTTGTATCTATTTCCATACCATTCCAATCCGCGGCATATTGGGTATGGTAGCTTCCGTATAATGCGATATTGCATGTATAGAATCCGAAAGTCACGGGAGCGGAGATTGATGCCTGGATCCAGTCTCTTCTTGTAAAATTCCCGGGTTGCTGTATCTGAATCATGTAATCGGGAGACTGGTATGGAATGGTGAGGGTAGGATGGGTCTGCTGGGTCGCGCTGAGAGTGGCCACATATTTGTTCTTGAATACATATACGAGATTCTCGATATATGTATTTGCCGACACCAGATTCGGATTGCCCACTTGCAGATGATACGAATCTACATACTGAAGGGTGTTGGCCATTTCCCAAAGAGAGGGGGTGCTTCGGCTTGACGAAAAGGAGAATTGGAAATAATGTTGCTGTGCCGGAGTATATGTCAATGTAACATAAGGATAGATGTCGAAAGTCTTATGGGAAGCGGTTTTGAAATACGACGCGGAGACACTGGGAAAAACATAAAGCTTATTGTTGAAAAACGACTTAGATACCCCGAAATATGCTTTTGCGGTTACTTCGTTCTGCCTGAACGAGGTATAGTCCCATGCCGTATTGCCGTCTGCTATAGCCATGTCGGAATTCTGAGATGTGTTGGTGAAAGAGAGATATGTTCCGCCCCCGAAACTGAGTTCCCATCCTTTGCCTGCCGGCAACGACATGTTTATCTGGGCGTTCAGGTTATTGTTCTTCTGAGTGGAGTGGGTAAGGTTCCAGTCGTGCAATCCCTCGGCAGATTTATAGCCGCTTGTGAGATTGCTTATATTGTTTCCCCATGAAACATAGGCATCCAGTTTCTGTTTGTAGGAATATGACAGATATAAGCCGTTGTATTTGCTGGTTCTGTCATATAGACCTGTCTCTTCCGGAAACAGGTTTGATGTCGTTTTTGTTTCGCCGTGGTTGGAGGGCTGGAACGATCCGTTGTATACCAGGTCGAAAGAGCTGCTTTCGTTAGGATCGAATGTTATCGATCCATATAAGTAATTTACGTTTCCTCTGGATCTTTCTTCACTGTCTATCCTGAAATCTCTCTTTTCCCCGTTTACGATTTGCGTGCCATATTCGCTTTCAGGACTGATGTGCCTTGCGTCGGCAAAGCTGTAAGAGACGTAAGTAGACCATTTGGGTACAGATGCCATGGCGGTTCCTGTAATACGGTACGTATCAGCCTCTTCCCTCATGTATTCCCCTTCCACTCTGCCGGTAACCGAATACTCCTTTTCTTTACGCAGCCTGACGTTTATGACAGATTCCCTGGTGCCCCATTTGGGTCCGGGTAGATATACTATTTCCACGTTCAGTATATTCTTGGCGGGGAGCGACTGGAGGTAAGCTATCAGTTGCTTGGTGTCCATCTTTGATTTTCTGCCGTTTATATAGATGGTGCTTCCCAATGGAGCTCCTGAAAGTTCTATGGTTTTGCCATCCTCCGAAAATAGCAGGGGTAAGTCGAGCAGCAAAGCGTGGGCCGACACATAACTGTTTCTTCTCAGCAGTTCATCTACGTTGTAGACGAGGTTGCCGTTCTCCACGGTCAGTTGAGGCTTTGCCGCCTTTACCACTACTTCGGCCAATTCAACATTCTGTGCCGGTAGTATTATTTTGTTTAAGTCCAGAAAGCGTTCGCCGTTGTCGCTTGTGATTTTATCTTTCGAGATGTCGATATTCCTCGATTCGAATCCTACGGACGATATTTTAAGATAAACGCTGTCTGTTTTGCATGTCAGCTCGAATATACCCTGTTCGTCAGACAGGGTGCTGACAAGGTAGGTGGAGTCGGCCGATAAGAAGGCCAGGCATGATGCACCCGGAATCGGGGCTCCCCCCTCATCGGTAACTTCACCTTTCAGCCTGATGTTCTCGCTCTTTAAGTTGATAATTGCTACGAGTAATGTTATGATGGTAATGATGGTTCTGTTCATGTTATATGTTATATGGTGCTTCCAAGCAGTTTTATTAACGAATCAGTATTCAAGTTCGGATTTGAATTCGGGTGCCAGTATGCAACGGGGGTCCGGGTAATCCCATTTGTCCTGTCCGTAGGCTTTCAATACCTTCACCACGCATCTCCGTTTCGCTTTATTGCACTCTTCGAATGCTTTGCATTTTCTGCACGGAGAAGAATCGCGATATAACGAAGTATCCGCTTCGTAAAGTTTTCGGGCCGCCTCCGAGTTCCACACCTCTTCAATGGATTGATGACTCAGATCGCCTATTATGAATTGTGGTTGCCAATACAGCTGCTCGCATGTAGACACCTTTCCGTCGGGAAGCACAAAAATGCGTTCCGACAGGTATCCGCACGCCCCCTCTTTGAAACAGGGTTCTTCGGGTGATGTACATCTGTATCTGTAGTTTAACGCATCGTCATTGAAGAATATGGGAATGGAAGATTTTGGTGTGAGCTCTTCCGAAACGTAAGCTCTCAGCTCTTCAAGTCGCTCGCGTTCCGCTCTGTGGCGCATGAACGTATCGGTCGTGTAGATGGAAATATCAGGCACGCGCAATTCCCATTTTTCGAGATCCCCTCTATCGTTCAGATAAGTGAACATATCGTTTATCTGTCGCTTGTCTATGTTGAGAGAGGTCAGCACAGTGTTCACCTGCACTCTTACCGGAATTTCTTTCAGCATCTCGAGTCCCTCTTTCATCCGGCGCGCATATCCCGGTTTCGCTCCTACGAGGGTGCTCAGGGATTTGTCGTCAAGTGAATCTAACGAAACTTGGAACAGTCCTTTGAAGCCGGAGGCTTTCAATTTGTCTGCGATGAGAGGGGTTACGGGAAGTTTGGTGGAGATGAACCCCGGGGGCATATCGTTTTCCACAAGCCAGGTCAGTAACTGATCCCAGTCCGGACGAAGCATTATTTCACCGCCGATAATATCGGTATGTTCAACCTTAAGTTGTTTGGCTTCCTCGAAAAGTTCCAGCATCCTCCTGGTAGACAATTCCTTGTTTTTAGTGAATGTGTCGGCATAACAGTAAAGGCATCTGGTACCGCAACGGTTAGTCCACATCCATAATATTCCGTGAGGCCCTTTTTTAATACGCCTTGTATCAAGGTCTATTTCTCCCGACACATTAAGGTCTTCCGCAGTGAAAGAATAGGTGTTGTCGTTTATCTCCCCAACCTCTTCGAGCGGAATCAGGATTCTGCGTGGAAATCTGACAATGGAACCGTTCCATTCCGTGAAAAATATATCGGGATTGTTCCTGTATGGCTCAAGAAGTTGGGAAATGGTTTCGGCAGGCTGGTTGAAATGACTGGCCAGGGCCGATATTTTACGTTCGAAAGGTTCGGGAGAGGTAAAGAAAGCCAGGATCTGGGCATGGTAAGGATGCAGAGAGCTGCGCCAATCCTCACTGGCATTGAAGCGGATTCTTCTTTTGCTGTATATCAGAATACGGTCTATGTCTTTCTTAAAACAATAATCCGGATTAAGTACAAATATTTCTTGAGCCATATGCATGTGTTTTGTAGGTCTTTGGTATTACAAGCTAACTATAAACTTGTAATTCAAGTTTCGCAAGGAACCTTCGCGCCTTGCGAATGGGTGTCTGGTGTAACCGTTATCTTGAACTCCAGGTAGTATAAATTCAAGAAGTCGGTTGGATTAGTTTTTCTTAGCGTCTGACTCTCCCAGACATTCCTTTGGGTGGGAAGGTCTATCACCTAAGGCGTTTGAAGTACACACAATTCCCGAATTTTTATTGGGACAGTTTACAACAGCTATTGAGTTGCACTTTATACCACCGTCTTCAGCAGTGCATTGTGTTGCCTGTGATTTGTTCGCAATGCAAACATTAACATCTCCTCCACCTTTGACTTCAAATAGTGTGGCTACATCTATTTGATTGGGTAGCGATTCAAGCCCGTATATCGGCTTGCTAACAGATTTTAAATTTTTCATGTCTGTTACTTTTAAGGGTTAATATTTATTATTATGACCAGGTATTATTCTTGGTCATGTTTATACGTGAAATCGGTTTTGATTTCGGGTGCAAGTTAGGCTTAAAATGGCATTTGACCTAATTTTCGGCCAAAAATCGTTTGTCTTTTTGAATTTGTAAATATCATTTAATCAATAGTTTATGACGATATAAAAATAAAAGATTTGGCGTGATGTTATAAGTGTTTGATTATCCGTATGTTACAACATGGTTGATAAGTTGTATATTTAAATCATTGGTATGTAGATAGTTATGGTAATAATTCAAGAGCGCGTCAAATTTTACTTCTTTTCACCCGGAGAGGTTTCCTTAAGGGTTTCCATGAGTTGAGGTTGCCGTAGTTCGGCCACCGTAACCTCTCGGATCCGGATGTCGGCAGCCAAAAATGTAGCCTCCGAAAAGCATTCATTGAGATAAAATATTCAGACGTTATGCGGCATTTAATAAAATGTTTGGTTATATTTGTAAACGGTATCAACCACTTGGTGCTAATCCGTTAAAAGTGAGCATCCGTTAAACATCCTCTAAATAATTAAGTAGCTATCTTAAGAAAATACTCTAAATAATGATGTTATGAAACAGTCCGAATTTAACCCCGTGCAAGGTATATCCAATCTTCCTGACCAGCTCGATTTGCAGAAACTTCTTAAAGTTTGCGGTGGAAAGGAGGAGAAGGTTATATGTGTAAGCGATGAATCTCAAAGCGTAGTGGATGTCTCCATAGTATGTGAGACTTTAGGAATACTCACAAAGAAAGGGAAACCGGTTAATATAACTGTAGAAAACGATTCCATATCAGCTCCGGATAGTAATAAGTGCAGAGTGGACACGATAAACGGGCACACGACCATAATCTGCAAGTCGGATGCTTTGAATGGGGAGGCGGCAAAAAAATATTTCAAGAAGAAATAAGGCGTTGATGTAATTTCAAGTCTGTGATGTTACCGTTTTGTCCGGTTGGTTGTTCTCAGGTTTCGTAAGGCCTTTTTACGTTGATCGGGGTCTGCGAGCACTATGCAGTCCGGGTTGGTGCGAGTTGTATCGTTAACCTCACGTCTCGTTTCGGAATCCGATATGCTGTCGATCCTGAGATCAGAAGTAAGGCCTGAGCAATTGCTGTCGCAAATTACTATGGCGGTGCTTCTTATTCCGCAGATGTCCGATTCTGTCATTCCACCGGGTGTGGTTCCTTCGCATATTACCTTCAAGGAACGACCACCTTTTAGCTGCAGAAGATCGGTTACGTTTAAACAGCAAGGTAGATTGTCAAGATTGAATTTATTTCCCATATCGATATGTTTTTTAAATAGCCCCAAAGAAAGCTTCCCTATATTATCATTTTTCCTTCGCTGCGATTTATCATGCAAGAGTATATTTGCGATTTGATATAATATACGCGAATACAAATATAAAACATATTCCGAATAAATCAATCGGTAAAGTCGTATTATGGGCGACTTTTTTAACTCTTTAGCGTATTGTCGCCTGGCGGTTTAATATTTGATTATCGGTTAATTTTTTTAATTGTTACGTTTGTTTGTAAAAAAACTATTTTGGCTTGCATTTATGAATATTGTGCTTATATTTGCGGATGTTAACATCGTTTAAGAAAAATATGAGCTTGAATTATATAAAGATTTTATCGGTATTTCTGTTCCTGTCATTCTCTGTGGCTTCGGTTGCTGGTGTGCGAGTCGAGGGGCGTGTGTATGATGGGTTGTCCAACCCGATCGAAGGTGCCGCATGCGTGGCTTTTTCCTTGCCTGACTCTATCTACGTGGCCGGGACGGTTACGGATGCCGAGGGGGCTTTTTCGGTCGATGCCCGAATCGGAGATAGTTATTTACGTATTTCTTCCCTTGGTTTTGTTCCACGGAACATACCTGTGTCTGTCGATGCGAAGACCATATCGGGTACCGACACCGTTTGCAATATCGGAACCATCGTGCTCGACCCCACCTCCACGCAACTTGGTGAGGTAGTCGTGAAGGCGGAGAAGCCGCAACTTAAAATGGTGAAAGGGGTGTTGACTTACGATGTGAGCCAGATGTTGGCCAGGAATGCCTATGCGTCAGCCCACTCGTTGCTTCTCGACCTGCCGCTCATAGAGTCGCCCGATGGAAAGAATATAAAATTGCTCGGCGCTCCTTTGGGAAGCGAGATATATCTTAATGGCCGTAAGTCCATAATGTCGGCCGAACAGTTGATCGAGTATCTCAAAAGCGTGTCTGCCGATTTGATAAAAACCGTAGAGATAATCTATATGCCGGGTCCGCAATGGGGAGCCTCGGGAGCCGTGATAAATGTGGAGCTGAAACGGCACAACAGTAATTATGTTTCCGGACGAGTGTCGATGTTCGGCCGGCACTACCAGGAGCATTACCAGTACGGAGGAAACGCCAGCGTAATCTATGCCTCTCCGAAGCTTGAGGCTCAGGTGGTTTACAACTATTCAGACGGCAAGCAGAGCTATTGGGGGTCTATGGAAGCGGACCATAAAGTCGACGGGGTAGTGCATCATGTACGCAAAGATTACGAAAATGAAGACACGCGGCGCATGAGCCCCGTTTATGCTTCAATTGTCTATACCCCTGATGACGATAACCGTCTGGAACTTACATACAGCGGCCGGTTCAATCCCATATTGCGCGGCGAGGGTTGTCAAACCTTTTCCAATCAGGCCCCGGAGGCCACCACTATCATAAACGATAACACATTCAATGGTGTGAACCTTTCTTACCGTTACAAACGAAAAATATGGGCCTCATTGTTGTGGAGCCGCACCGACAGCCGCCTTACAAGCGGATACCGCACCATCTACGGAGGGGATACGCCCGATATGGTCAACAGTGTGGTTTCCAACCAGACCGGCGACAGTTATCGAGGTATCGTGGATTTCGAACTGCCGGTGGGCAAGGGGTGGACACTCATGTTTGGGGCATCCGCCACCATGAGGTTCGCCGATTCGTGGCAACGCGCCATTGTTGAGTTCGGGGATTTCGGCAGCGAGAGTTACAGCGGAGTTATCAAGCAGAATCAGTATACCTATACCGCGTATGCCGGTGTGTCGAAGTCGTTATATGGCGACAAACTCTATATCATGCCTACGGTCGAGGCTACCGGTACGCGCATGTCAGACGAAAAAACATTCGACATCCTTCCGAGCGTGAATATGACCTACCAGCCGCACCGCGACCATATCTTCCAGGGAAAAGTGACTTCATGGCGGGTTCTGCCTACGCTGTGGCAGCTAAGCGACTATGTGATAGCCAGCAATTCCTATTCTCTGACAATCGGTAATCCGGAGTTGAAGCAGGCGCGTTATTTCGAAGAGAAGCTGACCTACATATTCAAAAACAGATATGTGCTTTCCCTCTCCTTCACCCAGGGCCACAACCACATGATGAGTCTGGATTATATGATGCCCGACAGGTTGGCGTTGCTCACGCAGGCCCAGAACATAAGAAAGATGAACTATTATGAGCTTACTCTGAGCGTGCCGTTCTCCAAAGGTATCTACAATGGCAGCATAGGCCTGGAGGGTATGATGATAAAAGGGAAGACCGACGATTTCTACGGCATGAAAATAAACTCCACCACATTCGACGGCAGCGTATCGACATGGCACAGGTTCAAAATCCTTTCGAAACCATATATCGGCGTAACCGTCGCGGCCGGTTATTCCTCCCGTACGTCGAAACTTGATTATGAATATAGTGCCCCTTCATGGTACGTTACAGGGTATGCCACACTCGGACTTCTGGACAATTCCCTGTTCATAGAGTTTACGGCGGGCGATATTTTCGAGACCGGGTCAAGCCGCAGGAGGTGGATAGAATGCGATGGTAGAAAAGTGCAATGGGAATTCTGTCATAACCAGCGTCTTCTCGATCTTTCGGTATCTTATACTTTCAAAGGGTATAAGGAGCGGCGGCAGAAAAACTTGGGAGATTCATCCTTCGGAATCAATTGACAGCGGCAACTAAAAAATGAACGCCGGCTTTTCGACCGGCGTTCATTTTTTATGTTTCATTTACTGATTCTTGTTGCTTTCGCTACCAATGGCATTGTTTATTGTAATTGGCTTTATTTATAATCTTTTTTACCTTTGTTTGGTGTGGGTCCGGGTTCTTACGCCGTCCCCTTGTTTGGGCTCAGCCGGTTTCTTACGCCGGCCGTAAATCTTTAGCGGAAGTCGGCAAGCTGGCTCTGCAGACGCTTGCGGGCGAAGAAGATGCGGCTCTTGATGGTGCCTAACGGCAGATTCATGTGCTCCGCAATCTCGGAATATTTGTAACCTGCCAGAAACATGGTGAAGGGCACGCGATATTCGTCTCCGAAAGCGTTGATGGCTTTTGAAATCTCCTGGGCTGCGTAGGAGCCTTCGGGATTGTCAAGACCTGATTCCTGGGAGAGGTTCAGGTGGTAGAGGTCTTCGGTAGTGTCTATCACTGTGGCGCTGCGCACCTGACGACGATAGTTGTTGATGAAGATGTTGCGCATGATGGTGAAAACCCATCCCTTGAAGTTTACGTTCTCAACATATTTTGTCTCGTTGTCGAGTACTTTGAGAGTCGTGTCCTGTACCAGGTCTTGCGCTTCATCGCGGTTTGTAGTCAGCTGATAAGCGAAGTTCAGAAGATTGCCCTGAAGGGCGAGAAGTCTCTGTTTGAATGTAGTGGAATCAGCCATGGTAGTGTTTTTTATGGTTATTGTTTTAAGTTGTCTTATATTCTTAAAACATTGCCCATGTGAAATCGGATATGGAAATTTGTTACAAAGATGATAAGAAATTATTGCAAAATGTGATACAGTTCTGTAATTTCATTGTAATATTTTTGAAATATTTGGCAAAGTGTAAGTGTCAACTTGCATTTTGAATATTGTATCGCCGGCATTGCCGCGATAGTTCACTGACGGCGGGTTTCTTATTGGAAGAAGCTCCTTGGCCCGGTTTGTAACAATTTCCCGTGATAGAACTTGAAATTTTCATTAACATCCATCTCTTTCCCATATCCATTTCCCTATTCTATGGCTACATGGTATTAAAAAATAGTTAAATGGGTTTCCTTATTGGCAAGGAAAGGTTAAATTTGCATATTCTTAATTCAAACATTCTGAGAGAATGTTTGAATTTAACACGAATTTATAATTGAGGGATGGAAGGTAAATTCTTTCCATCCCCCCGAAGGCCTTTTTTGGCTGTTTCCGCCAAGATTTCGTCGGTTACGGTGCCCGCACCGCGCCCTCCTCAACTTGCGGAAACATCTCAAAAAATCCTCTTCGGGTGAATGGAAGTTAAATCCAAACATTCTCTAAGTGGGAAAGAGATTAAAGAAAATAAATTTCTGGATAAGACGCCGCTCCTTCCTGCCGGTTCTCGTAATCGGCGGGGTGGTGGTGATGGTTCTTTTCTTCAACGAGGAGACCTCGGTAAGGCTGAGCATGGAATACGACCGTCAGATATCCGAACTTAAAAGTCAGATAAAAGAGAATCTGGATTCGGCCGCATATTACCGTCAGCGCCGCGAAGCACTGGAACATGGAACCGAAGATCTCGAGCATCTGGCCCGCGAGCAGTATCATATGCAGAAGCCGGACGAAGATGTGTTTCTTCTTGTCCCGGAATTGAAATAACAATATATTATGTCGGAAAACAGATCCACGAAGCGCGCAAAGAAAAAGAAGTTGCGTCGCGCGTGTGAAAACATAGCTACATTCGGACTGTTGCTGGTATGCGCGGCGATGGTATCGCCCTTCGCCACCGGAGCCAATCCGGAATGGATGAAAGTATTCTGCTGGGTATATGCCGCAGGTGCGGTGATATATACCGTCGCGCGTATGGTAGATGTGTCTGATCCCGATGAAAGTGTTCGGCTGCGTCGTCTGCGCCGCATGGAATTCTGGGCCGGTATCGCTTTCTGCATCGCCTCCGGCTTCTGGTTCTATACCGCATCCCGTCTGGGCGAAGGTGCCGGTGTGCTGGCGCTCATGCGTAACACTGTCGTGTTTACCATAGTCGGCGCCGCCATACAGACCATCGCTTCCTGGATGATAGTCTCACGCATGAAAAAAGAGGGTATCTCAGACCGTGGCTGAAAAGGTATTGGTAATAGACCGTGGCAATTCCCTCACCAAGCTCATGCTCTTCGAGGGAGATCGGTGCGTGGCGTTGCATCGTCTTGCGCGTCCGGGCGACGATGAGGTGCTTGCGCTTGCCGAATCTTTCGGGGCCTCGGGGGGTATCTATTGCAGTGTGGGGCAGATGGATGTGAAGCTGGTGGAGTCGCTGCGGTGTCTGTTGCCCGACGACTTCATGGTTCTTACCCACGGTACGCCTGTTCCTATAGAGGTCTCCTACCGTCCTGCCGAAGCTCTGGGGCTTGATCGGGTGGCCGCTTTGGTAGGGGCATGGGAAAAGGGTATGACCGAACCGGTCATGGTAGCCGATGCCGGAACTGCGATTACGGCCGATCTGCTTCTGCCTCCGGGAAGGTTCGGAGGCGGCTCGATAGCTCCCGGTATCAGACTCAGACTGCGCTCGTTGCATGCGTTTACAGCACGTCTGCCTGAAATTACGTTGCGCGAGGATGTGAGTCCCGTATGCGGCGACTCAACCCGTGAAAGCATGCTGAGCGGCTGCGTGTGGGGAGCGGCGATGGAGCTTGCGTCGCGATTCGGATGGCTTAAGCGTGCCTTTGGAGTGGGGCGCATGGTGCTTGCAGGTGGCGACGCCCGGCTGCTGGCGGCACGCCTGAAGGAGATCGACCCTACGATCGACATACAGGTTACCCCTGAACTGGTAGGTATCGGCCTACGCAAAATATTGACATATAACGAACAGCTTTCCTGACGTGGAGCGTTCTCCCCGACGAGGATACGAAAAAGTAATTATTCAGACAAAATGAAAATAAGACACCTCCTTTTTATAGTGGCCGCCCTGTCGGTAATGCCGCATATGATGGCCCAGCAGACCACGTCTCCCTACTCGATGTATGGATATGGCTTGCTCGGAGACCGGGCCACGTCGATGCAGCGCCAGATGGGCGGCGTGGGATATGCCATGAGCGATGGCCGGCAGATAAACGTCATGAACCCGGCATCATACGCCCGGATAGACTCACTCACCTTTTTATGGGACATGGGGGCCGACATTGCCTTTACATGGCGTAAGGAGGGTGCCGAGAAAGAAAAGACAATCGGAGGTGGCCTCGACTACATTACCATGCAGTTCCCATTGGGCAAATATATGGGAGGCTCGGTGGGTTTGCTGCCATACTCGTCGGTGGGCTATTCTTTCGGCAACGAGATACGCCACGGAGCGATGTCAAATCAGGGCTCGGGAGGTATCAACGAGGTTTATGTCGGAGTCAGCGGACGGTATGCCGGCGCTTCGTTAGGTGTGAATGTCTCTTACGACTTCGGAAATATCCAGAACGACGTATACACCTCCCCGTCCAACTACGGCAACACCCTCTTCGAGCAGATCATGCAGGTGCGCGACTGGAATATAGTCATAGGTGCGCAATATACCGTTAAGCTCAATCCGTTGAATCAGCTCACTCTCGGTGTTACTTATTCACCCAAAAAGAGCATGCGTGGGCACACCTGGGCCACGATTCAGGAGACTACGAGCCAGACAGCTCCCGATACCGTAGCCTACGGTTCCATGAAGGGTAAATACTATACTCCCAACAGCGTGGGGGCAGGTATCAGCTGGAAACGCGAGCGCGCCTCGCGTCTTACCGTCGAGGCCGATTTCACCTGGCAGCAGTGGTCGAAGGCTCCGTATTCTCCTCTTTATAGCTCGGCGGACCCGGATGTGATGGTGTTCCAGGGCATGAAGTTCAATGACCGTATCAAGATAGCGGCCGGAGCGGAGTATGTGCCCCGGGTGCGAGGCAGCTATCTTCAGCGTGTGGCTTATCGTCTGGGCGCATGGTGTTCGCGCGATTATCTGAATATCGACGGCAATTCGTTGCGGGAGTACGGTCTGAGCTGCGGTTTCGGCCTCCATACTCCGCAAGACAAGACCATGATCAACCTTGGTGTGGAATGGCGCCACCGTCAGGGGCACCCTAACCCTCTTGTCAAGGAGGATTATCTCAGCGTTACCCTCGGCCTTAATTTCAACGAACTGTGGTTCTGGCAAAGAAAAATACGTTGACCGACACCCGACTCAGGGCATTGTTGCCGCTGGCTTTCATGTTGATGCTCATAGCCGGGGCCGGCTGCCGGGAAGAGAAAAAGGTAGACGTGGCCTCCTCTCTTTCCATGAAAGGTATGCCTACGATGAAGACGGTGAACATCTCCACTCTGATTTCCGATTCCGGAATAACGCAGTATAAGATCGTATCGCCGCTCTGGGAAGTGTTTGACGAAGTCGACACTCCCTACTGGCGTTTTCCCAAGGGGCTCTATCTTCAGAAATTCGACCGTCAGTTCCATGTCATAGCTTCGGTAGCCGCCGATTCGGCCCGTTATCTTAAATTCGAGCGGCTATGGCGTCTTGACGGCAATGTGGAGCTTCGGCGTATGCCGGGCACCCTCTTCCAGACGCAGCAGCTTTTCTGGGACGAGAGAGCTCACCGTCTCTATTCCGACAGTTTCATACATGTGGAAACTCCTACCCACGTCATAGAAGGACACGGTTTCGTATCGAACGATCAGCTTACGGACTACCGCATAATACATCCGGAAGGCATATTCCCGATCGAGGAGACTTCGCGCTGACCGGTAGAAAAAGGGGGATAAAGAATTATGTCGATTACTACAGCAATCATAATAACGGTAATAGCCGTAATATTCTCGGGCCTTTTCTCGGGCAGCGAGATCGCTTTCGTGCAGTCGAACAAAGTCAGGGTGCAGATCGACGCTACCCGAGGGGGACTTGTAAACAGAATCATCACCGGTTTCTCGCGCCATGAAGATATGTTCATCTCCACCCTGCTTGTGGGAAACAATGTGGTGTTGGTCATATATGGCATAACTTTCTCAATGCTGATAAACCCGGTGCTTGAGAATCTCGGACTTAACGAGGGGTTGGTGCTGGTTTGCAACACTCTTCTATCGACAGGTATCATACTCCTGTTCGGGGAATTCCTGCCGAAATCCACTTTCCGTATCAATCCCAATTTCATGATGCGTCTGTTGGCGCTTCCGTTATATCTCATATATCTCGTGCTATATCCCGTGGCTTTGCTTATAAGTCTGATATCTCACGGCCTTATGAGACTGTTCGGCATGAAGGCCGACAAAGAGGAGGAGGTAAACCTGACTATAGACCAACTTGATGACTATCTTGAGGAATCGATAGACAGTCAGCCGGATAAGTCTGAAGTGGAAAATGAGGTGAAAATATTCCGTAATGCCATAGATTTCAAAGACACGGAGATTGTCGAGTGCATGATCCCGCGAAACGAGATTGTTGCGGTAAGCATAAATGGCACCACGCGCCAGCAATTGCTGCAGATCTTCATAGCCACTGGTCGATCCAAGATTGTGGTTTATAAAGAGGATATCGACGATGTGGTCGGATATATCCATGTATCGGAACTTTTTGACCCCGCCGCAGACTGGACTCAGCACCTCAAGCCGGTAATCTTTACTCCGGAGACCATGCTTGCCAACCGCATGATGCGCCGCATGATGTCTGAAAAGAAATCGCTGGCGATAGTGATCGACGAGTTCGGGGGCACCTCCGGCCTGGTTACTCTCGAAGACCTGGTCGAGGAGATCTTCGGCGATATAGAAGATGAGCATGACCGTAGCCGATCGTACGGACGCGAGATAGAACCGGGTGTCTATGAATTTGCCGGAAGAGCGGAAATCGAGGATATAAATGAGAAATTCGGACTTGACCTCAAAGAGTCGGACGACTATCAGACCCTGGCCGGGTATATATTGAGTTATACCGAAGCTCTGCCTGCAGAAGGCGAGAGCTATGATATCAATGGCCTCCGTTTTACAATAGAAAAGATGTCGGCAACCAAAATAGAGACTGTCAGGGTCGAGAAAATAGGGGAAAGTCATTAGACGCTCTGAGTCCGGCGTCTTCTTCATTTATCTGAAATATTTCTGAAACACCTTCGCTATAAAGGTCTCGTTTCGTATTGCAGATAATTGGATCTCAGCTTGTTGTATCTTTAATAAAGATGTAACACTAAATTTTTGCAGATTACGGTGTGTGGTAGTATTTTTGTAACCGAACAAATAAATATCATTCCGCACAAATATAGCCACTATGAACAATTCAACTTCTTCTTTCAAGACTTCCGTGCTGGGGATGCAGTCAAATTTGCTTTCTTTCGCACTAAAACTCACTCTGAACATCGAGGAGGCGCAAGACCTTGTGCAGGATACCACTCTCAAGGCACTGAACAACGAAGATAAGTTTGTCGAGGATGCCAACTTCAAAGGTTGGATGCTCACAATAATGCGTAATATTTTTATCAACAATTACCGAAAGGCTTCGCGCGAGAACACTGTGGTGGATCTTTCAGACGACCTGTTTCATATCAACACATCGTCTGAGTCGAATATCCAGACTCCGGAAGGTGCCCATACGGTAAAGGAAATAGCGGAAATTTTGAATACCTTCCCCCGCGATTTCCGCGAACCCTTCTCGCTGCACGTAGCAGGATACAAGTATGAAGAGATTTCGGATATGCTCTCCATGCCATTGGGCACGGTGAAAAGCCGTATTTTCTTCACACGTAAAAAAATGCGCGAAATTCTGAAAGACTACCGCTGATTAATCGCATCGGTATACCGCTATAGCGTCCCGACATCGTATGCTTCGGTGTCGGGATGTTTTTATATTCTCAATTGAGGCGGCTACAAATGCAAAAGTTTTATCCGTACCTTATTAACACAATGAAATATAAATTAACATTTATTTAATTCAGTGAGGTTAAACCGATTGGCATGTAAAATTGTTATATCCGATGGTTTTTTCGCCGGAAAACTTGCGGGGAGGGGAAAAAGGCTATAACTTTGCATCCGCAATCCGGAAACAACGCC
>CAJMMT010000022.1 GCA_905214715.1 uncultured bacterium | reverse complement strand
TCGCAACACTATACTCTTGACAACTTCCCCACCCACCGGGAATATCCGCTGACCCTGAATGGCTTTGAAAAGAAAAGGTCTTCATTGCTGAAGACCTTCTTTTGGTGATCCGGTTGGGATTCGAACCCAAGACCCACAGCTTAGAAGGCTGTTGCTCTATCCAGCTGAGCTACCGGACCATCTTTATTGTTCTGCAAAGTTAAGGCTTTTGCGCGGTTTTTGCAATACATATTATAAGAGATTGTCTAAATTTTAGTGAAAATCTTTATTGCAGGATAGGTAACAAATTGCCTATTATGTCTTCTGATAGCGTTGACGGACAGGTCAGATTGGTCGGACTTGTCTGACTGATCAGGCCACTTACTCTTGTTCGATTGGTACAATCGGTCTGAACTGGCTTCGTCGGCCTCAAAAGATGATAAAAATTGAGTCAGTTACTTATTATAGGGTATTATTAGTATGGTTTTTTTTGGGCAATGGCAAAAAAACGGCTAATTTTGCGCAACAGGGGCATATGTTGTGCCGAAAACAGCCGGCATCCCCGGCTTCCGGGGCTACACTCCTGAATATCATGAACGAATCCGTGAAAACCAAATAAACAATAATATCTTAAACTATTTAAAACTGCTATGTGGTTAACAAGCTCTTCCGTAGGGCGTAAGTTTGTCATGGCCCTGACGGGCGCATGCCTCGTCCTATTTGTTACATTTCACTGCTTGATGAACTCGGTAGCCATCTGCTGGCCGGCGGCCTACAACTCCATCTGCGAGTTCCTGGGCGCCAACTGGTATGCCCTCCTGGCTTCGGCCGGACTGGCGGCTCTGGTCATCATCCATATCATTTATGCACTGTGGCTGACCATCCAGAACCGCCGCGCACGCGGATCGGTCCGTTACGCCGTTAACAAGCGTCCTGCCAATGTGGAATGGTCTTCCAAAAACATGCTCGTGCTCGGTATCGTGGTTCTGGCATTCCTCGCCGTTCACATGATTCAGTTCTGGGCCAAGATGCAGCTTCAGGAAATCCGTGGAGCCGAAGGCATGGTGCCCCCGGCAGCCGGTACCCTCTTCCTGCAGGAAGCCTTCTCGCTGGTATGGACTCCGATTGTATACATAATCGGCTTCATCGCCCTCTGGTTCCACATGAACCACGGTTTCTGGTCTATGTTCCAGTCTATCGGTTGGGATAACACCACCTGGATTCCCCGTCTGAAAAAAATCGGAAGCTGGTGGGTAACCATCGTTATCGCCCTCTTCGTGGCCCAGGCCATCGTATTCACCGTTAAGGCTCACGAAGGCTACTACAAGACCAACCCCGAGCTCCGCGAACAGTACAAGGAAATGGTAGCGCCGATGTTCGAGAAAGACTTCGGTCCCGATGCAGTACAGGCCATCAGCTCCATGCCTTACGACCAGATCGTGAACCAGCTGCGCCAGATGAACGAGAACTTCGCACGTCCTGAAGTTCAGGCTTATCAGTCGGGCAATCCCCAGTTCGCCGGTCAGCAAGAGACTCTGAAACGCGCCGTAGCCCTCTTCGATTACCTTGAAGAAGGTCAGGTGAAAGAGGAAGAAAATCCTCTGATGCAACAACCCCAAATGTAAACAGAAAGCGATATGGCTATCAACACAGAAAAAACCAAGGTTATGAATGCTTCGGAATCCAAGATTCCGGAAGGTCCTATCGCTGAGAAGTGGACCAACTATAAAGCACATCAGAAGCTCGTCAATCCCGCCAACAAGCGCAAACTCGACATCATCGTCGTGGGCACCGGCCTGGCCGGCGCGTCTGCGGCCTCAACTCTTGCCGAGATGGGATTCAACGTGCTTAACTTCTGCATACAGGATTCACCCCGCCGCGCTCACTCGATCGCTGCCCAGGGTGGTATCAACGCCGCCAAGAACTATCAGAACGACGGCGACTCGATTTACCGTCTGTTTTACGACACAGTGAAGGGCGGCGACTACCGTGCCCGCGAAGCCAACGTATACCGTTTGGCCGAAGTGTCGAACAACATCATAGACCAGTGCGTGGCCCAGGGTGTACCTTTCGCCCGCGAATACGGCGGTCTGCTGGCCAACCGTTCTTTCGGCGGCGCCCAGGTAAGCCGTACCTTCTACGCCAAAGGTCAGACCGGCCAGCAGCTGTTGCTCGGCGCCTACTCTTCGCTGAACCGTCAGATAGAGATGGGCAAGGTGAAGAGCTTTAACCGTTACGAAATGCACGATGTAGTGCTCATCAAAGACAAGGACGGTGTAGAACGCGCACGCGGTATAATAGCCAAGAACCTTGTAACAGGTAAGATGGAGCGTTTCGCCGCCCACGCCGTGGTACTCGCCACCGGCGGTTACGGCAACACCTACTTCCTGTCGACCAACGCTATGGCCTGCAACGTCAGCGCCGCTATGGCCGCCTATCGCAAGGGTGCCTATTTCGCAAACCCGGCCTTCGTTCAGATTCACCCCACCTGTATCCCCGTTCACGGCGACAAGCAGTCGAAGCTGACCCTTATGTCGGAATCCCTGCGTAACGACGGCCGCATCTGGGTACCGAAAAATATCGAAGATGCCCGCAAGTTGCAGAAAGGACAGATAAAAGGTAGCGACATACCCGAGGAAGACCGCGACTACTATCTGGAACGCCGTTATCCGGCATTCGGAAACCTTGTGCCCCGCGACGTTGCGTCGCGTGCCGCCAAGGAGCGTTGCGACAAGGGATTCGGCGTAAACAACACCGGTCTGGCCGTATTCCTCGACTTCTCCGAGGCCATCAACCGTCTCGGCCTTGACGTGGTACGCCAACGTTACGGCAACCTCTTCGACATGTACGAGGAGATAACCGACGTGAACCCCGGCGAACTTGCATGCGAGAAAAACGGTGTGAAGTACTACAATCCGATGATGATCTTCCCAGCTATCCACTATACCATGGGTGGTCTCTGGGTAGACTACGAACTGCAGACCAACGTGAAGGGTCTCTTCGCCATCGGCGAGTGCAACTTCTCTGACCACGGTGCCAACCGTCTGGGCGCGTCGGCTCTCATGCAGGGTCTGGCCGACGGTTACTTCGTGCTTCCCTATACAATCCAGAACTACCTGAGCGACCAGATCGGCGTTCCCCGTTTCTCTACCGACCGTCCCGAATTCGAGGAGGCCGAGAAGAAATGTCAGGCCGCCATGGAGCGCATGCTCGCCATCAAGGGCAAACGTTCGGTTGACTCCATCCACAAAGAGCTGGGCCATATAATGTGGGAATATGTAGGTATGGGCCGCACCAAAGAGGGTCTTGAAACCGCAATCAAGAAACTTGACGAACTCCGCAAGGTATTCGACAAAGACCTCTTCGTGCCCGGCAATATCGACGGCATGAACGTAGAACTCGACAAGGCTTTCCGTCTAAACGACTTTATCACCATGGGTAAGCTCATGGCCTATGACGCCATCAACCGCAACGAGTCTTGCGGCGGCCACTTCCGCGAGGAATACCAGACCGAAGAGGGCGAGGCAAAGCGCGACGACGAGCACTACTTCTACGTATCCTGTCTGGAATACGCCGGCAACGACGAGAAGGAGCCTGAAAGGTTGATCGAACCGCTGCACTATGAAGCCATAAAGGTTCAAACCCGTAACTACAAGTCTTAAGAAATCTCAGCAATGGAAGAAAATATAATGAAAGTAACCCTGAAGGTATGGCGTCAGGCCGACCCGAAGGCAAAAGGTGGTTTCGAGACTTATACCGATGTCGAGACCACACCCGACACTTCGTTTCTCGAGACACTCGACATACTTAACGAGCGTCTGGTAGAAGAGGGAAAGGAGCCCATAGCGTTCGACCACGATTGCCGCGAAGGTATCTGCGGTATGTGCTCGCTTTATATCAACGGACACCCCCACGGTCCGGCAACCGGCGCCACTACGTGCCAGCTTTACATGCGTCGCTTCAAAGATGGCGAGGTCATCACTGTAGAACCCTGGCGTTCGGCCGCATTCCCGGTAATCAAAGACCTTATAGTAGACCGCAACGCCTTCGATAAGATCCAGCAGGCCGGCGGTTATGTATCGTTCAACTGCGGAGGCGCTCAGGATGCCAACGACCTTCCCATCTCTAAGGTGAACGCCGACGAGGCTATGGACTCCGCCAGCTGCATAGGTTGCGGTGCTTGCGTGGCAGCCTGCAAGAACGGCTCCGCCATGCTGTTCGTATCAGCCAAGGTAAGCCAGCTGGCTCTCCTGCCCCAGGGTGCCGTAGAGGCCGACCGTCGTGTACGCGCTATGGTTAAGCGCATGGACGAGCTCGGATTCGGCAACTGCACCAATACCGGTGCCTGCGCCGCCGAGTGCCCCAAGCAGATCAAACTTTACAACATAGGCCGCATGAACCGCCACTTCATCGCCGCCAAGTGCAAAGAGTAAGATATAGATAGCGTTGAATAATTCAGAGAGGACCTGCGCTTACGGTGCGGGTCCTCTCTGCGTATTGTCTGCGTTTGCAGCGGCTCGGTTGCCTACGGTCGCGACAAATATAAGGGAAGCCCCTGCAGCCGCGTCAAGCGCGCTGCAGGGGCTTTTATGATGGGTTGGTTTCGGTCCCTGTGGATTAGATGTGGGGGCCGGCGGCTACGAGAGCCTTGCCTGCGGGGTTGTTCTCGAACTTCTTGAAGTTCTTGATGAACATCTCGGCAAGTTCCTTGGCCTTGACATCCCACTCCTTGGGATCGGCATAGGTGTCGCGGGGATCAAGGATCTTGGGATCAACACCGGGCAGCTCGGTGGGAACTACGAAGTCGAAGTAGGGGATAATCTTTGTGGGAGCCTTTTCGATGTCGCCGTTCAGGATATCGTCGATGATACCGCGTGTGTCGCGGATCGAGATACGCTTGCCGGTACCGTTCCATCCGGTATTGACGAGATAAGCGTGAGCGCCGCTGAGGTTCATCTTCTTCACGAGTTCTTCAGCATACTTTGTGGGATGCAGCGAAAGGAAGGCTGCGCCGAAGCAGGCTGAGAATGTGGGGGTAGGCTCTGTGATACCACGTTCTGTGCCGGCCAGCTTCGCGGTGAAGCCGGAGAGGAAGTAGTACTTGGCCTGTTCGTCGTTAAGGATTGAAACCGGGGGCAGAACTCCGAATGCGTCGGCACTCAGGAAGATAACCTGCTTTGCAGCGGGACCCTTGGACACGGGCTTAACGATGTTCTCGATGTGGTAGATGGGGTAAGATACACGGGTGTTCTCGGTAACCGACTTGTCGGCGAAGTCGCATTTGCCGTCTACTACGGTAACGTTTTCAAGCAGAGCGTCGCGCTTGATGGCGTTGTAGATGTCGGGTTCGGACTCCTTGTCGAGATTGATGACCTTGGCATAGCAACCGCCTTCGTAGTTGAACACGCCCTCGTCGTCCCAGCCGTGTTCGTCGTCGCCGATGAGCTTACGCTTCGGGTCGGTCGAAAGGGTGGTCTTACCGGTGCCGGAAAGGCCGAAGAAGATAGCTGTCTCGGTCTCGTCCATGTTGGTATTGGCCGAGCAGTGCATCGAGGCGATGCCGCGCAGAGGGTTGAAGTAGTTCATCATCGAGAACATACCCTTCTTCATTTCGCCGCCGTACCAGGTATTGAGAATAACCTGCTCGCGCTGCTTGATGTTGAAGGCAACTACAGTTTCGGAGTGCAGACCGAGTTCCTTGTAGTCTTCTACCTTTGCCTTCGAAGCGTTGAACACAACGAAGTCGGGTGTGAAGTTCTTGAGTTCCTCCTCAGAGGGACGGATGAACATGTTGGTAACGAAGTGAGCCTGCCATGCCACCTCCATGATGAAGCGCACGCAGAGGCGTGTCGCGGGGTTGGCTCCGCAGTAGCAGTCTACAACGTAGAGGGTCTTGTCGGAGAGTTCCTTTACGGCTTTCTCGCGCAGGTGATCCCATACCTCGGTGGTGATGGGTTTGTTGTCGTTCTTATATTCTTCGGTAGTCCACCATACGGTGTTTTCGGTAACCTCGTCTTTAACCAGGTATTTGTCTTTAGGCGAGCGGCCGGTGTATACGCCGGTCATTACGTCTACAGCACCGAGGTCGGTCTGTATACCTTTTTCATAGCCGGTGAGTGAGGGGTTGGTTTCGTCTTTGAACAGCTGCTCGTAGCTGGGATTGTGAATTATTTCCTTCACATCCTTGATGCCATACTGGGCTAAATCCAATTTTGCCATAGTGTATGATTAATATTTATAGGGTTTTATATTTTGCGCTTGAATTAAAACGAATGGTACCGCCGATACCTGAATGGCGATAGATAAGGCCTTATCGACCTGTCTTTCCATAATAAGAAACAAAAAACTGACTTCTTTGGCTACAAAGTTACTAATTTTTTACTTAATTTGAGCATTCTTAGGTACGTTAAACTTTTATAAATTGGTCAGGCGCTCCGGTATGTTGGTCATTCGGTCTGAAGACCGGAACCTGGCGCGGAGTCCGAGGCGCAGCATGCCTGTCAGATGTAGCCTGACTTATTATATTATATGGAACAACACGAGAAATTTTCCTGGCGTAAGCGTGCCCGCTCTTTTGTATATGCCTGGCGTGGATTGGGGAGGCTGTTTCGCGAAGAGCACAACAGCCGCATTCATCTGGCGGCGGCTCTGCTGGTGGTGGTCGCCGGGGTTGTCGTAGGTCTCGAACGGTGGGAATGGGTGGCGGTAATGGGTTGCATAGGATGGGTCATCATGGCCGAAGCGTTCAATTCCGCCATAGAGGCCGTGGCCGACCGCTTCGGCGGTGAACGTCATCCGCTTATAGCCAAGGCAAAGGATATAGCTGCCGGAGGGGTGTTGGTATCGGCCATAGCCTCCGCTATAATCGGAATGATAATATTTTTTGGAAAATTAACATGCTGAATGTAGGGTTGCAAGAAATATTCGCTATTTTTGCATTGTCCTTATGGCGGACTCCCTGAGCGTGTTGAGTTAAAGCGCACTCTCGGGAATAGTTTCTCTTAATGCCGGTTTGCGGCAAGTATGACCTGATAACAAACCAACAACAGAACCATATGAAGAAAATTCTACTTTTTGGCGCGCTCGGCGCGATGGCATTCGGCGCCCAGGCCGAAACGTTTACCGACCTTTACAAGGTAACCTTCGAGGGTAAGGAGGTAAAAAATGGCGAAACCCTGCATATCAACAAGGCTGAATACGACGATGAATGGGAAGACTGGACCTTCGATGAGGTCAAGATAGTTGTCGAGAGCACCGGCAGCGAGAACCGCGCTATGTACGGTGCATTGTATTCGGAAAATCCAGCGACCACCGCAGATTTCAAGAACGATTACGGAGATATTTCGTTGTGTTTCGCCTCATCGCCTCTGATCGGCGGTCAGTGTGTGGCCTACAGTGGCCCTATCACCAATCTGTTTGCCGAGACAATAGTGAATGTAGGTCCCGCCGGATGGATAGATGACAGCCCCTTCGGCACCCAGACGGGATTTCAGTGGCAGCTCCACTGCAGCGGTGTCCTTGACTCCAAGAAGGAAGCGGTGGCGAAACTTGTCATGACCGCATGCGACGGACTGGCATCCAACGCCGTGAAGCGTTCCGAGACCATGGAGGTGTTCCTGAACTTCTGCATCGAGGGTAACTCGGTAGAGAGCATCGCAGCCGCCGGCAATGGAGTGGCCGAATATTACGGCATAGACGGCCGTCGCCTCGAAGGTCCGGTTAAGGGTCTCTATATAGTAAAGGAGAGCGGCAAGGTATCGAAGAAGATAGGCCGCTGATATTCATAGTTAAATTACATAGATAGGGCACCATGCTAAGCATGGTGCCCTATCTATGTTCTGTCCGACCAGTCGGACGAGTCAGACCATCCGGTTTAAAACAGAGAAGGCTGTCAGCATTGCTGACAGCCTTCTGAAAGTCGGGGTGACAAGATTCGAACTTGCGACCTCACGCCCCCCAGACGCACACTCTAACCGGACTGAGCTACACCCCGAGTGGCTTGAGCGGAACCAACCGGTATTCATAAATGAAATTCTGGGGGAATTCCGAATACTTTCATCGCCTAAGCGGTGGGGGTTCCTTTCTAAAGCGGTGCAAAGTTAAGGAGTATTTTTGAAGAATCCAAATTTTACGACGAAAAAAATCCGGGGTGGCTTAAAAAACCGTTCATGTGGGGTATTGTTAAATTTTTTTTGAAAAAAGTTGCTTTAAAATTTGGAGAATGGGAAAAGAGGTATTAACTTTGCACTCGCAATCGGGAAACAACGCTTCTCAGTTGCAAAATACAAACCTTGGCGCTAAAGCCCGAGGGTCTTGAAAAAGACGCTATGGTGCGGTAGTTCAGCTGGTTAGAATACAGGCCTGTCACGCCTGGGGTCGCGGGTTCGAGTCCCGTCCGCACCGCCGAGGAGAGAGGAAGAGCAGCATGGTAAACTTCGGTTTCCTGCTGCTCTTTTTCGTTTTGGAATTTGTGTTGGTCGTTAGTCGGTAGTCATTAGTCGTTAATCGTTGCAGTCTCTAATGATTTCGCTTATTCCGACAACTCCAAGGACTGATGACCAAAGACTAAAGCCTAATGACTTCCGACTAAAGACTAAAACTGAATCATGTACTTTATCATCAACGGCCCTAATTTGAACCTTACGGGACTGCGTGAGCCGGAGATATACGGCACGCAGACATTCGAGGCTTACCTTGACACTTTGCGTGAGGTCTTCCCGGAAATCGCGTTGGAATATTTTCAGTCGAACCATGAGGGAGAGCTGATAGACCATATTCAGAAGTATGGATATGACCAGCGTACCGAAGGTATGATTTTAAACCCGGGTGCGCTGGCTCATTATTCTTACGCTATAGCCGATGCCGTAAGAAGTGTACCGGTGCCGGTGCTGGAGGTGCATATCAGCAATATCTTCGCACGCGAGGAATTCCGTAGCCGTTCGGTAACGGCTGCCGCATGCGCGGGTGTGGTCTCGGGATTCGGTCTTCGCGGATATGAAGTAGCCCTCTCAGGACTGATGAAATCCGTGCGGAAATGAAAAATCAGGAACAGATAGAACGATATGTGGAATACTGCACTTCCGATGAACCGGAGGTGCTTCACCGTATATGGCGACGTTCGAATCTAAGGCTGGTAGGTGGCCGCATGTGTTCGGGGCATCATCAGGGCAGGTTGCTGAAGATGCTTGTGCAAATCAGCGGCGCACGCCGTATACTGGAATTGGGAACATTCAGCGGGTATGCTTCGGTGTGCCTCAGCGAGGCGCTCCCGCCCGATGGGAGACTGATAACGATAGAGAGCGATGAGGAGTTAGGCGATTTCATAGACCGCACCCTGAGTGAGGCCGGTGTGGCCGACAGGGTGGAGGTGCGTTTCGGCGACGCTCTGCGGCTAATGGCGGAACTTGAATCCGGTAGCATCGATCTTCTGTTTATGGATGCCGACAAAAGGGAATATCCCGCCTATTACCGCGAGGCCCGGCGGCTGGTAAGGCCCGGCGGCCTCATAGTGGCCGACAACACGTTATGGGATGGGCATGTGGTCGACAGCGCCTATGACGGCGACCCACAGACCGAGGGGATAAGGAAGTTCAACCGGATGGTTAAGGAAGACTGCGGAGTAGAGCAGGTAATGCTCCCGCTGCGCGACGGACTGACGATTATCAGGGTTAGTCATTAGTCGTTAGTCGGAAGTCATTAGTCGTCAGTCATTGTCGACTGTAATGACCAATGACCAATGACTGACGACTAATGACTTCCGACAAATGACTAAAATAAACAACAAATCCGATTGCTGCGTGTTTCATACATAAAGACCAAAAGAAAGTATAGAATTATGGAAGGAAAAAGACAAGCCAAAATAGCGAGACTGATACAGAAAGAACTGAGCGAGATATTCCGTCGTCAGACGGCCATGATGGGTGGTGTCCTTGTTTCGGTAAGCGCGGTGCGTGTAAGTCCGGACCTGAGCATAGCCAAGGCATATCTGAGCATATTCCCGCCCGAGAAATCCCACGAGATACTCGACAACATACAGAAGCAGGGTAAGACCGTGCGCTATGAACTGGCACAGGCTGTAAAGCAGGTTTTGCGCAAATGCCCCGACCTGCAGTTCTATCTTGACGACTCGCTTGATTATATCGACAACATAGACCGCCTTTTGGGCAAATGATAAATAAGGTATTTCCGCTCACCGCGAGAATTGCGCTCCGATACCTGTTCGGACGCAAGAGTCACAGCGCAGTCAATGCGATTGCGCTGGTTTCTTTGTGTGGTATCGCCGTGGCTACGGCGGCGATTGTTTGCGTTCTGTCGGTTTTCAACGGGTTCCGCGATGTGTTGGGAGGAAAACTCGATAATCTTACTCCGGATGTGGAGGTGAGTCTGAAGGAAGGGAAGGTGCTGAGCGACTGCAATTCCGTAGCGAGACGTATAGAAGCGTTGCCCGAAGTGGCTGTGGCGCAACCTGTGCTCTCAGATCAGGCGTTGGCTCTCTTTGGCAGCAGAGAGCTTCCGGTGATATTGCGTGGAGTGAATCCTTCTGCATATACCCGTGCTACCCGCATCGACACGCTCTTCTTTGATGGCAGCGAGCCTCTCGTGTCTCCACGCAGCGCAGTTGAGGCCGCTCCGGCTTCCCTTGCCATAGGTACTGCCGTCCAGTTGCAGGTTGGCGGTCTTGGACAGCATATAATGATATTCGCACCTCGTCGTCAGGGTCGCATAAACCTTTCCAACCCGGCGGCCTCGTTTGAGACCGATTCCGTAGAGGTTACATCGATATACCGCAGCGGACAGAAAGAACTTGACGAGAATGTGATAATAACCGACATCGGCAGGGTGAGGAAACTGCTGCAGCATGGTCCTGATGACGCTACAGCCATAGAGGTAACGCTACGGCCGGGAGTGTCGCCCCAGAGGGGCGCGGCAGCCGTGGAGGCGGCCGTCGGTCCGGAATACATGGTTAAAGACCGCTTTGCCCAGCACGAAGTAAACTACCGCATGGTGCGGATAGAGAAGTATATAACATTTCTGTTGTTAGTGTTCATACTTATAATAGCCTCGTTTAATGTGGTTTCCACATTATGTATGCTGGTGCTTGAGAAAGAGGAGAGCATGCGCACTCTCGACGCTCTCGGTCTGTCGCGCCGACGCATAGGCGATGTATTTGCCTGGGAAAGCTGGCTTGTGACCCTGTCGGGAGGAGCCGCAGGGATAATCATAGGCTCCATATTATGTCTGCTTCAGCAGCATCTTGGCCTGATAAAACTGAACGGGGATGCCGACACACTCATAATGGCATCTTATCCGGTAACCCTTGAATGGGGGGATCTGGGGCTTACACTTATACCTATACTTATCATAGGGTTCTTCTGCGCCATGACGGCATCGGGTTATGCCCGTCGCAAGCTGAGGTAAGGCATTTCGGTATGGAGGACCATTAGCGTCTCCAGATAAAATTGCGATGTATGGCCTCGCGGTTACGGTTGCGGAAAATAAAATTGCCTATAGGACGCCACAGCGTAAACAGCGGGACTGAAATCCAAAGGCGCGGTTGCATAAGCCTGGTTGCCGCACGGCGGTAGAATATAATCTGTATAATCTGGAAACTGATCCACATCAGCACGGCCACGATAGCCGGAAGCCATGAAAAGACCGGAGCCAGCAACGGGGCAAGGGAGGAGGCTATAACGGCAAACAGCATAAGCCAGTTGCACAGCGACACGCTTCCTTTCATCATGAATGGTCGGCTGGGTAGCCAACGGCGTGTGAAGTCGTATGCTATACGCTGCTCTTTCCATATTCTGGAGGTCCATTCACCCCATTCGGCTTCAGGCATAGCCGCCGGAGCCAGGACGGCAACTGTGGCGTCTCCGCAATCGGCCTGATATATGAAGAGGTCATCGTCGCCGGTCTCTATGTGTATGGTGTGGGCAAATCCTTTTCGATCAAAGAAGAAACTGCGTCTCAGGGCCATGTTTTCCCAATCGCCGCGATAAGGTCGGCCTGCGAGAGCCGAGGCGAGAGACTGGCATTTGTCCGTTACCCACAGGAAGGAGCGGTATCTTCTATCCACCCCTTTCATAGATGAGAAATCGAAACGCGAAGTACCGATTACGAGGTTGGTTTCGCTGTTCCCCAGAATGGGCTCTCCCATAAGCTGGAACCATCCGTGCGAAGAGGGCACGGCGTTGGAGCCGGTAAGCAGCACGGCTTCACCCTCGGCAGCCTTTATGCCGACTGTAAAGGCAAGTTTACGACGGCTAAGGTTTTGCGATTCCGGTGGAATGAATGTGAACCGCACGCCTGTCATATCTGCATATCGCTCGGCTATCGAGGCTGTTTCGCGTGCCGAGGCATTGCATACCACTATTATCTCGTAGCGGAAAGTGGTTCTCTGGGCTGAGAACTCCCTTATAATATTGTCGAATTTGTTTCCTCGGTCGGTTACGAAAACCACGACCGATAGGCGCGGTCTGTCGGTAATTCCGGCAGGTTCTCCCACGATTCCATCGGCTATGGAAAAATAGGAATCCGAAAGCGACTCGGGAGTGAGCGGCAACGGGGCGTGGGCTGTGGCACGTGCCCCGTTCCAACCGGCGGCAAGAACCCATACAGCCAGCGCGAAGGCCACAAAAAGAAGAATCAGGGAAAGAGGGGTAAAAAACAAAGGAATGTATATCATCTTAATCAGAATTCGGAGAAGAATCGGGGTTTTATGGAGATGCCCACTCTCAGTCGTGAGCGGAACTGGTTGTAGTCCAGCATGGATTCTCCATATCCGTTGTAATACTGGAAGAACAGATACTGGTTGTCTTTTTTGAAAAGGCGCATGGCGAACTCAAGGCTGAGATTGAAATTGAGGTTCCATCCCTTGCGTTTGACGAGAGTGCCTGACCATATATATCGGCGGTCTTTGGCCGAGACCTCGGCCCCGAATTGGAAAATGCCTGAATAATACAGTATATCTTTGTTATTCATGCCGTCAACTATAGGATACCAATATTTGGCATGCACGAGAAGCCAGGGGGTAACCAGGGCGGAACCGGAGAGCGAAATCTTGTTCCAGGACCGCGAGGAGGTTCCATCGCGACCGTTAGATTCATGCTCTACCATAAGTGTCATCTTGCCCGAGTATCGCCCCTTCACGAAGAACGCTTTCGTAAGACCGATACCCGGATTGAAGTTGAGGTCGCGCATAGGCATGGAGTTCTCGAATATATTCCAGAACACCTTCTGGGTGTACATCAGGAACAGGTATGTTTTCCAGGGAAGCACGCTGTTGGTTATACGCTGGGCTATCGAGACCTGAAACTTGACATCGGAGTTCGTTCTTGTCGGTTTACCGGGAAATGTGGTGCCGAGCGAGAAATAGTTGTCTTTGTACAGCCCGAAATATGGACCGGAGAAAAGTTCATGGTTTATGGAATCCTCAAGCTCGGCATCCCGTTTGGCATCAAGAATCTGAGCCTGGATGTCGTTCGGGAAGCACGTCAGGTAGATGACAGCTATCGCGGTTATAAGGAATGTACGCATACAACGGGGTTCAAAGTAGATAATGCTTGTACTGACAACGCGGACTCTGTAGGGCGTGTCTGCTTTTAACTTACCGTATTCAAAATTAATCCGTGTTAAAAGTAAACACTTTGAAATCGAAATAAGGTTATAGTAAGGAGAGATAACGATGCTTCATTGAGAAAAGAGGAAGGAGCCGATTGCAAAATTAATAAAAATGAGCTATATTCGTAGGGTCTTATCTTGAAAGAAAAAGGTAATATCGGAAGATAAGATGGTATAATTTGCCTAAGAGTCTAATATAAAGTGATATGAAAAATAAAAGATTGCTTGTGATGGCATTGATGCTCGTCGGGGCTGCGGCTGGCACGTTTGCCATTATGGCGGCCACGACACCTAAGAAAGGTAAAAAAGGCAATATCGAGCAGAAAACGGCACAATCTCCTTCACCCGCATGGATAGACCAGGCCGTGATATATGAGGCGAACCTCAGACAGGGAACACCCACGCGCGATTTCAAAGGTCTGCAGCGCGAGCTTCCCCGGCTCAGAGACCTTGGGGTCGACATCGTATGGTTGATGCCCGTACATCCTATAAGCGAGCTGAACCGCAAAGGCTCTCTCGGGTCTTATTATGCCGTGAGAGACTATAAGGATGTAAATCCCGAGTTCGGTACAATCCAGGATCTCAAAGAGTTGGTGAGTACCGCCCATAATCTGGGTATGAAGGTGATTCTTGACGAGGTCTGCAATCATACCGGATGCGACAACGCATGGGTTACGGAACACGCCGACTATTACGCCAAAGACAAGGATGGCAAGATGTTCGGACCGTTCGACTGGACTGACACCTATAAATTGGATTATTCCAATCCGGCCACTCGCCAGGCAATGACCGACGCACTTCTCTTCTGGATAAAAGAGGCGGACATAGACGGTTACCGCTGTGATGTGGCAGGAGAGGTCCCCACCGATTTTTGGGAAGAGGTGAGACCGAAACTGCAGGCTGTAAAACCGGTATTCATGCTTGCCGAGGCTTCCAAACCGGAATTGCTTGAAAAAGGATTCGACGTAGACTACGCATGGCCTATGAAGGATCTCTTCAATGCCATAGCCGCAACAGCCGGAGCCAATTCCTACGCCAAGGAAAAAGGTCAGAAGTTTGAAAGCAAACGCGCGGTTGATATCCCTAAGTTGATAGCGAAACAGGGCAAGGAGTATCCCAAGGGTGCGGTACATATGAATATGGTTACCAACCATGACCTGAATTCATGGGAAGGAACCGAATTCGAACGGTACGGGGATGGTCTGGGCGCGTTCGCGGTACTCAGTTATACTCTTCCCGGCATCCCGATGATGTATACGGGTCAGGAAGTAGGATTCAATCATCCGTTCGAGTTCTTTGAACGCGACGGTATACAACCGGACTATCGTGCCAATGAAATGACGGCTTTCTACAAGATGCTGAATTCGTTGAAACATAACCATCCGGCTCTGGCCACTCGCGGCGGCGACGATACCATGACCGTCTACAGTACAACATCAGACGATCTTCTGGTATTCTCGCGCGACAAAGGCGATGACCGTGTGGTGGTTCTCGCAAACCTCAGCGGTGCGGAGGTGCCTGTGAAGTTCCTGGCATCCGGACCTCGGGTCGAAGGTCTGAACGATTACTTCGGCGGAGGCGAGGCTAAAGTGCCCGACACCCTCGCACCCTGGCAATACATAGTGCTCACGAAATAAGACATAGCCGTGGGCAAAGACCTGATAGCGCGTTACGTGTGGCTCGTCGATACCCTGCTGAGGTATCGCAGGCTTACGCGCACTGAGATAAATGAGCTCTGGCAGCGGTCGCATCTCTCTGGAGGTGTCCCGATGCCGGAGCGCACTTTTTTTAATTACAGGCGTGCCATAGAGGAGAATTTCCATATCGAGATACTCTGCACGCGCCAAGGAGAGTATTACATAGACGAGGATACGTCAGGGCTATCTGGTTGGCTCGTGGATTCGATGGCCGTGAACAACCTTGTGAAAGATTCCGGGCTGGAACCGGGCCGCATGGAGGTGGAAGATGTGCCGTCGGCCCGAGAATATCTCTCCACCGTACTTGAAGCCATGAAATCGAACCTGAGGATAGTGTTCGATTACCATAGTTTCTCGCGTTCGCGTCCCGACAAGGCCATCGAGTTCTGCCCCTACCTGCTGAAACGTTATAAACAGAGGTGGTATGTGTTCGGGATGAGAGTGAAGGGGAATGATTTGCGCACGTACGCGCTTGACCGTATGAGCGATGTGAAGATAGACCACTGTCATTTCGAACTGCCCCCTACGGCCGATTCCGAAGAGGTGTTCGGATCGATAGTGGGTGTGACATCATCGAAGGCTGATGTCAAGACCGTGAAGTTGCGCACCACATACAGCCAGGCCAAATATCTGCGTGCGTTGCCGCTTCATAAGTCGCAGGTGGAGATGGTCCACGACTCATATTCCATATTCATTTACCGACTGAAACTGAACTATGAGCTCGTATCCGAGATAATGGCGCTCGGACCCGAGGCCGAGGTTCTTGAACCGCCCGAATTAAGGGCAATGGTCGTAACCCGTCTGCGTGACACCTTGCGTCAGTACGACCAGAAGACAAAAGCCTGAACCATTGAACAAATGACAATATACAGACACTTATGAACTATACTTTAATAGACTTTATCAGCCTGCTCGGAGCCGTTTGTCTTTTCCTTTACGGCATGAAGGTCATGAGCGAGGGCCTGCAGAAGGTGGCGGGCGACCGTCTCCGTACCATTCTCGGCGCCATGACCCGAAACCGGGTGATGGGTGTTGTTACCGGTATTCTTATCACGGCTCTCATTCAGTCATCGTCAGCTTCGACCGTAATGGTTGTCAGCTTTGTGAACGCCGGACTGATGAGCCTTGCCCAGGCTATGGCGGTGATATTCGGTGCCAACGTGGGTACTACCGTCACGACCTGGATTATCTCGGCATTCTCGTTTGAATTCAACATTTCGGACTACTCCATACTGCTTATGGCGGTGGCCGTTCCCATGCTCTTCATGAAGAAGAGTTTCTACAAGTCGCTGGGTGAGTTCCTGATAGGCTTCTGCTTCCTGTTCATGGGCCTCGACCTCATATCGGCCTACGTGCCCAACGTGAAAGACAATCCGGAGATGCTTGAGTTCCTGAAGAACTATACTACAATGGGATACGGTTCGGTGTTGATATTTTTCGGCATAGGTATCATCCTTACGATGGTAGTGCAAAGTTCGGCCGCCACGTTCGCCATCACCCTCATAATGTGTTCGCAGGGATGGCTCCCGTTCGAGCTTGGATGCGCTATAATCCTGGGCGGAAATATCGGTACGACAATAACTCCGATACTCGCCTCTCTCTCAGGTAATCTGGCAGCGAAACGCACAGCCATGGGCCACGTAATGTTCAATGTCTTCGGCTCTATAATCGTGCTGTTCGTTTTCCATCCCTTCACCAATCTTGTAGCCGACATAACGCAATGGCTGAACGGTATAAATCCCCTCGATATAACAGCCGCTCAGGAAGGAGGTATGGCCGATTCCACCCTTATCGACCCGAAACTCGGCACCATGACCGCCAAGGCACAGAGCACCGTGGCTTTCGGTCTGGCCATGTATCCTACGGTCTTCAATGCTCTGAACCTGATGATCATGATATGGTTTACCAAACTATATGTGAAGATCGTATGCTGGATAATGCCGGCACGCCACAAAGATGCCGAAGAAGACTTCTCGCTCAAGTATATAGGACGCGGACTTCTGTCGGCTTCCGAACTTAACATAGCACAGGCTCAGAAAGAGATTGTAGTTTACGGCGAGCGCGTGCGGCGTATGGTGGGAATGGCGATGCAGCTTATCCACACCGACCCGAAGGATGACGATTTCTCCAATATCTACTCACGTCTTGAAAAATATGAGGATATCTCAGACCGGATGGAGATAGAGATAGGAAGTTATCTTAACAAGGTGGCCGAGGGGCGGCTTTCTCCCGAGGGTAAGAAAAGAATATCGGGCATGCTGAGAATAATTTCCGAGATAGAATCGATAGCCGACAGTTGCTTCAACGTCGCCAAGACACTTACCCGAAAGAACCAGAACAACGTCAAGTTCGATCCCGGAGTGCTTAAGGAGATAGACCGCATGTGGTCGCTTGTGAGCGAAGCTGTAGACAACATGCTCGACATACTGCGCGAAATGGAGACTCCGGAAGACTCGAAAATTATCAAGGCTTACAATAAGGAACGAGAGATAAACAACTTCCGCAACCAGTTGCGCGATTCGAACATCAACAACATCAATAACAAAGAATATGGTTATCAGGAAGGTATCTTCTTCATGGACCTTATCGGCGAGGCCGAAAAACTCGGAGATTTCGCTCTGAATGTTGTGGAGGGTGTGAAACATCAGTTCAAGGAAGGGGCAGACTGACCGGAACCTGAAGAAACACTACTATGGAATACATGGCGATATTATGTGGCGGAGACGGCAGCCGTCTCTGGCCATTCAGCCGCAGGGAGCGGCCCAAGCAGTTTCTTGACCTTATGGGGTGTGGCATGACACTTCTGCAACTCACTGCCGAGAGGGCCATGGGCATGCTGCCGCACTCCCGTGTGCTTGCCGTTACCACCGCTCCTTACGCAGGGATAGTGGCCGAACAACTGCCGGAGCTCGCTCCCGGCAATATGCTGGTCGAGCCTGTGATGCGCAATACCGCCCCGGCTGTGCTTTGGGTGGCCCGCCACATTGCCGCTGAAGATCCCGAAGGTATCGTGGCAATCCTTCCTTCCGACCACATAGTGTTGCGTCAGAGAGAATTTGCGGATATGATGCGGGGAGCTTTCGACTTCGTGAAAGACAGGGGTGGAATACTATGTATAGGTACAGATCCCAAAAGCGCGAGTACCGCCCACCGGTATATACAGATGGGAAGGCCGGTATCTCCCGAGGACGATACGGAACCAGCGAACGCCGATCGCAATACCTACGAGGTGGCCGCCTTCACAGGTAAACCCGATGCGGAGATGGCACGTGTGTTTTACGATTGCGGCGAATTTCTCTGGAACACCGGCATAATGGTCTTCAGCGCGAAAGATCTCTGTCAGGTATACCGCCATTACGCACCCGACCTTTGGGAATTGTCTGAAAGCTGTGTGAAGTCGTACAGTACTTCCGACGAAGAGGAAGCTCTTGTAAGAGCCTATTCCGAAGCCCGGTCCATCACAGTAGACTCCATTCTGGAAAATGTGCCCGACATATATGTGCGCCGGGCCGATATAGGCTGGAGCGACCTGGGTTCGTGGAACGCACTGTATGAGATGTCGCCCAAAACAGCCGAAGGAAACGTTACCAGGCATTCCCTTGTCTATACAAAAGACTGCTACGGCACACTCTTCGCCACCGGAGGCGACAAACTTATCGTGGCGGCAGGACTGCACGATTTCGTTGTCGCCGACAACGGCAACTCGCTTCTGATATGTCCGCGTCAGCTCGAAGGAGAGATGAGGGCGGCGATAAAATCGGTAAAGACCATATACGGAGAAAGATTCGTATGATGCATACGGGGGTCGGGGGGCCTAACCTTTTTATCATCGATACTATGAAACAGGACTTGCGAATTCTGGAACTGCTTGCGCAGACCTTCGGTTCCGTTCAGGCGGCGGCTACCGAAATCATCAATCTTGAGGCTATCCTCAATCTTCCGAAAGGAACCGAACATTTCGTGGCCGATCTTCACGGAGAGCACGAGGCTTTCCGCCACATACTCAAGAACGCCTCGGGAAGAATAAAGCGAAAGGTGGTAGAGCTGTTCGGCGCTGAGATGCGCGAAGAAGACATACGCCAGCTATGCTCGCTGATTTACTATCCCAAGCATAAGATGGCCATTATAAGGCAGTCTGAAAACGATTTGCAAGGCTTTTACCGCGTTACGCTCCATAAACTGATCAAGGTGCTTCAGCGTGTGTCGTCGAAATATACCCGTTCCAAAGTGCGCAAGGCTTTGCCCAAGGAATTCGCCTACATAATAGAGGAACTTCTTCACGAAGCGCCTTCTGGCGAAAACAAGCAACCCTATTATCAGGGAATAATCGAGACCATAATATCCACGGGCCAGGCAGATGCCTTCATCATAGCCATATGCAATGTGATACAGCGCCTCAGCATAGACAGGCTTCATATATTAGGCGACATCTATGACCGCGGCCCTGGAGCCCATACCATAATGAACACCCTTTCACACTACAATGGTTACGACATCCAATGGGGTAACCATGACGCGCTATGGATGGGTGCCGCAGCCGGAAACGAATGTTGCATGGCCAACGTGCTCCGGATATCGCTGCGATACGATAATATGGGGACTCTTGAAGATGGCTACGGCATAAATCTCGTGCCGTTGGCATCGTTCGCCATGGAGGTTTATGGGGACGATCCCTGCGACCTGTTCCAACCGAAGGTGCCGCGCGAAGGAACTACCTTCGCCATGAAAGGACAGCAGCTTACAGCACGCATGCACAAGGCTATAAGCGTGATACAATGGAAACTTGAAGCCGGAATAATCGCCCGGCATCCGGAGTGGAAGATGGAAGACAGGAACTTGCTGCATTGCATAGACTGGGAGAAAGGAACAGTAACGGTCGGAGGACGGGAATTCCCTATGCCCGACCTGAACTTCCCTACGGTCGACCCGGCCGATCCTTATACGCTTACTGAAGAGGAACTCGAACTGGTAGACAAGCTGGTGAAGTCGTTTACGAATTCCGAGGCTCTCGCACGTCATATGGGGCTGTTGCTCAGCCATGGCGACATGTATTGTATCTGTAATTCCAATCTGATGTTCCACGCATCGGTACCCTTGACCTCAGACGGTCAGCTCAAGCGGGTTTTGCTCCCCGATGGAAAACGTTACAAGGGTAAGGAACTGCTTCATCAGACAGCCCTCATAATGCGCTCGGCCTTTGACCGCGACATACCTATCGACGACAGAAGAGTGGCGATAGACTTTTATTTCTACCTGTGGTGCGGTCCCGACTCTCCGTTGTTCGATAAGTCCAAGATGGCTACTTTCGAACGTTATTTCCTGACCGACAAAGAGGTGCGCCATGAAGAAAAAGGGTACTACTATCATATGCGTGACGACGAGACCACGGTAGACCGTATTCTTGACGATTTCGGTGTAAAGGGTGAGCACCGCCATATAATCAACGGGCATGTGCCTGTGAAGGTGGGTAAGGGTGAGAATCCCATAAAGGCCAACGGAAAGCTGATGGTGATAGACGGTGGATTTTCAAAAGCATATCACAGCGAGACCGGCATTGCGGGCTATACGCTTGTTTATCATAGCCGAGGTTTTGAACTTGTGCAACACGAACCTTTCTCGTCGGCCGAAGAGGCGGTGCTTCTTGGTACCGACATCAAATCCACGACCCAGATCGTGGAACATACCGTTGAGCGCACGCGAGTGCGCGATACCGACAAAGGTGTCGAACTGCAAGGGCAGATAAACGAACTCAGAGAGCTTCTGAAGGCCTACAACAGGGGCGACATACACCCTCACGGCTGATTCGGCTCAGAAAAGCGCGCAGGCGAAAAGCACCAGCATTGTGGAGGCTCCGACGGCGGGAAGAACATCGAATACCCGAACGTTTACCACATTCAGGCGCATGACCGGGGCGAGCATCCCGGCGGGGTAGGCGAAAAGCACCCTGCTTTCCTCTTTCGATGCCGACATCATGAGCTTCCGGGGGTCCGGTACGCGGCGGTTGTATAATGATGCCAGCCCACGCATGGCGTAATATATGGCTGCCGCTCCGGCCGAGCCTATGGCCGCTCCGGTAATCAGGTCGCCCGGATAATGTACGCCTAAGTAGAGGCGTGTATAGGCGTTCAGCGCGGCCCAGAAGAATATGAAGCGTGTGAAACGCGGAGTACCCACTATGAGAGCGAGTATCGTGGCCAGGGCGAACGAATTCGAGCCGTGACACGACGGAAAGCCGTAGCGCCCTCCTCGGTAATCGTCCACGATATGTACCAGTTCTGAAACCGGATTGTCCGGATTGGATGGGCGCAGTCGTTCAAACTGCGGACGCAGTACGGTGGCGCAAATCTGGTCGGCGAAGACTATCGCCAGGACCACGCCCACGGTATAGATGCAGGCCTCCCGCCGGGGAAATGTGCGGAAAAGGATAAAGAGTATGGTGGCGTACATGGGCACCCATACGAAACGCCCTGTGGCCATCGACATGAACGAGTCGAGCCAGGGTGCGTGGAGGCTGTTGAGAAACAGCAGTATCTCGGTGTCTATGTTTATCAGGAAATCAATCATCGTTCTATCAATAGGTTGCAGTTGTGATATCCATAAGTCGGCGGCGTGTCTGCCGGTGGCTGAAAATTCATTTAGGGTTATATGCGTTGCCCAAAACCTGCATTATAGCGTGAAGCTGGGTGGCCGGATTGAAAGGGGATATCACTCCGTCCACACCGTTGTCCGACGGCATAGATTCTATCTCCATGTTTACGGGATTGAGCGTTGCCTCCCCTTCGGAACTTTTCAGATAGGCAAGCTCGCGGTCGTAATAATATACCATGGGAGGATAGCGTTTGTCGAACACATTGCGTCCGAATAGAAACTGCTGGTTGTCTATATCCATAAGACTCAATATGGTCGGAACAATGTCTGTCTGGCTCATGAGCACATCGTCCGTACCCTTCATTTTCAAAGCGCCTCCGGTGAATATGATCGGTATATGATGGCGTGATTCCATGTCTGGCAGATTGGCGGGATAGGCTCCGTAATGATCCGGTACGAGAACCACGAGCGTATTGTTCCAGCGGGGGGAATTTCGCAGGTATCTCATGAAATCGCCTACAACCGAATCGGTATATGCGAATGCGTTGGCCGCGGGATTCTCCAGCTTTTTGAATGGTACGGTGAACGGCTCATGGCTGCTTGAAGTCTGTATTACGGAGAGCTGAGGAGATGTGGATTTGCGGTTTCTCATCTCTTCTTTCACACGCGAGAACAGATGATGGTCGAGCACACCCCATTTGGCCGAGCGCAGATAGAAGGGGAAGTCTGTGTCGCCCGTCATGTTTTTGAAGCCGCCGGCTACGAGAAGGGCCTTCATGTTAGTGAAGTTCAGGTCGCCGCCGTAATAATAGTTCGTGTCGTATCCCTCATTTTTCAACGAGGTCCCGATCGACGGCAGACGTTCTATGGCTGTGGTGCTTTTTGTAATGGATATGTCGGGCAGTCCCGGGAAGGCATTCAGTATGGCCGGGATGCCACGGTCTGTACGGAATCCACTGGCATAGGCATTTGTAAACAGAAGACCTTGGCGAGCTTCCCGGTCTATATTGGTGGCGATAGGCTCGCCTCCCTGTGAGGGAAGGAGGTGTGAGGAAAAACTCTCGAGTATGATTATCACTATATCCGGACGCTTTGTCGCCAGATATGTTTCGTTTGGCTTCCACGGTGTTTCCTCCGCTTCGAAAGATGCAACCATTGAAATAAGCTCGGCAAGGTGGTCGGAGGGATAGACACTGTATTTCTCGGCTTCGTCAATACGCCTTATCGATGAACTGAACAGACTGAAGGCCGGGTTGATGGCTGCATGGTTCATGTTTTGGTCAGTGGAAAAATAAGCGCGGCTGAGATTCATGGTCGAGACTGTTACGCCCCCCCTTATCACCACAAACAACGCTCCTCCCATAAGTATCAGCCCCGCGAATGTGATAATTCTTGCCTTCAACGTTTTTATCGCCTTGAAGAACAAGACGTTCCATGAAACAAGATAGCTTATGGACCAGACTATTGCAACGGCTGTGATGGTAACTATACCCCATGTGAGCTGGCTGCCGGAAATCGAGTCCATGACTGTCTTGGGCGATGTGTAGAAATAGAATAATGGATTGATGTCGAGCTTGAAACCCCATATGGGATAGATTGCCGCGTCGAGTACGGCTATTATACTGAGCACCAAGGCACACAATATCGAATAAGAGATTACTATGCAGCGTATGGGGGTATGCCCTAATATGGACTCCGTCCCTGCGACTTCAAGATAAGCGTCGCGATCCGACACCATCGGTATCTTTACGGTACGGGTGCGCTCCGGAAGCCAGATGCATACCATGGAGAGTAGCAACGGGATTATGGTCAGATATCCGGCCATGGAGCAGTCCATGCTCAGTCCGTACCATATCGCCTTGAGTTTGTCTAATGCGGTGAGGCCCGAATAAATCTCCGGGTAAAACATCATGAAGCAGTATCGTTGAATTACGAACAGCAGTACTGTAACGGCGAAAAAAATCAGCGGTCGGAGTATGTAGGTAAGAAACGGAGGCATTTCAATGTCAAGAGTATAGTTATACAAATATAATAATAAATTGAGGCAAACGGGTAGAAAATAGAGTTAAAAAAGGTTGGAACCGCTTCGATAGTAGCCTATTTCCTGTGAGAACTATAGAGAGTTTGGATAGAAATTAAATTCAAACGACTCTCTTGGAGTGTGTTTACTTTTAACTTGCCTTAAGATTGAGAGGATTTTTCAAGGGATTTCCGTTCCTTTTCGGAGGCGCGGGCCGGGGCCCGTAACGGAGAAAAGGAGCGGAAAGCACTGAAAAAGACCTCAATATTATGGCAAAGGCTTATTTCAAACATTAATCCGTGTTAAAAGTAAACACACTCTTACTTCAACACGAATGTTACCTCCTTGAAAGCGTAACGTCTGTTGCCGGGCGAAAGACAGAGCATACCCCTTGGCTCCACATGGTCGATGGTGGCTTGAAACCGCTCGCCGGTAAGATTGTCTATGAAGGGATACGGTTTGCCGTCGCCCCGCCACAGGCGGTCGGTGAACTCTCTGTGCAGCTCTTTTCTTCCCTCGGTTATGGCGGTGCGCCCGAGTCGTGCCTGCAAAGCCCGGGCAAGAGAGTCGCGCACATGGTCCGTATCATACTCCAATCCCGTTATATTGTTCATGGATACCGGGTTTGGCGCGTCGCTCAGGAACCGCGTCTGGTTCACGTTCAGGCCTATGCCGAGTATGGAATGGGTTATGCCGCTCCCTATGAGGGAGTGTTCTATAAGTATGCCGCATATTTTCCGCTCGCCGACATAGATGTCATTGGGCCATTTTATCATGGCGGTTATCCCGAACTCGCTCAGGGTGTCGGCTACGGCGAGGGCCGTGGCTTCGGAAATCGAGAACTGGTCGGCGGCGGCAAGATCCGCCACCGGACGGAAAAGCATGCTGACAGTCAGATTCTTCCCCGGTTCCGACTCCCAGCTGTTGCCCCGTTGGCCTCTTCCTGCGGGTTGGGATATGGCCTCTACTATTGTGAAATCCGGCAGCAAAAGAGCGTTGGCAGACAGCCATGTGTTGGTGCTTGCCACGCTCTCGAGCCTTATTATTCTCGGGCTTTCCATCATTTCGGTCGCTTCATCAGAATGTAAGGGTGCGAGACCCGTCGGGGTTTACCGTTATTTCAACCCTCAGGGTTTCTTCCGGTATTATGGGCGCCACATTGTCGGCCCATTCCATAAGGCATAGCGAACCGGAGTAAAAATAATCTTCGGCTCCTATTTCGAGAGCCTCTTCCGGCGAGTCGAGACGGTAGAAGTCAAAATGGTAGATCTTGCTGTCAGCGCCTTTTTTGCCGGGAACCGAATATTCGTTCACAAGGCTGAAAGTGGGCGATGAAGCTTCGTCGGCTGCTCCCAGAGCCCGGCACAGGGCCGAGATGAATGTGGTTTTCCCGGCTCCCATCGGTCCCGAGAAGTCTATCAACCGTGTAGCCGCGGGTATGGCTGTCAGGAAACGGGCGGCGGCTTCGCCTGTATGAGTCTCGTCTGGTATCGTAATCTGCATGATACTGCAAAAGTAACGCTTTTTTTTCGTATATTTGCAAGATTGGGGAGGGGGTTACCTGTTTTGTATACATATGGGGGAATTCTGAAATAAAAACTTGAGATAGATAAAAAACTTGATATAGATAAAATGGGAAAAGTATTGATTATCGGCGCCGGAGGCGTCGGCACGGTAGTTGCCCACAAGTGTGCGCAGCACCCCGAAATTTTTAACGAGATTGTGATTGCCTCGCGCACCAAGTCAAAGTGCGACCGGCTGGCCGAAAAAATCGGCGCCCCCAACGTCACCACCGACCGTGTGGATGCCGACTCGGTAGAGGAGCTGAAAGAACTTTTCAACCGTCACAAGCCCGACATCTGCATTAACGTGGCTCTTCCTTATCAGGACCTTACGATTATGGAGGCATGTCTGGCTTGCGGAGTGAACTATCTTGATACAGCCAACTACGAACCCAAGGACGAGGCCCATTTCGAGTATTCATGGCAGTGGGCCTATCGCGAGCGTTTCGAGAAGGCCGGTCTTACAGCCATACTCGGATGCGGGTTCGACCCCGGGGTATCGGCGGTTTTCGTGGCCTATGCCGCAAAGCATCACTTCTCGAAGATGGAGTATCTCGACATCGTCGACTGCAACGCCGGCAACCACGGTAAGGCTTTCGCTACCAACTTCAATCCCGAAATAAATATCCGTGAGATAACCCAGAAGGGTAAATACTGGCTCGACGGCAAATGGGTGGAGACCGAGAATCTTGAGATTCACCGTCCCCTCAATTACCCCAACATCGGCGAGCGTGAGTCTTACCTGCTTTATCATGAGGAGCTTGAAAGTCTTGTGCAGAATTTCCCCACGATACGCCGTGCGCGTTTCTGGATGACCTTCGGCCAGGAGTATCTTACACATCTGCGCGTAATCCAGGACATAGGCATGGCCCGTATTGACCCCGTTATGTATAACGGGCAGGAGATTGTGCCCATCCAGTTCCTGAAAGCGGTGCTTCCCGATCCCGGTTCGCTCGGAGAGAATTATACAGGCGAAACCTCTATCGGTTGCCGTATAAAGGGTCTTGACAAGAATGGCAAAGAGTCTACATATTACATTTACAACAACTGCTCTCACGAGGCCGCTTATAAGGAGACCGGGGCCCAGGCTGTAAGCTATACCACCGGCGTTCCGGCAATGGTCGGAGCCATGATGTTCCTTACAGGCAAATGGGTTAAACCTGGTGTCCACAATGTAGAGGAGTTCGATCCGGATCCCTTCCTGGAGACTCTCGCCGCCAACGGCCTTCCCTGGAACGTGATAACCGACAGCGATATCGAACTCAACGACTGAGACGGTAATCGTCAGTAATCAGGGTTCTTAAGGTCTTTAGGGACCTTAAGGACCTTAAAGACCTTGATGGTACTTCAAAATTCTTACATAATGAAAACCAGGCTTGACATTTCATTGGCTTTAGGGCTGGGTGTATTGGCGGCGTTGACTTCACAGGCCGCTGTTCCGGCCCGTACCGATATCACCCCTGCGGGCGCGGTCAGCGTTGACAACGGCCGTGGCCGCGTTGAGGTTACACCTCTCACCGACCACATTTTCCGTGTGCGCCATTATGCTCCCGGTCGTGAGAGTGCTTTCCTCGACAGTCAGAGCGCCGTGCTCGAACCGGGACACCATGCGTTGCGCCCGGCCGTCTTCACCGATGCCGTGGAACTTTATGCGCCTACGGCCACGATACGCATTGATAAAAACAGCGGCAAGGTGTCTCTCCTTTCACCAGGAGGCGCGACCGTGCTTCAGGAAGCCGGAGGAATAGACAACTCCGACCCGTCTACCAAGAGCATATCGTTCCTTAATCCCGGTAACGGCAGTTTTTACGGTGGTGGCGAGAGAGGCCATTCGCTGCGTATCAACGGCGATTCGCTAACTATGTATAACCGTCAGAATTACGGCTATGGCAAGGGAGACCCGCGCATATCCCAGATGGGTATATCGGTTCCCTATTTCGTGTCTGATGCCGGATATGGCGTGTTGGTCGACGACTATTCGCGCGGCCTGCTGACACTGGGCGCCGATACCATACGGTACACTTCCGAAACGCCCCACGATATTTCATATTATCTTATTGTGGGCGACCCCGACGCTCCTACCTTGCGCCGGCAGACAGATCTCTACACGGAGCTTACCGGACGCCAGCCGTTGCCGCCGCTCTGGAGCCTCGGATACATAACTTCCAAGTATGGCTACAAAACCCGGCAGGAGGCCGAGGAGGTCGTGGACAGGCTTAAGAAGGGTGGCTATCCACTCGACGGTATGGTGCTCGACCTTTACTGGTATGGAGTGGAACAGGATATGGGCCGTCTGGAATGGAACAAGGAGAAGTGGCCCGACCACGCAGCTATGCTGAAGAATCTTAAGGACAAGGGTGTCAATATGGTTCTTATATCCCAGCCTTATGTCAATAAAGGAGGGGCGATAGACAATTACAATATTCTGTCGGAAGCCGGTATGCTTGCCAAAGATGCCGATGGCAAGACCCACGACGTTACTACCTGGGTGGGAGATGCCGGCATGTTGGATGTCTCTAACCCGGAAACCCGCGGATGGTTATGGAACCGCCTCAAGGGACTCACTGCCGAAGGTGTGGCCGGATGGTGGGGAGACCTCGGCGAGCCTGAGGTGCATCCCGCTACGATAATGCATGCCAACGGGCAGACCGCGGAGCAGTATCACAATGCGTATGGCAACCAATGGAGCCAGCTTATATATGAAGGTCTGCGTAAGGACTTCCCCGACCAGCGCCCCTTGTTGATGATGCGTGGCGGTACCGCCGGACTGCAACGTTACGGGGTTTTCCCATGGACTACCGACGTGGCGCGTTCATGGGCCGGATTGCAGCCTCAGATTACCCTTATGCTCTCTTCCGGCCTTTCGGGTCTGGGATACATGGGCTCGGACATAGGAGGCTTTGCCGTAGATCCGAAGCATCCCACAGACCCCGAACTGTATGTGAGATGGCTGCAGATGGGGGCTTTCTCGCCGATGTTGCGCACCCATGCCCAGGAACAGCCTGAACCTTACAACTATCCGGAAATGGAGCCGATATCGAAGAAGTTCATAAAGATGCGCTATGAATGGCTTCCCTATAATTATACGCTGGCATTCGAGAACGCCACTACCGGAGCGCCCCTGGCCAGACCGTTGAACTTCGACAACGATGCCGCCGACAAGAAGCTGTTCGCCAACGAGCAGACCGAGTATATGTGGGGAGACAACGTGCTTGTGGCTCCGGTGATGGAGCGCGGTGCGCGTCAGCGCAAGGTGCTTTTCCCGGCGGGCGAATGGGTTAATTGGAACAACCCGTCGTTGCGATACAAGGGTGGCCGTACGGCTGTGGTCAAGGCTCCGCTCTCAGAGTTGCCTCTCTTTGTGCGTGCCGGCGCCGTGATACCGCAGTACACGCGTCCCATAGAGAACACCACACAATATTATCCCGAATTCCTGACGTTGAAATACTTCCCTTCGGCCGATGCTTCCGAGAGTGTGGTGTTTGACGACAACCACGTTTCCACAACCTCGATAGAGGACAAGGCTTATCAGCTTACGCATATCGCAGTGAAGCCCGAAGGCAAGAATACAGCATTCCGCTTCACCTCAGAAGGAAGCTATGAAGGTATGCCGACTGCCAAGGAGATAACACTTGAGATGGTGGACTGCAAGAGCACTCCCGCCGAGGTCGCGTTGGACGGTCGCAGACTGAGCCGCCTCGCCTCAGCCACAGCCTCTGGCGAAGGATGGCGTTACGATGCGAAGACCCGTACGCTGACCCTGCGTTTCACTTGGAATTATGATCCGGCGGAAGTAGTTGTGAAATTTTAGAGAGTATTTGCTTTTAGTTATCTCTGAATTCCGGAGGTAAAATAGTATTGGGGTCGACGCTGTCGGCCTCAATTATTATTGTCTTGGTTTCACCGCGCCACGGCATCCGGGAATGGTATATGCGGTATTCCACCCTCACTGGCTTTCCCTCAAGCTGCATCCGCTTCAAAGTCTTGGCTACCTTTGCGTCTGAGGTGGAGAATATGAAGTCGCGACCCATGTTGCGCGTGGTGTCGTGAATCTCCTTGTAGGGTATAAGTTCGCCTTCGTATGTTTTCAGAACCGACCCACGGTATTCTATGTGCTCGACATATCCATATTGGGTGGCATCGCTTACATAGGGACGGAACATCCATATCAACAAAGTTATGACAAGGATAAGGATTATCAGCCCCAGCGAAGCGAGGAGGCGTATCCGCCAGCGTTTCACCGGACGCAGATGTTCCCATTCCGACTCATCTTCCCAATAGTCGGGATTGTCCGGCGACGGAGTCGGCTTCTTTGGTTCCTGTGGAGTGTCAGGAATCTCCGGACCGTCGAAATAATCTAAATCTTCCTGGTCTTTATCTGAATTGAACATCTGTCTGCGTTTTGGTGGGAGGTGTTGTGAATGAGAGGTGTTATGAATTGGTCTTGAAAGATGCTGCCAGCTCGCTTCCCGATTTGCTTGTGCGTGAAATGTAAATCATGGTGAATATGCCGAGCAGTATCAGCATGACTGTCTGGCCGCTCCATTGCAACATGGAGAATGCGGTGCCCTGAGCGTCGGTAACGCCATATACGGCGAGGCCGAACATGACGGCTATGTTCCATGGGCCGAGACCTCCGTTGCTCGGCACCGCCATACCGATAGAACTGAGCACGAAAGCCACCAGACAAGGCACGAGGCCGTAGGCGAGGTCGGGATGAGTGCATAGCTCGCGGGTGAATGGAAAGGCGAAAAACGCCACATAGAGCTGGAAGTAGTAGCATGACCATATGCAGAGTGTCAGGCCGAGGAATTTCCATTTGCCCGGCATGGTGGTAACCACGGCGAATCCCTGCCATAGCTGCTGCAGCATGCCGGTTATCTTACGCACGGGAGCTGTGTTCCGGCAGAATATCATCAAGCACCATACCACTGCTACGCATATTATGAGTCCGAGCCAGAACCAGGCGTTGCCAAGCAGCGATAGAAGGTCGCGGCCAATAGGATACTTGGCTAAGAAAGAGTTGAGCGCGCCTGCGGCTACAAGGAATGTAAGCAGTGTCAGTGTGGCTACCATCAGCGTGTCGGCCAGACGGTCGGCGACCATCGAACCGAGAACCTTGGTGAATGAAGCCTTCTCGCGTCCGGCTATGTAAGTGCAACGCCATACTTCACCAAGTCTAGGAAAGACAAGATTGAGGGCATAGCAGCCGAATATCGAGCATGACAGGGCCATCAGAGGCGGCCGTATGTCGAGTGCCCTGAGCTGGATGCGCCAGCGCATGGCACGGAAAATGTGGCTGAACACACTTATGGTCATGGCGAGGAGTATCCACCAGTAGTCTACGCCGTCGCATATTATGTCCATCATATGGCGGAAGTCCACCTTGCTGAACATATACCATAGCAGAAGTATGGTAAGGACAAGTGGCAGCAGATATTTTACTGCATACGATATCAGTTTCTTGCGCATCGTCAAATGTTAGGTGAAACAATAGCGGAGGTTTCGAAGCTCCTTATTCCGGTATCCTGAAGGTTATGGCCACTGTGGCTGGCGCGTCTACCGGTTTACCCTCTTTCTCGGAGGGTTCCCATCTGGGCATCTGCTTTATGACACGCAGGGCCTCGCGTTCAAGGTCTGGGTCGATGGGGCGTAGTATCTTCGCCCCGGATATGGAGCCGTCGGCATGTACGGTGAAACCTACATGCACCACACCCTCCACGCTGTTGTCTAAAGCGGCTGCGGGATATTCGAGTACCGAGGCTATGAACTGGTCCATGGCGTCTGGTCCGCCGGGAAACTGTGGCGTGTCGGCGGCCGAGGCGGCTATGGCCATTGAGCCGAGTATTGCGGGTATGATTCCTCTTTTCATGATATGAAATCTTTAAGAGTTACTTGTAACTTACAAAAATAGGAAAAAGTTATCAGTTTTTGGTTTCGGGTTGTAAAGTTTTTAGTTATAAAATAGGGGAGTCCCGTCAACGGGACTCCCCTGAGGCGTTTTATGCTTGGTTTGTATTACTTGTCGACGCTTATAAGTTCTACCTCGAAAATGAGGGTGGCGTTCGGTGGAATGGGACCGCCGGGGGTGCCGGTTGGGCCGTAACCCAAATCGGAAGGTATGTAGAATATGGTCTTGCCTCCCTCTTTCATGGTCTGGAGACCCTCGGTCCAGCCCTGGATCACGCGGTTAAGCGGGAATGAAGCCGGTTCGCCCCGTTCTACGCTCGAATCGAACACCGTGCCGTCGGTCAGTCTGCCGGTATAGTGTACGGTTACAACATCGGTAGCTTTCGGGGTGGCGCCTGTACCCTCTTTCACGACTGTGTATTTAAGACCTGTCGGAGTCTGCACATATTTGCCTTCCGTGGCTTTTTCTGCCTTGTTGGCTTCATTGGTGAAAAACGCGGGACCATAGAGGACGGTTGTGGAATCGGCCTCTGTTTCGGGCACAGCTTCAGCGATAGCGGCGACTATCGACTCGCTGTCGGCCTCGTAGTCTTTCTCTTCCTTATCCTTGTTGCCGGAGCAGGAAACACATGCAAATGCAATGGCTGCCGAGAAAGCGGCCATTGCGATAATGTTCTTTTTCATCGTTCTGTTAATCACTTCTTGTTCACTTTAATCAGCTCCACCTCGAAGATAAGGGTGGAGTGGGGCGGAATGGCGTTGGGTACACCCTGCGGTCCGTAAGCCAGGTCCGAAGGAATGAAGAAAGTGTATTTGGCACCCTCTTTCATCAGCTGCACGCCCTCGGTCCATCCGGGTATAACGCGGTTCAGCGGGAAAGTGGCGGGTTCGCCACGGTTCACGCTTGAATCGAAAACAGTACCGTCTATCAGTTTGCCTGTGTAGTGGACGGTTACCTCGTCTTCGGCTGTAGGCTGCGCGCCTTCACCCTCCTTTTCCACTACATACTGCAGACCGGAGGCTGTGGTCTTCACATTCTCCTTCTTGCCGTTCTCGGCCAGGAACTCCTCGCCGGCCTTACGGGCGGCCGCTTCCATCTTCTGCTGCAGTTCGCCCAGATAGTTGTTTATAAGCTGATGGGCCTCCTCTTCGGGAATTTCGGGAGTACCGCCGTCGAAGGCTACCTTCACGCCATCTTTAAACTCATCGAACTTTATTTCTTTCACGCCCATGGCCTGAAGTTGTTTGCCCATTACAAGGCCCCAGGCATAACTAAGTTTATCCATAATATTATTGGTTTGAATTTTGATTATACTGACTTTCCCGGTTCTCCCTCTCCAGATAGCTCCGATCGGTCCGATTATTCCAATAGTTCCAATCCTCACTACCAGTAATAACGCTGATACCTCCGTTATTGTTGCGGAGAGTCGATGTCGCCTCTCGGGAAAGCGTCGATAAATGAACCGGGAGTGCAGTTGGTTATTTTCGCGCCGATGGTCTCGGCATAGTCGGCTATGTCGAAGTAAGAGCGGAAGGCCACTGCCAGCGAATTGAATATGTGGTGCAGATGGTAACCCTCATATTCCTTTGCCACACGTTCCCGTTCTTTCTCCGTGTCGGGATAGAAGTGTGGCTGAATGGAAATCACGCGGTTCATGTCGTCTACCCAAAGCGTACGGCTCCATGAATGGTCGGCTCCTGTAAGGCGTATGTCGCGGTAACCCTCGCGCAGGGCGATCATGATTGCCGGTATCAGCACGTTGCGCGGGCGCGGCATGGCCGTGCCCTGTCGGTAGAGTGCCAGCCGGAGGCCCCGGTATCCTTCGGCCGGAGTGAGGTTGAACGGTTTTATTGTTATGTTGGCGTTCGACTTGCCGTCAGGTCCGGTCAAGAGAGTCCTGACACGCGCCTGATGGCCGACGGGAACATAGAGCGACATGGGCCAGGATACGGCCCCGATGCGCTTCCATAACCGCGCTACGTTCGGGTCTTTATTCATACCATAGAAGAAGTGTGGGTCGGCCAGTACGAGCATGGAGGGTTTCAGGTCGTAGAATAGAGCGGCGTTAGGGGCAAAGTTTACCGCCATAAGGTCAGATTCCCTTATGGCCCTCGGGTTGCGGCTCAGCATGTCGTTCAGCGAGGGGCCGTTGCCCATGACTATTGCAGGTCGCTCGCGAAGGCCCGACGGCGCCGGGAATGCTCTCCGCGACATAAGCAGGCATTTGCCGAATGTGGCCACGCTCTGCAGAAATGTAGTGGCCCCGTTCACTATTTTTTCAGCGGTAGTCATTGTCGGTCAATGATATGAGAGTTAGAATCCTCCGTTGGCCCGTTGTCGGGCCTGTTCGCGTTTGCGTTTCACATCTTTCGGATCAAACGGGTTGGCCGTCGGGTCGAAGTAGTCTTCTTCGTCGGTCTCCTCGGTCTGCTGTTCGTTTTGACCACGTTTAGGCGTGGGCTTGTTTTTCTTGAGTGCCGCAGGCTTCTGGGTGTCGACCGGTGTGCCGAACACGTCCCAGGTCTGGTCTATGTCCCAGTTCTTTTTCACCGTTATTTTCTGTGGATAATAGAACGCCTGGTCGGGCGGGACGGGATTGCCTGAATCGGGAAATGAACCGGGGGTAAACTCTCCGTCATTGTTGAAATCCTCTATCAGGCGAAGATAATAGGTGCCCGGGTCAAGGAAGCGGAACTCTACCTTGCCGTCGGTTACCGGCATGCGGCGCAAAGGCTCGTCGTTGGTGCTCAGCAGTTCCACGAACGCCTTGTCGTCGGCTGTCAGCCCTTTTATCTCAAGCAGGAGCGACGAGTAGTCCTCTATATCTTTTGTGGTGAATTCATTCTCCAGTCTGTGCATCACCTGGCCATATAGCCCCTTGGCGGCTGCCGAGTCGGCCGTAACGCGGTAGGTGGTCTTGTAGTCCCAGGGATAGTCTATCATGAATCTGCGCGGATTCAGCGAGTCGGCCGGAACCATTTTCGCCACGTTTTTGGCCGGTCCCCAGATGGTGTCGGTTTTCTCTTCTATCCTGAACGCGAGGGTATCGAGTTCCGCGAGGGGTACCGGAAACTCTATGTATAACGGACGGTACACTTCCTGTGTGCCGGAAGCCGACAGATTGACCATAAGCTGCGGAGCTTTAGGTAATTCCGGCGTGGCATTCTCATCTTTCTTCTTTTTCTTCTCTTTGGCCGGCTTGGGGCGGCGGAAATTGAATTCGAGTATGTCGGTGCCCTCCACGAGATTTCCTGTGGAGTCAGGGCGCAGGAAAGAAGCGGCCACGTCCAGGGAATCGACCGAGGCGGCATGGCGCGGCAACCAGTATGTGATGGTGTCGTTGGTCGCCGAACGTTCCATAATAAGCTGTTGAGCCAGTTCCGGCATGGACGGTATATCCAGTTGCGGCAGACGGTCGGAAGGGGCGTTGAATTGGAAGTATAACCGTGTGGAATCCTGACGTTCGTACTTTACCAGATACTGTGGCCGCACGCCGGTGTTGAACATGCGCAGCAACACGTCATTGGGAATGAAACGGGTGCGCGTACGCGATACAACGGTGTCTACCGCTCCCGTCTTAAGGTCGAGAATGGTGTCGGAAACCTCTATTCTCTCGCTCGACGGGGTTATGGGGTAGGGGAGCAGGGCTATGTCTTCCTCCGGATTGGCATATTTCTTGTCGGCGTCCGCATCCTTGAGAGCATATATCCTGTAAGGTATCGGTTTCAGTCCCGGCACTGTGAAGCGGCCCAGTTCGTCGGTCAGCGCCACGCGCTGGAAGGGTGTGGTGAAGAAGGCGGAGTCGGGCATTTCGTCGGGATATACCCCTACCAGCACCCCTTGTTGCGGCTCGAGGTCGAGCGCGCCCAAGACCATACCTGAAATCTCGAGTGAATCGAGCGCGGCGCCGGTCGAGAATGTATAGAAGAAGCCGGACAGCTTGTTGCCTTCGTTATTGTCTTCGATGGCGTCGGCGAAGTCGATGGTGTAGGTCGTGTTGGGAGCCAACGTGTCTTCGAACTGAATGCTTACCCTGCGGCCGGAAGAGGAGACCCTTGGAGTGGAGGAGCCTACGGGAGAGATCATCACTTTGGAAAACGCATCCTTCACATTTACAATCTCGTTGAACCGTAAGCTGATATGCTCGGTTGTAACCGGTACGTCGGTAGCTCCCATCGGGGGAGTGGCCTGAATGAACCGTGGCGGGTCTTCGTCTCTCGGTCCCCCCGACGGGGTGCCCATGGAAGCGCATCCCCACATCATGATCGCGAGAAGCGCCGAGACGGCTATGATATATGAACAGTCGTTTTTAGGAAATCTCATAAGTAATGAATCAGATTAAACACATATCGTATGCGCAGAAATTTTTGAGAGATTTTCGCAAGTTGAAGATGGAGCAATGCGGGCATTGCGACTGATAAAACTTGGCGGAAAGCACCAAAAAGTTCAAGTAGATGATATGTGAGATTATAAATTTCATATTATATCGGTTTAATCTGATTCATTACTTATTTGAAGACAAACTTACAAAAAAAATCCTATCTTTGGGCCATGAAATACATGTTAGTTGCCGGCGAGGCGTCCGGAGACCTCCATGCCTCTGCCTTGATAGAACAGATTAAGTTACGCGACCCCGAGGCTAAATTCATATTTTTCGGCGGCGACCTCATGGCCAAAGCCGCCGGGCATGAGCCTGCCCTTCATTACAGCCGTATGAACGTTATGGGCTTTACCGAGGTTGTGAAGAATCTCCCTTCGATACTCGACAACTTCCGATTCGCCTCTTCTATTCTCGCCAAGTTCAATCCTGATGTCCTTATACTTGTGGACTATCCCAGTTTCAACCTGCAGCTCGCCCGGAAGGCTCATGCAGCCGGTATCCGCGTAGACTGGTACATAGCCCCCAAGGTGTGGGCCTGGAAGGAATGGCGGGTGGCCAAGATACGGAAATATGTAACCAATCTTTACTGCATACTCCCTTTCGAAGTCTCGTTTTTCCGTAATCACGGCTATGGAAAAGCCAAGTATGTGGGAAATCCTTCGGTCGACGAGATAGACGATCGTCTGCGCCACCTTCCCCCCGAGAAATATTTCCGCGAGCGACAAGGTATAACCGACCCGAGGCCTATAATCGCACTCCTCCCCGGCTCCCGTCTCAGCGAGATTAAGGCCAATCTTCCCCTTATGATAGAGGCGGCCAAGAAAGAGAAAGATTACCAGTATGTGGTGGCCGCCGCACCCTCGGTAGGTGAGAAATTCTACCGCGAGGTGGCGCAGGATCCAGGTCTGCAGCTCGTGTTCTCCGCTACCGTTCCGTTGCTGAAATATTCGCGTGCGGCTCTCGTAACCAGCGGCACCGCCACACTCGAGACGGCTCTCGTAGGCACTCCCCAGGTGGTCTGCTACCGTGGCAATGGCTCAGGTCTTACCTACGACCTGATGTCGCGCTTGCTTCACGTACGTTACGTTTCGTTGCCGAATCTTATCGTTGGCAACTCCATAGTTCCGGAGCTGCTGCTTAACCGCTGCACCGCCGAGTCCATCTCGCGCGAACTGCGCCCGTTGCTGATTCCATCGCCCCGCCGCGAATGGGAAATGTCAGGCTATCGCCTGATGCGTCGCCGCCTCGGCACCGCTAACGCCGCCACCCGCGCCGCTGAACTGATAACCGACCCGAAATAAACGCCATGCCCATATTGCTAAAGCTGATAATAGCCCTGACCCTCACCATACCCTCCGAAGTGGAATCTCTTCCCGAAGAGGCGTTCCGGGACCGCACCGACCTCACCGAGGTGCGCTTCTCGCCTGGATCGCGCTTGCGCGAACTACCCGTAGGTACCTTTCGGGGTTGCTCCAACCTGCGTCGCGTAGATCTTCCCGACTCGCTCGTCCGCATAGGGGCGCACGCTTTCGCCTACTGTTCCTGTCTCGACTCCATCCGCTTCCCGGCTACGCTGCGCCGCGTAGGCAACAATGCCTTCTCCCGCTGCATCTCCCTCAGCGAAGTATCTCTTCCCGACTCGGTAACTATGCTCGAATCCTACGCCTTCTCCGACTGCACCTCTCTGAGGTCGGCAAGGCTGCCGGCCAACGATTCTCTGTTGGGCGAGTTGATATTCAGCGGCTGCGAGTCGCTCGTGGAACTGATAGAGCCCTCGCCAGTACCCCCGCGCTTCGACTGCGACAGCTTCATCTTCGAACCGGAAGAAACCGCCATGTACCGTCGCTGCCGCCTAAGCGTTCCCACCGAAGCAAGCGCAGCCTACTCCCGATCCCCGGCCTGGTCCCTGTTCAACCGATAGCCAAATCGCCGCCCGGCCCCCTCTATGCTCCCTGAAAAATAATAAAGAGCCGGAAGAAATCGTTATATCCAAGATGAAGAATATCCTGTATATAATACTCGCTCTCCTCGGGATGCTTACGCTGCCCGGCTGCATCTCCGACAGCTTCACGACCTCTCCCTCCGACGTCCTCTCCTTCTCTACCGACAAGGTCGCTTTCGATACGGTTTTCACTGACGTAGGCACCCCTACGGCCCGTCTGAAGGTATATAACCGCGCCAAGAAGGCCGTAAACATATCGCGTATAGCGTTCCGCTCACCCTCATCCAATTTCAAGGTCAATGTCGACGGAATGGCGGGGTCCGAGTTCCGGGATGTCGAGATACGCGGAGGAGACTCCATATTCGTGTTCATAGAGTGCTACATCGCGCCTAATGCCGATGCGGAGCCTTTCCTGGTTACTGACTATCTCGACTTCCTTACCAATGGAGTGAACCAGCAGGTGGAGGTCTCCGCCTGGGGCCAGAACGTGGTGCGTCTGCGTGATGAGAAAGTTTCGGCCGACCGGACCCTTACCGCCGAACGCCCCTATGTGGTATTCGACTCGCTTGTGGTAGATCCCGGCGTAACGTTGCGCGTTGACCCCGGCGCTCGTCTGTTGTTCCACGACAAGGCGCGCCTGTCTGTCCATGGCACCCTGATAGCCGAAGGCACAGCGGAAAAGCCGATTCACATGCGTGGCGACCGACTTGACAACGTCCTGCCCGACGTAGGCTATGACATACTCGCCGGTCAGTGGAAGGGGATAGACATAGCCTCCGAATCGCATGGCAACAGTCTGTCGTACGTAAACATGCGCTCTACGGTCTACGGACTCAGAGCCGTAGGCGACACCGACCCGTCGCAGCGGAAACTGACGGTGGTCAACTCCTGGCTGCACAACTCCCAGGGTTCTGTGTTCACGGCCCGCGATTGCATGACGGCCTCCTACGGTGTCTGCTACAGCGACGCGGCCGAGTCGGTGGTGAATCTCTCCGGCGGAGACCACGAGTTCTCGCAGTGTACTTTCGCCAACGAATATCTCTTCTCGATACCTACGGAGCCGATAGTGGCCATGAGCCATTGTATGCCCTCGGCTACCGAGAGCGATCCTGAACGCCCGCTCATGCGCGCCCGTTACGGCAACTGCGTGATTTACGGCATGGCCCCGGATATCTCTCCCGGCGATCTGACCGGTGCAGACGTGTTGCTGCGACGATGTTCGCTGAAATCGGAAGGCAGCAACGATGACAACTTCATAGACTGCATGTGGAACACTGACCCGATGTTCCGCACCGTGCGTGAGGAATACATCTTCGACTACCGGGTCAAGGATGGCTCGCCGGTAATAGGGCAGGGAGACCCCGAACTGACGGCCCCGGAGACCGCCACCGACATGTACGGCGTAAGCCGCCTCGACCCCGGCCCCCCGACCCTCGGCGCCTACCAGAAATAGTACTCATAGCTCTCTCAATAGCCCTCATAGCCCTCTCCAAATAGCCCTCATAGTTCTCATAGTACTCATAGTACTCATAGTACTCATAGCTCTCCTCCCAAAAAACAATAAAAATAAAATGAGCAAAAACTTTAAAAGAACTCTCATTACCTCCGCTCTTCCATACGCCAACGGCCCTGTCCACATAGGTCATCTGGCCGGAGTGTACGTGCCGGCCGATATCTACGCCCGTTATCTCCGCCTTAAAGGTGAGGATGTGTTGTTTATAGGCGGCAGCGACGAGCATGGCGTGCCTATAACCATCAAGGCGAAGAAAGAGGGTGTTACCCCCCAGGATATAGTAGACCGTTACCATAATATAATCAAAGACTCCTTCGCCGAGCTCGGAATAAGTTTCGACGTATACGGACGCACCACCTCGGCCACCCATCGCCGCGTGGCCTCCGACTTCTTCCGCACTCTCTACGACAAGGGTGAATTCATACAGAAAAGCTCCATGCAGCTTTACGATGAGGAGGCGCATCAGTTTTTGGCAGACCGCTACGTTACCGGTACCTGTCCTCACTGCGGCTTCGAGGGAGCTTACGGCGACCAGTGTGAGCATTGCGGAACCTCGCTCAACGCCACCGACCTCATAAACCCGGTCTCGGCCATAACGGGCAACAAACCCGTGCTCAAGGAAACCAGCCATTGGTTCCTCCCTCTTGACAAGTGGGAGCCGCGTTTGCGTCAGTGGATACTCGAGGAGCACAAGGAGTGGAAGCCCAACGTTTACGGCCAGTGCAAGTCCTGGCTCGACATGGGCTTGCAGCCGCGTGCCGTGAGCCGCGACCTCGACTGGGGTATACCCGTGCCGGTGGAAGGTGCCGAAGGAAAGGTTCTCTATGTATGGTTCGATGCCCCGATAGGCTATATCTCCAACACCATAGATTGTGTGGGCGACGATTGGACCAAGTGGTGGAAAGACCCGGAGACACGTATGCTGCATTTCATAGGCAAAGACAATATAGTGTTCCACTGTATAGTCTTCCCTTCGATGCTGATGGCCGACGGAAGCTACAATCTGCCCGACAATGTGCCTGCCAACGAGTTCCTTAATCTGGAAGACGACAAAATCTCGACCTCGCGCAACTGGGCCGTATGGCTTCACGAATACCTGCGCGACCTACCCGGCAAGCAGGATACTCTTCGCTATGTGCTGACGGCCAATGCCCCCGAAACAAAAGACAACAACTTCACATGGAAAGACTTCCAGGCCCGCAACAATTCGGAACTTGTGGCTATACTCGGCAATTTCGTTAATCGTGCCCTGGTGCTGCTCCACAAGTTCTACGACGGTGCCGTGCCCGCTCCCGGCAAACTGGAGGCCGTGGATACTGAATTGATTGAGGATGTGAAGAAATCGGTAGAGTCGCTTTCGGCCAACATGGACAACTTCCGTTTCCGCGAGGCACTGAAAGATGCCATGGCCATAGCACGCGCCGGCAACAAGTATCTGGCCGACATGGAACCCTGGAAAGTTATCAAGACCGACCCCGAGCGCGTAAAGACAGTGATGAACCTCTGCGTGCAGCTCTGCGGTACGTTGGCCGTGGTCTTCGAGCCGTTTACACCCTTCATGAGTGCCAAACTGGCTCAGTGGCTCTCGTTGCCGAAACTCGGTTGGGAGATGGCCGGAAACTTCGACCTGATTCAGCCAGGAACCGTGGTGGCCAAGCCCGAACTTCTCTTCGAGAAAGTGGAAGACGCGGTAATAGAACAGCAGCTTGAGAAACTGCGCAAGGCCAAGGAAGAGAATCTTCTCGCCGCCTGGAAACCGGCTGAGGTGAAGCAGAACGTGGATTTCCCCACATTCGAGAAGATGGACATCCGCGTAGGCAAGATCCTCGAATGCCGCAAAGTGCCCAAGGCCGACAAACTTCTTGAATTCAAGATAGACGACGGGGCAAAAGGCCGCACCATAGTAAGTGGCATAGCCAAATACTATCACCCCGAAGACCTGGTAGGCAAGGAAGTCTGCTTCATGGCCAACTTTGAGCCCCGCAAGCTGCGCGGCATAATGTCGGAAGGCATGATCCTCTCCGCCCAGGACGCCGACGGCCGCCTGGTAGTGATAGGCCCCCAAGGCGAAGTCCGCCCCGGCAGCCAGGTAGGCTGATGTTCCCCGGAGAGGGAACGCAGAGAATATCCGCAGGGTAGCGAAGCCTGCGTAGCCCCCGTTCCCCGGAGAGGGAACGCAGAGAATAGCCGTGGGGTAGCGAAGCCTGAAGCGCAGCGAAAGGCTTCGCGTACCCCGCGGA
>CAJMMT010000021.1 GCA_905214715.1 uncultured bacterium | reverse complement strand
GACTCGAACCCGAGTCTCCACCGTGAGAGGGTGGCGTGCTAACCGCTACACTAATAGACCGGTTTTACAAGGGATGCCGAGGTTTCAACACCCCTTGTTTCTCTCTTGCTCTGCAAAGTTAATTCAAATTTTTCAATTCTGCAAACTTTCCAGAAGTTTTTATCAGGATTTTTACCTGATTGCGGTTCTTACTCGGCAGCAGCTTCTTCAGCGGGAGCCTCGTTTGCGGCGTTTTCAGCTTCGAGAGCAGCCTTGGCTGCGGCCTCTTCGGCAGCGAGCTTCTCGGCTTTCTTCTTGGCTACTTCCTCGCCTTTCACGCGGTTCTTCTCAACCTCTGCCTCGAAACGGGCCTTTGCGTTCTCAGCGGCCTTGGCTTCGAGTTTCTGACGGTTTGCGTCAGCCAGCTTGGTACGGTCTGCTTTCCAAGCATCGAAACGACGCTGAGCCTCTTCGGCGCTGAAAGCACCTTTCTTCACACCACCGTTGAGGTGCTTCATAAGAAGAACTCCCTCTTTCGAAAGGATGCTGCGAACTGTGTCGGTAGGCTGAGCACCTACTTCTACCCAATACAAAGCACGGTCGAAGTCTAAACTTATTGTAGCAGGATTAGTGTTCGGATTATAAGAACCTATCCTTTCAATAAATCTACCATCACGTGGTGCCCTGCTATCGGCGACTACAATAGGATAATAAGCGTAGCCTTTACGGCCATGACGCTGCAATCTAATTTTGGTTGCCATAAACTTGACGATTTATTTGTAATTGGTATTCTTTTCGCCTACCCCCGGGTCTTGATTCTCAGATACCTTACGGCATCCACCGACCTCCTCCGGGCGTTTGCGACCGCAAAGTTAACTCTTTTCCCCGAACCTGCAAAATTCCGACGTCCTTAAAATCATTTTTTGATAAGAATGGATGATACGGAACATCGCGGCAGGTTAGAGTTCCGCGGCTTTCAGCTTCTCGGCGTTTTCGGCTACGGTAAGCCGGTCGATGCATTCCTGGATATCGCCGTCGAGGAACGCCGCCAGATTATATATGGTGTAGTTGATGCGGTGGTCCGTCATGCGTCCCTGCGGGAAGTTGTAGGTGCGTATCTTCGCCGAGCGGTCGCCGGTGCTTACCATCGTTTTGCGCTTCGACGCTATATCCTCCATATATTTGGCGTGTTCCTTGTCGTAGATAAATGTGCGCAAACGCGACAGGGCACGTTCCTTGTTCTTGGGCTGGTCTCGCGTCTCGGTACATTCTATAAGGATTTCCTCCACCTCTCCGGTGTTGGGGTTCTTCCAGTTATAGCGTAGCCGTACACCCGACTCAACCTTATTTACATTCTGACCTCCGGCACCGCTTGAGCGGAAGGTATCCCAGCGTATCTCACCCTCGTGAATCTCGACCTCGAACTCCTCGGCTTCGGGAAGCACGGCTACCGTGGCCGCCGAAGTGTGTACCCTGCCCTGCGTCTCCGTAACCGGAACACGCTGCACACGATGCACGCCGCTCTCATACTTCATCACACCGTATACACCGGCACCGGTCAGTGAAAACACAATCTCCTTATATCCACCAGCTGCCCCCTCACTCACAGACGAAACAGCGAGCTGCCACCCCTTTCGTTCGGCGAATTTCTGATACATGCGGAAAAGGTCGCCGGCAAACAACGCGGCCTCGTCACCTCCCGTACCCCCGCGTATCTCCACTACGCAATTCTTCGCATCGGCAGGGTCAGCGGGGATAAGCAACAGCTTTATCTCTTCTTCCAGTTTAGGTAGAGAAGCCGTAGCCGCCTCCAGCTCATCTTTGGCCATGGCACGCAATTCGGGATCGGAATCACTTAACATAGCCTTGGCCTCCTCCTGGGCCGCAAGCGCGGCGCGATATCGGCGTGTGGCGTCAAGTATGTTCTCAAGATCGTGATACTCTTTGGTCAGTTTGACATATCTCTTTTGGTCAGCTATCACCGACGGGTCGGTGATGAGCGTGGAGACTTCCTCGAAACGGGCGTCGAAACCTTCGAGGCGGGTTAGTAAGTCATTTGTCATTGGTCGTTAGTCATTTGTCATTGGTGGGATAATTCAGACGCTCGGGTTTGATGTCGGTAAGCACCTCATCGACATACCTGCGGGCAGTTTTATTCGCCTCGGGCAAATCCATGAATAGATAATTGCCACACTCCACTCTCGACGCCCCTGGAATCTCCCCGGTGAAACCGGCCACATACTCGAACATCTCTTTGGCTATTCCTGCCGCCTCAGCAGCGTCGGGCTCGCCGGCAAGTATCATATAGAAGCCGGTAAGGCAACCCATCGGACCGAAATATATAACCCTGTTTTTCAAGCTATCCTTATTACGAAGCCATGTAGCGCATATATGTTCTATGGTATGCGCCTCCGCACCGGTCAGAGGAGCATCGTCATAGGGACTGCGGACACGCAGATCGTATGTGGTTATATCATAATCGCCTAACTTGTCGACACGCGACACATACACTCCGCTTTTCAGCAGATTATGGTCTATTCTGAAACTTTCTATTTTTTCCATTCTTCAATCTTTATAACAATTCCGCTGATTTTAACAATTTCAAACTGAACTTGATAGTCCGCACAAGCGTTTCACTAACAAAACAATAAAAACATTCTCGCTATGAAAACGCTCGCTATAATCAGCTATATAATCGGTGCGATATTGTTGATCGCATCATGCTTCACCACCGGAGTGGCACTCACATGGTGGATGGGCGGAAGCGCCCTTGTGTTCCTCATCGCAGGCTGCATATTTCAATATAACGCCTCCCGATCCGGGAAATACTACCGTCATCACCATTATTGATCACCATTATCGATTACCTGCAACCCAGGCGTCGCCTTTTGCCAAAGCATCGGGCTTACCGATATCCAGCAGTTTGAGATCTGGCTGAGAAATCCCCATCACCAGGCAACGACGCTCCGGGTCAAGAAAATAATCCATTACTGCAAAAGGTGCCGAACCATGCAGCGTCCCCATCTCCGCAGCGGCGTTGCCGCCGACAATATAGATGCCGCTGAACGCAAGCTCGCCTTGAGCCACGGCAAGACCGCAGTACCTATCCGCATCAGGGCTTATCCTCGGGCCCGGATGCGGATTTACATTGCGCTCGCCACCATCCTTCAGATTGCGCCATCCGGTCAGCTGTCCATCACATCCGAAAACGAGTTTACGCGAAGACTCACGTTCACTCACCAATAATGTAACACCGTCTGGATTGAACTCGCGATGGAAACGCATCAGCATACCCAGACGCGCATTGGAAAGGATATCCACATTATGAACCAGGAACCCCTCCCCTTCCGGATCAAGGATCGGAGCCATCCTGACTATGCCGCCTCCGGTATCAAGCAGGTTGCCGGTCTCATCGCTGACACACAGCGACGCTCCGTATCTTTCCAACAGCTTGTTCATATCCTCACCCTCGCAATATGCGGTCAACTGATCGGCGAAATGACAGGCGTTGACTCCCAGACAGCGACATCCCTCGCCAAGAAGACGCTCGGCAACACGATAGAACATCGGCACGCCCGCTACCGGAACCAAAGCCTTGGGATGTTCCAACGTCCAGGGTCTCAACCTCGTGCCAAGCCCGGCGGCGAGTATCATGGCCTTGAACGGTGGTACATGTCCGTTAAGTCTGTAGCTCACCCCTTGCTCACGGTGGCAGACATCCACCTCGACGTCGGGAAAGGATGAAGCTATCGCCTCGGCCACATGTTCGGTACAATAGACAGAACGATGCTGACCGCCGGTACACCCGAATCCGATCTGCAGCGATGTGAAACCGCGCCGCGCATAGCGTCTGACGCTTGGTTCGACCAGCTCCATAACATGCCGTATGAACTCCGCTACCTCCTCATAGCTGTCAAGAAACTCTATCACCTCGCGGTCCATGCCTGTAAGCGACCGGTATTCCGCATATCTGCCAGGATTGTGCAGCCCACGGCAATCAAACATAAAGCCGCCGCCGTTACCCGAGAAATCAAGCGGATAACCTTTCTTGTATGAAAAGCTGAACACGCTGACTCTAAGCCAATCGCGCGAGTCATCTTTGGCTGAGATTCCTGCAAGTATAGGCAAACGCGGAAGCGACTCCGCGATACGGCAGAGTTCAGGCCATCTGCGGGACGGCTCTTCGGGCCATCGCACAGGACTTCCGGAAGCCACCGCATCGTGCAGGAGGGTATTGAGATTTCCGATTCCCTGAGGAATGCTCTGCAGGAAATGGGCCTTCTTTTCTATCACGCCCCGAAGGCCATAGGCACCGAGCACCTGCAACGTGCGCACAAGCGCCAGCAGCGGCGTAGCGGAAAGAAGCGTCGCAATGCCGATATTCGAAACGCAGTCTGCCAGACTACCGGCGTAAACCTCAAGGCCCTTTTTACGGAACTCAGGAGTGAAACCGGCTTTAGCCTGCCACAGGAAAGATATGGCATCATAAAGAAGCGGCCCCTTCCTGGCACCCTGAAAATCAATGAAGAACGGGTGTCCGTCATGAACCATGACATTACGGCTCTGGAAGTCCCGCAACATAAGACCCCGGCATTCAGCCGGTATGGCATCTATAGCCGCGGCTATATCATCGAACTCACGCTCAAGCTCCATATCATCGATCTCGACGCCGAGCGGCTTCAGAAAGCAATGCTTGAAGTAATGCAGATCGTTTATAACCTCGCGCGAGTCGAAAGGATTATTGAACACTATTCCGCTCCACTCTCTTTCCGGAAGCGTCTGAAAGCGCGGCAACACCGTCAGAGCCTCAAGCACTTTCTTGTCGCCATCGCAATCCCCGAGCATCGAGAACAGAGACCGGTCGCCGAGATCCTGCTGCAGATAACAGTCCCCGTCGTGGGCCACTTCAAGAACTTCGGGAACCGGAAGCCCGGCACTCCCGAACATGCGGGCCAGCGAGACAAAAGACAGGTTCTCGCGGGAAGAATGACCTACCGTACCTATCACAGTCTCTTTCCGCGTCCCGCCGCCATCGGAGTCAGACATGAATATACGGAAATAGCGGCGGGAAGATCCCGCTCCGGCCAACGGCTCGATGCTCTCCGGAATCAATCCGCGGCGCAAACCCCACTTGCCTGCAAGAGAAAGCAGACAGTCGGCATCTATATTCGTTTCTTTACTTTTCATTTCCAAAAGAGCCCCGACACGACATCATGCGGCCGGAGTTCGAGTCAAATTATGCAAAATTAATTTTAATTAAAACTAAATCCCACACATTCTGCAAAAAAATAATTATCTTTGCGGAAATAGAATACGTCGCCCTCTAAAAACATATCGGCGACAGAGTCAGATCGAAACAAACCAAATAAATACCATACAAAGAAATGGCAACCATCGACAAGTACAATTTCAACGGTAAAAAAGCTATCGTCAGAGTAGACTTCAACGTACCTCTGAATGAAGACGGCACAATCTCGGACGACACACGTATACGCGGTGCCCTCCCCACTCTCAAGAAAATCCTGGAAGAGGGCGGAAGCCTCATCCTTATGTCTCATATGGGCAAGCCGAAAGGCAAAGTAAACCCCAAGCTGAGCCTCGGCCAGATACGCGAGGCTGTAGCCAAGGCTCTCGGCACCGACGTGAAGTTCGCTCCCGACTGCATGAAAGCCCAGGAGGCAGCCAAAGAGCTTAAGCCCGGAGAGGTGCTCCTGCTCGAGAACCTGCGTTTCTACCCCGAAGAAGAGGGCAAGCCCGTAGGCATCGACAAGGCCGACCCCGGATATGAAGCCGCCAAGAAAGAGATGAAAGAACGCCAGAAAGAGTTCGCCAAGACTCTGGCCAGCTATGCCGACGTATATGTCAACGACGCATTCGGCACAGCACACCGCAAGCACGCCTCCACAGCCGTCATAGCCGACTACTTCGACAAGGAAGACAAGATGCTCGGCTACCTGATGGAGAAAGAGGTTCAGGCGGTAGACAACATCCTGAAAGATATCAAGCGTCCCTTCACAGCCATCATGGGCGGTTCGAAAGTATCTACCAAAATCGGTATCATCGAGAATCTGATGGACAAGGTAGACAACCTGATTCTCTGCGGCGGCATGACATACACCTTCGCCAAGGCTCAGGGAGGCAACATCGGCAATTCGATCTGCGAGGACGACAAGCTCGACCTGGCTCTCGACATCATAAAGAAAGCCAAAGAAAAGGGTGTGAACCTGGTATTGGGCACCGACTGCGTGGCAGCCGACGCATTCTCCAACGACGCCAACACCCAGGTATGCCCCGCCAACAACATACCTGAAGGATGGGAAGGACTCGACGCAGGTCCCGATAGCATACTCGCGTTCCGCGCAGCCATCCTTCCTGCCAAGACCATCCTCTGGAACGGCCCCGCAGGCGTATTCGAGCTTGAGAAATTCACCACAGGCTCACGTGCCATAGCCGAAGCCATAGCTGAAGCCACATCCGAAGGAGCCTTCTCGCTCGTAGGCGGCGGCGACTCGGTGGCATGCGTCAACAAGTTCGGCCTCGCCGACAGCGTATCGTACGTATCTACAGGCGGCGGCGCCCTTCTTGAGGCAATCGAGGGGAAAGTACTTCCCGGTATAGCAGCTATCAAGGGATAATATCACCAAGATTCAAAAATGATATTCATGAGGCCGGGTTTCACCGCGAAGCCCGGCCTCATATATTTGGCAAAGAGCAACCGTAAGATATCCAAAATCGCCGTAACCTGATACCATATGACGGTAGATTAAGAGTAATTAACCTAATAAATTGTTTCCGGAAGTTTGCGGAAACATTTTTTTAGGAAAATCGGATTTGCTTTATTCAAAAAATATAGTAACTTTGCATCAACCCAAAAGGCAAGTATAATCTGACCATGGCTTATCTACAGTTCAGTCTCCGTTCAGAAATGACTGGCCCCAAAAGTCTAACATACCATAAGCTCTCCATCTACCTACTGCCGCACTTGGCCGGACATTGGAAGGCTGACTCCATAACCGGCAGGAACCGCGATAACGAAGCACTCGGACACTTATTGAAATAGGAACTTATTGAAATAAAAGAAAACCGTGCGCTGGCCAAAGGCCGGGCTATGGTAAAAGACAAAAGCAAACAGAAGAGATTTCTAAAAGAAAAACCATAATAACAAACAAACTAAAAAAATTAATCAGACATTATGGCATCTAATGATCCCAAGGCTCAGGGCGCAACCGCCCCGGCAACGAGTGCTCAGGCTCGCATCAAGAAGGAAGAAAAGATTTCTCAGGTGCGTGGTATCCGCAATGCATTCCTCGTAATCCTCGCATGCGCAGCCTGCGCAGTCTGCATCTTCTTGTTCCTGATGGGCGCCCCCGGCAACTTTGAAGGCGGCGACGCAGCCACAGGCCATCCCCTCAATCTGGCAGGTACCGTTTACAAAGGCGGTTTCATCGTACCTATTCTGATGACCCTGCTTCTCACCGTAATCGTTCTTTCTATCGAGCGTTCCATCGCACTTCGTTCGGCAGCCGGCAAGGGCAACACTTCCAAGTTTGTCGCCGCTATCAAGGCTGACCTTCAGAAGAACGACATCGACGGCGCCATGAAGCGTTGCAAAGACCAGAAAGGTTCAGTTGCATCTGTAGTTTACAACACTCTGGTAAAGTACAAAGAGATGGACGCCAACACCCTTCTCAGCAAGGAGCAGAAGCTCACCACTCTGCGTAACGCCGTAGAAGAGGCAACCGCTCTTGAGATGCCCGCTCTTTCTCAGAACCTCCCCATCATAGCAACCCTGACCACCCTCGGTACTCTCGTCGGTCTTCTCGGTACTGTAATGGGTATGATCAAATCGTTCCAGGCTCTGGCCAACTCAGGTTCTCCCGACTCAACCGAGCTGTCGACCGGTATCTCTGAGGCCCTTGTGAACACCGCCTTCGGTATCGCAACCGGTGCATTCGCTGTTATTTCCTACAACTTCTTCACCAACAAGATCGACAACCTTTCTTACGCTATCGACGAAATCGGTTTCAGCATCGTAGCAACTTTCGCAGCCACTCACTAATCTTCCGGCCGCAAGCAACCAAATAATAAACCGATAAAAGTTAATAGCTGATATGGGAAGAGTAAAAATAGCAAAGAAGAGCACATTCATCGACATGACCGCGATGAGTGACGTGACCGTGCTTTTGCTTACCTTCTTCATGTTGACTTCCACTTTCCTCGCGAAAGAACCCACACAGGTTATTACCCCTGCTTCAGTTTCGGAAGAAAAGGTGCAGGAAACCAACTTCGTGCAGGTGCTTGTATCTCCGGAGGGCAAAGTCTGGCTGACCATGAACAACGATACTTCGACCAACTGGTCGAACGAAAAGATGCGCATAGGTCTTCTCGACAAAGTTACCGAGATATACAACGGGTCGCATAAGAACAAAATCAGCTTCAATGCTCAGCAAAAGCTCGCGTTCAGCAAATTGGGCTCCTTTGGCGTACCCTTGAACCAGATGGGCGAATTCCTTTCGCTGGCCTCACAGCCCGAAGGAACCACCAAGATGGACAAGTGGCTCCAGGGTGAAGATCCCAATCCCAACCATGTCACCGGAATTCCAATCCAATGGAATAAGGATGACTCAAATCTCGACGAGTTCCAGATGTGGATGTCCGCCATGCGTCAGACCGAAAACGAGAACCTCGCGAAGGCCATCAAAGATGGCACAGGCGTGGCCATCAAGGCTGACCAGAACACGGCATTCGATGTAGTACACATGGTAATGGACAACCTCCAGACCATCCACATGAACAAGTTCACACTACTGACATCATTAAAGGCAGGAGATTAAGATATGGCAGAAGTTCAACAGAATAACTCTGACGGCAAGAAAAAAGGCGGTCAGAAAAAGATGACGATCAGGGTAGACTTTACCCCGATGGTAGACATGAACATGTTGCTTATCACATTCTTCATGCTCTGTACGACAATGATCAAGTCTCAGACTCTCAACATCGCGCTTCCTTCTAACGAAGAGGTGAAGAATGAGGAGAACATGAGTCAGGCATCGGCCGACGATGCTGTAACGATAATACTCGACGCCAAGCGCAAGAAAGGGTCTCTCGATGTAGATACCGTGAATGGCAAGGTCGTCAATGAGGTCTACTACTACTTTGGCAAACCCGGTGGCGACGCCGGTATGTTTGGCCCCGGCGGCACGATTCTCGCTGAAAACAACAACCTGCAGCGTTCCGAGTTCCTCTCCGACGAGGTGAACGGCGATGCACGTAATTCGCGCGGTATCCGCAAGATCATCCAGGATCGCAACAAGGAAGTTCTGGTAGAGATAGAAAAGCTCAAGAAGAAATTCCGCGACGGTCAGATCGACCAGGCCAAATATGATGAACTCTCGAAAGAGGTTCGTAAGAATGAAAATCTGAAGAAACCGGTTATCATCATCAAGTCCACACCTCAGGCCTCTTACGGTTCTCTGGTAAGTATCCTTGACGAGATGCAGATCAACTCGATTTCAAAATATCAGATTGACAACATGACCCGCGTCGACTCAGTAATGCTTATAGATTATCAGAACCGTCACCACGGTGAATGATGTAAGGATGTATAACAGTTTTCAAGACAGAAAGAAATGGCTAAAACAAATGTAGACCTTACATCGAAAGAATGGCGCGACCTTATCTTTGCCGACAAAAATAAGGATTTCGGAGCCTACACCCTGCGTGCCAGCAGCGACCGCCGTCATAACATGGCTGTGCTCTACACACTGCTCGGTCTCGTAGTGGTATTCGTGATGATTTTCGCATGGTCTAAATATTCCGACTATCGTGCCGAACAGGCTGCCATCGAGGCCAAGAACCAGGCTGAGAAGATGATGCAGGCTATGATCGATTCCCAGACCGAAGAGGTTCAGGAAGAGGAACAGCCCGAAGAGCAGAAGTTCGAGCAGGAGATACCCGAGGTTCCCCAGGAGGTTCTGGCTACCGTACAGGTTACTCAAATCGCCATCGTCGACGCCGACAAAGTGAAGAACGAGGTGATGGAGATGGAACAGCAGATGGAAGACAACACCGCACGCGGTGTTGTAAACCAGGAAGGTTCTGACGACGCTGACAAATTCAAGGCAGTACAAGAGCAGGTTGTGGTCAAGGAACCGGAACCTGAGAAGCCCAAAGAGGAAGAAATCTTCGTTGCTGTAGAGCAGCAGGCTGAATTCCCTGGCGGCATGCCTGCCCTGATGAAGTGGCTTTCGAGCAACATCCGCTATCCGGAAGCTGCCCAGCAGAACGATATCCAGGGTCGCGTTATCGTACGTTTCGTAGTTGAGAAAGATGGCTCTATCGGCCAGGCCTCAGTTGTGAAAGGTGTAGATAAAGACCTGGACCGCGAAGCCCTCCGCGTAGTGAAGAAGATGCCGAAATGGCAGTCTGCGAAGAACAACGGTGTTACCGTACGTTCTTACTTCACACTCCCGGTTAACTTCAAACTTGCCCAGCAGTAATTAAACCCTACCGCTATAGAAACCGCGTTGGCAAAAGCCGACGCGGTTTTTTATTTGAGAAATGAGAGAGCTATGAGGACTGGGAGGACTATGAGAACTATGAAGACTATGAGGATTGCGAGAACTATGAGAACTATGAGAACTATGAGAACTATGAGGGCTATGAGGACTGGCAGTAATTAATGGTTATAATAGTTATAATAGTTATAGCAGCTATGGTAGATTGGGGATTAGAGGGTTGTTCCGGTCTTATGTAATATTTGAACTCGGCAATCAACAATCTTTACAAAGAATTGTTAAATAGATAGGAACATGAACAGAGGGGCGCCAGCCGCCCTACAGTCCATGTATAGATAAAAGATAAACACTTAAACTTACTGACTATGGATCCCAACCAGCATACCCCAAAAGGAATGAGGCTCGTATTCGGAATATTCATGATAGTATTCTACGTTGCCGTAGGTTTCCTATTCATATTTGATGTTTTCAACATCGACAACACCGCCATTTCAGCAACTTGCGGAGCAATCCTCATAGCTTATGGTATCTTCCGCGGATATCGTCTGTATCGCGGCACAAACTGAACAACGACTCAAGGAGTTTTCATAGTGCGCTCCTTAAGATTTCTATTGCAGTGAACTTCTCGTAATCTCTTTCATAGTGCGGGTCTGTTCTGCAGTGAACTTCTCGGGATTACTTACAGTGCGCTCACTGATACTTCTTCTACTGAAATATATAGATTATGAAAATCTTTAAATTCACAGCGGCAGCAGCAGGATTAGGCCTGCTACTGCTGGCTTCGTGTACTCCGATAAAGCGAGGGGAATATGCCGACGGATCAGCTACGGTGTATTGCGACGAAGGGTTCCGCAATGTACTCGACGAGGAAATCGAGGTATTCGAATATACCTATCCAACCGCTTCTATCATTCCGTTTTATGTGCCCGAAAACGAGGCCATAGATTCACTGATTTCCGGAGCCACCCACGGCATCATCTCTACCAGGGAACTCGACAATGAACAAATGGAATATATAAAGGCGAAACAACGCCGTATAGTACGCCAACGCTGCATAGCCGTCGACGCCGTGGCTCTTATTGTAAATAAAGATAACCCCGTCTCAGTTCTCTCTTTGAGCGATGTAGAGGGCATAATGCGCGGCACCATAAACAAATGGAGCCAACTCGCCGGAGCCGATACCACTGCGGTAAAACTCGTTTTCGACAATGCAGGTTCTTCTACGGTAAGCTATATGCGCGAACGCTTCCTGCCCGTAGGCGGAAAGATATCCGATAATAAAAACGCTTTCGCCCAGAAATCCAACGCCCAGGTCTTCGACATTGTAAAGAAAGATAAGAACGCCATAGGTATTATAAGCGTAAACTGGCTTGGCGATGACCTGAGCGTGGCTAAGAAAGTTCCGGTCGACAAGAGAATGGAGAACTACAAGGTTGAAAACGATACCGTGGCCAACAGCCTCACCACAGAGGTGAAGATACTTAAACTGAGCAACCCGACTGCTGAAAACGATTATTCATCCGAGGGATACAAGCCTTATCAGGCATATATAAACACGGGCCAATACCCACTGGTAAGAAAAATATATTTCATTACCGCAGGTACCGACCCGAAAGTTCTGCACAGTTTCTATGTGTTTGTAAGCGGATTCGTAGGTCAGAAGATCATATCAAAGACAGGTATACTCCCCTATCACATGAACCCGAGAGTAGTTCAGTTACGCTGATATCAAAAAACCATCGCGCCAGTGGCGCGATGGTTTTTTGACGCTTCCTCCGGAGCATTCGTAAGCGGAATAGATTGCCGAGACTGATTGACAGTGTCACTCCTCGTTCTCCTTATTTTTCTTCATACGTCCATGCCGACGCAATGAATCGGCTATTATCCATTGCAGCTGACCGTTGACTGAACGGAATTCCTGCGCCGCCCATTTCTCCACCAGCTCCATTGTGTCCGGGTCAAGACGAAGCAAAAAACCTTTATTCTGCTGCTTGGCCATGATTAGATTACTGATAAAGAGTTCCGGTATTGAGTACAGGCTGCGCCGGCTCGTCGGCACACAGTACAACAAGCAGATTGCTTACCATCGAAGCCTTGCGCTCCTCGTCGAGAGTTACAATCTGTTCCTCGCTCAATTGGTCGAGAGCCATCTTGACCATCGATACCGCACCCTCCACAATCTTCTCTCTTGCCGAGATAATGGCCGACGCCTGCTGACGACGCAACATCACGGCAGCGATCTCCGGAGCATAGGCAAGATAATTAAGACGAGCCTCCACAACCTCTATTCCGGCCATGGCCAGACGCTCGTTCAGCTTGGCTTCGAGTTGTTCGTTTATCTCATGTCCGTCGCTACGAAGCGTTATCTCGTCGTGCCTGCCATTCTCCTCATCGTAAGCGTAACGCCCGGTAACCTCCCGCAAAGCCGCATCGCTCTGAATGCCGACGAAAGCGTCAAGAGCCTTCGCGATGGCATCCCCTACATCCGCACTCTTGATCTTACCGTCGGAAGTAACAGAAACGGCCGCGGAATCGCCGGCATCCACATCGAACACCGCTCTATAAGTATCGCGCACCTTCCACACAAGCACCATACCGATCATGACAGGATTGCCGACCTTGTCATTTACCTTTATAGGAGCTATATCCATATTGCGTATGCGCAACGATACCTTTTTCTTGTTCATGAAAGGATTCACCCAGAAGAAACCGGTTTCGCGGAACGTGCCGCGATACTTGCCGAAAAAAATCATCACACGAGCCTGGTTGGGCTGCAATACAAAAAAGCCGCACGACAGGAAAACCATAAGGATAAACCCGACAACCGAGGCCACAGCCGGAATCCAGATAAGTTCATACGGAAAGACAAAGAAGAGCGCAATTATGAGCAATGGTATCAGAACCAACACCACCGCCAACATTGCGAAACCGGAAACCACACGTCCCCGATAGTCGAATTCATTGTTCATACTCAAGTTCATTATGATATTGTTTTGATATTACTTTGATGCGAATTTATATAAAATATTTTATTGATGCAAGGTTTAGATCAAGACAATTTGAATAATCCTGATTAATCAGGATTGGCCGGGATAGATCAGGATTAAACGGGACTGAACGGGGATTAATCCTGATTAAACGGGATTAATCAGGAGAATCGGGGAAATGGGGAAAAATGGGAAGAATGTATCTAATAAATTTCGAGGTTTCGGGGGATGTTGCCAATAAATTGGCTATCTTTGTCGTTTGATAGTTGGAGTAATCTAAACCTTTTTGCGGTTCGATCGTCTATATACCAAAAGCAGATAAGAAACAACCTGAAAGGGAATACTCCGCAAGGGATATGACCAATAAAAAATATTCCGGATACAACCATAAAAACCGGACGGAAACATAAACCCGGATGGAAACATAAAAACCGGACGGAAACATAAAAAAGGAAATTCAAAAATCACAAGATATGAAACTCAGACACTTCTTTACCCTGTGTGCAGCCGGTGCCTTTCTGGCATCATTCGCACAGTCTCACGTCGAAGGCGTAGAGTACTACAAGGCAGACCAGTTCAACAATGCCCGCGAGCTTCTTGAACGCAACTATAACAACTCCGGCACCGACAAGGCAGTCGCCGACTATTACCTCGGTCTGATCGCTTTAGAGAACGGTGATAAGGCTAAGGCAGCCGAATACTTCAACAAAGGCGTAGCCGAAAACCCCGAATATGGCTACAACTATGCCGGCAAAGGAGCTCTCGAACTTCTGAACGGCAACGCCAAAGAAGCCTCCAAGCTCTTCAAGGAGGGCGAGGGAAAGGCAAAGAAAGATGCCTCATACCTGATAGCCGTGGCACGCGCATATTACGATGCCGACCCCGTGGCATACGCCAAGGATATAGAAAAGTATGTGAACAACGCCCGTAAGGTGTCAAAGAACCAGAACCCCGATATCTATCTGTTTGACGGCGACATAAAGCGCTCGAACAAAGATTTCGGAGGTGCGGCCGGACAGTATGAGATGGCAGCGAGCTACAACCCCAACTCCGCCGAGGCTTATGTGAAGTATGCCAACCTGTTTACTCAGGTCAATCCCCAGTTCGCCATCACCAAACTCACAGAGCTGCTGAACAACAACCCCGGTTCCGCACTCGGACAGCGCGAACTCGCGAACGCGTATTACAACAAGCAGGACTTCAAGAAAGCGGCTCAGGAGTACGGCAAATATGTGGCCAACCCCAACCACTTCAAACAGGATGAAGACCGCTACGCATTCCTTCTCTTCTACGGTCAGGACTTCCAGAAAGGTTACGACTACGCATCGAAACTGTTGGCTGCCAACCCCGGCAATTTCACCGCACGCCGCTACCAGTTCATGAACGCCGCCCAGATACCGGCCATGAAAGATCAGCTCGTGCCTATGGCCGAAGAACTGATGAAGATGCACCGCGAGAATCCAGCCAACAAATTCGCCGCTATCGACTACACTCTGATAGCCGACGAACTCAGTTCGGCCAAGCGTTCCGACGAAGCTGTGGAACTTCTGAAAGAGGCTATCGCCGATCAGCCCGACAACGCCAACTTCAACAAGCAGCTTGCCATGACCTTCGTGAACCTGAACCAGCTTGCCAACGCCTCAGACGCTTATGAAGGATACCTGGCAAAAAGCGAGAAACCCGGCTACAACGACTTTATCCAGCAGGCCACATTCTCATATTACGCAGGAGTCGAGAACCACGACAATCCGGAGAAGGCAAAAGTATACTTCGACAAGACCGCCGAATATGCAGCCAAGGCAGGAGAGATACTTCCCGACAACTACAAACCCGTGAAGTTCCAGGGCGATATAGCCAAGCAGACCGCCACAACGGAAGAGGGTGTGAAGTCGGCGGCACAGCCTTTCTACGAGAAAGCTATCGTGATGCTCGAAGCAAGCGAGAATCCCGCCCGTTACGCTTCAGACGCCAAGGAGATGTACAACTACATGGGCAACTACTACCTTGACCAGAAAGACAAGGCAAAAGCCAAGCAATACTTCTCCAAATATCTGGAGTATGACCCCAATAACGAAGCATACCGCAAGTTTGTAGACTCTCTCTGATTCAAGCTATAGAGTTAGAAGTATAAACGACTTCAACCATAGAATCCTGTCTCCGCTGTGACGGAGGCCGGATTTTTTTTAATCAATTTTTTATCTTCTCAATAAAAATGCCTAATTTTGCACAATGAAGCCCCGGAGGGATACCGACCCTCTTACAAGGCTTTGGATTACAGAAGTTAGGCATTGTGGAAAGGTTTAGCCAACACATATTCCGTAGTCCCATCTCCAGTCGCTGGAGATGCGAATCGCGTGGGCATATACGCCCCGATTCTTTATGAATGGCCGTCTGACCCCTCTGGGGGCAAGGCGGCCTGACGTTTTTTTATACCCCCGGCCCGACAAGCAGGGGAAAAACTAAAAGATAAGGTATGAAGATTGGAATTGTAATGGGATCCTCAAGCGACTGGGGCGTCATGAAAGCCGCAGCCACCACACTTGAGGAATTCGGTGTAGAACATGAGACAAAAGTTCTCAGCGCTCATCGCACACCGCAAGAAACCGCCGAATGGGCATCCACAGCCCGCGAAAGAGGTTTCGGCGCCATCATTGCCGCAGCCGGAGGAGCAGCTCATCTGGCCGGCGTCATAGCAGCATTCACTACGTTGCCCGTAATCGGGGTACCGGTAAAAGCCAAATCACTCGAAGGCCTCGATTCGCTGCTTTCAATGGTGCAGATGCCCCCGGGAATACCAGTGGCCACGGTAGGTATCGACGGAGCGAAGAACGCCGCTCTTCTCGCCCTCTCCATACTCTCGGTAAACGATTCCGAAGTCGAGCGGAAATTAGCCGACTTCCGCAAGAAACAGGCCGAGAAGGTTCTCAATTCCACTCTTGAATAACCGGAAGCAATATTCAGATATCAATGAAAGCCAACAGAATATTCGTTGAAAAAAAAGAGGGGTTCCGCGTAGAGGCCGAAAGCCTGCGCAAGGAGCTCAATGCCAATCTCGGACTTTCCATCGAGTCGTTGAGATTGTTCAATATCTACGACCTGTTCGGATTCACACCCGAACTTACCAGACTTTCATGCCAGAGGGTATTCGGCGAACCCGCCACCGACCAGGTAACGGAGAACCTGCATTTCGCCAACCATCCCTATCTGGCTATGGAATATCTCCCCGGCCAATTTGACCAACGTGCCTCGTCAGCCGTTGAGTGCGTGAAGCTACTTGAACCGTCAGCAGACGTAGAGATCAGGAGTGGCCGTCTGATGGTATTCGACGATTCGGTAACACCCGGACAACTTGAAAAGATAGCGCATTACTGCATCAACGCAGTGGAATCGCGCCGCAAGGATATGTCGGTTCTCGCTCCGGCCGAGAAAGCCGAGGTAAAACCTGTGAACGTAGTAGAGGGACTCATATCTTTCACCCACGCTGATGCCGAGAAATTCTGTCGCGAGGCAGGGTTGGCGATGAATGCCGACGACCTGATGGAAGTTGTTAAGTACTTCTCGGCGGAAGGCCGCGACCCCAACGAGACAGAATTGCGCATACTCGACACATACTGGAGCGACCATTGCCGCCACACCACCTTCACCACCGAACTGACCGACATCGAGATAGCCGATTCACCGGTCGCAGATTCGATACGCAAATCGCTTGAACAGTGGAGAGAGATACGCCATGACTTAGGACGCGACAACAAATCGTTGTGTCTGATGGATCTGGCCACGATAGGCGCCCGATATCTCAAGAAAACCGGCGTACTCGACAATATGGAGCAATCGGAAGAAAACAACGCCTGCTCGATATATATAGATGTCGATGTCGACGGAGCTACCGAACGCTGGCTGCTGCAATTCAAAAACGAGACCCATAATCACCCAACCGAGATAGAACCTTTCGGCGGGGCCTCCACCTGTCTTGGCGGTGCTATCCGCGACCCGCTGTCTGGACGCGCTTATGTATATCAGGCAATGCGCGTAACCGGAGCCGGCGACATTCACACACCCGTATCCGAGACCCTCACAGGCAAACTTCCGCAACGCGTGATATCGACACGTGCCGCCGCCGGATATTCATCATACGGCAATCAGATAGGACTCGCCACTACCCACGTGCGCGAGATATATCACCCAGGATATGTAGCCAAACGCATGGAGGTCGGAGCCGTCGTGGGGGCTGTGAAAGCCGATGACGTTCGCCGCGAATCGCCAGCTCCAGGCGACGTGATCCTGATGTTCGGCGGTCGCACGGGACGCGACGGTATCGGGGGAGCTACCGGCAGTTCGAAAGAACACACCACATCGTCGCTTGAGGAATGCGGGTCAGAAGTACAGAAAGGCAACGCTCCTGAAGAGCGTAAGATAGAGCGTCTGTTCCGTCGCCCCGAAGTTACACGACTCATCAAGAAATCAAACGACTTCGGAGCGGGAGGCGTGAGTGTGGCTATCGGAGAACTTGCTCCGGGCCTCGATATCTATCTTGACCGCGTACTGACCAAATACTCAGGTCTTAACGCTACCGAACTCGCTATCTCCGAATCGCAGGAGAGAATGTCGGTAGTGGTAGAGGCGAAAGACAAGGAAGAGTTCATGAGATACTGCCGCGAGGAAAACCTTGAGGTGGTGCATGTGGCCGACGTTACAGACCGCGAGCGCATGCGGATGTTCTATAACGGAGAAACCGTGGCGGATATCAGCCGCGAGTTCATTGACTCGGCAGGCGCACCCCATTACGCCACGGCAAAAATAGAGGCGGTACCCGACACAGACCCGTTCGGACGCACACCGGAAGGAGACACTCTTGAAGAAAAGTTCCACGCGCTCTTGGGTCAGCCAAACGTAACCTCACAGCGCGGTCTGGCCGAAATGTTCGATTCTTCGATAGGAGCCTCCACGGTACTGATGCCATTCGGAGGCAAGACCCAGGGATCCGAAGTTCAGGTTTCGGTGCAGAAACTGCCTGTAGGTAATCACAATACCGATACGGCCTCGATGATGGCGTTCGGTTACAATCCCGAGCTAACCACCTTCTCTCCTTACCACGGAGCGGCATACGCGGTTATAGAATCGGTGGCCAAAGTCGTTGCCGCCGGCGGCGATTTCCGTAAGATGCGTTTCTCTTATCAGGAGTATTTCGAGAAAACTACCTCACCCGAAGCCTGGGGCAAACCGTTGTCGGCTTTGCTCGGCGCGCTCCGTATGCAGGTAGAGTTAGGACTACCCTCTATCGGCGGCAAGGACTCCATGTCGGGTACTTTCGCCAATCTGAACGTGCCTCCCACTTTGATTTCATTCGGCATAGCCCCGGTGAAGGTCTCAGAGGTGATAAGCACCGACTTCAAGCAAGGCGGCGAGAACATATACCTGATGCACTTCACACCTCTTTCCGACCTTATGCCCGACACGGCCGCTATAGCAGAAAGCTACGACGCTTATCGCAGAGCTATAGCCGACAAAAAGATAACGTCAGCTTACGCACCCGCCTTCGGCGGTGTGGCCGAGGCTTTGGCCAAAATGGCATTCGGCAACCGCATAGGTGCGGAAGTATCTCTGCCTGAAGAAGAGCTATTCCGGCTCGGATATGGCGACATATTGTTCACCTCATCGGAAGAACTGACGTTGCCCCACACTCGCAAAATAGGAGAAACCATTGCTTCCGCTGAACTTAAGGTTAACGGCGAGACCATGGCCCTCGCCTCTCTCGAAGAGGCCAACAAAGAGCCTTTCGCAAAGATATATCCTTTCCGCTCAGGAGTGGAAGGCAACGCACAGGTAGCGGACTGCGCTATCAGCGTAACCGAAGGGCCGGAACGTCCGACAGATACTCCGCTCGTATTCCTGCCGGTGTTCCCCGGCACCAACTGCGACTACGACATGGCCAAAGCCTTCCGTCGCGAAGGAGCGCGCACGGAGTTCGGGGTATTCCGCAATCAGACGCCGGAAGATATAGAAAACTCGGTCGAAGAGATGGCTGCGGCCATCGACCGCGCCGACATACTGGCTGTAAGCGGCGGTTTCTCGGCCGGTGACGAACCGGACGGATCAGGCAAATTCATAGCCTCCGTATTGCAGAACTCCAAGATAGCGGCGGCCATAAACCGTCTGCTGGAACGCCGCGGTCTGATACTTGGCATATGCAACGGTTTCCAGGCCCTTGTGAAGTCGGGGCTGCTGCCATCCGGCAATGTAGGCAACGTTACCGTGGCATCTCCCACCCTGTTCCGCAACGACATAAACCGTCATATATCGCAAATGGTAACCACCCGTGTGGGCACTCTCCACTCACCCTGGATGAGCGGCTTCACACTTGGCGAGCTCCATACCGTAGCGGCATCCCACGGCGAAGGAAAATTCACCGCCTCTCCGGAAGTTACCGAACAGCTTTTCGCCAACGGGCAGGTAGCTTTCCAGTATGTGGACCCGGCAGGAAACCCGACCATGACCTCGCCCTACAATCCCAACGGATCTACCGAGGGCATAGAGGGAATAGTTTCGCCTGACGGCCTCGTACTGGGCAAAATGGCCCACTCCGAACGCTGGGGTGCCGGTCTGATGAAGAACATATACGGAGAGAAAGACCAGAATCTTTTCCGTAACGCCGTCAACTATTTTAAACAGAAATAACAAATCCGGACTGCCGGGAGGGTCCCGTTGCCCTTCCGGCATCCGACAGAAACAAGATAAGCTTTTATGGCTAAAAGTTATGAAGCATCAGGTGTGAACCTGGAAGCGGGCTACGAGGTGGTATCCCGTATAAAAAAGCATGTGGCCTCTACGGCGCGCCAAGGGGTTATGGGCAATATCGGAGCCTTCGGAGGCATGTTTGACCTTGACTCTTTAGGCATGGAACATCCGGTGCTGGTAAGCGGCACCGACGGGGTAGGAACCAAACTGAAACTCGCATTCGCACTTGACCGCCACGACACGATAGGCATAGACGCTGTGGCGATGTGCGTCAACGATGTACTCGCCCAGGGGGCCGAGCCTCTGTTTTTCCTCGATTATGTAGCTGTGGGTAAGAATCATCCCGCGGTAGTGGAAAGTATCGTCTCTGGAGTCGCCGAAGGATGCCGTCAGGCAGGATGCGCACTGATAGGTGGCGAGACCGCCGAGATGCCCGGCATGTATGGCGAGGGTGAATACGACATAGCCGGATTCACAGTAGGCGCTGTCGAAAAAGCACGTCTTATCGATGGCTCGAAGGTAGCGGAAGGCGATATACTGATAGGACTTCCCTCATCAGGTGTACATTCCAATGGCTTCAGCCTTGTACGCAAGGTCGTGGCCGACAACGACCTGAACCTCAACGCCACTCTTCCGGAGACAGGAAACAGCACACTCGGGGAGATGCTGCTTACTCCTACACGCATATATGTAAAGCCGGTTCTGACGCTGTTGAAAGAGGTGGACGTACACGGCGTGGCCCACATAACAGGCGGAGGATTCGATGAAAACATACCCCGCATACTCAAAGATGGACAGGGAATAGAAATCGAAGAGGGTTCCTGGACAATACTGCCCGTTTTCGGTCTGCTTGAGAAATACGGAAAGATACCTCATCGCGAAATGTTCAACATATTCAACATGGGCATAGGCATGGTGATCGCCATATCTCCCGAAGATAAAGGAAAAGCGCTGGAGTCTCTACGCACTTCGGGCGAGAATCCTGCCGTAATAGGACGGGTGGTAGCCGGCCAAGGTGTAACAATCAAATAAAAGACACTTTACAGCCATGAACTATCCATATACCAACTATCCTGACGTACAGAATGCATCGCTGCCCCACATGGCATACAGCACTATCAAAAAGATAGCCATTTTCGCCAGTGGCAACGGCAGCAATTTCGAGGCCCTGGCCCACGCATGCTATACCGGAGACATAGACGCCAATGTAGTGGCTCTGGTATGCGACAATCCGGATGCCTACGTTATTCAGCGGGCAAAAAAATACCCTCACGTCGACGTTATAGTCATAGACCCCAAGGAATATAAAACCAAAGCTGCTTACGAAGAAGCCATAGTGAACCGTCTGCGCATACACCAGATAAGCCTTATATGTCTTGCCGGTTATATGCGCATATGCGGCCCGGTGCTGCTGAATTATTATGGCGGACGCATAGTGAACATACACCCCTCGCTGCTGCCGGCGTTCAAAGGGGCGCATGCTATACGTGACGCATTCAAATATGGAGTTAAGGTCTACGGCGTAACCATCCATTATGTCGACGAGACCCTCGACGGAGGACGCATAATAGCGCAGACTCCGGTAGTATATGAAGGCAACGACATGGATCAGCTTGAAGAAATGATTCATCGCGCCGAACACAATCTGTATATTCAGACAGTGATCAAACTGCTGAACCACTATTAAACATTCTCTTATCGTAGACAAGGTAAAAAGATTGAAAAAAAGGATTCCATAATGAAGAAAAACAGAGCCCTCATAAGCGTAAGCGACAAAAGAGGAATTATCGAATTTGCCAAAGGGCTGGTAGAGCTCGGCTGGGAAATAATCGCCACCGGAGGCACCATGACACGTCTGCGCGAAGCCGGACTGGAAGTAATAAATATAAGCGATATAACGGGATTCCCGGAGATTTGCGAGGGACGTGTGAAAACACTGCATCCCAAAGTTCACGGCGGTCTTTTGGGACGTCGCGACAAGGCCGACCACATGGCCCAGCTTGAGGAAAACGGCATAGAGACCATAGAGATGGTATGCGTCAACCTCTATCCTTTCGAGGCAACCATAGCCAAAGAGGGTGTAACCCTTGAAGAAGCTGTTGAGAACATAGACATAGGGGGGCCCTCGATGTTGCGCAGCGCGGCTAAAAATTTCCGCGATGTTACGGTAGTGTGCGATCCCTCGGATTACGACCGTGTGCTGTCTGAAATCAAAGCCAACGGCAACACAACTCCCGAGACCCGCATACAACTTTCGGCCAAGGCATATACCCATACGGCTGAATACGACTCGCATATAGCCACCTACATGCGCAAGGCCGCCGGGCTTGACGAAAAGCTCTTCCTGACGTTCGACCTTGTACAGAGTCTGCGTTACGGAGAGAATCCTCACCAGAAAGCCTCTTTCTACCGAGGAGCCGAAGAAGTTCCCTTCTCTGTGGCATTCGCCCGGCAGTTAGGGGGTAAGGAACTCTCGTACAACAATATTCAGGATGCCAACGCAGCATTGCAGATCGTGCGCGAATTCGAGGCTCCATTCTGCGTGGGACTCAAGCATATGAACCCCTGCGGAGCCGCGGTGGGGGCCGACCAGGCCGAGGCTTGGAAAAAAGCATACGAAGCCGATACCGTAAGCATCTACGGCGGCATCGTAGCCACCAACCGTCCGCTCACCGCCGAGGTGGCCAGGGCATTGAAACCCATCTTCCTTGAGATTCTCATGGCTCCATCGTTCGAACCTGAGGCCCTTGAGATTCTGGCTTCCAAGAAGAATCTCAGGCTACTTGAGGTAAACATGAATCGCGAGTTGAAAGATATGCCTCAGTACGTAGGCGTTACCGGCGGACTGCTCGTGCAGGACTCCGACATACGCACCGCCGAAGTTACTGCCGGAATGTGCGTAACCGAACGCCACCCTTCTGAAAGCGAATTGCTCGATTGTGATTTCGGCTGGAAGATTGTGAAGCATGTGAAGTCCAACGCGATAGTGGTTGTGAAAGATGGTGCCACAGCCGGTGTTGGAGCCGGACAGATGAACCGCGTGGGTTCCGCCCGCATAGCTCTCGAAGAGGCACGCGAGAAAGGTCTTACCGAAGGACTGGTATTGGCATCCGACGGATTCCTTCCCTTCGATGATACCGTGGAACTTGCATCGAGTTACGGAGTAACCGCCATAGTGCAGCCCGGAGGAAGCATCCGCGACGCCGAATGCATAGCGAAAGCAAACGAAAAGAGTATCGCCATGCTCTTCACCGGTATGCGTCATTTCAAACACTGATTCAACGAACACAGATTCAAGAAGATAACTTAATGTCATCAATGGCAGAAGATTTTATAACAGAAGAGGGGAAAAGCGTACTCGTAGTCGGCTCCGGAGGCCGCGAGCATGCCATAGTCGACGCGCTTGCCCGCTCGCCGCGCGTGTCGAAGATATATTGCGCTCCCGGCAATGCCGGAATTGCGCGTCAGGCCGAATGTGTCGATATCGAGGTAACCGACGTAGAATCCCTGGCTGATTTTGCCGAAGGCAATAACATAGACCTGACGGTAGTGGGGCCTGAAGCCGCTCTCGCCGTAGGCATCGCCGACCGTTTCCTGTTGCGCGGACTGAACATATTCGGCCCCACACGCAACGCGGCACGGATAGAAAGCTCCAAGGAGTTCGCCAAGAAACTGATGGCCAAATACAACATACCTACAGGTTCGTACCGCACCTTTACGGACTACGACGAAGCATTCGCCTATGTTTCCAACGGCAGCTTCCCCACGGTGATAAAGTATGACGGGCTTGCTGCCGGAAAGGGTGTTGTAGTGGCCGCGAATATCGATGAAGCCGAGACCGCCCTGCGCGACATGCTCAAAGAGGCAAGTTTCGGCGAAGGAAAGGTAATTATAGAAGAGTTCCTTTCAGGTCCCGAATTCTCTTTCATGTGTGCCGTTTCAGGCCGCAGGATATATCCCCTGGCGATAGCGCAGGACCACAAACGTGCCTTCGACGGCGATATGGGTCCGAACACCGGTGGCATGGGAGCCTATTCGCCGGTACCTTTCATAACCGACGAAGTACGCAAGACGGCACTCGACAAAATAATGAAACCTGTGGCTGAGGCCATGGTAAGCGAGGGTATACCATTCACCGGTATTCTTTACGGCGGTCTCATACTTACTGACGAAGGACCGAAAGTGATAGAATTCAACGCCCGATTCGGTGACCCGGAAACCGAGGTAGTGCTCCCGCGTCTGGAATCGGACTTCTACACTCTTCTGGAATCCGCCGTAAACGGCAAGGAATGCGCCACCCGCTGGAGCGACGACGCCTGTCTGGGAATCGTGCTGGCCTCGGAAGGTTATCCCGGAAGCTACGTGAAGGGATTCGAGATAAGAGGTCTTGATAACTGCCGTGGAGCCGTATACCACATGGGTACGGCGCGGAAGGGAGACAAGACCATAACGGCCGGAGGTCGCGTGCTGATGGTTACAGGCAAAGGCGCGACTCTCGCTGAAGCCAGCGCCAACGCCCTGCGCGATGTGGAACAGATAGAGTGCGAGAATCTTTTCTCGCGTACCGACATCGGCCATCAGGCGATATGATGAGATAAGAGAAACGAATATAAACACAATCTATATTATGACAATCTTAGACGGTAAAGCCTTGGCGCGCCAGACCAAAGATGAGGTAGCGGCAGAGGTAAAGAGAGTTGAAGAGAAATATGGACGCGTGCCTCACCTTGTGGTGATACTCGTGGGCGAAGATCCCGCCAGCGTTTCGTATGTTACCGGCAAAGGACGCGACTGCGCCGAAGTAGGATTCCGAAACAGCACCATAAAGAAGCCCGACACCATAACGGAAAAGGAACTGCTCGACCTTATAGCCGAGCTTAACGCCGATCCTGAGGTTGATGGTATATTGGTACAGTTGCCGTTGCCCAAGCATATCGACGAGGCGGCCGTAATCGCCGCCATCGACCCGAAGAAGGATGTTGACGGCTTCCATCCCAGCAACGTAGCTGCCTTGTGGCAGAAACAGAAATGTCTGCTTCCCTGCACTCCCAAGGGTGTCATCAAGATGCTTGATACCGCCGGCATCTCTATCGAAGGGAAAAACGCCGTGGTGATAGGCCGCAGTAATATCGTCGGTCTGCCTGTGTCCAAACTTCTTATGGACCGCAATGCCACCGTAACCATATGCCACAGCCGCACCCGAAACTTAGGAGAGATAACACGCAAGGCCGACATACTGGTGGTAGCCATAGGTCGCCCGAAATTCGTTACCGCCGACATGGTTTCCGACGGCACGGTAATTATCGACGTAGGCGTGAACCGCGACCCCGAGACCGGCAAGCTATGCGGCGACTGCGACTATGCCGAGGTTTCGAAAAAGGCATCAGCCATCACTCCCGTTCCCGGCGGATGCGGGCCTATGACACGCGCCTGCCTCATGGAGAACACCCTGGAGTGTTTCCTTAACAACGTTGGTAAGTAGAAGTTGTTAGTTGTAAGTTTTGAATTGTAAGTCTTGTTTTTTAATCGGGATTATCCCGATTAATCCCGGTTAATCCCGGCAATTCCCGATTAATCTTGATTATTTCTGATTAATCTTGATTGATCCTGATTAATCTTGACAATTACGGGGAAGGGGACACTCATTTCCATAAGAAAAAAAATAGACCATGATAGAGAGATACGGAAGAGACGTGATGAGAAACGTCTGGACCGAAGAGAATAAATTCAACGCTTATCTCAAAGTCGAGCTGCTTGCGGCCGAAGCATGGCGCGAGCTCGGCGTGATACCTGCCGAAGATATCGAGAAACTGAACGCCAAAGCAGGTTTCGACATAGACCGCATAAAAGAGATAGAGTTGCAGACACGCCATGACATCGTGGCCTTCACACGTGCCGTTTCGGAAACCCTTGGCGAAGAGCGCAAATGGGTACACTACGGCCTTACCTCGACCGACGTGGTGGATACGGCCAACGGCTACCTTTTCAAGCAGGCGAACGAGATAATACGCAAAGATCTTGACGAGTTCCTCGCGATGCTTCGCAAGCAGGCTGTCCGCTTCAAGAACATACCCTGCATAGGACGTACCCACGGCATACATGCCGACATCACCAGCTTCGGTCTGAAGTGGGTGCTCTGGGCCGAGGAAATGCGTCGCAACATAGATCGTTTCGATTTCGCCGCCCGTGGCGTGGAAGTAGGCAAGATAAGCGGGGCTGTGGGCAACTTCGCCAACATCCCTCCATTCGTACAGGATTATGTATGCGACAAGCTCGGCATAGATTCAGCCAATATCTCTACCCAGGTCGTGCAGAGAGACCGCCACGCATTCTATATGAGCGCGATAGCACTTATCGGGGCCACTCTCGAGCAGATGGCCTTCGAGGTGCGTAACCTGCAGCGTACCGAGGTACATGAAGTGGAAGAAGCTTTCGGCAAAGGACAGAAGGGATCTTCGGCGATGCCCCACAAACGCAATCCCATCTCAAGCGAGAATATATGCGGCTGTGCCCGCGTGCTACGCGGATATATGGCCACGGCATACGAAAATGTGGCGCTTTGGCATGAACGCGACATATCGCACTCGGCTACGGAGCGAATAATTATGCCCGACGCGACGATTCTGCTCGACTACATGCTGAACCGCATGAAAGGCATTCTGGAGAATCTCGTTATCTTCGAAGACCGCATGAAGCAGAACATCTATCTCACCAACGGCGTAATCTTCGCCCAGCGTGTGATGAACGCTCTGATAGGCAAAGGGTTCGTGCGTGAGAAAGCATACGATACCGTTCAACCCATAGCCATGCAGGCCATGGCCACAGGCACTCCCTATCAGGAACTGCTGCGCCAAAACGAGACCGTTATGGGGGCTCTCACTCCCGAAGAGCTCGACGCCTGCTTCACACTTGATTATTATTTCAAAAACGTAGACCACATCTACGAACGCAACGGACTTATCTGATTCTTCTCCGACAGAATCAGATAAATCCATAACAGACTCCACTAATCATGTCTGAAAGAATAGTTGTAACCGGCTCCCAGTGGGGAGACGAGGGAAAGGGGAAAATAACCGACTGGTTCGCATGCCGCGCCGACATGGTAGTACGCTATCAGGGAGGCAACAATGCCGGCCATACCGTAATGTTCGGCGGCCATAAATATGCTCTTCAGAGCATCCCTTCTGGAATCTTCAACCCCAATACCATGAACGTTATGGGGAACGGCATGGTGGTGAATCCGGAATCGGTGCTTGCCGAACTTCAGCGTCTGCACGACCAGGGAATAACCGACTATCAGCTGCGCATCTCAGACCGCGCGGCCATGGTGATGCCCTGGCATTCCCAACTTGACGGAGCCTTCGAATCGCTCAAGGGGGAAACCAAGATCGGCACCACGAAAAAGGGAATAGGGCCCGCTTATTCCGACAAGTATTCCCGTTGCGGACTCCGCATGGGAGACCTGCTGGAACCGGAATACTTCGCCGAACGTCTGCGTCAGGCAATAGAGATAAAGAACCGCGAACTCTCATCTTACGGTCTCGAGACCTACGAATTCCAGCCGGTATACGACCGCTTCATGGAATATGCCCGTGTGCTCGGCCCGATGATCACCGACACATCGCTGCTTATCAACGAAGCGCTTGAAAGCGACAAGAAAGTGCTGTTCGAAGGCGCGCAGGGGATGATGCTCTGCATAGATCACGGCACATATCCTTTCGTAACCTCATCAACACCATCAGCCTCGTCAGTACCGGTAGGGGCCGGCATAGCCCCGAAATGGATAGACACAGTGGTAGGAGTGGCCAAGGCTTACTGCACCCGCGTGGGCGAGGGACCATTCCCCACCGAACTCCACGACGAACGCGCCCACGAGATTCGCGAGCGCGGCCATGAATATGGCACCGTAACCGGCCGTCCCCGCCGTGTGGGATGGTTCGACGCTGTTGTGGCACGCTACACATCGCGTCTGGCCGGAATCACCGACTGGGCCCTGATGCTGTTCGATGTCCTTTCCGGTCTCGACAAGATAAACATCTGCATAGGATATCGTCTTGACGGCGAACTGATAGCCAATCCCCCTTCCACCATCTCGAAACTCTCACGCGTAGAGCCGGTATTCATCGAGATGCCGGGATGGAAAGAGGATATAACCGGATGTAAAGACTACGAGGAACTGCCTGAAAACGCCAAGGCCTACATCGCAAAAATCGAGGAACTTACCGGTACCCCCGTAAGTATAATCTCGGTAGGTCCCGACCGCGAGCAGACCATAGTCCGCTCCGCGAAACTCCGTAATTTCTAATGAATTAAATTAAACAATATATGTCTTTTCAGGATGAAAAAATAACCCAGGAAGGTCTTACTTTCGACGACGTGCTGCTGATACCGGCATTCTCGGACGTAACCCCCAACATGGTGAAGCTGCACACGCGATTCTCGCGCAACATAGACCTGAACATACCGGTAGTGTCGGCGGCCATGGATACCGTAACGGAATATGAAATGGCCATAGCCATCGCCCGTCAGGGAGGCATAGGCGTGATACACAAGAACATGCCTATCGAGGCCCAGGCTGCCATGGTGCGCAGGGTAAAACGCGCCGAAAGCGGCATGATCTACGATCCGGTAACCATCACCCCCGATGCCAACGTCGGCGACGCGCTGGCCCTGATGCACGAGAACAAGATCGGCGGCATACCGGTGGTAGACGGCGAGGGTATGCTCGTAGGCATAGTGACCAACCGCGACCTCCGCTTCCAGAAGGATATGGGTATCCGCATTTCGGAGGTTATGACCTGCGAGAACCTCGTGACCACCACCAACCCCGATCTCGCCGAGGCTTCCGAGATTCTTCTGCGCCATAAGATAGAGAAGCTACCGGTGGTAGACGAGAAAGGAAAACTCATAGGGCTTATAACCTACCGCGACATCACCAAGATACAGGACTATCCCATGGCCTGCAAGGATGCCAAAGGACGACTGCGCGTGGCCGCCGGCGTAGGTGTAACCTCCGATACCCTCGACCGGGTCAAGGCTTTGGCCGAGGCAGGTGTGGACGCAGTAGTGATCGACACGGCCCACGGACATTCGGCCAATGTGGTAAACACCCTCAGGAGCGTCAAGGAAGCCTTCCCGCAGATCGACGTACTTGTGGGTAACATAGCCACCGCCGAAGCGGCCGAGTTCCTGGTGAAGGCCGGAGCCGACGGCATAAAGGTAGGCATCGGTCCCGGCTCCATATGCACCACCCGTATCGTGGCCGGAGTGGGAGTGCCGCAGCTCTCGGCTATCTTCAACGCAGCCAAGGTGGCCCACAGCTACGGCGTGCCGGTTATAGCGGACGGCGGCCTGCGCTATTCGGGCGACATAGTGAAAGCCCTCGCGGCCGGCGGCGATTCGGTGATGATGGGTTCGATGCTGGCAGGTGTGGAGGAATCTCCCGGCGAGACCATAATCTACAACGGCCGTAAATTCAAATCATACCGTGGCATGGGTTCGATAGAAGCCATGCAGGCCGGTTCGAAAGACCGTTATTTCCAGTCGGAGAAAACCGACAGCTCCAAGTTCGTACCCGAAGGCATCGTGGCCCGCGTTCCTTACAAAGGCACCCTGGCCGAGACCGTCTACCAGCTCATAGGCGGCCTGCGCTCCGGCATGGGCTATTGCGGAGCGAAGGATATAGAGGCTCTGCACGATGCAAAATTCGTGAAAATCACTGCAGCCGCTGTCGCCGAGAACCATCCTCACGACGTTACCATAACCAAAGAAGCCCCCAACTACACACGCGGGAACTCATAAAATATGGAGAAAATACTTATTATAGACTTTGGAAGCCAGTACACACAGCTCATAGCGCGCCGCATACGCGAGTGCAATGTGTATTGCGAGATACACCCCTTCCATCATTTTCCTCAGCCCGATGGAGATGTTAAAGGTGTCATTCTCTCCGGCTCCCCCTACTCGGTGCGTGATCCGCAGGCTCCGAAGCCGGATATATCGTCCATAAAGGGTCATCTCCCTCTTTTGGGCGTATGTTACGGAGCGCAGTTGCTCGCCAACGAATATGGCGGTTGCGTGGAGGGTGCCCCCTCGCGGGAATATGGACGCGCCATGCTCACAGTGAAAGATGGCGAAGACCCGCTGATGAAAGGTCTCCCCTCGCCCACCCAGGTATGGATGTCGCACGGCGACACCATCACCAGCGTGCCGGAAACATACAAGGTGATCGGCTCTACCGAGAATGTGAAGTATGCCGCCTATCATATAGAGGGAGAACAGACATGGGGCATTCAGTTCCATCCCGAGGTGTTCCACTCTACCGACGGACCTAAACTGATATCCAACTTCGTTTACGGCATATGCGGATGCTCGGGCGACTGGAGTCCCGCATCGTTCATCGAGACAACCGTTGCCGAACTCAAGAATAAACTTGGCGACGACCGTGTGATACTCGGACTATCAGGGGGTGTCGACTCGTCGGTGGCCGCCGTGCTTCTCCACAAGGCCATCGGACCGAACCTGCACTGCATATTCGTCAACAACGGTCTGTTGCGCAAAAACGAGTTTGAGGATGTGCTGGAATCATACTGTCATCTCGGTCTGAACGTGAAAGGTGTTGATGCCTCACAGCTCTTTTACCGCGACTTAGAGGGCGTAACCGACCCGGAACGCAAGCGCAAGATAATAGGCAAGGATTTCGTGGAGGTCTTCAACGCGGAGGCCAAGAAAGTGGAGAACGCCCGCTGGCTGGCCCAGGGCACTATCTACCCTGATGTGATCGAGTCGGTGTCGGTCAACGGTCCCTCGGCCACCATCAAGAGCCACCACAATGTGGGCGGACTGCCGAAAGAGATGAACCTGAAGATTGTAGAGCCGTTACGTCTGCTTTTCAAAGATGAGGTTCGCCGCGTAGGTCGCGCCTTAGGCATGGATGAGCGTCTCATAAGCCGCCATCCCTTCCCCGGACCGGGACTCGGAATACGCATACTCGGCGACATAACTGCCGAGAAAGTGCGCATACTTCAGGAGGCCGACGATATCTTCATCTCCACTTTGCGCCGCGAAGGTTGGTACGACAAGGTATGGCAGGCAGGTGTTATGCTGCTGCCTGTTCAGAGCGTAGGCGTTATGGGCGACGAGCGCACCTACGAGCGCACGGCGGCTCTGAGAGCCGTGATATCCACCGACGGCATGACCGCTGATTGGGTTCACCTTCCCTACGAACTCCTGGCCAACGTATCGAACGAGATAATCAACAAGGTAAAAGGAATAAACAGAGTAGTCTACGACATCTCGTCGAAACCGCCGGCAACCATCGAGTGGGAATAAACCGTAAAACCGATAATGTTGAATTTTATATGCGGAATAGCGTTAAAATTCAACATTATTTGTATATTTGTGGCGGAATATGGCTATCTGCCTGTTCCACCTTATTTCAAGTATTATAATACCCTGATATCAAGAACACGAAATGAAAAGAGACAACGAAATTTTTGAAATCATAGACCGCGAGCACCTTCGTCAGCGCCGCGGCATAGAGCTGATTGCCAGTGAGAACTTTGTCAGCGACGAGGTAATGCGCGCCATGGGCTCCTGCCTTACCAACAAATATGCCGAGGGATATCCCGCGAAACGTTACTACGGCGGTTGTCAGGAAGTCGACAAGGCCGAGAATATCGCTATCGAACGTGCCAAGAAGCTGTTCGGAGCCGAGTGGGCCAACGTACAGCCCCACTCGGGAGCACAGGCCAACATGGCCGTGTTCATGGCATGTCTGCAGGCCGGCGACAAATTCATGGGCATGGACCTTTCGCACGGCGGCCATCTTTCCCACGGTTCTCCGGTCAACTTCTCGGGTCTGATGTTCAACCCCATATCCTACACTGTAAATGTAGAGGACGGCCGCGTGAACTACGAGGAGATGGAAGAGAAGGCACGTGCCGAGCGTCCGAAACTCATAATAGCCGGAGCATCGGCCTACAGCCGCGAATGGGACTATGCACGCATACGCAAACTGGCCGATGAAATCGGCGCCATCTTCATGGTTGACATGGCCCACCCCGCCGGCCTCATAGCCGCCGGACTTCTCGAAAACCCGGTGAAACACGCCCACATCGTAACCACCACGACCCACAAGACCCTTCGCGGTCCCCGCGGCGGTCTGATCCTGATGGGCAAGGACTTCCCCAACCCCTGGGGCAAGAAAACTCCGAAAGGGGAGATCAAGATGATGTCGGCACTGCTCGACTCCGCAGTATTCCCCGGAGTTCAGGGTGGCCCGCTCGAACACGTAATAGCCGCCAAGGCCGTGGCTTTCGGCGAAGCCCTGCAGCCCGAATGGAAGGAATATGCAATGCAGGTCAAGAAAAACGCTACCGCACTTGCCGAGGCCCTCATAAAGAGAGGTTACAAGATTATCTCCGACGGCACCGACAACCACTGCATGCTGGTAGACCTCCGCACCAAGTTCCCCGAGATGTCGGGCAAGAAGGCTGAACGCGTATTGGTCGAGGCCGATATCACCGCCAACAAGAATATGGTGCCCTACGATACCCGCTCGCCTTTCCTGACCTCCGGTCTGCGCTTCGGCACCGCCGCCATAACCACTCGCGGAGCCAAAGAAGATCTGATGGAGACCATAGCCGACCTGATTGACCGCGTACTCAGCGACGCCGACAATGAGGAGAACATAGCACAGGTTCGTCGCGAAGTAAACGAGATGATGAACGAATACCCGATGTTCGCCTGGTAATAAAATCCAAGAATCATAACAAGACCGGAGGAAGTATCAATCTTTCTCCGGTCTTGTTTGCAATAGCAAACAAATATGGGAAAAATTTTGTTTATAACGGGGATAGGTACGGATGTCGGCAAGAGCTACGCCACCGGATGGCTGGCACGCCGCATGATGGATAAAGGAATGAAAGTCGCCACCCAGAAATTTATTCAGACCGGCAACGTGGGCCGTTCCGAAGACATAGAGGTGCATCGTCGGCTGATGGGGATAGATTCGCTGCCGGAAGACGTTGATCTGACCACATCGCCGATAATCTTCACTTATCCCGCCTCGCCCGACCTCGCATCGCGCATCGACGGCCGAAAACTCGACCTCACCCTTGCCGACCGCTCAACGGAGCTGCTGGCAAAAAAATACGACCGCGTTCTTGTTGAAGGCGCGGGAGGAATAATGGTGCCGCTGGAAGGTGATTACCTTACCATAGACTACATACGCGACCGCAAGCTACCGGTAGCGCTGGTGACCAACGGCAAACTCGGATCGGTATCAGACACTCTCACATCGCTCTACGCAATAAAAGGGTATGGGCTGAAACTGGAAACTGTAATCTACAACCCTTGGTTCGACCAAGACGCACGCATAGCCGCCGACACACGCGACTACCTGCGTCGCCATGTGGAGACACGGTTCCCGGACGCGGAGTTTCTGATAATGGACTGAAGAAACATTACCTATAAGAATCAACCTCCGTCATACCCGTTTTCGGGTATGATACCACAAAAAATGAAGTGAGAAAAAGTGGGTAAATGTAAAAAAATAGCTAATTTTGCGTTTTGATAGTGTAATATACTTATATCGCATAGGCCTCTACCACCGGAAGGAAGGTAGAGAACAGTGAAGCGGGTATGTGTCTTTACACGTCCACGAGGTAAAAAAGAGATTAAAGTTTAATTTTATATTATTAATTATGAGCAAGGAAAAGGTATTCCTTACCTGCGATGGAAATCAGGCGGCGGCCCATGTGAGCTACATGTTCACTGAGGTTGCGGCCATCTATCCCATCACACCATCATCCACGATGGCAGAGTATGTCGACGACTGGAGTGCCGCCGGACGCAAGAACATCTTCGGCGAAACCGTATTGGTTCAGGAGATGCAGTCTGAGGCCGGTGCAGCCGGTGCCGTTCACGGTTCACTTCAGGCCGGAGCCCTGACCACTACTTACACCGCGTCTCAGGGTCTGCTGCTGATGATTCCGAACATGTACAAGATTGCAGGCGAACTGCTTCCCTGCGTTTTCCATGTATCGGCCCGTACATTGGCATCTCACGCGCTCTCGATTTTCGGCGACCATCAGGACGTTATGTCCGCTCGCCAGACCGGTTTCGCGATGCTTGCCGAGGGTTCTGTTCAGGAAGTAATGGACCTGGCCGGAGTAGCCCATCTTTCAGCAATAAAAGGCCGCGTGCCTTTCGTAAACTTCTTCGACGGCTTCCGCACCTCTCACGAGATACAGAAAATCGAGGCTATCGACCAGGAAGATCTTGCCGCTCTCATAGACAAGGATGCTCTTGCCGAATTCCGTGCCAGAGCGCTCAATCCTGACGCTCCAGTAGCCCGCGGCATGGCCGAGAACCCCGACGTGTTCTTCCAGCACCGCGAGGCATCCAACAACTACTATACAGCCATTCCCGAGATTGTAGAGAACTACATGAAGGAAATAACCCGCATCACGGGTCGTAAATACGGACTGTTCGACTATTACGGAGACCCCGAAGCCGAGAACGTGGTTATCGCCATGGGTTCGGTTACCGAATGTCTGCGCGAGACCATAGATTACCTGCGCCAGCAGGGCAAGAAGGTCGGCATGGTGGCTGTTCACCTTTACCGTCCCTTCTCGGCCAAGCATTTCCTGGCAGCCGTGCCCGCCACCGCGAAGCGCATAGCCGTGCTTGACCGCACCAAAGAGCCCGGAGCTCTCGGCGAGCCCCTCTATCTCGATGTGAAGGACTGCTTCTACGGCAAGGAAAACGCTCCCCTTATCGTGGGCGGCCGTTACGGTCTCAGCTCGAAAGACACCACCCCGGCCCAGATGCTGGCGGTTTACGAAAACCTCGAGCTTCCCGAACCCAAGAACGGCTTTACGGTAGGTATCGTCGACGACGTTACTTTCCTGTCGCTCCCCGTGCTTCCGGAAATAAACCTCGGCGGCAAGTCCATCTTCTCCGCCAAGTTCTACGGCCTGGGTGCCGACGGTACCGTAGGCGCCAACAAGAACTCGGTTAAGATCATCGGCGACAACACCGACAAGTATTGCCAGGCATACTTCTCTTACGACTCCAAGAAGTCAGGCGGTTTCACCTGCTCTCACCTGCGTTTCGGCGACGAGCCCATACGCTCCACATATCTGGTGAACACCCCGAACTTCGTGGCTTGCCATGTACAGGCTTACCTGCACATGTACGATGTGATACGCGGACTTCTGCCCGGCGGCACATTCCTGCTCAACACCATCTGGGAGGGCGAGGAACTGGCTAAGAATCTTCCCAACAAGATCAAGCGTCATCTGGCCAAGAACAACTGTACGCTCTATTACATCAACGCCTCGAAGATCGCTCAGGAAATAGGTCTCGGCAACCGTACCAACACCATCCTGCAGTCCGCATTCTTCCGCATCACCGAGGTTATACCTGTAGACCTGGCAGTAGAGCAGATGAAGAAATTCATCAAGAAATCTTACGGCAAGAAGGGCGACAGCGTGGTGAACATGAACTACGCCGCCGTAGACCGCGGCAACGAGTACCACAAGCTTGAGGTAGACCCCGAATGGGCCAACCTACCCGATGACGAGAAGGTATCGTACGACGAGCCTGAATTCATCAGCAACGTGGTTCGTCCTATCAACGGTCAGGACGGCGACCTCCTGCCTGTATCCTCTTTCGCCGACCGTGCCGACGGCACCTGGCAGCAGGGTACGGCCAAATATGAGAAACGCGGTGTAGCCGCTTTCGTTCCCGAATGGAACCCCGAGAACTGCATACAGTGCAACAAGTGCTCGTATGTATGTCCTCACGCCGCTATCCGTCCCTTCATCCTTACCCCCGAAGAGATGGCGAAAGCTCCCTTCGGCGAAGGCCACACAATACCCGCTATCGGCAAGGACTTCGCCGGCGACCGCTTCGTTCAGCAGGTAGACGTTCTCGACTGCCTGGGCTGCGGAAACTGCGTTGACGTATGTCCCGGCAAGAAGGGCAACAAGGCCCTGAGCATGAAGCATATCGAAAGTCAGCTCGACGAAGATAAGAACTGGGAATTCTGTGTCAAGGAAGTATCTTCCAAGCAGGAGAAGGTAGACGTTTCGCTCAACGTCAAGAACAGCCAGTTCGCCACACCGATGTTCGAGTTCTCGGGTGCCTGTGCAGGTTGCGGCGAGACTCCCTACATCAAACTGATAACCCAACTCTTCGGCGACCGTCAGGTAATAGCCAACGCTACCGGCTGCTCCTCCATCTACTCCGGTTCAGTACCCTCGACTCCCTACTGCGAGAATGATAAGGGTCATGGTCCCGCATGGGCCAACTCTCTTTTCGAGGACTTCTGCGAGTTCGGTCTCGGCATGGAGATAGCATACGAGAAGATGCGCGCACGCGTGGTTGACCTCTGCGGCAAGATCGCGGAATGCGACAAGTGTACCGCCGAAGTGAAAGCCGCCGCCAAGGGATGGCTCGAGGTTCGCGAAGATTCCAAACTGAGCCGCAACGCCGGCGAAGCTCTCGTAGCCGAAGCCGAAAAGTGTGGCTGCGACTTCTGCAAGGAACTTGTAGCGCTGAAGAGCTACCTCGTTAAACGCTCCCAGTGGATTATCGGTGGCGACGGTGCCTCTTACGATATAGGTTTCGGTGGTCTCGACCACGTGATCGCATCGGGCAAAAATGTAAACATACTGGTGCTCGACACCGAGGTTTACTCCAACACCGGCGGTCAGTCTTCCAAGTCCACCCCGATAGGAGCTATCGCCAAATTTGCCGCCGCCGGCAAGCGTATCCGTAAGAAAGACCTCGGCCTGATAGCCACCACCTACGGCTACGTATATGTGGCCCAGGTAGCGATGGGCGCCGACAACGCACAGACCCTCAAGGCCCTGCGCGAAGCCGAGGCTTACGATGGCCCGTCGTTGGTAATAGCCTACTCTCCCTGTATCAACCACGGCCTGAAAGTGGGCATGGGACACTCGCAGGAAGAGGAGAAGAAAGCTGTGGAATGCGGTTACTGGCAGCTGTGGCGTTACAACCCCGACATGGAAGCCAAGGGTGAGAACCCGTTCTCGCTCGACAGCAAGGAGCCTGACTGGAGCAAGTTTGCCGACTTCCTCCGCGGCGAGGTACGTTTCGCTTCTGTCGAGAAGATGTATCCCGGAGAGGCTGCCGAGCTCTTCAAGGCAGCCGAAGACAACGCACGCTGGCGCTACAACAACTACGTGCGCCTGTCCAACCAGAACTGGGGCGTGGATCCGGAACTGACACAGGAAGAAATCAAACTCCGCAAGGAATGATGTTTTCATCATTATAGTTATTTTTAAGAGTTATTATTTGAGAGAGGGCCGCGACAAACACGCGGTCCTCTTGTGTTTTTATTGATAAAAACTTCCGATGCGGAATAACGGGTTACCGATAAATTTGCTAATTTTGTAATTCAATTCTACCGGTATGAAGGAAAATCTACAGGTCAATTCGCATGAGGGAATCACAGAGGGTACTATAACAGTCTCGAAATCAGACCTTGCTCAGATGCCCATAGCCATTTTCGACGGCAATATCAGGCTTATTGACAAACCTGAAGATATCCAACAGGCTGTCTCTGCATTGCGTTCTTCAGATATCATAGGGTTTGACACTGAAACCCGTCCCAACTTCAAGAAAGGACAGAACCATACGGTCGCGTTGCTTCAACTTTCCACACGCTCTACATGTTATCTTTTTAGATTAAATAAATTGGGGCTTACCGACGAACTTAAAGACCTTCTTGAAGACGAGAACATGCTGAAAGTAGGAGTGTCGATTCACGATGATTTCCACAACCTGCAGAAACTGAAAGAAATCGAACCCAAAGGATTCGTGGAACTCCAGCAGTATGTGAAACAGGTGGGAATAGCCGATGCCGCCTTAGCTAAAATCTACGGCATAATCTTCGGGAAACGCATATCCAAGTCGCAACGCCTGTCGAACTGGGAGGCCGACGAACTTACGCCGGCGCAACAGCATTACGCATCGCTCGACGCGATGGCCTGCATAGAGATATACGAGGCCCTACGCGACGGGTGGAAACCTTGAAAAACCGAGTATGAAATGAGAGAGAAAGAATTTCTGCCGTTGGTCGAATCGCGCCTTGGCATACATACACTCAACGAAATGCAGATGCGCATGATGCGCTCGGCAAGTGAATCGCGCGATATAATACTGCTCTCTCCTACAGGCTCGGGCAAGACTCTCGCCTTCACACTCCCCTTGCTCAAATGGCTGCGCCCCGCCTCCGGAAAATGGCAGGGTGTCATTATCGCGCCCAGTCGAGAGTTGGTACTCCAGATTGCCGGAGTGGTGCGCGAAATCGCTGCCGGATACAAGGTGTCGACCCTATATGGAGGCCATAAGGTAGAGGATGAAGTGAACACCCTTTCGGTTACTCCCGATATCATCGTGGCTACGCCCGGCAGACTGCTCGACCATCTTAAACGCGGCAATCTCGACCCCTCGACCGTGAGAATCGTGGTGCTCGATGAATTCGACAAGTCGCTCGAACTCGGGTTTGAGGATAATATGCGCAAAATACTGTTCAGACTTAAGAACGCCTCGCGTTTCATTCTCACCTCCGCCACATGTGCGCCGCAACTACCCTCTTTCCTGAAACTTACAGATCCGTTGGAGATAAACTATCTGCCGCAGGAGCAGGGAAAGACACGCCGCCGCATGAAGGTGCATGGCGTACATTCTCCGGGCAACGACAAGCTTGATTCACTGTTGGAGTTGCTGCTGAGCCTGCGCAAGGATGCCGGAGGCAAGTCGGAGCGTACCATCATCTTCGTTAACCATCGCGAGAGTGCCGAGCGCGTGGCCGAATATCTGAAACGTAAAGGAGTCGACGTGGCCCTGTATCATGGCGCTCTCGACCAACGCGGACGCGAGACGGCCATAACGCTTTTCAACAACGGGTCGGCCCCGGTATTGGTAGCCACCGACCTTGCTTCGCGCGGTCTCGACATAGAGGGAGTGAAGAACATAGTGCATTATCACCAACCGCTCACTGCGGAGACATACACTCACAGAAACGGACGTACGGCGCGTGTCGATGCCGAAGGGGACATATATCTGCTGTTAGGGCCGAAAGAGGAAGTGAAGCCTTATGTGGAGCTTGACAGGGATTATTATCCGGCCGCTGATGTGGATGGTGATATAAAAGGTGAATACCGCACTATCACTTTTGCCGCGGGAAGAAAAGAGAAGCTTTCGAAAGGTGATATATTGGGATTCCTTACCAAAGATGCGGGATTGCAGGGAGATGAAATCGGGAAGATAACGCTGTTTGACCACTACGCATTGGCAGCTGTGAAGGCCACGGAAGTAAAGCGACTCGCGTTACCCCGCAACGTAAAGATCAAAGGAAAATCGCAGCGCGTATCGCTCGTAGGAGAGAACTGATGCGCCCATATCCCCATAAAAATGTAGTCCGGACACAATTATTCCCCCATGAAAATGTAGTCCGACTACAATTAGGGATGCCCTCGGAGATGGTATCCCTCCTCTAACAACGGTTATGATGGCCGGTAAAAATACACGAATACCATCTGCGCTTACAATAACATTGCGACTTACAATCCCTTATAATAACTTTTCAGAAAATCTTCAGCCTTGACTATAATGGGTTGCCCGTTTTCATCGGTCACTACAACATTTTCACCAAGTTTTGCTTTGCGTTGGAAAAGTTTTATCTGTGTTTGTTGTATATTATCACGTATGCGTTCAAATAGTTTTATTTCTTCTTGTTCAGACATGTTTCTTTGATTTTAGTGAATAAATCAGTATTTGCGACAATATTACGTTCCACTATAGGCACAAGACCCTTGGTATTGTCATAGAGTGACCATAAGTCTACAATAGGAACAAATATCTCAAATAAATTTCGCAAGCCTGCCCAATAGCGCCTATGAATAACATCCTTAGGTATGTCGTGGCCGCCGGACGCCACTCGCTCTGCAACGCGCATCTCAGCCATCTTTGGAGATGATAGCCAGAAAAACAACAATATTACCTGATATCCCGATGCCTTGGCTCTCTCAACAAGATTTTTATAACTCTTTGTTGAAAGAGTAGTTTCTATTGCAAATGTCGCATGTCTGGAAAGCAGTAAATCAATGCGCCGGAGCATCAATTTACCAGCCTCTATTGCGACTTCTTCAGGACGGAAGGGAGACAATCCTTTTGCAATTTCATCAGCGTTGACAAATTCACGACATTCAAGCACATCAGGCAAAACAGTCATAGATGCGGTGGTTTTACCGGCCCCATTACATCCTGCAATAATATATAGTCTTGGAGTGTCCATGATTATCATATACCAATTCAGATAAGATTGTTTTACGCATCTTTATTACAAAAATACGAAGATTTTCCGAAGTGACAATAAATTATAGGATAGTTCCCAATATATAATGGGACCATCCGGCATTGATATGTAAAAAGGAGGTTGCGCCAGGCGCAACCTCCTTTGGTATTGTCTGTTGTATTAAGATTACTTCACAACCTTAACAGCCTTGCCGTTCTGAACACGGATAAAGAGACCGTTTTCGGGGTTAGCAACGCGAACACCCTGCATGTTGAAGTAAACAGCCTCGCCGTCAGCAGCCTCTACTGCTGCTACGCCGGTAGCGATTACCACTGTCAGAGTCTTGGTATCCCAGTCAAGGGTGATATGCAGTTCCTTGTCTGCCTCAACCTTAAATGCCTGGTCGCCTTTCTGGATAGTTGCGCTGTCGCCGTCGTTCAACGGATAATCACCTGCTGTGGCACCCCAACGCTGGCCCAGGTTATCCCAGTCTTCGTTGTTCTCACCAAGTTTTTCAGTGAAGGAGAAGTATCCGAAACCTGATTCCATAGCGTTTCCGATTGTGAATGTGGCCTCGAAACCTTTTTCAGTCTTGTCCATCTTCACACCGTTGGCAGCACCCCAGTCGGCGCCATTCACATTACCGATGACGTAGAACTCTTCGGGCATGGGAACTTCGATTTGCTGACCGGTTATAGTCATGGTTTTAGCTTTGGAATCGAAAGTGATGGTAGCACCTGTTACATCTGCTGCCATTGCCATGTCTCCGCCTTCCGATGTCAGTACCATGTCATAAGTGGTACCTGTTACCATTTCCACATCGCAGGACGACCAGGATTCAGACCAGTTGTCAGTTCCGATCTTGAATATCTCACCGGCAGTCAAATTCACATTCTTGAGAGTATATACACCGTCATTGTTTGTGAACTTGTATTCTTCCTTTACGTCCCAGTTACCGCCAAGGCCACGGAGATAGTATTCGTTGATGACCTCTTGCTGCTCCCCTTCTACAAGAAGCAGGTTTGATGCGGGCTTGAAGGTTATCTTTGCGTTGGGGACTTTATTGCCCCCGCTTATATTGATATTGCCGGATGTTCCCGAGCAAGTCATGGTATACCATTCTCCGATTACTACCTGTCCTTCGCCCGCTCCCCAGTTAGCACTCCCATTTGACCATGTGCCGTCGTTGATCTTGAAACCGGATACAAGATCCCTATCGTTGAGTTTCAGCTCATAAGTGCCCGCTTCAGCGGTCTCAGTAAACTTCAGACTTGCATCTTTCAGTGCCCAGTCGTTAAGACCACCGATCAGATAGTAGTCAGCTGCACTTGCAGACATGCCAACCAATGCGACGGCCATAAGCAAAGTAAATTTCTTCATTTTGGTTAGATTTTAAGAAGTTATTTAATGGGTTATGGCCGACATCCAATTTGGCTGTCGGCCATAAGTTATATTAGGTTTAAGTCGATTACTTCACAACTTTTACAGCCTTGCCGTTCTGAACACGGATAAAGAGACCGTTTTCGGGGTTAGCAACGCGAACACCCTGCATGTTGAAGTAAACAGCCTCGCCGTTGGTAGCCTCTACTGCTGCTACGCCGGTCGGAGTGGTAGGTGTTACCTTGATAGATGTGGTTGCGCAGTCCCATTCAACATCGAAGATCTGGTCTGCAGCAGCACCTTCAATGGTCATCGGTGTATCATTACTACCTTCAATCTTAACCCAGACGTTCATTGCGATTGAGCCACCATTAGAATACCATGCATCAGAAGAACCATTCCAAACCTTTACTTTGAATCCGGATGTGCCGATAGCAAGTTTTTCATGTTTAACGGCTGTGTTGCCTTCTCCAGGTTGCTTACCGTTATCTTTCCATTCATTGAAATCTCCGACTACATTTATATACCATGAAGAGTAGTCATCTACCGGAGGCTCAACACTTCCACCATTAAATTTGACGGTGATTTTTGTGGTTGCGGGATCAAACGAGATGGTGTAGTTACCAGCAGTGGTAAGTTTGATATTATCGTCAGTGCCTGTTGGTTCACAATTATCTTTAGGTTCACCGAGACACGAATAGGCATACCAATTGGTCTGAGATCCATTTGTCGTCTGCTTGATTCCAAAATTACCTGCTACGAAATCACGGGTGAGAGACCACACTCCATCAGCCTCTGCCATATCTGTTGATGCCCATCCTTGGTTACCAGTTATCTGACCATGAATAGCATACGCTATAACATCGTGTATTTCGCCGCTGTATGTCTGCATTTCAACCTTGTTTTCAGTAGGGTTGAAACGGAAAGTGTAAGAACCTTCAAGTGTTGATTTAGAGTTGCCTCCCTTACGATTAAAATCGTACACTACATCAGCTTCAGTGATATTTACACCACCTCCACCAATCCAATTATTACCTTCTTTTATGCCGAATTCTCCCGGTACAAACTTATTAGAAGTATACTCATACCAGTCTCCATTCTGAGTGAGCTTTACAGACTCCCAGTTTGAATTACCGAGAATGCTGGTATGCAGATACCAATCTGCAGCATTGGCAGACAGAGCCACAGCAGCTGCTGCCATAAGCATTGTAAATTTTTTCATTTGAGTTAGAATTTAGTTATTGTATTTGTTACTTAAACTTCCTTTTCTAACCTCTGAAAAATCCGGCAGGTTGGACATTTTGGGTGATGAATTACGTTGTAAAAGTTCTAAGTGGACAT
>CAJMMT010000020.1 GCA_905214715.1 uncultured bacterium | reverse complement strand
GATAACACTATACTCCGACAACTTCCCCACCCACCGGGAATATCCGCTGACCCATCACATCCCCCTTGTCGGGGAGTGGATATACGACAAGCATGAGCGTTTTATCGACTGCTTTTTCCCTCGTGTCTTGAAATTGGCGATTTCCTTAGGAGGATAAAGCAAAAAACGCTTTCTATTATGTTCACGCACATTCAGTGCGTATCGCAAATTTAAACAAAATATCCGATACTCTCAAAAAACATGTGTTAATATCGGTGTGTTTATCATTGTTTTTCATTGCGTCAGACGGTAATAGTTCCGAATCGCAATCGTTATGAGTATCTATGGGTATTACAGATAAGAAATAGGCCGAACCGGATGTCCGGTTCGGCCTATTTGTAAGGGTTGGTCCTGTTAATTATTCAGGCGAGGTATAAGATACGGTGGTATTGTAATCTTTGTAGATTTCAGCGTCAGCGTTGTTGCCTACATAAATTACGCTCAGATTGGGGCAACCTGTGGCTTTAACTGTCCAGAGAGTGTTTGTCTTGCTGAGGTCGAGCTTTGTTATGTCAGTGTTGGAGCAGTCGATCTCTTTCAGATTAACCCAACGATTAGATTCGTCAAGCTGAATGAACGGATTGTCGTTGAAGTTCACTCTTTCAAGTGCCTTGAGCGACCAGAGTGTCATTTCTGATATCTTGTTGAACGAAACGTCCATGTCTGTCAGTTTGTCGTTGTCGCGAATTTCGGCACGAGTCAATTCGTTGTGTGAAACATTGATCTTGGTAACGTTCGAGAAGAAGTAGAGGGTGATAGATGCGAATTTATTGTAAGAAAGATCTATCTCTTTTACAGGACCTCTCATACCGAATGAAGACAACCCTGTCAGTTCGTTGTGGGCCGCTTTGAGGTATTCCAGTTTATCGAAGTATTGAACCTCGAGAGTTCCGGTGAGTTTATTGTTCTCAAGATTCAAATCGGTTATATTTTTGTTACCCGAGAAATCAATCTCCGTTAGTTCGTTACCCGAAAGGTCAAGAACTTCGATATTGTTGAAGAAAGAGAGATCCACGCTCTTCAGCCCGGCATTTGGAGCAACAAGCGAAGTAACGGCGAGGGCCTCGTCTTTAGAAATCTTGCCATCCTTATCGGTATCGGCAATTTCGATCATAAGGTTGCGGAAATCTTCATCGGCAAGTTCAGTCGCGATATCCTCAGGCCATTCGTAAGGAACGCGTGTGATGTTCCACGAGTTTACACCATTCATGTTGGCTATGGTCTGTCCTTCGCTGAGAACTACGTTTTCTTCACCTTCAGCCAATGTGTAGCAATAGCTGCAGGAAAGAGTGTTCAGCTTGCGGCTCTTGCTTACATCCACATAGGAAAGGTTTGAGCTTGAGTTAAGGGAAAGATATTTCAGTTTTGGATTTCCTGTTGTTACGAAACGGGTAACTTTGCTGCCTTCAAACGCGAGGGTTTCCAGATTCGGGAAGAGGGAAGAGTCGAAAGACTCCATGTTTGACGCACTATAGATACCTATATCCATCAGATTGTCGCAACCGCTCAGATCGATGCTTTTCAGTGTGCTTCCTCCGGCCTTGAATGTATTGAGTTTAGTTAGACCGTTCATTACGATATTCTCGATTTTCGCGTCCTGAACAGTGATATATTCCAGCGCTTCAGCACCTGTAACATCGATAGATGAAAGACCGGTAAACATAGCGTATACTTCGGTGAGCACAGGCTTTTCACCGAGAACAAGATTCTTAAGGTTGGAGCAGAAACCTACCTGAAGAAGCTGGAGCCCGGGAACTTTTCCTGTGAGATCTACCTCAGTAAGGCCTGAGCAGCTCTGCAGATTCAGGGTCTTCAGAGCGATCAGGTGCTCGATGCCTTCAAGAGAGGCAATCTCGGAACTTGAAAGGTTAATCTCGGTAATGGTAGCTATTTCCGATTCTGAAAGCTGATTATCTCCGTCGGCATCGGCTGTGGCTACAGCCGCGCGGAAAACTGGGTCGGTGAAACTGTCGAGCGAAACAAACGTTTCAGGAGGAAGCTGAGACTCCTCGAACGACATTTTTGCTATTTCGGATATTTCATATTTTTGGGTTTCTCCGGAGTTGAGATGTACCACGAGAGTTTTGGCGGAAACACCAAGGGCTGCTATCGCAAGGGCGCCGATAAAATATTTCTTCATGATTTGATGTTTAGATTAGTTTTTAGATAATTACCTGATAAATTTCAGGGCTTTGTCGTTCACCATTATAATGTAGGTGCCCTTGGCAAGCTCTGCAAGGTCGTAAGATATCTCTGAACGCGACGAGGATGTGTCTACGGCACGGCCGTTGATGTCGAATACACGAAGTGTTATTTCTCCGTCGGGGAGGGTGGCGGTAAGGATATTGCCGCGGATGGCGACATTAAGACCGTCGTTAAGATCAAAGTCGCGAACTTCCTCAATCCCTGATACGGTTCCGAAGATCATGTCTTCGATGTTGTCGATAAGATGACGGTCAGATCCATTGGCGTGTTGGATAACCATGTCGTCGCCATCGAAAGTGATGTTGACAAGGTCGTCTACATTGTAGACGGTGTGCTCGCCGTTGGAATTGTTGACGCTTAACTGAATGGTATCGGCCATCACTGTAGAAGCAAACAGTGCCAAGGCTGATAGCAATACGTGTTTTTTCATATCATTGCGTATTGGTTAGTGAATATATACGATTTTGGAGATTTCCCGGGGATGCGCTATCACTTCCCCGGGAAATCGGTTATGTCAATTGCGTCCGAGAGATTCGGTTGCGTTCATTTTGTTGTCGATGCGAGTTGTTTTCGCTCCGTCAAGGCGACCCTGCATGAGGTCGGGAGCACCTGCGGGCTTGGAGATGGTTTCCATTTCACCTTCCGGGGAGATTGCAACAACATATGAAGGAGCCTGGCTGGGGTTCGACCAGAAGTCGTAAGGCTCGTCGATGTTCTCTCCACGTTTGGGAGTAAATTCGATGTAATGCCATGGACCGAAGCGCCCTTCCTTGTCTTTGGCGAAATAACTAAGAGAATATTCAGTGTTGTAACCGAGAGTTCGGTACATCGCTGTCGGACGGTTTACGATACTTACATCCGGATTTTGGTCGAGAGTTACCAGATAGTCTACACCACCGTTATCCTCGTAAGTGGCAACCGGCATCCATACGCCGCCGCAGTAATATGTAGCTTTATCATTGGGTGTGAACTGTAGACGAATAACTACATATCCGCGATAGTCTTTCCATCGGTTGTAGTCTATTTCTGCAAGCTCGGAAGCATCGAACAGCTCATATTTGCATTCCACATCGCCTTCGCCATTGAACTCAAGCTTCGGAGTGTGGGTGTCATAGCGGAAGAAATGAGTGGTATTGCCTCCGGACCATCCGCAAACGAGCATGGTATAATCCTTATCGGAAGTCCAGCGGAACTGCTGGGTGTATTTGCCGCTGTGAGTGTAGTAGTTGGGGGTTTCATCGTAGTAATGCTCTATCTCATTGCAAAGCATTTCTTCGTCGAGAGTACCATCCTCTTTCGTTATATACTTTAGCTCTTCGGTAGCTACGAGGAGTGGTATGTAATATTCCTCATCGTTAGATGGAGTGAAAGTGAAGGTACCATAATCCCATGTGGCGTCGGTAAGTTCTATGTCGACAGTCATGTCTGATGAAGGAGGTGCGAGAGTCGTGCGGTCAATTACAGCTATCTCTGTATTGCGCTCTCCATTGGCATCGACACCGAATACGAAAATCCGATATGTGTGGTTCGGCGAGAAAGTCCACAACAGGTCTTTACGTCCCCACTTGGTCTGTTCTCCATTTAGCATCCAGTCTACAGTATCCCAGCTGGCTCCGCTGCCGTAGAATCCTGATTCGAAACGTTCTTTCTCCATGTTTATGAGACGCTGTGCCATCTGCTCGTCGTTGTATCCGTAGCATTTGCTCTCTTCGACAAATGCTGCATAATATCTTACATTGTCTTTAGAGGGCTTGATGTGCAGCAGTATGTCGTTGTCTCTTATTTCAGGAGTATCGAGTTTGAAAGTGCAGTTATCCGAAACCTGTGCCGAGAGGGTTCTGAATTCTCCGAACTGCATTGGTTCTGTAGTAGGAGTACCCATTTCGTCCATACCCCAACCTACCAGATAATACTTGGTTCCTTTCCATAGATTGGTCATGTTTTCGGCGGAAGGTCCCATATGGATTATGTCATATATGTCGGCACCCGTGGATATGGCATACTTGATGTTCTGAATCATGTTGTCCATAATCTCGTTCAGATCATACTTGGCCATATCCATTTCCGTAACATATGTCCAGTAATAGGTGACATCGTTGTCAGATGGTGTTACGACGACTTTGGCAGAGTCTGTTCCTATGTCTGATATGGAAGCGGAGAGAGATAGGTCCACACCGCTGACGATAGAGGTGGTGAATTTCTGTTTGTAGAATTCAGTTGTTACACGTCCGTCGGTGGTAAGACCGTAGCAATATGCGTAATAATCGGTATTGTTTTCCAGATCACGATAGGTAACGGTAACAGGTTCGCCGCCTCCGGTAGAGTATGCCTGCTTATAAATGGAAAGAAGTTCCTCGAAAGTCAAGCCGTTTGCATCCGCTACATCGTGTAGCCATGCTATGTCGCCGTCTATCCAGCCTTGGATGTTTCCTGCCTCGATATACGCATCTATAACGGAGGCTTTTGCCACAAGGTGGACATACCCTCCCTCATAACCGTTGGGATTATAAGTAACGCTTGCCGAATAGGGAGAGATAACCTGAGTCTCGATTATGAAATAATCTTCTTGCGATGAGCCGGCCGCCTGTTGCTGTACAGATATGTCGATAGGACGGCAATCGCCGTAAGTTACTGTAATGCGGCCGCTGCGTGTAACATCTGATTCGTTGATATCTGCCGTGAAGGATATTTTAAGGCCAGTGATTTTCAGATCTTTTATCCAATCCACATTGGTACTTAGTGAGATTTTTTCTATCTCGGATCCGATGGCAAGAGAGAATGGCACGTTATAGTCGCCACCGTTGGCGTCTGCATTTACAAGCTGTCTTGACAGGGTTACATAAGTATCTGTACCCGGTTTGTCTGAGCTATATTCGAAGGCATATTCTCCGTCGATTGGAGCATAAGCGGAATTTACGCATACATATTTGCCGTCGATAAGCTGCGATACATAGATGAGCAGACGACAGTTCTCAGCCTTCCATCCCTTCTCCAGCTCAATGGTCTGGTTGGTCCATTCGGACTGGCCCGCTTTGAGGGTTCCGAGATTGATACCGCTGAACTCCCCGTCGGTATCGCGGCCTATGATTGCGCGCACCACATTGTTGTGGGTATTGAAATCGCGGTCTCCTGTAACGTCTGTATGACTGTTGTCCTGGCGTGCGGTGATACCGTTTTCGAGCAGCATGGCTCCTATACGGTATTTACCGTCTACAGCTGCCTTCGCCGAGAGGGTGAGTTTAAGGGTATTCCCCTGAAGGTGTGCGGCGGAAGATATGCCTGAAGGGGTGGTGGCCGCGTTCTCGGCAGAAAGCGTTTCACGCAATCTGTCTGCGATAGCCCGATAGTTTGAGGTAGCTCCGTGTCCTGTTTTTTTTAGGTTGACATTGGCGTAAGGGTACCCGGTGCCGTTCATATAAACCTTCGATATTTCCTGAGTGAGAGCATTACCCATGGGGTCGCCATCGTAAGAATGGACGGCAGCCAGAGTGAATTTGCCGGCATATTCAGGGTCTGCGGCCAGTTCGTCAAGAGCCATCACCATAAGAGGGCAGTGTACGCACTTGGTACCGGTGTGGTCCATTATAAGATTGCGATGGGCGAAGTCCGTGGCCGACGGGTATGGGTCGGCGGGAAGCTCGACTTCGGCCAAATCTGCATCGAAACGGACTTCCTCGATGTCGTCGACACGTAGGCGCACTTGCTCTCCGCTCTTCAACTCGATAATGAAGTCCTTGGCCATGGCAGCCAGAATGAACAGTGTCAGGGTAGCTGCTATTGTCAGTGTTTTCTTCATGATGTGTAATACGTTGATTAATATATAAAAGTAGGTTACTGATTAATGACGGGGTACCATTACCTTACGCCCGCGGCAAATAACTATGTCGCCGGGACGAGGGTCGGAAACCGGCATTCCCTGAAGGTTGTATATCATGGCATTTCCTGAATCTTCCTTGTCAATATAGGGAAGAATGGGGGCTATGCCTGATTCAGATACCTCCACGGTTTTGTGTATTATTCCGTTCAGTTCGGATATCATGGAGAACGATACGCCGCAATCCTTACGGTTCCAGTCAGCGAAATTGTAGCTTGTAACGTTGTTCGCTCCCGGGAATGTATGACCTTCGGCATATTTCGACTGATAGCGTCTGTTGGCCTCCACGAGATCGACATGCTGATGATTTGGTGTGTTGTTGACTATGTTCTGCTTGAAAATAGCCGGATCGTAATCTACATGCCATATTATCATGCCGTGGCCCGGAAGATAAATATCCCATCCCGATTGCTGTCGGTTCTCGATAAGGAAGTATTCTTCAGGCTGCGCGGTACGCACGATGAACGCTTTGTTTGTGTCTGCCAGATTGCCTAATTCATATTCTCCTGAAAGGTCGTACTCTTCTGGTGTGAGCCAGTCAAGGGCATAACGTTCGTAGGCGGAATAGTTCGGCGGTGTGCGTCCGTTGTTGTTATAAGGTCCGTAGTCGAGCACCGAGTATTCTCCGGGAGTGTATGCTCCGGTTTTTTCGGTCGCATAGAGGTCAGGAAGACCGAGCACATGGCTGAATTCATGAACGAAAGTTCCGATACCGTCAGGACGGTTCATGAAATAATCGGTTTCGTTGGAACATGCGTAATGGTTTATCCTCACTCCATCGAGCACGAATTCTTCATTATTCTTGGTCAAGTCCCATGAATGGGGCCATATGGTATCGGGATACTTTGTGCCTGAATCCGCTTCGCCGTAACCCGCGTAAAAGATGAAAATATTGTCGACCTCGCCGTCTCCGTTGGTATCGTAGATGGAGAAATCTATCTGGTCATCAAGTAGATGGCAGGCGTCGATCACCATTTTCTGGGGGTTGATGTCGTTATTGTAGTTGTCATTGCGTCCATAAACCTCCATATTGTCAGGAAGTGTTACAGGCCCGAAAAGGTCAAACGACGGGTCGAACTGAGGGTTACCGTCGGAATCGGCTGAATTCTGTAGAAACCAGTCACGGCATGAACCGGTGCCTCCGAATCCGTTGAATCCCTCGAGATTCAGCATATCGTGCCAGTATTGGAATACAGGGTTGTCAGAGTCGGAGTATGTGCTATATTTATATCGGTCCTTGTTGTATGTGTCGAATTTCATATCCTGAAACTCCACAAGAATCACCAGAGCATGTTGATTGCCTTTGGTGGGGAAGTTGTCGCTTTTCAGTCCGGGACCACGGCGGAGATTACGTGCCGCGGCAGAGATTCCGTTTAGTTCTTCCGTATCGTTGGTAAGAGTGGATATAAGTTTCAGTTCATTGTCGGTACGTGCTTCCGGATTGTGGGCGATAATTTCGGTAGGTTCGATTTGGCCGTCGGCATGAAGTCGTGCGTAAACGGTGCCATAATCGGGATGATGAATTACCGGGAAGCCGTCTGAGGTGATGTTGTAATGATGAAAAGCATCGCCTATTGTCCTTATCGCTACGGTTGAGCCGTCCGGTTGGACAACGTCTACCGTTCTTCGCGAAGCCGGTTTGCCCCATGCAGCCGACGACCCTGCAGCGATAATCAGAGCTGCCAACGCCATGCGGCTTAAATATCGGTTAGTCATACTATTAAATAGATTTAGATCTTTGTTTGGTTTTATGTAAAGCTGACTTTGACAGTAAGTCCGCTTATCTGTGTCCCGCACTTTTTAATCCGGAACAAGTGCAAATATATAAATATTATTGTAAACAAGTAAAAAGATTGAGAAATTGTTATATATTAACAATATGCTAATTAAATGGGGGGGGGGTATGATAGAATGATGAAATTTAATTTTGAGTTTGTGTTGATAAAAATTATATAAATTTAAAATTTGTAGGTAAAATGTAATATTATTAAAGGTCGTGTTTAAGTGTTAATAACCAAAGAAAATCTGATGAAGAACGGTAATGTATTTTAAATGTATAAAAATAATACCGCGACCTGCTTGCAATGTGAGTCAGATCGCGGTATGGTATATGGTGTATATGTGTTTTGAGAGATTGAAGCTATGATTTTGTCCGCTTTTTTGATGATTTAGAAATTTTGTCGGGACTGTTGCAACTGTTTTTAAGCTGACAGGAGCCGCATCCGCAGTTGCATCCGCAGTCAGCTCCCGATTTGCGACGACGGTATATCTTAATGACGAGATAACCCACCGCGGTAAGAAGCAATAACGCCACGGCGGTATATTGTATGGCCATATTGACCGATATAGCTACGATTGTCATTGTCATTCCTTATAATTCTATGTGGCAACAAAAATAAATGGTAATATGTTTTTGAGCGCTCTATCAGTTTTTATCATTGTCATTCCCTTGATTCTTCTTATCCGTGGTGTCTGCTTTAGCCTTGCTCTTTTTCCCTTTTGGCTTTGCTTTGTCGGGTGTCTGGCCCTGACTTGTCTCTATGGTGCGTTTTGAGGAATCCTGAATTACCGAAAGTGTGATTTTGTGAATCATAGCCTTAAGTTGCTCAAGAAATTTCTGGGCCGAGTATTCCCCCCGCTCTATTTCTCTTAGCTTACCCTCCCATATACCGGTCAGTTTCGCGCTTTTGAGCAACTCTTCATGTATGATTCCGATAAGTTCCACTCCGGCTTCGGTAGCTCTCAGTGATTTGCGTTCCTGAACTATGTAGCCGCGTTTATATAGAATCTCTATTATGGCAGCGCGGGTCGAAGGGCGACCGATGCCGTTGGCCTTAAGGGCTTCTCTAAGGGCCTCGTCTTCCACAGAGGCTCCGGCAGTTTCCATCGCTTTCAGCAAAGTTCCTTCGGTATAATACTTCGGGGGCTGGGTAGTTTTCTTACCGAGAAATGGAGAGTGTGGACCCTGTTCTCCGGGAGTGAACGATGGCAAAGTAGCATCCTGATCGGAGGAGTCATCTTGCGCAGCGTCCTGCGCTCTTTCGGTTTTCGTATCCGAGGCGTAGACGGCTTTCCATCCGGGGTTTACAATCACCTTGCCGGAGGCTTTGAAATCGACATTGTCGACTTTCGCTTTTACGGTGGTCTGTTCGAACTCGCAGTCCGGGTAAAAAGCCGCTATAAACCGACGGGCGATGAGATCGAATACTTTCTGTTCGGTGTCGGAAAGCCCTTGCGGCAGGGGTTGTCCGGTAGGTATTATGGCATGGTGGTCGGTAACTTTTGAATTGTCGAACACCTTCTTGCTTTTGCGCAACGGTTTCCCACGCAGCGGCTGAAGAAGAGAGGAATACTGAGTGAGGGAATTCAGCACCGGGCCGCACTTCTTATATATATCATAGGTAAGGTATGTGGTGTCGACACGTGGATATGTGCTTACTTTCTTCTCATATAGGCTTTGCACCGTTTTCAGAGTCATGTCGGCCGACAGCCCGAATTTGCGGTTTGCCTCTACCTGCAGAGATGTAAGGTCGAAGAGTTTTGGAGCACCCTCCTTGCCCTTCTTTTTCGATACATCTGATACTATGAGCGGAAAGGCTTTCAGCCGTTCTACTTCCGGAAGACCTTTCTCTTCAGTCGCGTAAGGTTTTACGGATGCCGAGAAAACCGTCTGCCGGTATGTGGTTTTCAGCTCCCATGAATCTTTGGGAACGAAATTCTCGATTTCTTTCTGTCTGCTGACCACCAACGCGAGGGTTGGGGTCTGCACTCTTCCTACAGAAAGTATCTGACGGTCTTTGGCATATTTCAGGGTATAAAGCCGAGTGGCATTGATGCCGAGCACCCAATCGCCGATGGCACGGCATAGACCGGCGGTGTATAGGGGATCAAGGTCGGCATGCGGTCTGAGTTTCGCGAACCCTTCGCGTATAGCGTCGTCGGTGAGCGATGAGATCCACAGACGCTCCACCGGTATGTTGCAGCCTGCTTTCTGCATTACCCAACGTTGAATCAGCTCTCCTTCCTGGCCGGCATCGCCGCAGTTTACAAGTTTGTCGGCTTTCTGGATAAGCGAAGAGATTACCTCCATCTGATGGCGGATGGAAGGCTGGTCGATGATTTTAATTCCAAAACGCGGTGGAATCATGGGTAGCGAAGAGAGCGACCAATGTTTCCAAGAGGGGGTGTAATCCGCAGGTTCCTTGAGCGTGCAAAGATGTCCGAAAGTCCAGGTAACACAATACTCCGGACCTTCGAAATAACCGTCGCGCCTTACGTTCGCTCCGAGAATGCGCGCGATGTCGGCCCCCACACTCGGTTTCTCTGTAATGCAAAGAATCATCAGGAAAGTTTCTTGGCTTCGTTCCAGATAGCGTCCATCTCGGCAAGAGACATATCCTTGAGGTTGCGTCCCGATTCGTTGACTGTCTTCTCGAGATAGTTGAATCGTTTTATGAACTTGCGGTTGGTACGTTCGAGAGCGTTTTCCGGGTTCACGCCATAAAGACGGGCGGCGTTGATTACGGAGAAGAGAAGGTCGCCGAATTCGGCTTCGATTCCGTCGGGGTTCTTATTTTCGATTTCGGCCTCTGTTTCCGCAACCTCTTCTTTCACCTTGTCCCATACCTGGGATGGCGTTTCCCAGTCGAACCCTACGTTGCGTACTTTTTCCTGTATGCGGTTAGCCTTGATCAGAGCCGGAAGGGCCTGTGGTACTCCCCCGAGTACCGATTTGTTGCCCTCTTTCTCCTTTAATTTGATTTGCTCCCAGTTCTGCGAAACTGTATCGGCATCTTCGGCCGAAACGTTTCCGAAAACGTGCGGGTGGCGGAAAATCAATTTTTCGCAGAGAGAGTCGCACACGTCGGCGATATCGAAATCGTTGGTTTCAGACGCTATTTTAGCATAGAAAACAACATGCAGGAGCACATCTCCCAACTCCTTGCGGATATTCGGAAGGTCATGTTCGGCGAGTGCCGAGGTCAATTCAAAAGTCTCTTCTATAGTGTTGGGCCTCAGGGAGTCGAAAGTCTGCTTTCTGTCCCAAGGGCATTTTACGCGCAGCTCGTCGAGAACATCGAGAAGCCTGCCGAAAGCCTGTAGTTTCTGTTCGCGTGTATTCATTGTCTGTTTTCAAATGTGATTGCAAATTTACAAAGAACTCCGGAAATAGCGAATATGAAGTGGGATGTCATCAAATGCTGTCGGGTGGATGAGCTGAAAATAAGAATCATTCAATCACAATCCACACGCCGGAGGAACGACCACCTTCACGTTTTAAGAGGCCCAATTCCTTTAGCCTTTTGACACGTCCTAATATTGCAGTTTTCTTAATACCAAGTTTCTCTTCAATTCCCTCATATGTTATTTTCGGATTATTACGCATTAACTCCAACACCTCTATTAGTGTTTTCTTTAATTCTTTACCCTCTCCTTTTATCGGTTTTTTCTCTTCTTTTATCGGTTTTTTCTCTCCTTTTATCGGTTTACCCTCTTCTTTTATCGGTTTTTCAGTCTCTTTTATCGGTTTTTTCTCTCCTTTTATCGGTTTACCCTCTTCTTTTATCGGTTTTTCAGTCTCTTTTATTGATTCTTTGGTTGCTTCTTTATTTGCAATGTTTTCAATTACAAGAAAAGCGGTACCGAGATGGAGTTTGAAGTCCGCCTCTCCATTACCATTGGTTCTAAGTTCATCCTGAACGGCCTGAACTCCACGACTGTAACGGTTCACAAATCCAAGGACCTTCATGCCTTCGGCCACAACGCCATTACGGTAATCGTTGACATGTGGGAAGTTTTCTGGTGTGGCTTTGCCATATAGACCGCCGGGATTCATTATTTCGATATGGTCGTCATACTGATAGAACTGCACCGGACCGTTGCCTTCATAATCTCTGTGGCAGATGGCATTCATAAGAAGTTCGCGGGTAGCCCAGTGCGGGTAGTCTACGACCATTTCTTCACGAAGCGCCGACACCGGTACCGGCCTCCGATTCGTAATCGTAGCATCCACGAATGTATCGAGTTGGAAGAGAATCTTGACCAGATTTCCGGCAAACTTGTATTCACTCTTGATTTCTCCGGCACGGTCAAAGCCACTGAAACGAACATATTGCACATAACTTCCCGGCAGAAATTGTTCGGGGCGTTTGCCAAACATAATGATTCCTGCAAAAGTAGGGCAGTTATACTTCACGTTAAAAAAACCGAGAGCTTGCATTTGCTGCTCGACCGTACGATTGTCGGTTCTCAGTACATCATCGGGAAAAGCTTTAGGGAGATATATCTGACGGAAAGCGGCGATATCGATATCTTCAACAGTGGCATCGAAACATGGAAGAGCGTCAAATGTCAACATCCTACTTGTGCGTTTTTCAAGTAGCAGTTTTTCATCCGCTTCACACGCGATGCACTTGCGCGGCCCGGTGCGCACCCATATACGTCCTTCATAGCGAACCGGCGTAAAGTGGCACGGTTGCACTGTCACTACGGCGACATCTCCTTCCGGAAGAGAAACTTTCTCAACAGTCATGCTCACCTGGGGCTGTAGCTTACCATCGGTCTTTATCCCTCCGAGATTCTGAAGAAGTTGGTCGGTGATCTTTATTGAACCATTGACTTTCCCGGTTTTATCGTCAGCACCAATTATCAGATACCCCGGTAAATTATGATTAGGCAGGTCATTGGCAAAAGCGCAGATGGCCTGACCGAATTTATCGGTGTTTGTCGTTGAAATCGTCCGTTCTATTCGGTCGCTTTCAATGTCTGAAAGTAGTGTCTCTACAAATTTCGGTTCCAGCATGGCTTATTGGTCGTTTATTATGGAGCGTTTGTCGATGATTACTTCATTTATCACAGAGCGTTTCTGTTTTTTCAGGCGCTTGACTTGGATGCCTATCTTTTCTATGATGGCGTCAATATTGGTGCACTCTCAAAATATTCGGTTCTAAAGTTCCGTACAAATTTACAAAGAAATTTTGATAGAGATTGGAAATATGATAACTTTGTAAATTGACGTAAAGAGCGCGTGTGCGACCCGGATACTTCCGGAAGCGGACGCGGCCATGCGTATTGATATGGATAAACTGATAGATGACAAAGAAGTAAGGCGTTTAGCCGAACTGCTGCCCCGTGTAAGCCGGGTGGTGGTAACGTGCCACATGCGTCCCGACGGCGATGCCATAGGGAGTTGCCTTGGCACGATGCATCTGTTGCGTCAATTGGGCAAGGAGGTAACGGTAGTCGTACCTGACCAACCGCCACGTTCATTGGCTTTCCTTCCCGGATTCAGGGATATAGCGATAAACACCCAGCATGAAGAGTATGTAAGGAACGTTATCGGAGAGGCCGAATTGTTGATATGTTGCGATTTCAACAAACCGTCGCGCCAGGGACGGCTGGAAGAGGTCGTGCAGTGCGCATCATGCCCGAAGGTCATGATTGACCATCATCAGCAACCTGACGATTTCGCGGATATAACATTCTCGTATCCTGAAATGTCGAGTGCGTGCGAGGTAGCATTCAGGGTATATGCCGCACTCGGTCTGTATCTCGACATGAATCTGGATTGCGCCACCTGTCTTCTGACAGGGATGGTGACCGACACTCGCAATTTCGCGGTCAACGTAAAGAATCCAGACATATACGAGATACTTGTCAAGCTTCTTGAAAAGGGGGCCGACAAGACCCGCATAGTGAAAGAGGCGCTTGAAACGCGCAGTTACTGGTCGCTCAAACTCGAAGCATATACCCTGGCCGAGAAGATGGAGATACTGGAACGTCATCATGCTTCGGTTACCACGCTTTGCAAGGAGGAGCTGGAGCGGTTCCATTACCAGAAAGGTGATACCGAAGGTATAGTCAACAAACCTCTGGAGATACGGGGGGTGATTTATTCATTCTTCCTTAGGCAGGATGACGATTGTGTGAAGGTATCGGCGCGTTCGGTAAGAAACTTCCCGGTATCGAAAATATGCGAAGACCTTTTTGGAGGGGGAGGCCACATTATGGCCGCCGGCGCGGAATTTCAGGGTACTCTTGAGGAATGCCGCCGTATCTTGATAGAAGCGTTGCCATCTTATGACCGCTATCTGCCCAGGCAGATGGACGCTGTAGATATTTGAACGGAAATGAAAACATACATAAGTATATTGATTAAAAAATGGAGAATGCCCGCTATAAGCGGATTGTTGCTTGCGGCTGCGGCCGTTACCGTGGGATGCAGCAAGTCGGAAAGTTATTCCGACATGTTGCGTAGCGAGGAAAAAGCCGTGAACTGGTATCTTTCCAACCATAGGGTGTGCAATGAATTGCCTGAAAACGGCGACTTCGAGGTCGGCGACAACGCTCCCTACTACAAGATGGATGAAGACGGATTTGTGTACATGCAGGTGCTCTCGAAAGGCGACGAAGGCCAGAAAGTGAAAGAAGGCGACAAAGTGTACTTTATGTATTCACGGCGTAACATACGCAATCTATGGGAATTGGGAGCGGCCGATACGGATTCGAACGAACAGACAGGCACATTGAGCGACTATTATTTCACATTCGGCAATACCTCGAACACCAACGGGGCCTTGTTCGGAGAGGGTCTTCAGGAACCGTTGAAATATCTCAATTATCATAGCGAGGTGAATCTGGTACTCAAATCCAACAAAGGTTTTTCCATCGACCAGTCCGAGTGTGTTCCTTATGCTCTTAATGTGAAGTATCTTAAACCGGAATATTAACCAGTTGATGCCGGGTTGGCGCACAGCCCGGATTTCGTAACATAACCAATCAAGCAAATGTCACTTATCAAATCGATATCGGGAATCAGGGGAACCATCGGGGGCCGTTCGGGAGAAGGCCTCGGCGGAGTTGACGTAGTGAAATTCACGGCAGCATATGCCGATTACATATCACGTCATAGCGAAGGGAAACCTCGTCGTATAGTTGTGGGACGCGATGCCCGCCTCAGCGGTGAGATGGTATGTCATCTCGTTACGGGAACCTTGATGGCTATGGGTTTCGATGTGGTGAACATAGGTCTCGCCACGACTCCAACCACAGAATTGGCTGTGGTAGGCGAAAATGCCGCCGGAGGCATCATAATAACGGCAAGCCACAACCCTGTGCAATGGAACGCCCTCAAGCTCCTTGATAGCAACGGGGAATTCTTGACCGACAAGGCCGGCAAGGAGGTGATAGCGCTTGCCGAAAGCGAAGAATTCACATTCTCCACAGTTATGGAACTCGGCCATGAATACAAAAACGAGACCTGGGGCGAGCGTCATATCGAGATGGTCAAGAATCTTAAGTTGGTAGATTGCGAGGCCATAGCCAAGAGCGGATTCCGTGTGGCTGTGGATGCCGTCAATTCCGTAGGTGGCATTGTGATTCCGTGTCTGCTGCGCGAGTTGGGTGTGAAGGAGGTGATAGAACTGAACTGCGAGGCCACCGGCCGTTTCGCCCATACTCCGGAACCTATACCGGAGAACTTAGGCCAGATAGCATCGTTGATGAAGGAAGGCAAAGCCGATGTAGGCTTTGTAGTCGACCCCGATGTGGACCGCCTGGCTATAGTAATGGAAAATGGCGAGATGTTTGTAGAGGAATATACACTTGTAGCTGTGGCCGACTACATATTGCGCCATACCCCGGGCTCCACGGTGTCGAACCTCAGCTCGTCGCGCGCTTTGCGCGACGTAACCCGCGCTCACGGATGCGAATATTCGCCGGCTGCCGTAGGTGAGGTGAACGTAGTGGCTAAAATGAAAGAGACCGGTGCTGTCATTGGTGGCGAAGGCAACGGAGGGGTTATCTATCCGGAACTTCATTATGGTCGTGATGCGCTTGTCGGCGTGGCTCTCTTCCTGACTCTTCTTGCTAAAGAGGGTAAGACGGTAAGCGAACTCAAAGCCACTTATCCGCAGTATGCCATTGCCAAAAACAAAATAGAACTTACGCCGGATCTGGATGTAGATGCGATATTGAACGAGATAAAGAAAAAATACTCCAATGAGGAGGTAACCGATATCGACGGAGTGAAGATCGATTTCGCCGACTGTTGGGTGCATCTGCGTAAGTCGAATACTGAACCTATCATACGAATCTATTCGGAGGCTTCCACTATGGAAAAGGCCGATGCTCTGGCAGCCGACATAAAGAAAGTCATAGCTGAGGTTTGTGGCCGTTGAGCCGCTATGGCTTGGGTTCCGGAGGCAAGGAGAATCCTATCAAGTAAAACAGAACAATAACAACAGAGGAAAAGGGGAGTATATATGTTGAAAAAATTCTTTATGAATGCCCTGTCGTCGTTTGTGGGCGCATGGGTGGCATTGGCGCTTTTCGGCTTTGCCGTGATGTTTGTCATAATAGGTATCGCATCGCGTCTCGGGAGTGCCGAAATCACGAGCGGCGTGAAGAGCGGAAGTATACTCAAACTGTCGCTGAGTGGCGAAATTATCGAGACCGAGGTATCCCGCGAGATAGATCCCGGATCGTTGCTTCAAGGTGATGTAGATCGTCCGATGCCTCTCAACATGATAGTTCAGGCTCTCAAAGAGGGAAAGAACAACAAGAACGTGAAGGTGCTCTATCTGGAATGTAACGGAGTGAGCGCCGCCCCGGCAACCCTCAACGCTTTGCTTGAAGCCGTGAAGGATTTCAAGAAGAGCGGAAAGAAAGTATATGCTTACGGCGACGGATTAGGCCAGGGCGACTACTATGTGGCCTCTGCCGCCGATTCCATATTCCTCAATCCTGCCGGCATGCTCGACCTTCACGGAGTAGGTGGTACCTCGCTCTATTTCAAAGGGCTTTGCGACAAATTGGGAATAAAGTTCACCGTCTGCAAAGTCGGTACGTTCAAGTCTGCCGTAGAGCCGTATACGGCAGACAACATGTCGGAACCGGCACGTGCGCAGCTCGACACACTTTATGGTAACATGTGGCGATATATCAAGAAGAACATCGCTTCTAACCGAAAGATAAAGGAGGCTGTGATTGATTCGCTGATGGCCCGAGGCATGGTGTCTCTGATGCCGGTTGAGGAAATGGTGAAATATAAACTTGTAGACCGTCTTGTATACAAGCCCGAAATGGATCGCATACTCGGGCGTGTCTCCGGACAAGACCCCGACAAACTCCAGTTCGCGGGCGTTCAGGATATATTGGGTTCCACTCCGTGGGGCGCCGCATACCAAAGCAAACGTCAGGTTGCGGTCCTCTATGCCACGGGCGAGATTGCCGAGGGAAGCCGTAACGGTATCGACTGCGAGAAGCTTGTGCCAGTTATAATCAAACTGGCGGAAGACAAGAATGTAAAGGGTCTGGTGTTGCGTGTGAACTCTCCCGGAGGTTCCGTATTCGGCAGCGACCAGATAGGCGACGCTTTGGCTTATTTCAAGAAACAAGGCAAGCCTTTCGCGGTCTCGATGGGAGACTACGCCGCGTCGGGTGGCTATTGGATATCTTGTGATGCCGACAGAATCTTCGCGGATCCGATGACCATAACCGGTTCGATAGGTATATTCGGACTTTTCCCGGAAATCTCCGGACTGATGGCCAAGTTGGGGGTGAATCCACAAAATGTGTCGACCAACCCCGGTTCAATGATGCCTACTCTATTCGAGCCGGTAGGAGAAAAGAAGCATGCCGAATTGCAAGCCTACATAGAACGCGGCTACAAGCAGTTTACCGAGAGAGTGGCAAAGGGCAGAAACATGCCGATCCAGAAAGTGCTTCGTATAGCCGAAGGAAGGGTATGGGATGGTGCTACAGCTAAAAAAATCGGGCTTGTAGACCAGCTTGGAGGCCTTGCCGATGCAATGGAATGGGTGGCCGGTAAAGCGGATCTGAAAGATAACTACGATATAGCGGTCTATCCTCAGTTTGAACCTTCATTCTGGGATATGATACCTCTTGGCGAGGCTTTGGGGCTCGGAGATGTCGTGGAATCTTATCTGAAAGCTCATGAGGAAGAGCGCGAGATAATGCAACAGGGCATGGAGATACTGAGCCGTAAGCCTGTTCAGGCACGGGCCCTTGAAGTGAAAGTTAGATTATAACCGGGTCAGGAATAAGGAAGGGAGAGAATAGAAATAGAATATGAGTGCCACAAGCGACAAAAATGAGATGCGCGACAGGCTGGTAAGATATGCCCTGACTCCATTGTCATGGGCGTACGGCACCGGCACTTGGATAAGAAACAAGTTGTTCGACAGCGGTGTCCTGAAGGAGGAGACGTTCCCGATACCTGTGGTCAGTGTCGGAAATCTGACTGTCGGAGGAACGGGCAAGACTCCGCATGTGGAATATATTGTGGATCATCTCAGTCGCAAATACAGTATGGCCGTATTGTCGCGTGGGTATAAACGGAAGACCAAAGGTTTCGTGCTTGCCAACAATCACAGTACTCCCGATATGATCGGCGACGAACCCATGCAGATATACCGTAAGTATGGTTTCAGAACCAAGGTGGCGGTTTGCGAGAAACGCGCCGACGGCATTCGTGAGCTAATGAGACTGTTCCCTGACCTGCAGCTGATACTTCTTGATGATGCTTTTCAACACAGGTATGTGAAACCCAGAGTGTCGATATTGCTTACGGACTATAGCCGGCCTTTCTATTCCGACAATCTGCTTCCTTTGGGAAGATTGCGTGAAAGCACCGAACAAGCCAACAGAGCCGATATCGTTGTCGTGACAAAATGTCCCGACAACCTGTCGCCACTTGATTGCAGACTTGTTGCCAAGCATCTTGACCTGTTAAGCTTTCAGAAGCTATATTTCACCCGTTACGCCTATTCCCCTATACAGCCCTGTTTCCCCGATGATTCGCCATATAGCGTCAATCTTGACGCGCTCGGAACGCGCGACGCCGCGTTGCTTTTGACGGGTGTGGCCAATCCGAGAAGTTTTGTTAGGCATTTCCGTAAATATCCTTTCAGAGTCCGGGTAAGTCATTATCCGGACCATCATGACTTCACCCGGCGTGATATTCAGGAGATCGCGGCACGGTTCAAGACAATGAAAGCCGAACGGAAGATTATAATAACTACTGAAAAGGATGCCGTGCGTCTGGCGTATAATCCCTATTATCCCAAAGAGCTGAAGCCTTTTACTTTCTATATCCCGATAGATGTCGAGATGGCTACGGTAGGTGCCAATCCTTCGGATTTTATACCTGCGCTCGAGGAATTGATAGAGAAAAAGCCACATTGATTCAAGTTAATATAGGATAGTCCGGGGAAGCACGGTAATATTTCGTTTTTGGTTGTTACTGAAAGAGGAAGGGGTTGTAAAAACAAAATTAATTTTACTTAAATTGAGTACTTATGGATAACATGCTTGAAAAAATCAAAGCCAGCGCAGCTTATATAAAAGATAAAGTAGGCGAGATGCCTAAAATCGGTGTGATCCTCGGCACCGGTCTCGGCGATCTGGTTAACCATATCGAAATATCGGCTACATTGCCCTATCAGGAAATACCCGATTTCCCGGTGTCGACTGTGGAGGGACACAGTGGCAAACTGATTTTCGGAACTTTAGGCGGCAAATATATAATGGCCATGCAGGGTCGATTCCACTATTATGAGGGATACGACATGAAGCAGGTAACATTCCCCGTTCGCGTAATGAAGCAGCTCGGTGTGGAGACCCTGTTTGTGAGCAATGCCGCCGGCGGCATGAATAAGGAGTTCAAGGTTGGTGATGTGATGGTGATTACTGACCACATAAATCTTTTCCCCGAGAATCCGCTCCGCGGAAAGAACTACGAGGAACTCGGCACCCGTTTCCCTGCCATGACCGAAGCATATAATGCGAAGCTGATAGAATTGGCCGACAGTATCGCAGCCGAAGAGGGTATAAGACTCATGCATGGTGTATATGTCGGCACGGCAGGTCCTACATTCGAAACTCCGGCGGAATATGAATATTTCCGTGTGATCGGTGGTGATGCCGTGGGAATGTCGACGGTTCCTGAGGTAATCGTGGCCAACCACGCCGGCATGAAAGTGTTCGGCCTTTCGGTGATTACCGACCTCGGAGGTAAGGATATAAAGGAAGTGCCGACACACGAAGAGGTTCAGAAAGCCGCGGTAACGGCCCAGCCGGTGCTGACCAATCTCATCAAGAAGATGGTAGGCAAGATTTGATATTGAGACGCTTTTAGGAATTTTGTCCAGACAGGGACAAAATGGGATATCCGCGGGATACGTTATGACTTTGTAAAGAAGTCAGTGCGCATTCCGCGGTCTTCGTTTTGTTTTATTTCTGATTTTTGGATTGAAGTAGGAATTTGGTTATATTTGGCAGAAATTTAATAATTTGGGTAATTTGAGTAATCTGAGTTATTTGAATTCATAATATTCAATATTGAAATTTGGGATATTGGCATGAGTGAATTTTTGCATTCAAATGGTGATTATCGCAACCTGTTGTGTTTTAAATTAGCGCAGAAAATCTCTGTTATGACAGAGATTTTTGTGGAACGTTTCGTGCCCCGCGGCTCACGTACTATAGATCAGATGCAGCAAGCTGCACGTAGTTGCAAGCAGAATATCGTCGAAGGAAGTGCGGCTGCCACTACATCCAAAGAAACAGAAATTAAGCTTACCAATGTGGCGCGGGCTTCACTGTGTGAATTGCAGGAAGATTATGCAGATTATCTTTTGTTCAAAAATCTTCAGTTATGGTCTAAAGATCATCCCAGAATAAAGAAATTGCGCGAGTATGTACGCACCGATAAGTTCGATAGGGAATATATAGAATTATGCTGCAGACTCCCGGCAGAGGAGTTCTGTAATCTTGCCATCACTTTGATAATTCAGACGGAATATCTTCTTGATAGGATGTTGATATCACAGCAACGCCGTTTTCTTGAAAGCGGCGGCATCCGCGAAGCCATGAGCACCGCCCGGCGCAACTACCGCAGCAATCAGAATAATCAAAACAATTGGAATAATCAGAATAATTGGAATAATCAGAACAATAGGAATAATCAGAATAATTGGAACAATAGGAATAATCAGAGCCATCCCAATAGTTCTAATAACTCAAATAGCTCCAATAGTTCCAATTCCTCCAATAATTCCAATAATCCTAATCAATTAATTTAAAGTATAACCCTGTAAATCATAATATTTTTTTATATTTGCACACTGAAGCCTATTGGTTTCAGTGTTTTTACATATTTATAAAGCGTTTTCAGCTTTATCCTTTGCTCTAAAATCGCCAAATTATTAGATCTACGGGATTAAGCGGTCAATAAAACGCTCATACCTGTCGCATATCCATTTCCCGACAAGGGAAAGATGTTCGATAAGGCGTGGGAGTGGACTGTTTATCGTAGAGATGGCGTTTGGCGATGCCTTGAGCAAGATGAACTGACATTGTTCCACGCTATTTTTTTACTCAAAAACTGCCAATAGCATATCAATTCGGGACAATGGGATATGCATGTTAATATTATGGAACTTAGATTAATAGGCACCTTTTGGGCCTTAACTCAACTCTTGCTTGCATTCTTTTTTGCCGGATGTTCTTCGGATAAAGATGAACCCGAAGAAATACAGATATTAAACCTTAGCGCACAGGAACTGCAATTTTCAAGTGCAGCCGGAGAGCATCAATGGGTAAATGTAACTTGCACAGATGAGTGGTCAACGAAATCAGACTGTGACTGGATTGACATTTCTCCCAAAATTGGTAATGGTGATGGTTCAATTTCCATTACAGTTAATTCAGACAACCTAAGTTCTTCCATTCGTAATGGAAAAGTTACAGTAACTGCAGGTAATATTATAAAGGAAATAGATGTAACACAAAATGCTGCATTTAAGAGTAATTGCAATGTTGCGCCTGACGATATTGTCGCATTGAGTGATGAGATTGGGTGTAATTTTATATGTGATAAAAACGTTAGTTACTTCTATTGGACATTAATGGAAAAGAATAAGGCTTTGAGTTACACTGACAATGAAATAGAGTCTGAACTGAAATCCCTTAAGCCCCAGACAGTGGAAGATTCACACCATTACTTTTATACTGTAGGGTCTATCGATGGTGAGAACTGGTTAACTTCTGATTATGAATATGTCATAATTACATTGGGATTTGATTCTAATGGGAAGCGGGGAGATATTGTAAAGACTTCGGTTAAAACAAAAAGTGCCTATAATCAGCCTGAGGCGAAAATCAGTTGGCCAAAGTGGAACGGTAGCCAATGGACATGGAAAACTACGATTAACGCCTACACAAAAGAATACTATTATGTTTCGCAGTCTGGTAAGACATTGGAAGATATGACACTTTATGACAAACCGTACTCATATATAGCCCGTTTCATATTAAATGCTATAGAAAAATATCCTGATAAGATGGCCCCATGCATTCAGTCTGCAAGTTTTGCAATAACGCCGACAAATACTCCATGTTTCGTTGTTGCCACTTATGCTATGGATAAAGATAATATTTGGTCTGGATATGTAAATTATTGGTGGAGGGATTCTGATGTTAGTGCTGATGCTCCAGGTAAAAAGATAAAAGAGAAAAGAGTGAGACCGCGCAATGAACGGGTTGATATTAGGGAATTTGATTATGGTCAATATTATGTAGGTTTACAATCTAAGTAGCTGTGAAAATAAATACACATATGAGAGGTTTCTTTTGGGATTACTTTCACTTGGTCTCATTGGTTGCAATGCCTGCGCTTTGTGCCCTCCTCGGCTTGCTAAATTACCTCAAAAACGAGTTCCTCTCATATGTGTATTTATTCTTCACAGTTACTTATATGTTAAGCGGTTGCTAAACCCCGGATAATAATAGGGATTGATGGCAAATATATTTGGCGGGGTCGTTTATCCTTTATGCTCTCTCAATTGTTAAAATGATTGGGGGAGTATTTTTTTGAATTGAATTATAATCACTGTATGTCAGAGCAGAAGCAGACAGAAATATCCAGCCTGGGTGAGTTCGGGCTGATCGAGAGACTTACCAAAGATTTTCCTTTGCGCAATGAGTCGAGCGTCCACGGCGTGGGCGACGATGCAGCCATAATGTATTACGGCGAAAAGGAAGTGCTTGTAACTACCGACCTCCTGCTTGAAGGTATTCATTTCGACGTGAGGTATGTGCCTTTGAAACACTTGGGTTATAAGGCCGCGATAGTGAATTTCAGCGACATCTACGCTATGGGCGGTACGCCGCGCCAGATAACCGTGAGCTTGGGAATCTCAAGCCGGTTCACACTTGAAAACATCGAGGCTATCTACGACGGCATAAGACTGGCATGCGAGATATACGGTGTAGACCTCGTAGGAGGAGATACCTCGGCATCGGTAACCGGTCTGGTGATAAGCGTAACGTGCCTCGGCGAGTGTGAACGCGGCAAGGCTATAAAACGCGGTGGAGCCAAACCTACCGACATCATTTGTGTAAGCGGCGACCTGGGAGCGGCCTATATGGGGCTGCAGCTGCTCGAGCGCGAGAACTGCGTAGGAGCGAATGCCGGAGCCGAATTCACCCCCGATTTCTCAGGCAAGGAATACATACTGGAACGCCAGCTGAAACCTGAGGCCCGCAAGGATGTGGTGGAAGCCCTGCGCCAGCACGGCATAGAACCTACATCCATGATGGATGTTAGCGACGGTCTTTCATCGGAACTGCTGCATATATGTAAGGCATCGGAAACGGGTTGCCGGGTGTATGAGGACCGCATACCGATAGACTACCAGACGGCGGCCATGGCCGAAGAACTCAACATGAATCTGGTAACGGCAGCCATGAACGGCGGTGAAGATTATGAGCTGCTGTTTACAGTGCCACTTACCGACCGCGAGAAAGTGGAGAAAATTCCCGGAATCAGTATGATAGGTTACGTGACCAAACCTGAACTCGGAGCCGCCATGGTAACGCGCGACGGTCAGGAATTACCTATAAAGGCCCAGGGCTGGAATGCGTTCAGTCAGGAGTGATAGGCCGTGGTAATAAACGCTTACATTATTAAACCTTATTTAACACGGCATCTTGACAAGATAGGGGAATAAAAGGTTAATTTTGCGAAAAAGGATTATAAATAAACATATGAACGAGACAGTAAATATTAGGGAACTTAATGATTTGATAGCCAGCAAAAGTAATTTCCTGAGCCTGATACGCAGCGGCATGTCGCGCAATATCGTGGGTCAGAAACATCTGGTAGACTCCCTGCTGATAGCCCTGCTGTGCAACGGGCACGTTCTTCTTGAGGGTGTTCCTGGCCTTGCCAAGACCCTCGCGATCAAGACCCTCGCCCGACTTGTGGATTCAAAATACAGCCGTATACAGTTTACCCCCGACCTCCTTCCCGCCGATGTGATAGGCACGCTGATATACAGCGTGAAGAAAGAAACTTTCGAGGTTAAGAAAGGCCCGATTTTCGCCAACTTCGTGTTGGCCGACGAGATAAACCGCGCTCCGGCCAAAGTGCAGAGCGCTCTGCTCGAAGCCATGCAGGAGCGTCAGGTAACTATCGGCGAAGAGACATTCCCTCTCGACCGTCCGTTCCTGGTTATGGCTACCCAGAACCCTATCGAGCAGGAGGGTACATATCCTCTGCCCGAAGCGCAGACCGACCGTTTCCTGCTGAAAGTGGTTATCGGATATCCGACCAAGGAGGAGGAGAAGGTTATCATACGTCAGAATATAAGCGGGGCTCAGGAAGAGGTGAACGCCTTGGTGAGCACCCGGGACGTGCTTGAGATACAGAAGATAGTACAGCAGATATACATCGACGAAAAGATAGAAAACTATATCGTCGACATTGTATTCGCCACACGCGAACCAGAGAAATTCGGTCTGCTCGACCTCCAGAGCATTATCGCTTACGGTGCTTCTCCGCGTGCGTCGATTTCACTCGCATTTGCCAGCCGCGCCTACGCATTCCTGCAGGGACGTGGATATGTGATACCAGAAGACGTGCGTGCCGTCTGCCATGATGTGATGCGCCACCGCATTGGCCTGACTTACGAGGCTGAGGCAAACAACATCGACGCCGACGAGGTGATAACCAACATTCTCGATAAAGTAATCGTGCCTTGATGACAGCCGGTTGCGGGAATGCCCGCCACGTGGAAATATCCTACACCGGGGAATTCCCGGAAGTGAATTAATTCTGGAAAAGTTATGGATGCCAACGATCTTCTTAAGAAAGTAAGGAAAATAGAGATAAAGAGCCGTGGCCTCTCGCAGAACATGTTTGCCGGAGAATACCATACGGCTTTCAAAGGACGCGGCATGACCTTTTCGGAAGTGAGGGAATACCAGCCCGGCGACGATGTGCGCGACATAGACTGGAATGTAACGGCGCGGCATAACAAGCCCTACGTGAAAGTCTATGAAGAGGAACGCGAACTGACAGTAATGCTCATGATAGACGTGAGCGGCAGCCGCAGTTTCGGAGCGGTAGGCCCCGAGAAGAAAGAGGTTATGGCTGAAATAGCCGCTACGCTCGCTTTCTCATCGATACAGAATAACGACAAGGTGGGTGTGATATTCTTCTCAGATCGTGTGGAGAAATTCATTCCTCCCAAGAAAGGCCGCAAGCATATATTGCTTATAATCCGGGAAATAATAGACTATACTCCCGAGCATAACGGTACCGATATAGGGGAGGCCCTGAAATTCCTTACGAGCGCCATCAAGAAGCGTTGCACGTCTTTCGTGCTTTCCGATTTCATAGACAGGCACGATTACTCTTCAGTACTGACTATAGCCAACCGCAAACATGACGTGGCGGCGATTCAGGTATATGACGAGCGCGACGCCCGGATGCCTGACATAGGACTTGTAAGGTTGCGCGATCTCGAGACCGGAGCTGACATATGGCTCGACACATCCTCGAAAAAGGTAAGGCACGCATACGAGAAACAATGGTATGGTCAGCAACAGACACTTGCGGAATACACTGCCAAAAGCGGAGTGGATATGATCTCCGTGCGTACTGACGAGGATTATGTGAAAGGGTTGTTGGCGTTGTTCCGCCGACGCGGAGGACGTTGACCCGGCACTGTGATGATTTATAATTTGAATTGAAGTGAAAAGAAAAAGGTATATAAACACTCTGCTTGCGGCTTCGATGATGGTCTGCGCTTTTCCGGTATATCCGGCGAAGGTAACGGCCAAGCTCGATTCCGTATCCATACTGATGGGCAAGGTAGCTACCATGCGCCTCCAGATAGTTCAGGAGAAAGGAGAGTCAGGCCGCTTCCCGCTTCTTGAGCAGCCCGATAGACGGTTTGTAGGTGTCTGTGGCGACAGCGTGGAGTTGTCAACAACTATCCGCCGCGATACCGTAGAGCTGGGATCAGGTAAAATACAGATAAATTGCGATCTCGGCGTGCAGTCATTCGACTCCGGATATTACAAGATACCGGAGTTGGCTTATGTTACGGGACGCGACACCGCCTGGACAAATACCTTGAATCTGAAAGTAGTGCCGGTAAAGGCCGAGGCCGACGACCCGATAGCCGATTTCGCTTCAGAGAGCGATCCGGCCGGTGCGAGCTGGACAGATTCATTACCCGACTGGCTGTACTACTATTGGTGGTTGATTCTTATAATCCTTCTTGCGATCGGGCTTGCCGTCTGGGTTCTGTTGCGCCGCAAGAAGGGGGTTCCTATACTTCCGGCCAAACCTATGGTTGTCATTCCGCCTCATGAAGCGGCTTTGGCGGCCCTTTCTAAACTTAAAGAGAAGAAACTCTGGGAGCGCGGCATGGAGAAAGAATACTTCACTGAGCTTACCGAAATACTCAGGATATACCTTGACAAACGTTTTGGCATAAACGCGATGGAGATGACTTCGAGGCAGATCATGCAGACGCTCGGAGCCAACCGGGAGGTAAGCGACAAACGTCAGATGGTAAGGCAGATTCTGGATATGGCCGATTTCGTCAAGTTCGCGAAAGTACGTCCGCTTCCGGCCGATAATGTCGCGGCATTCGACAATGCCGTCAAGTTTGTGGAAGCTACCGCACCCCGTATTGAAGAATCTTCCGACGGAGAGACAGGCAAACAGGGAGGAAAAGGGAAAGTCTGAAAAAGAGATAGAGTATGATATTCAAACATCCGGCTGTATTATGGCTGTTCCTCATATTCATACCGCTTATAGCATGGTATATATGGAAACAGAAAAACGCGAACGCCTCATTGGGCATATCGAGTCTGAGCGCGTTTGCAAAGATGAATCCGTCGTGGAAGGTATGGCTGATCAGATTCTGTTTCATCCTGCAGCTTGTAGCCATAGGCGCGTGTATAGTAGCCCTGGCCCGACCTCAGACCACAGATTCGAAGCGTAATTCCCGCATAGTCGGAACTGACATCGCTCTTGCGCTCGATATATCAGGTTCTATGTCGGCCACGGATTTCAGACCCACCCGTTTCGCCGCGGCCAAGGATGTGGCCGCCAAATTCATAAGCAACCGGGCCAACGACAACATGGCCCTTGTGGTCTTTGCCGGAGAGAGCCTGTCGCTGATGCCGCTCACCAACGACCGTGCGGCTTTGATCAACGCTCTCAAGAATGTGGAGATGGGCGATCTGCAGGACGGTACCGCCATAGGGGACGGTCTTTCATCGGCAATAAACCGTCTGGCGTCGGGTAAGGCGAAATCGAAGAGCATAATTCTGCTTACCGACGGCACCAACAACGCCGGCGATGTGCCCCCTTCTACAGCAGCCAAGATAGCGGCGAGCAAAGGTATCCGTATCTATACCGTTGGCGTGGGTACCGATGGTACGATAACCGTAAGAGATCCATACGGATTCGCATCGACCACTCTCGAGACTAAAATAGATGAGGAATCACTGAAGAACATGGCGAATGCCACGGGTGGCAAATACTTCCGCGCCACTGACGAGAGAATGTTGGAACGCATCTTTAACGAGATAGACCAGCTTGAGAAAACCAAACTCGACGTAGACCGGTTTACCCGTGTGGATGAAAATTTCATGCCCTGGGTTTGGATAGCGGTATGCGCGCTGGGGCTGATGCTTCTTATACGTTATACAGTTCTTAGAAGAATACCCTGATGTTAAGTTTCGCATATCCATGGGTGCTCTGGCTATTGCTTTCGGTACCCGTTATAATCGCATTATACTTCTGGGCTCGGCACACACGTAGCCGGAAACTGCGCAAGTTCGGCAATCCTGAGGTTGTGGCCCATCTTATGCCCGAGGCTTCTATTTATAAGCCCCCATTGAAGGTTACATTGCTGACCGTTGCGCTCACCCTCGCCATAATAGCCCTGGCTCGTCCGTGGGGTGGTGTCAAAGACGAAAAAACCACCAAGGAGGGTATCGAGGTGGTAATAGCCGTCGATGCCAGTAACTCTATGGATGCCAGCAGCACTGCGAATCCGGATGGCCCTTCGAGAATGCGCACCGCCAAACTCATGCTTGAAAAGCTCGTGAACCGCCTTGACAATGACCGGGTGGGCCTTATAATGTATGCCGGAGATTCCTATACGCTTATTCCGGTCACTTCCGACTATGTATCGGTGAAGATGTTTCTTAACTCCATAGATCCGTCGCAGATAAAGAATCAGGGTACGGATATGGCTTCGGCCATAGATATGGCCACCAACTCGTTCAGCGATGACAAGAAAGTAGGCAAAGCTTTGGTGCTAATAACTGATGCGGAAGACCTTGAAAATCAGGAAGGGGTTATGAACGCCGCAAGGGGAGCCGCTTCCAAGGGCGTGCAGATAGACGTGATAGGAGTAGGCACAAGTACCCCCGTGCCCATCAAGACACGCAACGGATATTTTACTGACGAGAACGGCGAGACCGTGCGCACGGCCCTCAATGAAGACCTTGCTACCGAAATCGCTTCCGCCGGCAAAGGCATTTATGTCAACGCTTCAAATTCCAACGCTCTGTCGGAGCTTGAAAAACAGCTCGACACAGTCAAAAAGTCCAAACTTGAAACGAGTCTGTCGGCGGTTCACGACGAGATTTACGCCCTGTTTCTGTGGCCGGCCCTCATACTTCTTGTGCTCGATATTTTCATTCTTGACCGCAAGATAGGGTGGCTCGACAAGATAAGTTTCTTCAAGAAAGAGAAATAGCGTTGTAAACGGGACAGAATAGAGCATATAGACATGAACAAGATAATATACATATTGCTTGCGATAGGTTTGTTGTCGGGCGCAGCAGGATGCGGAAAGAGCGAGGATCGTGAAGTTTCGACGCGTACCGAACGCAGGGCCATAAAATCGGGCAACAAACTCTATAAAGGAGGAAAGTTCGCTGAAGCGGCCACTGAATATAGGAAAGCTATTCAGGATAATCCTTCGTCGGCCGAAGCGGCCTATAATATAGGTCTTACCGAGGTGAGACGCGGTCAGACAGCTCAATCTGATTCTCTTAAAGGTCAGTTCGCTCAGGCTGCCGCGAAAAGTTTCGGCAATGTCGCCCAAAGGGCCAATGAGAAACCTATGCTTGCATCCCGCTCGGATTACAATATGGGCAATCTTGCTTTCGGAGGCGAGGATTATGCACAGGCGATCGCTATGTATAAGGAAGCGCTTCGCCTCAACCCTAAGGATGACGCGGCCCGACTGAACCTGCGTATAGCCCAGAAGAAGCTGCAACAGCAGCAAGACCAGAACAAGGACCAGAATCAGGACAAAGACCAGGACAAGCAGGACCAGGAGAATCAGAAAGACCAGCAGAACCAAAACCAGAATCAGGATCAGCAGCAAAATAAGCAGCAACAACCGCCTAAGGAACAGGAGATAAATCAGCAGACGGCAGATCAGATACTCCAGGCGATGGAAAACAAGGAAAACGAGATTCGAGCCCGAGTGATGAAATCGAACAACGGTCAGGAGGCCGGAGGCAGTCGGTCCCGCTCTAAAAGATGGTAAGCGATGAATAAGGGAATTACAAACATCGTCTGCCGCCTGTTGCGTATAGCTTTCGTAATGTTGGCGGTACTTTGGGGAACTACTGGAATCTCGGCCTCCGTGCAACTGAGGGTACAGGGGGGCAACGGCCATCAGATAGGTGTAGGCGACAGGTTTTATATAACTTATACGCTGACCAACACACAGGGGGAGCCGACCGCGCCTCACAATGTGCCCGGCGCGAAAGTCATGTACTTTACCATGACCGGACAATCCTCCTCTTTTACAAGTGTGAATGGCCGCACCTCGCAATCGGTCTCGTATACCTATACGGCTACTTGCCGTGCGGAGAAAGAGGGTACTTTCAGTTTCGGTCCTATAACCGTAGGTGATGAAAGAAGCAATAAGGTAACATATCAGATAGTGTCAGCGCAGGCTGCGGCGGCCGGACGCGCGAATCCGCATGCGAATTCGGCCCACGGACAGAGAGGTTCCGGCTCGAATATGGATCCTTATGCCACGGCAGCACGACAAAGCGATGAGCCGAGGTATCTCGGCAAAGGAAATGACCGTCTTTTCCTACGTGCGTCTGTAAACAAGACCACCGCCTACGAACAGGAAGCCCTTGTCTATACCGTAAAACTGTATACGACCTATGCTCCGATAAAATTCATAGGAGCCACCGCCGCCCCTAAATTCGACGGTTTCGTGGTGGAGGAATCAAGTTCCACTTCAACTTCGCTTACATACGAGACATATCAGGGTCGTCAATATGCTACGGCTGTGATAGCCCGGTATATCATCTTCCCCCAGATGGCCGGCAAGCTGACCGTAAAGGGTAACACCTATACCGTCTCGACCGATGAGCAGGAATATTATCATGATCCTTACTTCTCTACGATGACGGTAAGGCGTCCGATACAGCTTAATGTAACGCCCAATGACCTTACCATAGATGTGAAGAGCTTGCCGCTGCCTAAACCGGCCGATTTCTCGGGCGGCGTGGGCGAGTTCAAAATCACGTCGTCATTGCCATCCACTTCTTTGAAATCGAATCAGGCTGCTTCTATCATATATACGGTTACCGGTTCGGGTAACTTGAAATATATTCACATGCCTGACTTGAATAATCTATATCCCAAGCAGATAGAGATTTATTCACCTGCTGTAGACACTCAGGTGCGTACCGGAGCCTCGAACGTAACAGGAAGTGTGAAGTATGACTACTCGTTCATGCCTCTCGAACCGGGGAATTACGATATACCGGCATTGACGCTCAGCTATTTCAATCCCGCCACAGGCAAATATGAGAAGAGCGTGGCGCAGGGGTATGCGTTGAGTGTTGCGCAAGGAAGCGGTTCGGCCAAGTCGCAGACCAGAAGCACACGGTCGCTTAACCGCGAACTGATGGAGCCTGATTCAAATGTGTTTGACACTACTCCATTCCTGTGGAGGTTCGGTTATTGGCTATTCTATATCATACCCGCACTCGCGCTTGCCTTTATCGTATGGTATTACCGCAAGCTCGTGGCGCTGAAGGCCGATGAAATGGGCATGCGTTCGCGCAAAGCCGGCAAGGTCGTGGCCCGCAGGCTGAAGATGGCTTCACTGTGTATGAAGCGTAACGATCGCGATGCCTTCTATGAAGAGATGCTCAAGGCGTTGTGGGGATATGTGGCCGACAAACTGAAGCTGCCTACTTCCGAGCTTAGCAGAGAAAATGTAGCCGGTCTTCTTGAAAAGAAAGGTATCGACAGGGCGCAGACAGAGCGGTTCATGCATCTTATAGATGAATGTGAATTTGCAAAATACTCTTCCAATCAGGGCGATCGGAGTATGGATGACGTTTACAACGAGGGAGCGGATGTTATAAATTCCCTTGAGGCATCTTTCAAGAAAAATCACGACAGACAACCAGATCAGGGACATGTATAAGCATACGGTTATGAAAAAGATATTTTCGATATTGATAACGCTGATAGTCTCTTTGCCGGTTTTTGCCGTAGATTATGCGGAGGGAAAGAAGGCTTTCTCGTCTGGCGACTATCAGAAGGCAACCGATATATTCGGAGAACTTCTTAAGCGCGACAGCAATTCGGCTGCATTGCTTTATGACCTCGGTACCGCCTATGCCGCGCAGGGTAATCTCGGACTTGGCAGGCTTTATCTTGAACGAGCCGGACGCATAGACCCGGGAAACGGAAATATACGGGCGAACCTGGAATATGTCAGCTCCAGGGTGGACGATGCCAACAGGGCCAGCATGACAGGCAAGAGAGGGTCGGTGGAACCGGATGCGCGTGGTTTCTTAGGAGATATGCACCATACGGTGGCTTCGGATTATACTTCGAACTATTGGGCTGCTTTTGCGGTGATGGCCTTTATATTGTGTTTAGGTTCGATAGCTCTCTATCTTTTCCCGTCGAATATATCGGCGAGAAAGGTCGGTTTCTTCGGCGCGTTGCTGTTCCTTTTCTTCACAGGCGTATTCCTTACCTTCTCGGTTATGGCTGCCAATCAGGCAAATTCTCGCGAATACGGTATAATAACCGCTTATAAGTATGAATTGCTCGAAGAGCCTGAATCCAAGTCGAAACCGGCTTGTTCACCCCTCACGCAAGGCACGAAAGTGCGCATCGTCAGTGAGGAATCAGATGTGGAAGGTAACGTAGCCTGGTATAAGGTAAGGCTCAACAGCGGCTATTTGGGATGGATTCCGGCTTCGGATCTTGAAGTAATATAGGTTTGCTCTAAAAACTCGGCATAACTATGCTGATTAAGAAAAGGATGTGTAAAATATGTTTTACAACATAAAATTATTTTAGCGAAAGTGTTGCATATGGATTGTTAATAGATTAAATTAGCATTCATAAGAAAGTAAGATTGCAGATTGCATTAACCTTAAACAACTCTCTCCTAAACCATACGAAAAATGCCGAACTCCGGCAAATAAACGGAATTCGGGAACAATATAAAACAAACACCAAAAAATAAGTAATATGAGCAAGACCATAACCTTCAACGAGCTTCGCAGACTCAAAGACAGTCTGCCTGATGGTTCCACCCACCGCATCGCCGATGAGCTGAATGTAACCGTTCAGACCGTACGTAACTATTTCGGTGGAGTGAATTATCAGTTTGGCAAAAACATCGGCATGCATATCGAACCGGGCCCCGACGGAGGGATCGTGGTACTTGACGACACTACCATCTACGACATGGCAGTGAAGATTCTCGAGGAAGCTCAAGGCTCCAAAGAGTAAAAGTTAAACAAAAGAAAGACAAGGGTCGGACCGATTGAGCGGTCTGACCCTTGTAGTTTTTTGCCGTTTGATTGTACTTATGATTCTCCCGGGTTTCTGCAACCATAGGGGTGTGGAGATTGTTTTAAAAGAAAAACGGGATTATGAAAAAGGTTAACTCTGTATTGTTGGGGGTACATACCCAACGGTTTGCCAAAACTCTTGCATTGGCTTTGGAAAGCGCCGGTATAGAATGTACGGCGGAGAGTGTCGGGCTATCGTCAGAATGCGTTGATGACAATTCCGACGATGTTAAAAAACAGATACAGAGTCTGGTGGCTGTCAATGTGGCCGAATCAGACTTGCGTCGCGCCGTGGAGATAGCCGAGCAGTCGCTGGCTACGGCTCCATATAAGGTGGACCTTAAACTTGCCGGCATGAGCGAGAAGTTGCTGATACCTGTCGATTTCTCCAATTTGAGCCTGTTAGCCTGTCGGGTGGGATTTGAGTTGGCAGCCCGCTTGGGTCTTAAGCCTGTCATACTCCATGTCTATACAACTCCTTATCTGGTAGATACTGCTCCCGATACCACCTTCCCGTCGCTGGATGATAATTCAAACACCATCGAGGAGGTAGAGGCCGAGCGAGATATACAGAAGATAGCTCACGATGAGATGAGAGCGTTCCGCAAAGTGCTGGAACAGAAGATATCGGAAGGTGAAATAAAGCCGTTGGGTTATGAAGTCGAGATGCGTGAGGGTACCCCTGAAGAAGCTATTCTTGAATATACCAGAATTACCCCTCCCGCCATGGTGGTGATGGCCACCAGAGGTAAAGACAGGAAAGAGGAGGAACTTGTAGGAAGCGTAACCGCCGAAGTGCTCGATTCCTGTAGGGTTCCGGTGTTTACGGTTCCGGACAACTATCGGTTCGATGACCTTTCAGAGATAAAGAAACTCGCATTTTTCTGTAATCTCGAAGGAAAGGATGTGAAGTCGATGGAGTTCTTCATGCGCATGTTCAATTATCCCGAAGTGGATATAATTCTTGTGCCGGCGAGCGCTAAGATTGCCGACTCGGATTCAAAGATAAAAGAACTTAAGGATTATCTGTCGGAAAGTTATCCGGAAGTAAGATTCGAGGTGGCGCCGTTCCCGACCAAGGAGGTCCGTACTGAGTTCGAGGAGATAACACAGCGTCTCGGACTGGAGATGCTGATGGTACCCAACAAACGCAGCAACATCTTCGCGCGCCTGTTTAACCCGGGCATACCCCACAGGGTGCTTTTCGAACGCGACATACCGATGCTTGCACTGCCGGTATGAATAGTTACCTGAACTTATCATTTGTGGGATTGTTATAAGTAAGCACTAATGGTGATTTCTTAAAAAACATAATGATTATGGAAACAGTACATTTTCAGGGTAATCCTGTCAAGATTGCGGGTTCGCTTCCGGAAGTAGGCAAAGCCGCTCCCGAGTTTGTCCTTACCGGGCAGGAACTTAATGATATCAAGCTTGAAGATTTCAAAGGAAAGAGGGTTGTCCTCAATATTTTCCCGAGTCTCGATACCGAGGTCTGCGCTATGTCGGTAAGGCATTTCAACAAGGAGGTGTCGGAACTGCCCGATACGGTTGTGCTTTGCGTATCGATGGACCTTCCGTTTGCTGCAACCCGTTTCTGCACCATAAACGGCATAAAGAATGTAACCACAGGTTCCGGCTTCCGTTCGGATTTCGGCAAGACCTATGGTGTAGAGATCGCAGACGGCCCTCTCAGAGGCCTTTACACACGCTCGCTTGTGGTAATCGACAAGGAGGGGAAAGTTATAGGCACTTCCCTATGTGATGAGATCACAAAAGAGCCGGATTATGAGTTTGTAAAGAAACTGCTCGGCTAATCGGGTCAGAAAATCACCTTCTTTATATGTGGGCATGATACAATTGATGTATCGGCCCACTTATTTTTCATGTCGGGGGGTATGTGATTGCGAAAAACGTGTTATCTTTGCAAGCTATTTCGGTGATTGCCGGAATTCGTAGGAAGGGTTTAAAACGGATTTCTATAGTGATATATCCAGCAGATTTCGAGTCAAAAATAGGATTTGACACTCTCAGATCATTACTTACAGAGAAATGCGGAAGCCATTCTGGAAGAGAGCTTGCCGCCTCCATGTCATTTTCGGGCGATCCTCAGGAAGTGAGACGTCGGCTTAAACAGACAGCCGAGATGGTTTCTCTTGTTAAAGAGGGCGCGTCGGTACCGGGAAGTGTCATATATGATGTGGCACCTTGGCTGACCGAGCTTAGGGCCGAAGGGAATTTCCTTCCGGCCGACTCTTTGTATAAGTTAGGATCCATGCTCGATACGCTGGCCCAGTTAGGAAAATTCTTTTCCAAGGGGGGGTCTGATTCAGCCACACCGGCACTTGATAATCTTTTCGGTCATCTGGCCGGATTCAGTCATATAGTAGCGGAAATAAACAGATGCGTGGACCGTCACGGAGAAGTGAAAGACAATGCTTCCGACGGTCTGTATCAGGTAAGACGTTCCATAAGATCGGCGACCGGCTCGATTCAGTCCGCCATGCGCGGAGTTATGGACAAAGCCAAGAACGCGGGAATAGTGAGTCGTGATGCCCAACCGTCGTTGCGGGACGGCCGGATGGTAATTGCCGTTCCGGCTGAGAAAAAACGTCAGCTCACAGGCATAGTACACGATGAGTCGGCTACCGGCAAAACCGTATATATAGAGCCGGCTGAGGTCGTGGAAGCCTCGAACCGTCTGCGAGAGCTCTCGCTTGAAGAGCACCGCGAGGTTGTGGCTGTACTTATCGGCGTGGCCAATATCATAAGACCGGAGATAGATGCAATCGCCGATGAATGCCGCTATCTCGGTATACTTGACTTCATAAAGGCGAAGGCCGCCGTCGCAATCGAAGTAGGGGGAGAGCTTCCCGTTGTAGAGGATAATCCGGAGATAGACTGGTATCACGCCGTACATCCGGTTCTGCTTATGGCTTTGCGCAAGGCCGGCAAAGAGGTGGTGCCTTTAAACCTCCAACTTGACGGGAAGAAACGGATACTCATAATATCGGGGCCTAATGCCGGAGGTAAATCGGTGTGCCTTAAGACCGTGGGTATAATACAATACATGACACAATGCGGCATGTTGCCCACCATGTACTCCAACTCGCATATCGGGGTGTTCAGGAATATGTTTGCCGACATAGGCGACGAACAATCGCTCGAGAATGATCTTAGTACTTATTCGTCGCATTTGCGTAACATGAAAGTATTCCTGGGCAATTCCGACAAAAGAACTCTGATATTGGCCGACGAGATGGGGTCGGGAACCGAGCCGCAGATAGGCGGGGCTCTCGCCCAGTCGATATTGCAGAAACTTGGCGACAGCGGTTGTTTCGGTGTTGTTACTACCCATTATCAGAATCTTAAATCGTTTGCCGACGAGGCCGAAGGATTCGTGAACGGCGCCATGCTGTATGATCGTCAGCATCTGCAGCCCACGTTTCAGCTTTCGGTCGGTTCGCCGGGAAGCAGTTTCGCTCTGGAGATAGCGCGCAAGACCGGTCTCCCTTTCGAAGTGGTCGAGGCTGCCAAAGAAATAGTGGGCAGCGATTATGTCAATAACGACAGGTATCTTCTCGATATAGCCCGCGACCGTCGTTATTGGGCCAACAAACGCCAGGCCGTGAAGGAAAAGGAGAACAAGCTCGATGCGTTATTGGCTCAGTATGAAGAGAAATCGGCCGATCTTCGTCGCAAGCGTTCAGACATTCTCAACGAAGCGCGCCATGAGGCCCGCGAGCTGATGAAAGGGGCTAATGCCCGCATCGAGAAAACTATCCGTGATATAAAGACGGCGGAAGCCGAGAAGGAACGCACCCGGGAAGTGCGCCGGCAACTGGAAGAATATAAGGCGGAACTTGAAAAAGAGGGTAAAGAAAACGGGGGAGATGTACCCGAGATATTGCGTGCCCAACGCCATAAGTCCAAAGCGAGCCGTCAGCAAAAGCCCAAGGTAACGGAACAGCCGGCACGTCCGCTTGCTGTGGGGGACTATGTGAAGATGGCAGACGGAGGAGTAGCGGGGAAGATATTGGCGATCAACGGGAAAAAAGCGGAGGTCGCTTTCGGTGGGTTACGTACTTATGTGGAGCTATCGAAGCTCAGAGCCGCGCAGGCTCCCAAGCCTTCTGCCCTGACCCAGACTTCAGTCATAGGAGGCGCGACGAGCGACGCCATGCGTCAGCGCCAGCTCAATTTCAAGCAGGAGATAGATGTGAGAGGAATGAGGGCAGACGAAGCTTTGCAGGCGGTAACATATTTCCTTGACGATGCCGTCCAATTCGGCGCTTCGCGGTTGAGAATATTGCACGGTACAGGACATGGAATCCTGAAAACACTTATAAGGCAGCAACTTGACGCAAATCCATCTGTGAAGAAATATGCGGATGAGGATGTGCGTTTCGGAGGTGCCGGAATAACGGTAGTAGATCTTGAGTAAAGGGAAAAATGAGCTCGAATAAATCGCCATATATAGGTTTGTGGCTGTTATTGTCGCTGGCGCTTGTCGGATTCTTATGCTATTCATTTGCCGAAGGCGATTTGGTTATAGGCAACTGGCATGCCAAGAAGGCTCCTTTCAAGGAGATGCTTACATCTGTAGAGCGTGACGACAGTGTATCGGATGCCGATTCTCTGAATGTGGTCAATGCGATGGAACTGTTTAACGCTAAACCGGTGGAGACCGATACCTGTCCTCAGTCAATATTGCTGATAGGCGATTCAATGACATTGAATCTGGCGTACAGACTCAGTAAATATGCAAAGCAGAACGGCCATACATTCCATGCGGTGAACTGGGATTCTTCAAACACGAGGATATGGTCGGCATCAGACACGCTTACTCATTTCATTAAGGAGTATGACGCAACATTTGTCTTTATATCTCTTGGTAGTAACGAATTATATCTGAAACACCCCGAAAGCCGCCGACCGGATGTAAGGAAGATACTCGACATGGTCGGCGACCTTCCATATGTGTGGATCGGCCCCCCGAACTGGAAGGAGGACTTCGGTATAAACGACATGATTGCGTCAGAGTGCCGTCCCGGTTCCTTTTTCCGTTCGGCAGGCATAGAATTAAAGCGCAAGAAAGACCATGTGCATCCTACACGCGATGCATCGGCATTATGGATAGACAGTCTAATGCGGTGGATGCCGAAATCGTCTCATCCTATTCTTGCCGAGATACCTTCCGATTCATTAGGTAAAGTCGCACCCAATGTGGTTTTCCTTAAGGCTCTGAATAAGTAGATGGAAGAACTTTTTTCACATTCATTCGATATGGTCCGCAATGTGGCGGATATGCTGCTTTACGATCCCAAAGCCCCGATGCTCTTTTCATCGGGCCTGTTCTGGCTGCTTGCAATATTTTTTCTGCCGGTCTATGCGTTGCTGAAGAAATCGCGGACCAAGATGATTGTGTTCGTGGTCTGCTTTTCGCTATATTTCTATTACAAAAGCTCAGGATTGTTTTTCCTGATGCTTATCGGTACTTCATTGATAGACTGGTTGCTTTCCAGAGCCATACATGCAACCGAACGCAGAGGTGGGCGTCTTGCTCTGATGTGGCTTTCCATATTCATATCCCTTTCCATACTTGGATATTTCAAATATGCCAACTTCTTCATGTGGAATTGGAATCAAATGGTGAAGGGTAACTTCCAGCCGCTTGATATAATTCTGCCTGTGGGCATATCATTCTATACGTTCCAGAGTATCAGCTATGTGGTGGATGTCTATAAGAAGAGAATCACTCCTACTGAAAGCTGGCTCGACTACCTGTTTTTCCTCTCTTTTTTCCCGGCGCTTGTAGCCGGACCGATCGTAAGGGCGGATTACTTCCTGCCTCAGGTAAAGGAAAACCGCAGGGCAAGCAGGGCTGACATATACGGTGGTTTGTGGCTGATAATAATCGGTATCGTAAAGAAAGCGGTGATCGCCGATTATATAGCTCAGTATAATGATTTGATATTCAACGATCCCGAACTGTATACCGGAGTGCAGACACTTATGGGTGTGCTTGGATACACCATGCAGATTTATTGCGACTTCTCAGGGTATTCCGATATGGCTATAGGACTTGCTCTCATGATGGGCTTCCGGCTTGGCATAAACTTCGATTCCCCTTATCAGAGCAAAAATCTTACGGAATTCTGGCGACGCTGGCATATCTCTCTTTCATCATGGTTGCGCGATTATGTATATATCCCTCTCGGTGGAAACCGCAAAGGGGTGGTGCGTACATATGTAAACAACTTCCTGACCATGCTTATCGGAGGTCTGTGGCATGGGGCCGCTTGGAAATTCGTATTCTGGGGAGCTATGCACGGTATAGGACTTGCGGTTCATAAAGCGTCGAAACCTTGGCTTGAGAAGATACCTGATAATTTCTTTACTCAGTTTCTGTTTTGGCTTATTACTTTTATCTATGTGTCCTTATTGTGGGTATTTTTCCGTGCTGCGGATTTCGAGCAGTCCGTTTTGATAATAGGTAACATTTTTGTTGATTTCGAATGGAATCAGATACCCCAGTTTTTCAGCATACGCCCGGAATGGTCTGTGATGATGGGAGCCTTGATAGTATTCCATTTTGTACCTCAGCGATGGGCTGACCGTTGTCAGCAATTATATGTGGAATCGCCATGGTTGGTTAAACTGATGGTATTCGTCGTTGTAGTTCAGCTTGTTATAGAATTCATGAGTTCGGAAGTGGCTCCCTTTATCTATTTTCAGTTCTGAAAACAGGATTTCCTTGCATGCGGATTTTGTTTTATGCAAACATTTGCTAATTTTGTAGAGTTGATTCATCTATACCCCTTTATATGGGGATGCTCACCTCATTCAAACACTTTCTTATACTTGACTGATTAAATGAAAAAAATAATATTGTCTGCGCTGATGGCCCTTATCGGGTTGTCAGCCGTCGCTGAAAACGAGAGAGGACTGTTTTTCCTTAGCGGTCCGGTAAAATCAGCTACGTATACCAAGGCGAAAATCGGCTTTAACGAACCGATTCTTTTCAATGAGGATGGAGAATGGTTATTCCTTAAAGATGACAATGTTGCGGTAGAACGAGATTATTTCAACCGACCGACTCAGGCAAGCACACCGGATGTAAAAGGCACCCGCTTTTATAACTGGGAATTTGATGGAGCGTCTAAAACTCCCGACTTCTTTTCATATGGCTCGACCCAAAGTTTCTTTGAGATACATAAGTATTTCTTCAATAGCGGCGGAGATGTAATCCGTGATGAGGTGACAGTCAGAAGAAACGATAATAAGTCGTTTTCCTATACTATGACTTTCTCTGACTACGAGAAGGATAAGTACGGAAACTGGACCAGTAGGCGCGCGAACGTCTTCAGAAACGGTGTTCCGGAACAGTCTGAAACCGAAACCTGCGATATCCGATATTTTGAAAATCCCACACAGAAAATCGTTGCTGATGAAACACCTTCTCTTGTCATAGCCCAAGAAGGGAAAAAGAAATTTTCATTGTCCGATATACTGACCGACGAGTCCGAAATACCCATTACTGAAGAGAGTCAGGGTAACCCGAAAGCCGGAAGCGATGGTGGTGGCAATGAAGTATATTCATCCGTAGAACAACAGGCTGAATATCCCGGAGGAATGGCAGCTCTCATGCAGAGCATCGCTAAAAATCTCAGGTATCCTGCTATGGCGCAAGAGAATGGCATCCAGGGACGTGTGATAGTTAAGTTGGTAATAGAAAAAGATGGTTCTGTCGGCCAGGTGGAGGTTGTCAAGGGTGTGTCTCCGGAACTTGACAAGGAAGCTATCAGAGTGGTAAAGTCTCTTGGCAAGTGGACTCCGGCGAAAAATAATGGAGTCGTGGTAAGATCATATTTCACTCTCCCTGTTAACTTCAGACTATCTTGAACATCCACATATGTGGATGGTATGTTTTTCAATCACTTCATATAAAATACTCATGAAAAAATTTTCAATCTTCACTACAACGGCATTTGCCGTAGCCTTGTTGGTGGCCGGTTGCTCCAAGAGCGAATCGGCTGATGATATGGTCGACTATTTCCCCGTTCAGACCGAGAGCGGCGGTAACTGGAGTTTTATGTCTCCCGATGGCGGCATATTGTATGATGGGGAGTTCAAGCAACAGCCGTCACTCGTAATCAATGGATTCTTCAGTGTGGCGGAAGGCGAAGGGATTTCTCTCTATAAAGTAGGTGATCGCCCGGAACTTGTAAAGAATTGCGATAACCTTTATGGTGTAGGTTTTATGAACGAAGGACTCGTGCCAATAGTACGACCCAAAAGTAGAATTTCCGTTATCGATGAAAATGGCAACGAGAAATTTACACTCCAACCTGTAAAAGGCAAGGAGATCGTCAGCGCGAATGCCGGATATTCTGATGGCATGCTTGCTGTTACAAATGAGGATGGTCTAATCGGGTTCGTAGATAAAAACGGTAAAGTCGTAATAGAGCCTAAATATAATACTTCCGGGGATTTTTCCGATGGTCTCGCTTGCGTAAGCATAGAGGATAAAGCCAGCGTGATCAATAAGAAAGGAGAGACTGTCTTTACCCTTAAGGCAGACTGGACTCCGATTCGCACTGCCTACGATAAAGGATATATTCTATTGTCAGACCCTAATGACCATATAGTTTTCGCGGACAAAAAGGGAGAGATGACAAAATGTCCCTCTAAAGTCAAAATGGTCGGTCAATATGACGATACCTACTATTCTTTCTCAGATGGCGACGGCTGGGGAGTCATGAAACGAAAGGATAACGAGATTGTGATTCGCGCCAAATATAACTCCATTTTTATACTTCAAAATGGAAACTTCCTGTGTGAGAGCGATGACAAGACAACCATACGGAATGATAAGGATGAAACCCTGGCCACTCTTGAAGATTACAAGACCACATATCCGGTGGGTAAATTCGGTATTCTCGCCAAAGAGAAAAATACAATTTTGCTTCTTGACATTGATGGAAAGCCTATTAAAAATGCGGAATTCGCCGATTTCGGCAGTTATCAATATGCAGGAAACGGTGTGAACAGCGATTATTTCGGAATGGAGGGAATGGCAGACCGTATAACCGAACTTGTGAATGCAGAAGGTTATGGAAAACTCGCAATCGGAATTTCTCCTTCTAAAATTCTGACTGCCCCGAAGAATTATACATATACCAAGAATGTGGAGCTTGACACTCTTTCCGGTAGCGGATATAGGTATAATTTCACTGTGCGTGCTGAATTTACAGAAAACATAGCCGACTATCATTACGACTATGATTATTATACCTATCAGAGTAAGACTGAATATGCCTGGAATCCGCAATCGAAACTTGATGGCGTATCGATTGAAGTAAACTCTACAACTGAATTAGGAGAAGATGGAGTGAAAGCCGTAGTCAAGGCTCTTGAGGCGAAAGGTTTCAAGGTAGTTGAAACTAAATATGAAAACAAAGGTGGCGCAGCTCTGCTAAAGACCGCAAAATTACTTGCTTTGATAGCCAGTGGCGAAAAGAGTAATGACCTCAAACTCGGAATTGGTCGATATAGTCCTGAAACCGAGAAGCTTGTAAAATCAATGGTCAGTGGAGAAGCGGCCTCTTCCACAGCTTTGGTTGAAGCTGTCGACTCTTCGGCAGCTGCAGAAGAGTCGATAGAGATGCCAGAAGATTTTGAATAGCGTTAAGATTATCATTTGTGAGCCGGATAAAAGTATAAAGCTTTACTAACATTTGTAAATATTTTTTAACACTAAAATAACCGTGTCAGAATGAACCGGATAGCGGTAAAGTTTGTTCTACAACATAATTTTTTTGCCGCAATATTTGCGGGGAGGGGAAAAAGGCTATAACTTTGCATCCGCAATCCGGAAACAACGCCATCTGAAAGCGGCGTAACGGCAGGATTGGGGCGGTCGTAAGGCAGCCCGCAAGCGAACATTGACAAGATTGCCACAAGACAAGAAGCAGCGACGGCGAGGCGAACCCCGAGGGAAAGCCGAGCCGAGTTGAGATATAAGAGACAAGGGAACACGGACCTTCCGGCAAGGCCGACAGGCCGGGCCGTCAAGGAAGCTTCCCGTCGAAGATTCCAACCATAACGCGCCGGGACGAACAAAAGCAAGAAGAATATATGAAAATATATAACCAACAGCGGAG
>CAJMMT010000019.1 GCA_905214715.1 uncultured bacterium | reverse complement strand
AGTCTGTAGCTTATCTAACTGTTGATTGTCAGGATGCTATTTGCGTATCTTTACCGTGCGGTTGCCCGATTCGGTTGTGGCCCTTACCATATAGATGCCCTGCTGCTTGAAGGGTATTGTGATGCGCTGAGAGTCTGCGCCTGACACTTCCTTAAGCAGACGGCCATCTGTAGAATATATCGAAATATTCTTCAGCCCCTCGGCAGCTTCCGCTTCTATGCCGTTGCTTGTGGCGTGTATGGAGATGCCGTCTGATGCCTGGATATTTCTTACGGCACTTGAACCATCGGTAAGCAAGACATTGTCTATGGCGAGATAATAGTCGAGCATTCCTACGTAATGCCATCTCAGACGTATGGCCTCGGCATCTCCTACGTAATCGTATAGATTTATCTCGGCTATCTCGGGATAGAAGTTTTCGGGATCGTTTTCCGGATCGTATGATTCGAGTTCGAGAAGGGTCTGCCAGTTTTCATCGCCGTCAAGCTCGATCTCAAGCGAAGCCACGGAATCGAAGCCGTCAGACGCGTAATCGTATGCGAAAGAAAGCATAAGATTGTCTATATCGCAATCCCCGATGTTGATAGAGGGTGTCTGTATGGCACTGTCGAGAGAGTAGAAGCCGCTGTTTATGCAGTCTATCGAGGCGAATCCACCGTCAAATCCGTCGCCGTTTACTCCCAGACCGTTAGGATCGTCCAATTGCCATAACAGATTCTCCGGTGTCTGGTCCCACAGATTCACTATAGTCCAGTCTGAGGGAAGGAATCCCGTGTTGAAATTCTCGGCAAACGGAATAGCGCGCGGAGCGGCTGTGCCGTTGTCGTAATCGAGATAAGCTGGCAATGCTTTCTCGCCATCACTGAAGACTGCGGTTACATAGTATCTGAAAACTCCAGCAGGTACGGCAGCGTCGGTAATCGAGAGGCCGGTAACGTTGTCATTAAGCTGCTTGTCTCCACGCCATACCTCATAGTGCGAGACATCGTCGCTGTTCTCTTCAGGAGCGTTCCAGCTTAGAACCACATTGTTGCCATCGACAACCGCTTTGAGTCCGTGGGCATTGTAACGGGTGTCTATCGCCACTCGTTGCGCTATGGCTTCCGATTCTCCATCGGGGTTCGAGTATACTGCCGTAATCCGGAAGTCGTATATACCCTTGGTGTAGCCATAGTATTCGATAGACGTCTCTTCGAGCTGAGTGCCCACTTCGATGCCGTCGCAGTATACATTGTAGCTTGAAGGCCGGAAGTCGGTCTCGGGTGCTTCCCAGCTTAGGGCTATTATATATGATTCACCATCTTCGTCATAGCGGCTGTCTACTTTCAGGTTTCTGGGAGGAAGCATCTTTATATCAGCTACCGTAACCTCGGTTACAGCTGCCGGCGACAACGAATTGCCCGATTCCGCGAAAATCTCGTACCGGTGGGTACCCGGGGTTTTGGGAGAGAGGTCGGTATATTCAAGTGTCGTGAGGTGCTCCGCGATAGTTTCACCGTCGAGCTTGATGGTATATCCCTCTACAATGTCGGTTCCGGATACCGAAGGCGATATCTTCACGTCATCTATGGCCCAGAGGAAATGCACCATCTCTCCGGTGTCGCTCACTCCCTGGAAAGCGACTTTGACGGGCGAACTGTTTTTAAGAGGCAATGCGAGGCTGTGCCAACCTATTTCCGGATCGGTACCTGTGCGTGCGTCCCAGAGAGTTTCCCATTCGGTGCCGTCATCGTAACTCGCACGTACATAATAGTGGTCGGGGAAGGCCTCTTCGGCACCATATTCAAGGATGGTCGGATCCATGAAGTAATATAATTCAAGGTATGACGCTCCTTCTACTTTCGGTGTTATCAGCCACTCGTCTTGCGCCGCATCGTGATCTCCGCTCATGCCATACATGTCGAAATACATCATGGCGCTTGCATCTCCGCTGTGTATGTAATCGGTATAGTTGGTTGTCTGGCTGAAGTCAGGGCCCGGGAACCGGAACCACGAGCAGAGGTAACGGTAGTCGTTCGTAACTTTGGCTGACCATTGGGGGCCCGGGAAGTCTTCCTCTTCAAAACCGCACTCCAGCAGGGGCGTGCCGGCATCGCCGTTGGCCCATGAGAGGTCGACACGTGTGCCGAGGATTTCCGCCTTGACTCCGACAGGAGCGGCCGGCGACGCGAGAGCGGCAATGCCTGCCGACGACACTAACGCCATCGACACAGCCATTCTCAGGATTGCATCATTGTAGGATTGTTTCATAAGAATTGTGTTAGTAAGCAAGTCCCGCAAGAGTATCATGGATTGGTCCGTGAAGAATTCTCAAGAATGACCTTGCTTTGTATTGGTTTTGCACAAAAATATATATTCAGGATTCAATTTTAGGGTAAATTTAGTTAAAACAGTTATGATTTCGCGAATTTATAACTGAATCCGGCGAGTCGGGACGTAATTCCGATGATGCGCGTGTTCCATTTTCATCCCTTATTCTTCAACATTTTTACGGGGAGTGGGCTTGGATTATGAGATTAATCGTTAAATTTGACGAGCCTATGAGATGCTGTTTCGTGCATGTTTTAGCGGTAGCGCTTTTTGTGCTGTCCGTATGTAGGTCGGGAGCAGAGGCTTCCGACAGGATTTCCATGCGCCAGCTTGACGTGATCTCGACCGACAGTCTGTTTGCAATGGGGGAGAGGGCGGTCGAAAGGGAGGAACTCGACAAGGCGATGGAGATTTTCACCCTGATATGTTCGCGCGACGATGGGAAGCATTCCCGCGAATTGTTTTCAAGAAGTTACCAACGCAAAGGATATATACATTATTGCCGTGAAAACTATGCCGAAGCGATGCAGTGCTATCTTCAGGCACGCGGCATAGCCGAACGCGACGGTCTTTCCGGGCGGCTCGCCCCTGTTTATATCAGTATCGGCAATGTGTTTTCATCTACCGATGACCTTGAATCCGGGATAATGTTCTATCGCAAGGCTCTGGCATCGTTAGACCCGAAGACCAAGGACCCATCGCTTCCCATAGTGTATAATAATCTGTTTTATGCATATTATCTTAAGTCGGAAGCCGATTCGGCGCGCAAATACTACGCTCTCTGCCGGGATCTGGAGGACAAAGACAAGCGGTCGAGGTATGACCTTCTGCTTAACAGCGGCCTTCTCGATGACCTTCTCGGAAACCACGAAAAGGCTGTAGGGTTGTTCCACAGAGCGGCCTCCTATGCCCGCAATTCCCTGGATTCAAGAGAATATGAAGCCGCGGCCTATTCGATGATCGCCAAGACTTATGAGAAAATAGGGCAGACGGACTCCGTACTGAAATATCTGCATGTAAACGAAGAGATAGCGCGGACCAACGGATACAACAGTCTCCTTGTGGAGTCGCTGCGGGATCTGGCGCGTGTATACGAAGGTAAGGGGTTGCAGATGGAGGCGTTGCAGTATAAGTCTGACTATCTTGCTCTTTCCGATTCTCTTTTCAGCCGCGAAACGCTTAACATGATAAAGAATTCGCAGGCTCTGTATGAACAGAACAAGGATGCCTATACCATACGTACGCTAAACACAGCCAATGCGTTGCAGCGGAATTGGATTATAACCCTTTTCGTCGTGGTGGAAATCATAGTCTTCCTGCTCGCCATATTGTGGATTCAGAAACGGAAACTCGGTGATGCCTACCGTGGTCTCTATGAGCGCAATCTGTCGCTCCTCGGGGCCGAACGCCGATATGCCGACCGGATTTCGGCCCTTGAGGAGAAACTTACCGAAAACGAAAACAATACAGCGGAGGGGAATGCCCATCCTGATGATCCGCAGGTATCAAGGAAGTTGCTGATAACCAAGGAACAGCGGTCGGAATTGCTCGGGCGAATACTTAAGGTAATGGAATCGCCCGAGTTCTATTGCAATTCCGACTGCAATATCGACCGGCTTGCCGCAGCAATAGATTCCAATTCCCGTTACGTATCGGAGGTGCTAAACGAGGAATATGGCATGAATTTCCGGGCTTTCCTGAACCGTTACCGCATAAAGGAGGCTATGTTCCGCCTTGAAGACCACGAGAAATATGGCAATCTTACTATAAAGGCGATTGCTGAAAGCGTAGGCTATAAATCACAGGCCACCTTCATATCGGTTTTCACCAAAGAGACGGGGTTGAAGCCGAGCATGTACCGTCAGTTGTCGCTTGATCACAGGGATGGAGATTGATTTGGAGAGTATTTGCTTTCAATACGGATGTTTAATTGACCGATGTGTCCTATCAGGATGCGTCGGTCTTTGTTATCCGTTTTACCTATGACGGTTATAGGAAAATCCCTTGCTCATCGTTCCCGTATTGTCGGTGGCGGTTATACTTTTGCAACGCAAATGATAAGTAAGTGTGCAAATTTACCAACTACTTGGTACTTAAAAGTGAAAAGTATATGAACCATCCGATGATCGCGTGGTGTATGATAGCGGGAGTGCTGTTGTGCGCATTTATATTCCGGGCCATAGAATGGCATTTTACTCAAAATCGCAACGGTTGCCATAAATCAAGACATATTCTTGAAATAGGCAGGGAAAAAGAGATCTTCTATATTCCCGGAGACACTGACGAAGAGTATGGATCTGAAGACTTGTAAGACGAGGGGAAATGAGGTTGACGCTGATTTACGCGCAACCGCAGCTTTCCTTGCCGAATATGCCTCGCTATTGTCGGGATGTGGCGCCACATGTATCAGGATAGAGAAAAATACCGCACGAATGGCCAAGGCTTTCGGTGTAAATTTTGATATTTTCATAATGCCGTCTCATGTTTCTGTCTCGGTATGGGATAACGATCGTGCGAACGCGGTAGTCGCGCAACGTAAAACCGTAAACTGCGGTATAAGTTTTACCTTGAACGCTGGGTTAAGTCGTCTGAGTTGGGAGGTTGCCGACATGCATCTTGATTTATACGCTGCAACAGAACGATTCGGGCGCATAAAAGAAATAAGATCTACCGGTAAATGGGAGGCACTTATTCTGACGAGTTTCGCAAATGCTTCTTTTTGTCGGTTATTCGGTGGTGATTTAACCGCTATACTGATAGTATTCATATCGACCTTAGCCGGTTATGGACTTAAACAGATAATGCTTGAGGAGAAGTGCGATATACGGCTCACGTTTCTGTGTGCTTCTTTTTTCTCCGCTTCCCTGAGTGCCGGAGGGGAGATTTTCAATATCGGTTCGACTCCGGAAATAGCGCTTGGCACAAGCGTATTGTATCTTATTCCAGGCGTACCGTATATAAATTCGGTCAGCGATATGATATACCGGCATTATCTATGTGCATTCAGCCGATTTCTGGACGCAGCTGTGCTTACCGCATGTCTTTCGATAGGTCTCTGTGCCGGAATGCTTATACTCGGATTAAAATGGTATGTGGGATGATATGTTTATAAATATATTCGAGGATGGATTGTTCGCGGCGATAGCCGCCATAGGTTTTTCAAGCATCAGCAACACGCCCCGCCGGGCATATACGACGTGCGCTCTGATCGCAGCCTGCGGTCATGCCATACGTTATGTGCTGACACTGCCCGAATTCGGAAGCATGCACATAATTATATCCAGTGCCGTAGCCTCATTTGCCGTTGGTGTGCTTGCGGTGTTGTTCGCCTCACGTATAAAATGTCCCGCGGAAGTATGTTTCTTTCCGGCTTTGTTACCGATGATTCCGGGAATGTACGCTTATCGTACGATAGAGGCGTTATTATCATGCATATATCACACCCGGGAAGAAATATTCAGACATTATTTTTATCTGTTGGCATATAATGGGCTGACTTGCTCGTTTATTATTTTAGGGATGGTTGTCGGCGCCACCACGCCGGTATTCCTGTTAAAGAAACTCTCGTTTACAGCTACTCGATAGCTGGGTTATAATCAACCTTGCATTTAATGGAACTACGACAATTAAGGTATTTCGCCAAAGCGGCCGAAACTCTCAATTTTTCTGATGCCGCAAAATGTCTTAACATCGCTCAAAGCTCGCTTTCACAGCAGATAAAACAGCTGGAAGATGAGCTTGGGACACAGTTTTTCATACGTGGCAGCCATTCCATACGTCTGACGGAAGCAGGAGAGGTCATGCTTCCGTTCGCCTTGCGTACTATCCACGATGCCGAGGCTTGTACCGATAGGATTCATGATTTGCAGAAAATGCTGACCGGTACCCTGAATATCGGTGTCACTCATTCATTCAGTTCCATTCTTACGGAATCGGTCATTTCGTTTATGAAGATGTATCCAGGTATAAAACTGAATATAGTATATAAGCAGATGAATGAGCTTATGGAATTGCTTGCCAAACGAGACATAGATTTCGTTCTCGCTTTCAAACCAATCAGGCCTTTGCCGGATGTGGAATCCCACATATTGTTTCAGAACTCGTTGTCTGCTATAGTGGGTAACAACCATCCATTGGCTTCAAAAGAGAATGTATCGGTTGCTGAACTTGAAAAATATGAACTCGCGCTCCCTTCGAAAGGGTTGCAGGCCCGCAATGCGTTTGACAGCATCATATCGAGTTATAATAATTTCAAAATCCGTATAGAGTTGAACGAAGTCAACACATTGTTGAAGCTCGTGCGGCAGACGCGACTTGTTACAGTTCTGGCAGAAGACTCTATATATGATGTACGGGAGGTCAAGGCTGTGCCAATAGATATTCCGGACAACCAGATGGCCGGTTGTGTACATGTATTGAAAGGAGCTTATCGAAAACATTCAATGCAGGAATTCATACGAATCCTTACCGAATCCATTGCAGTAAAACGACTCCAGAACAATTGGATATAAGTAGTGGTAAGAATTAATTGATAAGTAGTTGGTGAAGAATCGAGAAAACACAAATGGTGGGGGTCTTGATGCCTCCGGATTGCGATACCGGATGACCCTACTATATTCTTTTCTTTAGCCATACGATATCAGTCAATATGATGATGCCGGTATGTATAATCTGCATGATGTATTTCCGTTTCTTATCAAGACCCTTACCATAGGTTGAATTTGAATACTTGCTTGTAATGAACAGACTTTTATATGTATTGACTGCGATTGTCGTTTTCGGCATGTTTTCCTGCTCTAAACCGGATTCGCGATACTGCAGGGATATGGACAATGCAGAAAAGATAATGCGGATCGATACCGACAGTGCATTGTCTGTGTTGGACGCTATCGATTTGTCCGAACTGCGTGAGGACTCTCTGCGCGCGAAATATCACTATCTGCGTGCGTATGGGAATATGGCCCGGAACCACTCCATGATCGGAGATTCCCTGATTTCCTTCGCTCACAATTATTATCGCGGAAAAGATATTGTGAAAGATATCCGTAGCGGTACGGCGTTCGCGTGGTACAAGTTCTGGGTTGGCGACACACCGGGGTCCATTGCGATGCTTGATTCTCTTGCGTCGTTGCCCGACGTACCTGACTCATTGATGACTCAGGTAGTGCGGATTCGCGTCTTACTCGGAGCGTCTGAGTATCAGGGGCAACAGATCATACAGCTGGCAAAAAGGCTTTATCAGCTGGAGACTGATAGCCTCCGTCAGATTGAAGCGAAGTATATGCTTATGGGTGGATACTTATATGCCGGCAAGGTAGACTCTGCTTTAAATATAGGGACAGAACTTATTGACTATGCCCGCAGATACAAGTGGGGCGACAAGGAGTTTCAGTTTACAATCGATCGCGCTCAACTTCTCAGTGAAGCGGGGCGTGAGGATGAAAGCGACAGCCTTATCGGCGAAATATTCAGAAAGGCCGGCCCTGAGAACGGGGGCACCGACCTGCTCCATTTCCAATACGCGATAAATGCTCTTAACAGAGGGGATGTGAATCTGGCATCGAATCATCTTGCAATCGCCGACAGTCTTGCCGTCAGGTTGAGAGGCGATGATGACGCATATTTCCGCAGTTATAGCAATCTGCTACATGCAATGATTGATTTCAAGCAGACAGGGCGCATAAAATTGATGCATATAACCGGGCTCAACAATCGCATGAACGAGCGGTTCAACCGCATGAAAGCCTCCCAGTGGGAATCCGAGCGGGGCGCGTTGTATCAACAGAACCGTGCGTTGGCCCTGAAAACCGAAAGTGAGCATAAGACTGTGATTATCCTTATTATAAGTCTTGTGGCTCTTTTGATACTCGGCGGCAGCGCATGGATAATCAGAGCGCGTCGTCAGCGTGAACGCGACAACGAGGAACGCATAGAGGCATTGCAGAAAATGGTGGACGAGTACAAATCGGCTCCTGCACCGGAGAGTGAAAAAACTGATTCGTATGCGGTGCGCGGCATAATGCTCAAGCAACTCGGCATAATTAAGATGGTGGCGGAGACGCCCACCGAACAGAATCGCGAGATGCTGCGTAAAATCTCTGCCATCGATGGCGAAACCAATGGCGAACTCGTGGATTGGAGAAAGGTATTCGAGATAATCGACAACCTCTATTCCGGATTCTACAGTAAGCTTCACCGTCAATATGGTGAACAACTCACCCCGAAAGAGGAGCAGATTATCGTTCTTATGGTAGCCGGATTCTCGACAAAAGAGATTAGCGTGATAACAGGTCAGACTACCTCCACAATCTATGTCCGCAAATCATCGATACGAAAGAAGCTTGGAGTGCCAGAAAAGGAAGATATAGTCGCCTTCCTTAAATGTCCGGACAAAGATTAAGAGAATGTTTGAATTAAACACGAATTTATAATTGAGGTATGAATGGTAAATTCTTTCCATCCCCCCGAAGGTCTTTTTTGGCTGTTTTCGCCAAGATTTCGTCGGTTACGGTGCCCGCACCGCGCCCTCCTCAACTTGCGGAAACATCTCAAAAAATCCTCTTCGTGTGAATGGAAGTTAAATTCAAACATTCTCTAAGTGCCCATTAAGACGTCGCAGCACCTTATTAAGACTTTTAAAAGATACAAACGCTGATTTTCAGCTGGTTGCATCTTGTGTATTAAGACTTTCATATTTGCGGTTAAAATCCTTTTGGATGTAATTTCGCATCGGTAAAACCAATAAAACTGATGTGAAATGAAGACAAGAATTTTTATATTCTTAATGGTATTCATGGCCATGGCGACGGCTTATGGCCGTGAGATTTCCGGTAAAGTCGTCGGGGAAAACGACGTTCCGCTCGACTATGTAAATGTCGTGTTGTACCGCGACTCAACCTATCTGACCGGCACTGTTACCGACCAAGCCGGGATGTTCCGCATTTCTACCGATGCCATCGGCAACCTTATAGTGAAGGTTTCCTTTGTCGGATATGAACCCTCCGAGCACCCGGTCCCGGCTTCCGGCGACATGGGTCTGATCAACCTTCAACCGGCAACGGTGGAACTTGGAGAGGTGGAGGTCCGCGCTACGCGACCCTCAACGATGATGAAAGGGAATGCGCTCGTTACCAATGTCGAGGGAAGCTCGCTCGCCATCGCAGGTACGGCAAATGACGTGCTGACACGAGTGCCGATGGTGGTGGAGAATGACGGCAAACTGGAAGTATTCGGCAAAGGAGCACCTGCAATCTACATCAACGGGCGCAAGGTCAACGACCTTCAGGAGCTTTCGCAACTCAATTCCAACGACATAAAGAATGTCTCGGTAATAACCAATCCCGGCGCCTCTTATGCGGCAAACGTGAAATCCGTAATCATTATCCGTACGAAACCTCCGAAAGGCGATGGATTCAGCGGCACTATACGCACAGACAACGGCTTTCAACAAGATTTCCGCACCGGAAACTCCATAGACCTGAAATACCGCACCGGGGGGCTTGAAGTCTTCGCCAACTACGGTTGGTGGTACGGTGATAACCGCAATGATCGTTTTAACGACATGACGACCACGACACCGGCAGGAAGATATAACCAGTCGATCCGCACAATATGGCGAGAGAATTACAACGATATGACCGGCAAAGTCGGCTTTTCCTTCATGATCAATGACAAGCACAGCATCGGCACTTATTATCAGAACAGCTGGAACCGTCACCATACAACCGGAACTATTCCGAGTGAAGTCTGGCAGAACGGAGCATTAATTGACCGCTATAATTCCGATATCGACAACATATCTAAGGCTCGGCCCCGGCATAATGTCAATATTTATTATAACGGTACCGTAGGAAAGTTCAACTTCGACTTTAACGCTGATTATATATGGTATAAAAACCGGGAACTTTCATTGAGCGACGAACTCAGCGAGGCGGGTGATGACCGCAATGTCAGCACGACCTCGATAAACCGAAACCGCATGTTTGCCGAGAAATTAGTTGTCAGTCATCCTCTTTGGCTGGGACAGATTAGGTTTGGCGAGGAATACACTAACACGCGCACTGCAAATCTGTTTACTGCAAACATCCCGGAAGTTTCCGATGCCGACAACCGTGTGGATGAGAGCAATATCGCCGCTTTCGTAGAATTCGGCAGGCAGTTCGGACGCTTCAATGTCGGTGTCGGACTCCGCTATGAGCATGTGAGATTCGATTACTACGAGATGGGGGTGCGTCGCGACGGTCAGAGCAAGCGATACGACAATCTGTTCCCTTCGCTGAATGTCTCCACTCAGATAGGAAAAGTCCGCATGGGGTTGAATTATTCCGGCAAGACCGTACGTCCCGGCTACGGGCAGCTCGACGGAGCTGTCAGCTATATCAACCGCCTCACTTATGAGACCGGCAACCCATATCTTAAACCCACAAAACTGCAGACTGTGGAATATATGGCACAGTGGCGTCAGTTCTTCGCTCAGTTGTCTTATATATACTTAAAGGACGGTGTATATCACATCACAGAGCCTTACGGAGTTGATGGGGAGGCAACCATTATCCGCACGGCAAATCTTGACCATCGCCATTATCTTCAGGCATTTGTCGGCGGTCAGTTCAATGTCGGAGTATGGTCTCCTCGTGTGAATGTCGGCATGATGAAGCAGTGGCTCACTCTGCCTGTCGACGGCAAGCCGATGAAGATGAATACTCCGGGTTTTCTGTTCCAATGGCAAAACGCTGTTCATCTTCCGTTGGATATCTGGCTTAATGTGGACGCACAGCTGATGACGCATACGTGGGACAATAATATGAAAGTCTCGAACACTCCATGGTATGTCAATGCCAAAATATACAAGGGATTCTTCGACAACGCTTTCAGCGTCACCCTTGAAGCGAAAGATCTGTTCAACACGTCTCGCAACGATGCGCTGATGTATAACGATGCAGTGCAGCTTATCCAGAAGAACTTCACACCCGGCCGATCGGTAATGCTCACTCTCCAGTACCGCTTCAATACCACCCGCGACCGCTACCGCGGCACCGGTGCCGGCAACACCGAGAAATCACGCTTTTAGAGAGTGGTGAGTATAACCTTCAATCCCCTCGGAAGCCTTTTCCGAGGGATTGCTTTCTGGTCCCAGATGAATCATATTGGCAGATGATGATTTTTTAATAAAACAATTATGTGGGCGACAGTATTTTATGTTAACTTTGCATCATGGTGGAAGCATGGATGTCTCTCCGGTATGTCGCTTAATCGTTCGCATAGGTGCAGACCGAGGAGGCTATTGGAAAGTCCTGAATCCATCGTGGTGAAATGCATTTTGCTTAAAAGATGATACGATATATAATGACATTGATAGTGCTTTTATTCTCCATTTTCTCGATGGAGTTATGGGCCTATGATGTCATTGTTGCGGATTCCGCTACCCATGTCCCTCTGCCAAATGCATCGATATATGATAAAGACGGTACTCCTGTCGGTTTGAGCAACCACAATGGAGTGGTGCCTGAAATAAAGCGTAGTCGTTATCCAATAACAGTCCGTTATTTGGGGTTTAATGAGAAGTCTGTAATTTTTGGTTGTAAAGATACCATTTTCCTTTCTGAAAGCGTGTCTGAGCTCCCGGAAGTGGTTGTTGAGTCAAGCAGACATCGCGTTCTGCATATATTGGCATACCTAAGGGAATATTCCACACTTACCACATATACCGACACGGTTTTCCTCTTTAGAGAAAAGATGGTGGACTTTATGTTGCTATCTGACAACAGGGTAAAATTCAAGGGATGGTCATCTCCAAGAGTGTTGACATGCAAATCGTATTACAGATTTACAAATAATAATGGACTTGACAGTGTCAGTGACGCAAGTCTGCATCATTTCTCCTGGTCCGACTGGATGGGTATGCCTCCAATAGTATCATTGCCAACGCGTATTAAAAACTCGGTAACATCTTCCGACACATTGTCCGGCAAATACAGCCCTACTGAAATCTGGCATAGAAACAATGATATAATCCGTGTTGATATTGACGTTCTGGCTGATACCGCAAGTCGTAAATGGGTGCCGAATCTTGTAACTTTTTTTCAGAGCGACCTTGATTATGAAAAGTTTAAAGTATCTTTTAAATATAGTGATGTAGTTGGAGACTCGGTATCCAAATTAAACCTGAATGGATATTCGTATTCTATCGAATCAAAAGGTCGAGGACATGATATGTTCCGATTTAATAAAACCAACGAGCCATTCTTTGTTTGCACAAACGCTGACATATATGTTTTAGACAAGGAATATATAACAGTCAAGGAAGCGAAAAAATGGGATAAAAGAGACTTTGATACTGACGAAGTCGGAATATACGAGCCGTTGGATGCGCCATCTCTATCTCCTTCGATTATTGCCCTTGTCAATCGTGTCAATCTTCTTGATAAAGATAATATAAGATTAAATTCCATGCCCGATAATAGACTGATGGGGATTAATGATGGACGTCGTAATTTCAGAATAGGACGTAGGGCGCTATTTTTACTTAAACAAGTGACCGGAATAACATTATACAAATCGCATAAGAATCTGAATAATAGCTGGAATCAATTCAGAAAAGAGCAGATGAAAAGGAACAATCAAAGCGGAAATGAAGAATGATTAAAAAGACACGTAATAACCAATGATTTAGTAAATGATAAAAATTGAAATCATGTCGTTAACCATTTAAATTTCAACTGACTATATTTGCAAAAGTCCCTGAAATTAGTAATTTAAAGGAAAAGTTTGCCGCTTCTTCACATGAAAATTACTACTCCTTCACAAGGGAGAATATGTCTATCTTGCCGGCAGTCGAATCAAGAACTCTGATGGAGTGCCCGAACTTCAGATTCTTATGTGCTTCAATCGTCCTGAGGGGGCGATTGAAACATATAGGTAACGCCGGGAGATCGAGACGACCTTCAAGGCCATGAAGTCTTTGGGATTCAATATCGAGGACACCCATATGCGCGACATGGAGCGCATTGCAAGACTTGTAGCGATGGCCTGCGTGGCTTTTGTATAGGCGTATCTTATTGGTTAACATAAAGATATAAATGTTAACCCGATAAAATATTGAAACATCAAAGAAAGGCTAAGTCTATTGTTAAGTACGGGCTGGAAGAAATTTCAACCATACTTATGCGACCGGCTTATACCCCAAAATTCGATGCCTTCAAATTTTTGTCAGCTTAAAAAATTAAGTCGTAATCACAAAAGTCTGAAAAAATTGTTTTATCTTTGAAGATTAAGAAATCAGCACTCCTTTGCAAATGATTGATGTTAGGACAGCCGCAAAGTATCTGAAACAGCGATATGAGCAGGAATCAGGTAGTTCGATGGATGAAATGAAGCTCCATAAATTGCTTTATTTCACCCAAAGGGAAAGTTTTGTCCTATTGGGTAAGCCTATGTTTCTTGATAAATTTGAAGCTTGGAAATATGGACCAGTAATGCGCTGCATAAGAAAAGCTCACTGGGAATATCATGCTCAATCAGTTTTACCGGTAGACTCAGAATATATTCCGGTTCTTGAAGACACGTTGAGAAGATATGCACGGATGGATTCCTGGACATTAAGCAACATTTCTCACGGAGAGACTTGTTGGCAAAAAGCCAAAGATAAAGAGGTCGGCTCATACCCTGTTGAAATTGAGACTACGGATATAGAGTATGATGCCAGAGTCATCAAGTACAGGAGATTCATGTGTCCCAAATGAAAATTACCACAGACCAATTAGACATTCTGAATTCTTTTAGCGTCACGCGGTTGAAGGATGATGATTCTTTGCTTAGGGAAGTCAATGCTTTTGAGAACCTCAAGAACGAGAACTTGGTTGACTATCTTGTAGGAGATGCATTTGATGACGATGCTGAGAACAGGTGTGCCTGTTATGTAGTTCGAGATAGTGCCGGCGAAATTCTCTGTTATTTTTCAATAAAGTGTGGACTCCTTTATTCTGAATTTGAGGAACTAAAGAAATTTGAGAAATTCAAGAACCACAAGATAAAACTTATGGAACTTGAACAACGAAGTGATGATGCTCAGGTGCGGAAGTATATAGAAGATATCAAGACGAAACTTCTGGAGGCCAAGAAAGACATCGAAAGATTATTGGGCAAATTCGACTCAATGCCTCCCAACAAGCAGGTCGCAAAATCTTTTCCCTCTATCGAATTGACCCACTTTTGTGTCAATGAAGCATATCGTAAGAAATGGCAAACATATGGATTCTCTGCAAGAAACAGAATAGGTTCCACTATGTTTTGGCATGTGATTGTAGGTATTGTTGAAAGGATAAGAAACCTCACTGGCTGTGAATTTTTATATCTCTTTGCGGCCGACTCCACTTCTGACCGCCATTTGGTGAATCATTACAAGAATATGATGGGACTCCGCGAAGAGATGACAATGTCGGCTCTTCAGCCAATCTATGACTTCAACTGTACCTTTCTGTGCGCGAATATCGAATCGTTACTAAAAGCTCGGCATGAATTCTATCAAGATTTTAATATTGCTGAAGAACTAGTCTGAGAATTATTCTGAATAATTTAGGTTTTCTTTGCCATCAATAGAGGACATTGAATTAGAGTTGAAATAACCTGTATTTTCCGCATTCTGGGTATTGGCTGATTATACTCATATTTTTATTGCCAATTTGTAGCCGATCCCTCTTACATTTAGAAGTTCGAGGTCTGTTGACTTCGACAAATATTTGCGAAGCTTGTAGATGAACCCGTGAAGGCGGTTCAGATTGTTATAATCATCGTTCTGCCAGATACGATACATCAGCGTTCTGGCTTCGACCACTTCGTTGGGGTGACGGAACAGCTCATCGATGATTATAGCTTCCGTATGTGTCAGTTCTATTGTTTCAGAACCTATCGTAAGATGCTGAGAAGCAAAATCAAGAGAACAGCCACCGATGGTAAGCCTGGAGTCTTCCGCCATTCCTTGCCGATTACGTTTCAACAAGGCTTTTATGCGTACCACAAGTTCGACAATCTGAAAAGGCTTGCGTATGTAATCGTTGGCTCCGAGTTCAAATCCTTTTACGACATCATCGAGGGCTGTCCGTGCAGTAAGGAAAAGAGCAGGTACGGCGGGTGCCGTAAGGCGTATAAGCCTCAACATCTCGAAGCCGTCCATCTTTGGCATCATTACATCCGCGACGATAACATCGGGATTGCATTCCTTAAACTTTTTAAGCCCCATCTCTCCATTTGACGCGCATTCTACATCAAAGCCCTCGCGAGTCAGAGCATCCTGGACTATGAACGACAGGGTAGAGTCATCCTCAACCAACAATATCTTATCTTTCTTCATTGCCATTGAATCTGATTATGAATTTTGTGCCTTCTCCACGTTTGCTTGCAACATCTACAGTCCATCCCATCAATCCTGTAATCTGCTTCACATAGAAGAGCCCGAGACCGTAGCCCCCGACCTCATATCGGTCGCCAGAATGCCCGCGATAGAATTTATCAAATATAAACGGTAGACTCTCTTTATCTATTCCGAGTCCGTTGTCGGCTACCGTAAGTGAGCGAGAATCCGCCTTGATTGAAATTTTAACCGAGTCCGCGGAATATTTGACAGCATTGTCTATCAGATTTGACAGGATATTGCCAAGATGCAGTGAATCCGCCTTGATTGAAAGACTGTCAGGAATATCTATGTCTATATCGACAGGCTTGTCGGCTTTTAATTTCATCATCTCCGTTGCCTCCTTGACAAGAGGTTTTAACGCCACATCCTCAATATCGAGTTTCATGGTGTTGAACCGCTCCATGCTCATCGAGAGGATATTCTCTATCATTCCCGACAGAAAGCTCAGTCTCTGCATTATAATCTTAAGGAACTGTTTGTTTCTTGCCTCGTCGCTCCGGTCATAATAGCGAAGCATGGAATCGGCGGCTGAATAGGCTACCGCCACGGGAGTCTTGAGTTCATGGGTCATATTGTGTGTGAAATCATCTTTCATTTGCTCCAATGTCCTCAATCTCCTGATAATTCCGATCAGATAGAAGGAGAGAAACATGAATGCCGATATCAATATGATGAACGGAATAAGGATACCCCATAACCGGTTTAAAACCGCTTTGCGCAGAGGTAAGACATACACGTCATAATCCTTAGCTGAAGATGGACTGATACTATATGTGGTTTTCCATAAGGTCTTATTCCCCGGTGAGGTGGAATGGGCCTCTCGTATGTATGCCGTTTTCGCTTCCAGTCCATGCCTTAGCAGTTCTTCTGAAAAAATGCTGTCGAGTGTTCCCTGGTCAGGTTGCCACCGGTCATCCCGGAATTCAAGTCCCATCCTTAGAAGGCTTGCAAGAGATGTCCGTACGGTATCGGAGTCGGCAAGTCTGCCCTCTTTCTGTTGGGCCTCTTCGATGAAAGCGTTCAGTCTGATGAAAGATTGGTCTGATTTCTCGCCGCTTTGCATACGCCCGATCATTCCAAGGACAAGAGCGTTTTCCGCGCACTCCCTGACCGTTTCCATCGTCTGCTCTTTTTCATGTAGATAGAGCGCGTATAGGTTCCATGACGCTATTATTATGGCGGTCGCGGCTACGCTTAGGGTGAGAATTAAAACCAGTTTAAGTTGTTTCATATAGCAAATTTACGTAAAATAACGATGGGTCAATTGAAAACTAAGACTAACTAAGAGTAAAGCAGACATTATTAAGACTATCGGGTGAGTCCGGCTTCTAAATTTGCGACATAAACAAATACTATTCTATATGAAACATAATTTATCTGTGAAACCGGCACTTGTCTTCGGTATGGCAATCCTGCTTCTCGCAAGCTGTTCGTCGCATAAGAGCCTTGTATTCGCAAACCGCGAGTGGAAAGTAAGCGATTACTATTGTCAGATAATCGACAAGGATTCAACCTATCGCATGACTTTCGGGAATGTTCTGCTTCCTGATCCATTGCTGATGGTATCGTCGGCCGATTCCGTAGCAAAGTATCCCGGTATGGATAAGTTCCTGGCGGATATACTGCATACGGCACATCTTGACGGCGCGGAAATACTTTTCTACTCTCCCGACACGCAGACGATGTATGTCAGACCGAAAGGGGATATGCCGCCGCTGAGACCTTCCTCTGTCTCTTCGCCTATGACTGATGAAAGGCCATATACCATGTGGATTTACGAAGATGACATGGAGGACTGGACAAGGGAGCCGTCGGAGATGTACACCTACACATACTTCGACAAAAGGAAAAAGCGGCTTCTGATAGTGGACCATTTCGACTACGGCGACACTCCGATAGCGCAGATAACGATTTTTCAGTCAAAAAACAAAATGACCGAGAAAATGAATGTCAGGGAATCCTTCCGCAGAGCCTATTATGAAGTGCATGATTTGAGAAAACCTATGCGTGATATCGAATATTGGGCTCATGGTGTGGAGGCGCGAAGGGCTACGGCTTTTGTGAATTATAAAATCGGTCAGGAACAGAAACTCGGAAAGAAATGGACCGTACATTGATAATTATCAGTATGATATTATGCTCATTGCCGATAATGTCGGCAAAAGAAGTAGAGGGTGTGGTTATGGATGCGGATTCAATTCCTGTTGAATTTGCCAACATCACGGCATTTGCCAATGATTCGGTCGTCGGAGGCGGCATAACCGATGCGGCCGGTCTGTTCAGGATAAAGGTCGGTTCCGAATGTAACAGAATCAGGGTATCATTCGTGGGGTATGATGATGTGATATTGACATCAATCAAACAGGATATGGGCGAAATCATTCTGAGACAGACCTCGACCACGTTGCAGGAGGTTGTTGTCAAAGCTCCGCTGATACGCAGGGAGGCGGATCGGATTGTACTCAATGTGGCGGCTAATCCGTTAAGCGCCAATAAGGATGCGCAGGAACTGTTAAAGACCGCACCCGGAGTATGGGCGACAGACGAAACACTGTCTATATACGGTCAAGGTGGCACGGCGGTTTATATCGACGACAGAAAGGTAAATATGTCCGGTAGCCAACTCATGACATATCTTAAATCGATACAGTCGTCATCGATCTCCACTATCGAGATTATACCCAAGGCCGGGGCGGAATATAGCGCGGACTCATCGGGTGGTATCGTAAAGATAAATATGAAGCGTAGTCGTGTGGACGGACTCAATGGTTCGGCAGGACTGAACGTTACGGCAGGTGAGTATAAACAATGGATAAATCCGTTTTTCAATCTCGGTCTGCATACCGGACGATGGACTGTGAATTTCAACGGCAATGTAAACGGAAGTCCGTCGGACAGATACACATCGCATGAGGAAACGACAAGCGCCGCGGCTTCCCGAATTATGACAGGAGTCTCAGAGCATAAGAAGAGGGAGATTCAAGGGAACGTGTCTTTGGGAATATTTTATGACCCGGACGAAAGGAATAAAATCGGTTTGCAATTGGATTACAATCATAATATGACCCGTAATGCGTCCTGTTCTGAAACAGAGACGCAGGGGGTGGATTTCCTCGGAAACATGTTTGGAACGTATCATAGCAAAGACCGTTTCCATAATTTTAATGTCGCGTTCAACTGGTCTCGCGCTACAGATAATAAAGGATCAGTGTTGAAACTCGTTTCCAATTATAACTATCAGTGTTCTTCCGTGATAGAGGAGAACGAAATGAGATGGTCATATATATCCAATGATTCGGTTTACAATACAGACAACCGTAATCGTTACAATGTATTTGTTACCGAACTGTCATTCCGCAAGGTTTTCAATCACGGTTGGAATATGAATGTCGGAGCCAGATACACCTTGAATAATGTGATGAACCGTTCGTTTCATCGTTTCTTCAAGGATTGGGCATGGATGCCTGATGACCTTTATGACTTTGATACGTCTTATGATGAAAACATCGCGGCCCTTTATGCCACGGCCAACGGCGAAGCCGGAAGATGGAAATTCAAGGCCGGGATACGTGCTGAATATTCCGGCACAGATGGCCGGTTGTCTATTGCGGACAGATTTGATTTCTTTCCCAATGCCAATATCTCTTTTGATGTTACCGAGAAGGGCGACTATACGGTTGCCGTGGGTTATTACAGAAACATAAGACGGCCATCATTCCAATCTTTGAATCCCGTTGTCCGGCAGGTCTCCGATTATTCCTATACGGTCGGCAATCAAAAACTTACTCCAAGTTTCACCGATGCAGTCAGCCTTGATTTTGTTCTTGCCGGAAAATTCACTGTCGCCGCGGGTTGCTCTATGACCGACAACCCGATCAGGCAGATGTTCGCTTCCAATCCCGATTATCCGGAAAGACTGTACCTTACCTGGGGAAACGAGGGAAAAGACCGCAATATGTTCTTACATGGAGACGGATTTATCAACATAACGAAGTGGTGGAACCTCTATTCAAGTCTGACCTACATAATAACCTCGCAAAAGCTTTCTGACACGGTGCCGTTCGACACATTCGGTTATCTTCAGCTTGTGGCGAGCACGACTTTCATGCTGCCCCGGGAATTCAATCTTACCATGAGCTGTTTCTATAATTCAGGGATGAAGATCGGCAATATCACTGTATTCCCGATTCTGAATCTCAATCCGACATTGCAGAAGCGGTTTGGGAAACATTGGACGGTCTCCATAGGGGTTGAGGATATGTTGCAGCGTAAAAGTAGAATCAGAACCGAATCATCAGGATACGACCGTCTGTCATATACAAAAAGTTATATTACGGCGAAAATCGGGGTGACATATAAGTTTAACTCCGGCAAGGGCTTCCGAACCCCGAGAATCGAGAGAAACACAGATAACTCCAGATTCAGCAAAGAGTGAAAAGACTACATAACAGACGGCATTCTCTCCAGTGTTTCCAAATCCAGTGTTTTCAAAAGGGTCGTACATTTTTCTCTACGCCACCAAGAGATAGATTAAGAGACGAAGCTATTTCCGGTAAAGTTAGCCTTGTGTTTTTAGACAGGAGGGCAACTACTTTAGATCGGTTGCTTTTAACCTTACTTAGGTCGTCTGGTGAACTTTTTCCCTTACTTTCTCCCTTATTTTCTCCCTTACTTGAATCCGACTTTGGACCATCTTGTACTGTACTTGGGTCATACTTGTCCGGTCGCTTGAAGGTAACATACACAAATGCACCGTCCCAACGCCATGTGGGCTCTTCAACCCCTTGCTCTTGGCAGGCTTCGATGATACGGCGGATGCCGCTGCCCCAGCTTTCGAGGAAAGTTGAGCGGTAGAGGGCATGAGCCATGTTGCGGTTGTAGGGGAATGACTCGTGTGAGTTTTTTACTAATTTACTCATTGTCATCATCGTGTTCTGTTTTATTGAGGAAATAGATTGCTTTCTGGCGATCTATTTCCGCACGGAGTTGCTCAAGGGTAGGGAGATACAGATTATATTGTAGTAAACTCTGGCGGGGCGATTATACCACCACAGGAGGAATGGAGAGCCACCCCAATAATTATGGATGAGCATCAGACTATGGCACTCTTGCAGGAAAGTGGTGATATTCCGGTTATTGCAGTACATATGGATGCCGTTGACCATTGCATGACTACCAGGGACATATTGCGTAAGGAAGCCCGTAAATTCAAGGTTTCTTCTGAAAAACTAATAATTCCGGCAGACGGTGAGATTGTTCGACTGAACAAGTAAAAGAGCTACATAACTACATAATAAGGATAAACCGTGAAGGTCACAGAATAATCCTGAAATCAGGATTATTCTTTCTGTTTTGCCGGGCAGCAGCCTTATGTCTCTTTGTCAACCATAGGACAACTTTGCTGTTCTCCGGGTTCAGTGCTTTTATTCTGTTCCTATGTCTATATATAGAATGTCTGCTCCACATGCCGTATGGTATGCGTCATTTACCTGTTTGGCCGATATGTCGGTATTTGTGAGATATCCTTTCAGTCCGTTCCATCTTGCATCTGTCTCGAGTTCGTCGTAATCAATCGATACCTTCTTCCCCCCTCCATTGTAAGGAACTTATTGTAACTACGCTTGTTGATGTTGTCCTTGGTAAGTGTATCGACTTTTCAAGTCAGCGAACTCCTTTCTCACGGTTATAGGCATCCTTGCTAATACGGACAAGTATATCCCCCCAACAGCCGTTTGCCGTTGCGATTGTCATATTCACAAATTTCATAGTTTGTCGTTTCAGTTTCTTTACACCATGTCTTGGTTGTGCAATCAATGAATTTTTATAAATTTGCAAGAGCGTGGTTTAGTCTTAACTTCCATTCACTTGAAGAGAATGTTTTGAGCAAATTGAGGAGGGATTGAAGCCGATACCGTAACCGATGAAATCTTGATGGGAACATCCCCCCCAAAGGCCCTCGGTAGAATAGGATGATTTTTCAAAACTCCTCTCGATATACGATTCGTATTAAAATCACACACGCTCCTATACTATTCATTGGAGTAAAGCATGACGATTGACGATATAAAGACATTGATCGCTTCGGATGAGTCGAGGACTCTGGAGCTGAAGAAACCTACCGGCGAACTGAAGGACGGTATGCATGCGGCGTGCGCGTTTCTCAACACCGAAGGTGGCTGGCTGATTTTCGGCGTCGCACCGAAGTCGCTGAAGATTGTCGGTCAATAGGTGACGGATGGTTTCAAATTACAATAATCCTTTTTTTAACAATATGTTATAAAATCTAATAATATCAATAAACCATTAGATACAACCATAGATATTCTTTACACTCAGGCGTCCGTCGTCATCGAACAAGCGCGAGAGACCGCCTATCGGCAAGTCAATGAAGCATTGGTGAAAAGGAATTGGGACCTTGGTAAACTTATTGCTGAAGAAGAACTCAATGGTCTGGATAGGGCTGTTTACGGGGCATCGATTGTTAAGGAGCTTTCCAAACGGCTTACGGCAGCTTATGGGAAGGGATTTACCAAAAGTTATCTTTAGAGTTACCTGACGTCCTATAAAAATAATGAAGGAGATATTTTCCAAACAGTGTTTGGAAAATCCAGAATATTGCTGTCTTGGTCTCATTATTTCGTGCTAAATCAAGAGCTTAATGCAAGCGCACGCGCATGGTATGAACGAGAGGCACTACAGCAGAATTGGGGTGTTCGCACCCTCCAACGCAACATTAGCTCACAATATTATCATCGTATGCTCGCATCTCAGCGCAAGGATCTTGTGGAAAAGGAGATGCTTGCACTGACGGCTCCTCTTCAAAATCCGGATCCAACAGAATTTATCAAGAATCCTGTCGTAGGGGAATTTTTGGGTTTTACAGCTGATTCATCATATAGGGAATCTGACCTCGAACAGTCAATCATCGATAATCTTGAAAAGTTCCTCCTTGAAATGGGCAAAGGCTTTGCATTTGTCGCCCGTCAGCAGCACATTCACACTGAGAAAGAGGATTATTATATAGATCTGGTTTTCTACAACTATATCCTTAAATGTTTCGTACTAATAGACCTGAAGACATCTAAGATACGACATCAGGAGGTGGGTCAGATGGATATGTATGTTAGGATGTATGATGAATTGAAGCGAGGAAAAGATGATAATCCTACAATCGGCATATTGTTGTGCGATGACACAGACGAGGATATAGCAAGATATTCTGTTCTTCACGACAACGACCATCTTTTCGCATCAAAATATAATATCATATGATGCGTTAAGCAGTATTTACTCAAAAAAGATATATGATACGCGCGATTTGGCACTCACTATAAGATATAATTTCAATTCCGCACGTTCCCGCTATAATGGACGTGGCGCAGGAAATGCGGATAAGGACAGATTCTGAAAAACGGAACTTCATACAAGAGGAGGCTCCGTAACTCTCGCGATGATGCGGATTTTTAACATATAAAGTCGCAATTTTTGACGTAATACGATTGTAAATACCTAAGTAGCTACGAAGATTTCTTCGCAGCTACTTACCCGATTAATGAATACAATCAATATTTTACCTTAACCACTGTCTTAACGGAGCAACTTGCTTTTGGTACGTTTATTACCAATGTTTTATTTCCTGACACATATTCCCAATCCGATGCTTTAAGTTTTTTCCCATTTATTTCTATTGACTTGGGAGTAGTGGAATTAAATACGTTAATCTTCCAGGAACGACTCTCGACAAGATTGGATGAATTGCCTTCGCGAGGAGCTATAATATATGTCTCAGTGTTACCTTTGACATTATGAATGAATTTTGTCGTCGCATATACGGTAGCGTAATCTGTGTTATCCCCGTTATCCTCATAAAGCGAACCTGTCCCGTCTTTACCCGCTACCGTATTTATAATCAAAGAAGTTGCTGGTGTTGTGACATTTTTTATTGTCGGTGGATTAAAAGGAATCATAGCTCCCTGCTTGAAGAAGTACGGAATCTGTTCCTGTGAGAATTCGAGTGTTTTCACACACGGTCCTTCGATTAGTTTATTTGTGGAAGCGCACCACCAATTACCCTTGGGAAACCATATTTCTTTTATACACTTACCATCTTCTGAGGCGGGTTCTGTTATGGGGGCAACTAAAATATCGTTCCCGAAAAAATATTCACCTTCATATTTGTATGCTTCTTCGCTCTCCGGGTATTCATAGTAAAGCGGACGGCACATGCCTATACCTGTATCGTATGTTTCACGAGCCATTGTATAGATATAAGGGAAGAGAGCGTAACGAAGTTTTACAGCATCACGCAAGTTGGGAAAGTTTGGAAATTTCCATATGCGCCGTTCTATTCTGCTGTCATCGGTAGCATGACTACGGAAAATCGGGGTGAATACTCCAAACTGAATCCAGCGGAGCATAAGCTCAGGGTCATTTACAATTTTCTCATCAGTAAAAGCATGGCCCCCCAAATCGTGTCCCCAGAAAGCATATCCTACGTTTGATGCAGTGGAGGTAAAGTAGGGTTCAAATGCGAGGGTTGGAAAATTGATGAGAGCATCTCCGGAAAATCCAATCTGATAGCGATGACTGCCTAATCCGCCCCAACGGTGGAAGATTACCGGACGACGGTCTGGTCGATTTTTTACCATGTCATTGAAGAAAACATGGTTACACCAGAATGTCTGTCCAAGACCGGAAGTATATGGACTTGTAAGATGCTGTTGCCAATCAAGCCACCAGAAATCCACACCTTCAGATTCATGGTTGCGGATTATGTTCTTAAAGAATGATTTCGTAAAATCGGGATAATCGAGATACCAGGCAATTTTGCCATTATTATCATACTTACCGCCAAGTTCCTTGTTCATTGCATTATAATAGGATGGTGATTCTATACTGTCAATGCCATCAGCCGGATGGAGATTTAAAGCGATTTTGTATCCGTTGTCATGGATTTCCTGAAGAAGTTTAGTTGGCTCCGGTATGAGATTGGTATTCCAAGACCATCCTGTCCAGCCTCCGATGTTTTCTGACTGGCTTGACGCTTTGCCATTCCAGTGCCAGTCCATGTCAAGAATCATAACATCGGTAGGAATATCATTTTTTTCGATATCTCGCATAATTTCCCGATAGTCATCAGCGGAATATGAAGAGTAACGGCTATACCAGTAGCCGAAAACATACGCTGGTGGCAAAGGTGTTTTACCGGCAATCTTAGTAAAATCGCCGATAGCTTTTTTATAATCATAGCCATAACCCATAAAATATAGGTCTATTGCATTAGGGTCTTTCCTTTCCGCCAGCCAGTCGTATCCAACCTCATCATTCGGTTCAAATGCAAATGAGCGACTTCCGTCGGCACGTGTCGCATCCCAGGAGTCATCTATCACAGCCCAACCTGAACGAGATATTAAACCATCTTCCATTTCAGCACGTTTGTTGTCACCGTTGCAACCGTCAAGAGTACGACAAGTTCCTTTCAGATTCTTATTATCGGGTTTGCCGGGATACCATATGACTGGATTCCCATTGTGATTCATTGTTATGGTAAGATTCTTCTCTGACGCAGACTGTGGGTGTGGATTTGTACCCTTTCGGTATTTTAGACTTAGCTTGTCCGTCGTGATATACAGATAGTCGTTATCTTCGCCGGTTGAAAATGCGGGAACCACATCCATCTGGCGGTTTTGGATAGCGAATGTCGCGCGATCCTCAAAGATACCTTTGTCGCTGTACTCGATACGTATCATTTCAGGAGTCAGTACTGTAAAACGTGCATTACCTGAAACCACCATCGCTTCTTTTGGAGCGCGAGGATTCTGTGCCATGACACCAAAAGTCATTAATAAGCACAAAATGGGCAGTAATCCGTGTTTGCCCTTTTTTCTAATAATTTCTGTCATACGGATTGATTGGTATTTTGATTAATAGTTCTCCAATTCAACGTGGCTGAACGCTTCGGAAACGAGTTCCGAAGTCTTCATGGAGATTTATGCAAAGTTAGGTCTTATCTGATATAAAATAATGATAAACATTGGAAATGTAGTATGATAAATAAGGTATAATTCAAGCTCTCAGATGCTTAAATATCTTTGCTTGGCCTGTTTTTATAGCTGATATGTAGAAATTAATAAATATTTTTCATATATTTAGCCTCGAGATTGGGCGAATTACATCAAAAAAATAACACTCTTCCCATTTGTGATTCTCCGTACCGCCCATGCCGTATTAAATCCGACATATAAAGACAGGTACTCCATTATGGCACCCAAATTCCACAAGTCTTATTAACGCCGGCAACGATAGCCGGTTGAACGCCTTGACGGTAGAGGAAGTGTTGAAGTTGTGGGAATATTGGCTTGCCTCCCCTGATAAACAGTCAAAATATGCCCGCGCCGTAGGACACGCCACATCGGAGGTATCGGCACCATTCGCCGGTTACATATCCAATGTAACACCCGTGTAATACCCGCTATGATGCAGTCTTTCAATAATAAATATTTATCGAGCCTCCGATATGATGAAGCTGAAATAGACGAACTCTTGCAACTGGAATACTGGTTTATCGTAGTATGCACATCTCAAATATGCCAATTTATCGTAGTTTGCAAGACGAAATTTCGAGGATTTATCGAAGTTTTATTATCTTCATAAAACTTTTTGAAGTTTCCCACGTTAGAATTTTGCAGAGTCAACAAAAATTTGTACCTTTACACTAGAGTTCATTCCTCATTTGAGGAAAGGAAATCGAAAAACGCAAGCCTTGAAGCTCTGCGTTTTTCGATTTTTATAGCAGATTAGGTAGCCGTCTGCGACGGTACTTGTTCATGATTTTATTGCGAGCTGCATCCTTACCTTCAAGATGATATGCTGTTAGCAGGTAATATGCAGAACCGTTCCTACGAGGTTCCAGAACAATTACTTACCTCTCATCTATATCATAGATGTAAGTTCGCGGTGCGCGAGGTTCGTCCACTGAGAAATAGAGCATATTATCCGCTTTCCTTTTCTCAACATGATGCCTAATCCAATGTAACCTCTAATCTTGTATCCGAGATTTTTAAGGTGGAGATAGGCGGCATTCTCTATTACTTTTTCTATATCACCGGCATAGGTTGGGCCGCCAAGCATATTGCGCAAACCCAAGACCCCGAAGTCGCAATGAGTTTTGATAATCACACCAAATAAAACATGGTCAAATCGTAATTCTATTTGCTATACATTACATTCTCTACCTGTTCCCCACACGCTTTTATGGTGTCAAGCAAGTGAAAAACGATGGTGATATACAAATAAAAAAGTTGCAACTATGAAATATACAGCCACATAAAAGGTCAAAGCGAAGATCAAAGCCTCAGGTTCAACCAAATAAAAAACTATTTTAACACAGGAGCATGAACACAAGGGGCTGCTATTTGCGGCTGAAACGAGTTGGCGTGGAGTTGTGTTCAGATTTGTGTTCAAAGCAAAAGAAAAAGCAGCTACGATTTATTTCGTAACTGCTTGATTTTCAAGAGGTGGTCCCACTTGGGCTTGAACCAAGGACTCCCTGATTATGAGTCAGGTGCTCTGACCAACTGAGCTATAGGACCTGGTTTTTAAACTGATGCAAAGTTAGTGCTTTTTTCTTTGCTGTGCAAATTTTTTTTGATTTTTTTGCTACATCGAATGTTTATTTTCTTAATTTTGAAATCGCTTCGGGTGGCTTTCTGCTTTGTTTTGATGCGGTAATATGCTGCTAATGTGCGTGTAATTATAAATCAAAAAATCCTCTTCGGATGAATGGAAGTTATAGCGAACGCAGTAAATATTTGTGCATTCTAACCTGCGCATCGTGGTGCGCCCTCGGAGATCGCACCCCTCCACTACCGTTGGTAATTGTAACTGTATAAATGCACAAATACTTAAGTCCAAACGACTTTCTTAAATTTTGACTTATGCAAGTTGAAGATTTCGCGCGGTCTTTGCGCGCCAGACTTGAGGGAATGTACGGTACCGGTGAGGCCACCGCGATGGTGCGCCTTATTTTCAATGTGATGAAGGGATGGTCGGCAACCGATATGATTGTCAATGCCGACAGGGAAATCTCCGATATGTTCAGGAACCAGGTCGGGAAGGTAATGGAAAGAATAGAACGAGGCGAGCCGATTCAGTATGTCCTCGGTACAGCCCGTTTCTACGGGATGGACCTTAAGGTCGATTCGCGTGTCCTTATCCCGAGGCCCGAAACCGAGGAGCTGATAGATATGATTGTGGCGCGTTTTAAAAACCGCGAAGACTTGAAAGTACTCGACATCGGGACCGGTTCGGGGGCTATCGCCATTGTGTTGTCGCGAAACCTTCCCTTCTCGGATGTTACCGGCATCGACCTTTCAGAGGGGGCTTTGCAGGTGGCACGGGAGAATGCCGCTGATTTGCATGCCCGCATATCGTTGATTCACGCGGATATCTTCAAATGGATGCCGGAGCCTGATTCTCTGGATATCGTGGTTTCGAATCCACCATATATTCCTGAAGAGGAGAAGAGGGATATGGAAACCAATGTGCTGGATTATGAGCCGGCGAGCGCTCTTTTTGTTCCGGACTCCGATCCGCTGGTTTATTATAGACGGATAGCTGAGGTTGCGTCGGTCGGGTTGCGTGTTGACGGTAGAATTTACTTTGAGATTAACCCGAGATTCGCGGAGCAGATAAAGAAAATGCTTGAAGAGCGGGGATATCTTGATGTGGAAGTTACGCAAGACATATCGAGGCGCGACCGGTTTGTAAGTGCGCGGAAAGGAGGTGCCGAATGAGATCGGGCCCAAGGAAGCCTTTATCGGCAGAGGCTGCCCTGATGAAAATGGCGGATCTTTGTGCCCGTTCGGAGCAATGTTCGTGGGAGATTCTTGAAAAGCTCCGGAAATTGGGACTGGGGGTAGGGGAGAGACGCAAGATTGTCGAGGACCTTACAGAGCGAAAGTTTATAGATGACTCCCGCTATGCCGGTTCCTATTCTCGCGATAAGCTGAGATTCGCAGGATGGGGGCCTCTTAAAATACGGGCCGGACTTTATGCGAAGCATATTTCCGGAAGCGTAATTACCGAAGTTCTGGAAGCTCTTGACGATGATGAGATACAAGATATGGCAATGAAATGCGGTAGGATTAAAAGTCGTTCGCTTAATCTTGCCTTAAGGGAAGATTGCATCAAACTTATGCGACACCTTGCCTCGCGTGGTTTCCCGTCTGGCGTATGCGGCAAGGTACTGCACGCGCTTAAATCGGAACAGACTGATTCTGTATGATCATATTCGATTTGCTGTTCCCGAGAAAATGCCATCTTTGTGGTGAGGAATTGGCCGATGGCGAGCGTTTCATATGCGGATTATGTCTTTACAAGCTACCCCGCACGCTCTATCATGCGCTGCCTCTTAATCCGATGGAAGAGAAACTCGCAGGGGGTCCGCCGTTTGTAAGGGGAACCGGACATTTCTTCTATTCTCACGGGTCGGGTGCGGCCAGGTTGGTATACGATTTCAAGTACAACGGATATCCCTCTCTGGCGCGGGAAATGGGCCGGATTATAGGTAACGAGTTATTGCCTACCGGTTTTTTCGCAGGAGTCGAGGTACTGCAGCCGGTGGTAATGCATCCGTTGCGTAAGGCACGCAGGGGGTATAATCAGGCTGAGATGATAGCCTGCGGAGTTTCGGGCGCAACCGGTATTCCGGTGGGTGATAACCTGCGCACCACAAGGCTTCATTCCACTCAAACCCGCAAAGGGAAAGATGAACGCGAAGCCAACATGAGAGGATATTTCAGGGCATTCCATCCCGAAGAACTCATAGATAAAGGAGTGATGCTGGTTGACGATGTATGCACCACCGGCGCCACGTTCCGCAACGCTGCCGCTGCGCTTGCCGACATACCGGGTATTTCCATATATTACCTTGCAATGGCCTGTGTATAATAATATAGCATGGATTGTATTGCGATATACGGTGTGAAGAGACTGAGGAGATGCTCCAAGGGCGTATATATTACAATTTTTTAATGCAATTACACTATTTTAGTAAAGCGAGGAAATAAAAGTCAGTAGGAAAACGTTAATTTTGTAATCTAAATTCCATAGATATGAAGACACCCGATAGACTATTAGCCGAAAAACTTCTCCAAATCAGCGCAATACAGCTGCAGCCCGAAAATCCTTTCACGTGGGCGTCAGGATGGAGTTCACCTATATACACCGATAATCGCAAGACACTTTCATATCCTGATATCCGCAATTTCATCAAGATCGAGATGTCGCGTATGATTCTCGAGCATTATCCCGATGTACAGGCTATTGCCGGTGTCGCAACCGGAGCTATCGCAATTGGCGCGATAGTCGCCGATGTGCTCGGACTTCCGTTCGCTTTCGTACGTTCCCAACCCAAAGACCATGGACTTGAGAATCTTATAGAAGGTAACCTGAAGCCCGGTTCGAAAGTGGTGGTTGTGGAAGATCTGGTATCTACCGGCGGAAGTTCTCTGAAAGCGGTCGAGGCCCTGCGTACCGCGGGATGCGAGGTCGTAGGCATGGTTTCTCTGTTTACATACGAGTTCCCCATTTCCGTGAAACGTTTCCGTGAGGCAGACGTTACACTCGTGTCGCTATCCAACTATACGGCAATGATCGATGTAGCCCGTGAGATAGACTACATACGCCCCTGCGATGTAGAGACACTTAAGGAATGGCGCAAGGACCCGGCCAACTGGACTCCCGGCAAAAGCGCTTCGGAATCTATCTGAATAACATAACCCGCTATCAGAATGGCAACTTACGAAAGTGAAGAGAAGTGCTTGTCGGCATCGGCCGAGAAGGTATATGCGAAACTTGACAATCTCGAGGGATTGCGCGATCTTTTGGCCAAAGTGCCGGTATCGGCTGTGCCCGACGACAAACGTGCCCTTCTCGAAGGAATAGAAATAACTCCCGATACCATTACAATACCTGGTGGCCCGGTAGGCAGTGTGAAACTGCGTAAATGCCGTTCAGTGGAGCCTGAATTGATTGAACTTGCCGGAGAAGGTACCCCGGTGCCTATTTCATTGGCACTTAAAATCAAACCGGTTGACGCATCTTCGTGTCGGGCTCGCGCTGTGATCGATCTTGATATCCCGGCTATGCTTAAGCCTATGATTTCCGGTCCCATGCAGAAAATGGTCGCTCAGTTCGGAGATGTTCTGGGAGCGCTTAATTTTGATTAGTATCGCAATAAATAAATCAGACAAGACTCTCGGCCTCCGGTTGATACAATCAGACCGCAACACGTCGGGACTTAGCTTTAAAGTCGCGAAGGTTTTAATAGCTTTCGCGGCTATGCTTTGTGTACTATTGTCAGGATGTCACGAGGTTGACGATGACCGTATACCACAGATGCCGGTAAACATAAACCTTGGAGACCAGGGAGTCTGGAATGCATTCGGGGTAAGTGGCTTTGGAATATCACGTAATTTCATATCAAATATAACCCCTACGCAGCCTCAGGGATTTCATTATACGGCAGATTCACGTACCGGATTCGGAGGAGTATTGTTGATAGGAGGGATGGATCCATATTCAGCCCAGACCTCGGCGGTGCTGGCATACGATTTGAGTTGTCCCGTGGAGCGACAGCCCGACGTAAGGGTTTATGTAGACCAGGAGACGTATGTGGCCGTATGTCCCGCATGCGGTTCCAGATACGACGTAACCATGTCCGGAGGTGCGCCGTTGTCCGGTCCGGCGGCTGCTAAAAAACGTAATTACGGTCTCAAACGTTATCAATGTCTGGGGACCCAATACGGAGGGTATCTTATAACCAACTGATATCCAGGTGATATTTGATTGCATTCAAGTACAAGTAAGATGGATACGCTGCTTAATATATTCCTGAGAGGACTGGCGGTTGGCCTCTTTGTATCGGCCCCTATGGGACCGGTGGGAATATTATGTATCCAGCGTACACTCGACAAAGGGAGGCGTACCGGTTTTTATACAGGAATAGGGGCCGCGGCGTCAGATTTCATATACTGTCTCCTTACAGGTCTGGGACTCGCTTTTATCGAGGAGTTCCTTGAGCGTAACCATGATGTGATACAGCTTATAGGGTCTGCCGTGCTGATAGGATTTGCCATCTATCTGTTCAAAAAAAATCCGTCGGCGGGATTGCGTAAGCCGGGAGTCCAAGCCGGTTCTCCGGGAAAAGATATATTGGGCGGTTTCCTGTTCACATTTTCCAATCCGCTTATATTGTTCCTGATAATAGGCCTTTTCGCCAGATTCAATTTCCTTTCTCCTGATCATAGGTTCTATCATTACATAGCCGGATATATAGCGATAGTGGCCGGCGCGTTGGGATGGTGGTGGCTTGTAACCTATTTTGTAGATAAGCTCAGAGCCCATTTCAATGTCCGATCGATGTGGCTTATAAACCGTTGTATAGGCATACTGATTCTTATTTTCGCTCTTGTGGGCATAGTGACCGGTGTGGGTAGTCTGACCGGATGGGCGGCGAACGCGTCCGCTCCTGCCTTCCCCGAGAATCCTTTTGGTAATGTGAAAAAACGGGGTGTTGGTGTGGCGAACCCCGATGAGATATATTTCCGGGTTTCTTCTAAAGCGAAAGAACCCTGCTGGAATGCTTTGATGTATGGGTCATCGGCAGGTGTACGTCTGGCAGTCGAGAACATTCCTGCCGAAGATGATCCGGATCCTGTTTTCGCATCCCGCAACGGTTCTAAGCCCGTAGTTCGTGTTATGCTTCATGCTTTGCCTTCCGACTCACTTCTTTTGTCGGTTGAATTGCCAAAAGGGGGTATTCCCGGTCCCGGTTGTAATGCCTGGAGACTTATACGTCAAGGCGATGCGTGGTCATTGTGGTGGGGTAACCGTGAGCCGAATCTGATAGGCGGTTTTACAATGGCTCCTTTCGATGTCGACACATTGTCGTTTTGTCCAGGCAAAGGAACAAAGATATCGGTCAGCGATGTCATTGTGAGGGGGTGCGCGGAAATTGGCGACGGTAAAGAGCCGATACCCGCGCGTGGCATGAAGCGGGGTATAGTGAATCTGGAATCGGAATGGGGGCTGTATGATTATGATATAGAGCGTAGCCTTGTAAGACTCGGTGGCGAGTATCGTCTGCGGTTTGTCGAGACCGATTATGGATACGACATGTTCTATATGGAAGGCGCGAGAATTTCGCCCGGATCATGGAGCGAAGGGAGGCTTAAAGGAAGATTGAGGTTCACTCCATATCCCGATGTGTATGATGTGGATTGGCTTGACTATGCCGGAGTACCGGTGAAGGGTGGAAAAGGATTTGTCGATGCGAAATCCGGCTATCTTACAATCCAGTTTCCTGAAATGGCTTCCCGTATCAGACTGAGACGTATAGAATAATCGCTGTCGGATAATTGAATCTTTCGTATATTTGCAGGAAAAACAGCAACCTACAATGGCCGCAACCCGTAACTATACCATATCGATAATGAAGGGAATCGCCATCATCCTTATGGTGGCCGGACATGCCGAAGGTCCTGAATTGATGACTAACTTCATCTACACGTTCCACATGCCCTTGTTTTTCATGGCTGCTGGATACTTCTTTTCATTAAAGCATGCCTCCGAGCCCTGGAATTTCATATCAAGAAGATTCAATGGACTTTATGTGCCGTTTATAAAATGGAGCCTCTTTTTCCTCGTAACCCATAATATATGGCACTATTTCGGCATATTGAATGAAACCTACGGCAACTGGACCGGTGGAGTCACTCATCCGTATACATGGCATTCGGCATTGCAGCGTCTGGTTATGATATTCACGTCGATGTCAGGTTACGATGAGTTTATGGCCGGCGCTTTCTGGTTTTTCCGCGGGTTGCTTGTGGCGAGTATACTTTTCCTGATATTGTTCCGGCTTGCGGACTCGCGTTTTCATCTTAAACCTGCGGCTACAGCGGGGATAGTATGTCTGTGCGCGGTTGCGTTCACTGCATTGCGTATATATGCCGGCCTTAAGATAACCGGTTATCCCAATGGAGGATGGCGCGAGGTATGGGGAGTGTTCTTCTTCGGACTTGGCTTTATATTCCGGCAGTATGAAGACCGGTTACCTCGCAGACAGGGTGCTTTGGCGATGGTGTGTTTCCTTTTGCTTTGTTGCGCCGCATGGCTTCATTTAAGCGGAATGAATAACCATGGTATACCGCGCGACCTTTGGTCGCTCCCTCTTACCGGGCTTGCCGGTTGGCTTGCGGTGCGCTACGTGTCCATGATCCTTGACCGTAAAGGTGGTCGACTGCGTGACTTATTAGTGTTTATAGGCGAGAATACATTATATGTGTTCATCTTTCATATCATCAGCTTTAAAGCGGTGAGTCTGGCTAAAATATGGTGGTACGACCTTGATTTCGGTCAGATAGGCTGCCACATGGTGATACATTTCAACCATACCGATTTTTTCTGGGTGCTGTATACAATTGTCGGAGTAGCGTTGCCTTTGGGCGTTCTATATTGCGTAAGGAGATTCAGGACAGCCGTAAGTTCCCGGCTTGTCAAATATCGGGATCGGTATAGCCTTCGGTAAGTTCCTCTATGCCCGGTTTCAGAATCTCGTTAAGCTCGTAGATATAGAAAGGGATTTCGATTTCGCCCGCTGAATAAGGAGCCACTTCATACAATCCGTATACAAATGTTATCCCCTCGACACCGATGTAGAAATTATCCGGTATGCTCACTTCCGCATCCTCAAAGGCTTCGGGATTTTCCATTACACGTTCTTTCAACATGTCGCGCAATGTATCTTCATATCCAGGTTTGAAAATGTCGGAGAGCGAAAGAATCTTGCCTTCCTTTATCGCATAGTTGATATATCTGGTTGAGAAGCGGGGATGAGCTGCCCCGGATAAATAATATACCAGGGATGATTTCCAGACTGCGATGCGCGGGGTGAATAGATTTATTGAAAGATGGTTCACGCTGTAATTTTCGGCCTGGACATCTTTCGCGCTTTTATCGGTAAGCTTCAGATGTGGAGCTTGGCGTGGAGATGCCACGTCTTTTTCAGCAAATTCAACAAAACCGAGCTTCTCCAATGTGTCTCGAAGTTGTCGGGTGTCAGCCTCTCCCATAGCTTCGGGCAATACTCCTTGCCCTATGCTTCGCCAATAGAGGGCATCCTGGTCTATAAGCGAATCTTTGTCGGTTACTTCCGAAATTGTATCGTATTTATATGATATCAATGAAAAAGCGTTCTCCGGGTTCACCTTGTTATGTGTGCACGATAAGCAGCCTCCAAGACAAAGGATTCCGGCTGCCGTGATGTATGATGAAATGTGTTTCATGTAATAGTAACAATTACTTATAATCGGGGTTCAATCAGATAAATTCATGCCTGCGGCAGCTTACCATCCGCCCGATGCGCCGCCGCCTCCGGTTGCCCCGCCTCCGAATCCGCCACCGAATCCGCTGCTGCTTCCTCCTCCACGGCTCATGGCTCCGAGAGCGGCGGCCGCTCCGAGCAATGCGGCGTCATTTTCTTTACGGGGAATGACGTAATCCTTATGATCTTCATGTCCGCAATACTCGCATTTCCAGATCTTGACGCCTCTGCCGGCATGGCGTGTCGTTGCCGGTGTCAGCACGCGGGCGCAGGCCAGATGATAAGCATGGGTTCCGCATCGCGGACATTTCGAATAGGCAGAATGGGCTTCCTTGAATGGGTATATCTCCACTTCACCGCAGTCCGGGCATCGCCATACATCGTAATCTACCGAGCCAAGTCTTTCTTCCAGGTCCTGGGAGGGGTCGAGATACTGGTTGTCGGTCTCCTCGTCGAGTTTTGCCATCTTGGAGCCACACCGAGAGCAACGCCGTGCGTGATTGCGATTATGCCGGTATTTGAAAAAGGCGTATAAAAGTATCGGAAGCGCAGTCAGGGCTGATAGAACTGTCAATATTATGAAAATCTTAAGTCTGGACCGCCACTCCTGCGCCTTATGATAGTCTGATGAGTTACGTAGTTTTCTACTTGTTTTTATGGCATAGATCAGCGCTATGATAAATGTGGCGGCTACAATCAGACCGATAAAAGAGAAGAATAAGCCTTTCAGTTCGGCTACCTCATTATCCCGCAGTCCTCTTGACGGAATGCCGGTCTGACCGGACTTCAGTTCTTCGGCGTATTCAGGATCTGAAAGTATGCGCGTAATGCTGCTGACGGCTGCGGTGGCGGCTCCGTCAAGATCGTCGCGTTGCATGGCCGGGGCTATATCCTCGCGAATTATACGGTCGCAAACCATGTCGGGAAGTATGCCTTCGGTGCCGTAGCCGGTCTGTATACGCGCACGTCGCGAGCCTGGAGAGATAATGAGCAAAACACCGTTATCTTTGTCTTCTTTGCCTATACCCCAGGAAGTGAAGAGCTTTTCGGAATAGTCCTCTATTTCCATGTCGCCGAGGTCCGGAACTATGGCGACAGCCATTTCGGCTGTCGTGTTTTCGCGGAGTTTCAGAATGCGGCCATTGATTTCCGATCTGGCCTCGGGTGACATCAATGATGCCGGGTCAGAAACGAACTGGCGGCGGTCTTGTACCTGCACGTCGGGCATCTCCTCGGGTGCTATGACCTGATATTCTCCGGCCATGGCCGACAGCGATACCAGTATAAGTAAGGCGAGTGTCAATATATTTCTAATCATGGATTATTTATACTGCGGGCAATGAGTGCCCGTTAAGTTTTCTGAACAAATCAAGTGCATAGACATCTGTCATACCCGATATATGGTCAAGTACCCCTTGAAGTTTACCATATATGTCCGGAGCGGTTATATCATACTGTTGCGGTATTTGAGAAAGCAGCAACCGGGAGAAATTTTTTTCCGGGTAGAGGGCGGCTTCTACAAGAGTCTCCATAAGATAGTTTATGATGCGGTTGCCGGCTATCTCTATATCGACTACTTCCGGAGCCTGGTAAATGCGGGTGATGGCTGTCGCGGCGATATCGCGGAATGCCTTCCCGAGAGGTTCTTCCAGATTTGATATCAGAGATCCATTGTAACTTCCCTGTAGCAGAGTCTCCTCGTTCTCTACGAAATTGCAGGCACAGGCCTTTACGAGAGCGCCGATGACGCCAGATCTGAGGTATGCGACTTTTTCGTTCGGATCTGTAAGATACTCCATTGCCCTGCGTTTACGTTGGCGTTCTTTTTCGGAAAAGAATCCGAGGAAGAGATCTGTAACTTCCGGCAGTGATATTATCTTGAGTTTATGGGCATCTTCGATATCCATTATCTGGTAACAGATGTCGTCGGCCGCTTCCATTAGATATACAAGAGGATGGCGGGCGAATCTCCCGGGTTCGAGTTCAGGTATCCCCAATTCATCCGCGACTTTACGGTAAGTACCCTCTTCGGAAGCGAAAAATCCGAATTTCCCTCCTTTGGCGGAAGCGAGTATTGATGAATGGGGATACTTCACTATCGAGGCAAGTGTGGAATATGTCATGGCGAACCCGCCTTTGCGGCGACCACAGAATTGGTGGGTCAGCAACCTGAAAGAATTGGCGTTGCCCTCGAAATTTACAAAATCGGCCCATTCCCTTGGCGTGAGTTTAGTACGGAGCCCCATACCTTTTCCTTCGCTGAAGAATGTGGATATGGTTTTTTCTCCTGAATGACCGAACGGTGGATTGCCAAGGTCATGACACAGGCATGCCACGGCCACGATATCTCCGATATTGTGTATTTTGCCGGTTAGTTCCTTGTCGCCTGTATATTTTTCGTTAAGTCTTAAAGCCACCTCATTGGCCATGCTGCGGCCTACAGACGATACCTCAAGGCTGTGGGTGAGCCTGTTATGCACGAAAATACTTCCCGGCAGAGGAAATACCTGGGTCTTGTTCTGAAGCCTTCTGAAAGGACTTGAGAAAATCATGCGGTCAAAGTCCCGCTGAAAATCAGAGCGGGTATTGTTTTGATCTATGTGAAGATCCTCCAGCCCGAGTCGTTTGTCTGAGATTAGCTGAATCCAATTCATACTGCAAATGTAAGCATTAACGACAGTAATCGTTCCAAATATTCTGAAAAAATAATTTAAGGGTGTGAAGTATGTCCCGTGATTCTTCATGGCATGATGCGCAGGAGCAGGAATGGTGCAATAAAGGGTAGCGGCTTAGCGTTCTAATAGGGATGAAACGAATATTATCCCCATATCTCGGACGTAAACTTCCAGCGAGGGCCGGAAGGTTGTCGGCGGTGCTGTTTGCGATACTGTTCACGGTACTTCCGGTGTATGCGAAATGGGGAGAAAAGGTCCCGAATCGACAATACGCCGACCTTAAAAGATGGCATCTCGGATTTTCAGTAGGGATGCACATGCAGGATCTTACATTTTACCATAACGGGAATGTTACTCCCAACGGAGAACGATGGCAAATGGAGGTGCCAAGTTTTTCGCCAGGATTCTGCGTTAACGTGCTTGGAGACCTGCGTTTGCATAAATATTTCAATCTAAGGTTCTCCCCCGGCATGTATTTCGGCTCCAAGACTGTGGAGATGCGCGATTATGATGGCGACGGGCGCGAGGTTCAGGATGTGAAGAGTTCTTATGTGGTTCTTCCTCTTGATTTGAAGATTTCCGGCGATCGATTGCATAACACGCGCCCTTATCTTACGGTAGGAGCCATGGGCGTTTTCGATATATCGAAAAAACGCAGTGAACCGTTGGTATTCAATACCGGCGATGCCTTCCTGACCTTAGGACTCGGCTGCGATTTTTATCTTCCATTCTTTAAGTTCAATCCGGAGATTAAGTTCTGTTTCGGTCTTACCGACATACTTAAACATAACCGCCCGGATCTTGAAGACGATCCGGAAACATTGAAATTTACAGAGTCGCTTACTAAGGTGAAGTCAAATATGGTGGTTGTGTCGTTCTATTTTGAATAAGCACCGGCAGACTTCCGGCATATATTGAACAGACTCTTGGATTTACAACTAATTGTCAGATGCCAATCAACAGATATAGAATATTACGGTTGTTTATACTGGTTGCTATGGTCACAGTACTTCGGATTCCGGTCTACTGTCAGAGCGATCCGCAGTTTAACCAGTATTGGGCATTACCCTCTTATTACAACCCTGCGGCGGCGGGAGAAAGCGATTTTGTGCGTGTTCGTGGTGCAGCCAGACTGCAGTGGCTCGGCATAAAGCACGCGCCCAAATCTTTTGCCGTTACGGGCGATATGCCTCTTAAACTTTTCGGCAAGAGGCTTGGTATAGGAGCCACTGTAACAAGCGAGTCGCTTGGCTTGTTTTCCAATATTATGGCCGGTGTGCAGGCCAATTATCGTTTTACGTTTAAAAACAAAACCTTTATAGTAGCCGGATTGCAACTTGGTTTCTTTAATTCGAAATTCAAGGGAACCGAGGTCTATATCCCCGATGGTGATGATTATCATACCACCAACGACCCGGCGATTCCGACTCAGGACCTTACGGGCAATGCATTTGACCTTGGTCTCGGAGCCTGGTATGTCCATCCTCTATTTTCAGTCGGCATATCCGGACAGCACCTGCTCAAACCTTCTGTTACCATGCAGCAGGAAGGGTCCGATACCGGAGGAGCTCAGGAATACAAGACAGAGTTGGGTCGTATGGCCTATTTGATGGCAATCGGCAATATTGCACTAAAAAACACGTTATTTGTATTGCAGCCCTCCCTGTTGCTGAAGAGCGATTTTCAGATGTTCATGGCCGAGATAACGGCACGGGCGACATATAACCGTTTCCTGTTTGCTTCACTCGGCTATCGGCTGAACGACGCTATTTCAATATCGGCGGGAGTGGAATTCAAGAATTTCTTTGTAGGATATGCCTACGAATATCCCTTGTCGGCTATCGGCAAGGTAAGCAGCGGCAGCCACGAGCTGGTAGCAGGCTACAGTCTGAAACTCGATCTTTCGGGTAAAAACAAAAACCGGCACCGTGCGGTGCGCATCATGTAAATGATTATGACTTTTATGCAGTTTCTTAATAAATCCATACCTTTCGGGAGTGGCGTAAAGAAAAGCCGCGCCCTGTGGCCTTTGTCTATTCTCGCTCTTGTGGCCGGCGGTTGCATGAGCACCCGCGGTTCGGGTTCTGGTGGCGAAGTTACCGGAGTAGGGGGGAGCGCCATGGCGGAACCTGTCCCTTACGGCATGGTTCTGGTAGACCGTGGCGCATACGCTATGGGTCCGGTTACCGAAGACTCAACATGGGGAGTCAAGGCAAATCCACGTGGTGTTTCAGTCGATGCTTTCTGGATGGACGAAACCGAGGTTACGAATTCCAAGTATAAGCAGTTCGTATTTTGGGTTCGCGATTCAATTATTCGTGAGCGTCTTGCAGATCCGGCTTTCGGCGGTAACGAAGCTTTCAAAATAGAGGAAGATAAGGAGGGCAATCCCGTAACCCCCTATCTTAACTGGAACAAAGCTATACCTTGGCGTAACGCCAATGAAGACGAGCAGCGTGCCATAGAAAGCGTTTATCGCACCAATCCGATTACCGGACGTCGTGAACTTGATCCCACCCAGCTAAACTACCGTTACGAAATTTTCAACCATACCGAGGCTGCGAAACGCAAGAACCGTCTTGACCCCTCGCGCCGTGAGTATAACACAGACAAACCTGTATCGACGGAATTGCCTATAATTTCCAAAGATACAGCGTATTTCACAGATGAAGGACAGATTGTACGCGAAACGGTGACACGTCCTCTTACCGGCGATTATGACTTCCTGAACACGTACATAGTTAATGTCTATCCCGATACCACAGTATGGATAAACGACTTTGAGAATGCATATAATGAACCGTATACACGTATGTATTTCTCTCATGCCGGTTATAACGATTATCCGGTTGTAGGCGTTAGTTGGGAACAGGCAAATGCCTTTGCCAACTGGCGTACCGATTACCTGCGTCGCTCGTTGGGCAGGGAGGGCGTGTTTATCGAGCCTTACAGACTTCCTACCGAGGCCGAATGGGAATATGCTGCGCGTGCCGGAAACTCCGAAAGTTCATATCCTTGGGAAGAATTGCTTCCTATGGATGAAAGAGGATGTTTCTATGCCAACTTCAAACCTATGGATGGCGATTTCACGCGAGACGGCCATCTTATAACTTCTGCTGTGGGAACCTATAAACCCAACGATTTTGGATTGTTCGATATGGCCGGCAATGTCTCGGAATGGACATCTACAGCCTACACGGAATCCATTTCAAAACTTACTTCCGACATCAATCCCGAATACCGTTATGATGCGGCTAAGGAAGACCCGTATAAAATGAAGCGCAAGATTGTACGCGGAGGTTCCTGGAAAGATGTGGCCCACAACTTGCGTTCCGACTTGCGCCAGTGGGAATACCAGAATGAGCAGCGCTCCTATATCGGGTTCCGTTGCGTGCGTTCTCAGATAGGGTTTGCGAAGGGCACCAATAAAAAGAAAAAATAACCTGAACAGAATCACCAAGCGATGGTCAAGATAAAGAAATATGCCAATGTCATAGAGCGCTTTCTCCACGGAGAGAAAGGCCAGAGATTTTTCAACTTCGCCTATTCGGTAGGCGCTGCAATCGTAATCTGGGGCGCTCTGTTCAAGATATTGCACCTTCCGGGTGGCAGCACTCTGCTGTGTATCGGTATGGGTACCGAGATAGCGATGTTCCTTCTTACGGCTTTTGACCGCCCTCCGAGGGAATATGCGTGGGAAGATGTGTTCCCTGTACTTGATTCAAAAGATCCCGACGATCGTCCGGACTTTGCCGGTGGAGGCGGGATGATTGTAGCCGGAGGCGATTATACCGGAGAGGGTCATGTTGTAGGTTCTGCGTCGGGAGCGCTTGTTACTCCTGCCACGGGACTTACCGAGGAAGATACCTTGTCGTTGCGCGACAGTATAGCCAAGATGGCGGCTGCTTCCGAGCAACTTTCTCAAATGGCAGAACTTACGTCGGCCACTCAGACTTATCTTGAACAGATAGGAGCCATCTCGGCCCAGATGGAGCAACTTCGCCATACCACCGAGGCTCTTAACCAGGTATCGGCCACTTTGCTCGATTCATACCGGGCCATCACCGACAATTCAAGCCAGATCGAGGCTTCTTCAACCGGTTATGTAGGACAGTTGTCTGACCTTAGCCGCAACATCGGTGCCCTTAATACTATTTATGAACTTCAGCTTAAGAGTTCCGGTTCACAGCTTGAAAGCATAGACCGTGCGAACCGCGGACTCAAAGATATCCGCGATATGTATGAGAAATCGGCTCGGGAGTCATCGCGATATTGCGAAGAGACCGAGAAGATGGCCCGATATATGAAGCAGCTTAACTCTGTTTACGAGAAGATGCTTACCGCCATGACAGTGAATATGGCTAATCCCATGATGGGTGGCGCCAGTCCGTTCAACCGAGAAGAAGATTGATGATATGGCAGGAGCAGGCAACAATGTAGCCCGAATGTCGCCGCGCCAGCGCATGATAAACCTGATGTACATAGTACTGACGGCGATGCTTGCGCTAAACGTCAGTTCCGATGTGCTTAACGGTTTCTCTCAGGTAAGTGAATCGCTCAGTCGCTCGAACGGCAACATGACGGTGAAAAACGAAAATCAGTTTCTATATCTTACGGAACTGTATAAAAAGAATCCCGGGAAAGTTGGTCCCTGGTATGAGAAAGGTCGCGAGCTACATGCACGTACGGCTAAATTATACCGGATGATTGATTCTCTGAAAACCTCGATTGCCGAGGCTGCCGATGGTAAAGGCGCCGATTATGCCAATCTCCAGAATCTTGATGATCTGGAGGCATCATCGGTTACTATGCTTAACCCCGCTACCATGCACGGACGCAGTTTGCGTCGTCAGATTGAGGCTTACCGCTCTTATGTCGCTTCTCTTGTGCCCGATACAGCGCGTAGGAAAGTGATAGAACAGATGCTGAGCACCAAGGCTTCATCTAAAAGCGGCACAGTAGGGCAGACCCAGTGGGAAGAAAGAATGTTTGACAATATGCCGGCTATCGCCGCTATCACTCTTCTTACGAAACTTCAGGGAGATGTGCGTCAGGCCGAGTCGGAAGCCATGGCTAATCTTATTACAAACGTGGATATTGGTGATGTGCGCGTTAACGAGCTTAACGCCTACGTTATACCTAATTCGAATATGATAATAAGAGGTGGCAAATATTCGGCCAACATAGTGTTGGCTGCCATCGATACGACTCAGCGGCCTGTCATATATATCAATGGCTCGAAATTGAACAATGACCGAGGTTTGTATGAATTTGTGCCAGGCCAGACAGGTACCCACGATTACTCCGGTTTTATCGAGGTTATGCGAGGAGACGGGACTCTTGATCGTCGTCCTTTCAAATCCTCCTATACTGTTCTCGAACCTATGGCCACGATCTCGGCGACACTGATGAATGTCTTGTATGCCGGTATTGAGAATCCAATTTCGATATCCGTCCCAGGAATACCTATGTCGGCAATCAGTGCGACCATGACAAACGGGACCTTGACACGTCGTGGCGACCTGTGGGTTGCCCATCCCTCGAAAGTTGGTTCGGAAGCAGAGATATCGGTATCGGCCACACTTGAGGGGCATAGCCAAAGTGTCGGTTCTATGAAGTTCAGAGTACGCAAGCTGCCTGATCCCACGGTTTATCTGCCTGTAAAGGATGGTTCCGGAAATACGGTACATTACAAAGGCTCGCCTAAGCGCATTACCAAGCAGCAGCTTATGGCTGCAGACGGACTTGGCGCGGCTATCGACGATGAGATATTGAACGTGTCTTACTCTGTTGTAAGTTTCTCTACAGTATTTTTCGATTCAATGGGCAACGCTATTCCCGAGAACTCTGACGGAGCACGTTTCTCAAACCGACAGAAAGAACAGTTCAAACGTCTTAAGCCCGGTAAAATGTTCTTTATATCGAACGTGAAGGCCAAAGGCCCTGACGGTATAACTCGTGATATATCTCCGATGGAGGTGGTACTAAACTAATGAGACTCATGAAAACCAACATAAGGAAAATAGTGCCTCTGGCAGTATTGGCGGCTATGGCGTTCGGCTCTTTCGCGCAAGTTGAAAATGCCGGAGGTGTCCGCCGTCGTTCGGAGCGCGAGAAAAAGAATCAGGAGCAGAACGGCCCTAAGATAACGGATCGTATGCAGGGATTCTATGAAAAGAAAGATACCCATGATGCCGATTTGGCATACATGCGTCAGATTTACCGTATGCTCGATCTTACCAAAGATGCCAACACGCCTCTCTATTTCCCCGAAGATGTAATCGACGGGCAGGAAAATCTTTTCCGTATGATACTGCGTCTGGTTGTAGATGGTAGAGTGCCTGCTTACGAATATCTCGATGGCAGAGAGGTCTTTACGGACCAATATAAAGTTAATGTGCCCGATATGCTTGATCGCTTCGGTATATATTATACTTCTACCGGCTCTGAACGCAATCCCAAGATTACTATCGAAGAGGCAGACGTTCCCACGGGGCAGGTGCTGACATATTATATATTGGAAAGATGGGAGTTTGACCGCCGTTCAAATCAGATGAAGACGAGGGTGGAGGCCATATGCCCGGTATTGAATCGGTCGGGAGATTTTGGAGGCGAGGCCAAATATCCTATGTTCTGGGTTAAGTTTGACCAATTGCGTCCATTCCTGGCCCAGCAGCATGTGTTCCTTACAGACGACAATAATCTTCAGCAATATTCGCTTGATGACTATTTCAATCTTGCCATGTATGACGGTGAGATTTACAAAACACGCAATCTCAGGAACCTTTCTATGGCGCAGATGTATCCCGACCCGGATGACATGAAGCGTGCTCAGGATAGCATCGATAAGCGTCTCAGAGAGTTTGGAAAAGATTTGTGGGTGCCTTCGCGCGAAGAGTATCTTGCGCAGAAGGAAAAGGAGGCTGCTGCCAAAGAACTCGCGGCCCAGCAGAATGATTCTATCCCCGAACGTACGGTAGCCGAATCCGACGGTGATGATGAAAAGGTTACTACAGTGCGTTCCTCAAAGCGTAAAACTACCAAGAAGCGTGCATCGGCCTCTTCATCAAATAAAAAGACGAAAACCAAGAAGACTAAAGTAAAGAAGGCCCCGTCGTCATCCTCATCTGGTGGCAACTCAGGAGCGGCCAAGTCTGTAAGGCGTCGTAAAAGATAAAGCTGTCAGAGCAGTTTCCCTATAATTCTGAATGCACCGCGACCTCCGGCGGCTGTGTACCTATAAGCGAATTGAAGCGCGAGTCTCGCTTTCCTGTCAATCAGGGGTGAGGCGAGCGCTTTTTTCATAAGAGGTCGCGCAAGTTCCTTATGTCCTTCTCGCGTATATAGAGCTGCAAGTATGGCTCTGCGGTATACTACGACACGCGCCATGTGTAATTTATCCCGATGTTGTGATGCAAGGATAGTCCTTTCAGCTAAGTCGAGAATTTCTTCCCATTTACCGGCTTTGGGTGTGAATCCGGTGCCGGTGATGGATTCCTCTTGGCTGTAGACATCGGCTGAAACGTGGTCGATAACTTTTATTTCCGGTTCAGTAAGTAATAGTCTTATACCGAGTTCCCAGTCGTCCCACACCATTACTTCTGGATTCCAGTTACCGGCTTTATGAAGAATCTCGCGTTTAACAGCATAACCTTGTGTTCTAAAAATTGCGTTGATTAGGTGATTGTCAACACTATTATTAGGCTTCCAGATATGCGATACACGCTTATTCCCGTTAAGATAGTGGAACATTACTCTCCAGCCCACGATATCTGTATCCGGGTATCGGGAAAATATGGTCATGGCCGATTCTACGTAATCTTTACGCATGGTATCGTCAGAGTCAAAGAAGAAAAGATACTTGCCAGTTGTCAAATTCTCTCCAAAAGCCCTTGCCGCAGCCGCACCTTGTTCTTTGCATAAGTCAACTTGAAATGAGATTTTATTGCTGTGGCATGATGCAATCCAGTTTCTTATGGTCTCGAGTGTGTTGTCAGTAGAATTATTATCAACAATCACTACTTCGAGAGGCCGGTAGGTCTGAGCTGCTACAGAGTCAAGGCATCGTTCTATAAGATGCGCGCGGTTATATACCGGAATTATTACAGAAGCCAACGGTAATTGTTCCATGCCCAAATATAGTTAAAAATCATGATTGTTCATATGCCTGATAGAATTATCAGCCTATTTTTCATTACTCCCTGATTCTGTAATATGATTCCTTCTGGCGTATCAAATCTTTTATCGAAAGTATATGGTAATACTTGATATATTGTTAAATTTGCATATGATAATATTCGTAGATTGACTTAAGATATTTAATATTTTTTAACATTAGATTTTGCAATTGACAGAGTTTAATGCTTAAATTTGTAAACCATACTATGAAAGCAAGATTATTAGACATGTAAGAATTTATTTAGTTAAGCCAAGAGTCTGAGTTGTTTGTGAAAACAGCTCTCTCTTTTTTTATACCTACCATTAATTCTGTAACAACATAAATCCGGGTCAGCGGATATTCCCGGTGGGTGGGGAAGTTGTCAAGAGTATAGTGTAGCG
>CAJMMT010000018.1 GCA_905214715.1 uncultured bacterium | reverse complement strand
GTGAAAGTTGAGGCTTTTGCTTAATTTTTTTTGTAGGGAGTTCTGCAACACCGCCGGAGTCTTATTCTTACTGGTGTGATACCTTTACCGAGGCGAGGGTTATTTCTCCACCATAGTTGTTTACCGACCAGCAGTTCTGCGGCAGACCGTAGACGCGGGTGGTATAGGTCGCGATGCCGTTTACGTAGACCGTTACCACGGAATTGTCGTTCATTACGGTTATGTCGTAACGTCCGTCGGCAGGGGCGTCGAAGAGGTAGCCGTCGGCACCGTTTACGAATCCTATGCCGTTCTTACCCTCCTGCTCCATGTTTATCTTGCGGTGTCCTGTTCCTTCGGGATTGAACACAAGCGAGATATATTTGTCGGAGTCCGACCCGCGACCCAGAGAGATGCCGAAACGGTCGGAATCGCCCGAGGTGGTTACCGTCATACTGATTACGTTGCAACGGTCAAGACGGTTGAAGAGCAGGTGGGAGTCGCCGCTCATGGTATATTTCCCTCCGGATTGGGTTATCCGGCCCGATTTGGCCATAACCTTCAGGTCGGCAGCCTTGGCGGCCTTCGAACGCACGGCATCGACAGGATGTGTCGAGAGAGTGCCGTCGGCATTCTGCACAAGCTTATGGGCCACCAGTGCGCCGGCCCATTCAGGCTCGGCGGGATATGCGCCCACGTTTGTATTGTCTTCACCCGGACGGGTGGGGCACCATCCCCATATATATCGTGTCTTGCCGTCGGAGGCGGTCTTTCCGGCATAGAAAGAGCGGGAATCGAGCATACCCTCGCGGCTGTCGGGCCAGAGGCCCGCGTCGCCGGCGGTGCAACGTCTCAGCTCATCGAGCGTGCGCCCCTTGAAATACTGCACACGGCGCACGGCGGCATGCTGTTCGGAATATACCAGATACCACCAGTCTCCCATCTTGAAGACATCGGGGCATTCGTAGAAGCGGTCCCACATCATGGTCATGAAAGCGCCCTCCGAGGTCCAGTTCCTAAGGTCGTCAGAGACATATCCGGCAAGAGTTCCCTTCCCCTCCTTACGGGTGGAGACCACCATATGGTAACGGTTGTCGTCTCCTTTGAATACACAGGGGTCGCGGAAATCGGTGGTGTCATACTCCCCTTCGGGCGAAATCAGAAAAGCCGTGTTCTTGGTCCAGTTCTTAAAGTCCCTGGAAGTAGCCATCATCACGCCCTCGCCTATGCCGGTGAGGCTGCGGTTTACGGAATGGCCCGTATAGAAGGTGTAGTAGGTGCGGTCAGCCTCGTTGTAGATAGTGCAGCCTGTGCCGAGGGCCGCGTCGAGTTCCGAAGCGGTGCCGGTAGGTATCACCTCGCCGATATTGGTATAGTTGGCCGCATCGGAGGTGGTAAGGCACCAGAAGGGGTGGAAGGTATTCTGATTGGGGCGGAACTCCTGGAGATACATTATTTTGAAGTCCTTGGCAACCGGGTCGTAGAAGGGCATCGGGTCGCCTACATACCCGACCTGGGGCTTATAGAAAGTGGCGCATCGCGAACTTTCGGCTGTCTTGAAATAATGGGATGTGGAGGAAAGGTCCACTACCGGGACCACGGGAGCGTCGTCGCTGCTGCAGGCACTCAGCAGTATGGCGGCGAGGGGTATTATATACATTGATCTTGAGGGTATCATGGTTTGTGTAGATTAATTAACCGGAGAGAGGAAGAGCGGGATAAAACTGTTAACGGCAGAGAATCTTCACGGCGTTGCCGGCCAGGGTCTCTATATTGTTTCTGTATGGGTTCGCCACGCCGTTGGCCACGTTGAACTCGAAGCCCGGGGTGCCGACGGTAAACACACGTCCCGACTGCACGCCGCTCAGCACCTCGCGCGGCTCGAATTCGGCTATCGTAACGCAGTTGGGATCGCCGTCGGCGTTCGAGGCCAGGGCCTTCGCCCCGGTGGCGTTTTCCCAGAGCTGCATGGAGCCGTATCCTCCCCAGTCGACGAACCACTGCAGCGTGCGTCCCGAGTTGGAGCAACGTGCGCCCACCAGCGGTATATTCACGCCATCATCCGAAACGAGTCCTTCGAAGAGGGGGTGGGAGGGGTTATGGATAACAGCCATCGTAAGGTCTTTATCCAAAGTCTCGTGGGCATCGCCGCCGAACATGTTGTTGGGGCTCTGCTGGTCTTTGGCTATTCTCCACACATCGTTGATATAGCGGGCACCGTCGCGGCTGGCGAGTATGTTGCCGCCATGTATGTAGTAATCGTTGATGAAATCGCGGCTGTCCCACATTATCCCCGGCCAGTCGGTAAAGTCGAGGTGGGCCCATACCATCTTGTAGTCGGAGAGGTGTACGTTTCCGGCGGCCACATCAATGATGGAGACGTAGGTGGAGTTGGGAATGTTGGCCAGCATCCACAGGGCCGCGGCCCGGGCCTCATCGCCGAGCGAATTGAGGTCGGCGGCGGTGCCGAGGAACGCCTTCGGTTCCTGCGATATGTCGGTCTGTACCACGGTGAGGGTATACTCGATCACCGCAGTATTGCAGGTAACGGTTACGGTAACCGGCGACGTGCAGTCTATGGTAGAGCCGGAGGCGGGCTGAGCCGTGGTCCCGACAGGGAGAGTGCAGCTGAATGTCATGGCCGACAGGTCTTCGCCGTTGGGGATGAAGAAACAGATGGTGCGCGCGTCGTTGTCGATGGTTCCGTTATACTTGCCGTTAAGCGTAGCTGTAAGTATCGTCGCGTCATCTTTCTTCACCAGCAGGGTATAGCGGGAGAAGACGTTGCCGTTGGTTACTGTTATGCCGTGAGGCATGCTGCCGTCTATACGCTGGCCTACGGTGATATTCGCCGAGGCTCCGGGCGAGAGGGTCAGGGACTCCACTTTCATGGAGGCTACGTCGGCATCCATCGGCACACGTATGGTTGCGGTGCCTCCCTTATGGTCTATCGAGGCCCGGTGGCCGTCTATCACGAGAGACAGGATTTCGGTCTGTCCGTCGAGTACAAGGTCGGAACGGTTGTCGTCAGAGCATGAGGCCAACGGAAGGGTAAGGAGCGCCAGCATCATCAGCGACAGTATCTTATATGCGGTTTTCATTGTCTTTGATTCTTAGAGAATGTTTGAATTTAACACGAATTTATAATTGAGAGAAGATCTGGAAATTCTTTCCATCCCCCGAAGGTCTTTTTTGGCTGTTCGCACCAAGATTTCGTCGGTTACGGTGCCCGCACCGCGCCCTCCTCAACTTGCGCGAACATCTCAAAAAATCCTCTTCGTGTGAATGGAAGTTAAATCCAAACATTCTCTTAAAGAAGTGCTAATTATTAAGAAGTTCCAATTGCTGCCGATTACCAGCCTCCGATGTTCTGAGTGTAGTGTCCGTCGCTCGCGCTTATCTGGGCGAACGGGATGGGCAGATACTCGTTTTTGTCGGCGGTGAAATTTGCATTCGAGTAGATGGTGCATACGTCGGCCTCCTCGGCGTAGTATCTGTTGAGGGTTTGCTCGGCTTCGCCCCAGCGTACGAGATCGAAGAAACGGTCGGACTCCATGGCCAGTTCCACACGGCGTTCATGCTTCAGGAGCTCCATAGCCTCCGAGGCGGTGTATGTGCCGGTGTAGGGTCTCACGTTCATGCGCACTCCGTAGAGTCTCTGATAGTCGGCTATCATGCCCATGCTGTTGCGGGCGCGGTCGCGGAGACGGTTTATAAGCGAGATGGCTTCGTTTATGCGTCCGTCGTTGAGCTGTATGAGAGCTTCGGCACGCATCAGCATCACGTCGGCGTAACGGAGCACGATATGATTCATCGGAGATGCCCAGAGACCGTTCTTGACCATATAGCCGCAGTCGGGGTCTACATTATGCTTGAGCGACACATAGTAACCGTAAAGTCCGTTGGAGCGGCTCCAGGTGGCGCTGCGGTCCATCATGTATTTCGGATTGAATTCGTAGGGAAGGCCGGGTATGCCCACTGTCAGGAAGAGCCTGGGGTCGGCATAGTCATGCTCGGGATCGTAGTCCTGCTGATTGAACGTACCTATGAAGGGGTGGCCGTCAGAGTCGGTCTTGAACGAGTTGACAAGATTCTGACTGGGCTTGTAGAAGTCGCATCCGCCGTCGGTAACTCCCGGTATGTTGGGAACTATCAGGCCCCACGACCAGTTGCAGTTGCCGTTGGTCGATCCGTCGTTCATGGAATACTGCATGGCCCATATCGACTCCACGCCATTCTCATACTGAGGTTCGGGACGGAAATTGTTGTGGAAATCATCTTCAAGTCCGAATCCACCCATTTTGGAGGCGTCGGTATATTCCACTACCTTGCGCAGGTCGTCGGCGTTGATCGAGGTAACGCGGTTCGAGGCCGGATTGTCCTGGCGGTATGCCTTGTAAAGATAGGTCTTCGCCAGATAGGCCGCCGCCGCAGGGCGCGAGGGGCGTCCTTTTTCGGCCTGGGTTTCGGGAAGATGGTCGTAGGCGAACTGGAAGTCGGCCGCAACCTGAGCCCATCCCTCGTCGTTGGTGTACGTGCGGTTGGAGAGAACGTTGTATTCCTCGGGCGAGAGGCTCTCCTGATTGGCGAACGGTATGTATTTGAAGAGCTGTTTGAGCATGAAATGGCCGTGGCCGCGCAGGAAACGCATTTCAGCTATGCGTTGCTGCTTCAGAGGGTATTGCGATTCGTCTACCTTGTTCAGAAGGTCGAGCGCGGCGTTGGCGCGCGAGATGGCATTGTAGATGCGTTCCCAGATGCTGCTTATGTTCCAGGCGGTGGTCATTACTCCCTGGGAAATCTCAAGGGCGTGGAACACGTCGCCGTCTTCGGTTCCGTTGCCCCCTTTGTAAGCGTCGTCGGAGCGAACGTCGAAGTTCCAGAGCGAGAATGAGGAATTTATATCTTCGGCCGATATCCATATTGCGTAGGCCGAGATAACGAGGTTGTCGATATATTCGGGTTGTTTGAGCACATCCTCGTCTATGGTGCCCTGCGGTACCTGGTCATCGAGGAAATCGTTGCAGCCGGCGGTGCCGAGCGTCATGAAGGCCGCGGCTGCCATATATATTAATTTTTTCATGGGAATCAGAAATTTACGTTGAGGCCGAATGTGAGGCTTACCGGTATCGGGTAGCCGTAGTTGGGGTTCTCGGGGTCCACTCCGGTGAAGTTCTTGCTCTTGATGGTCAGCAGATTCTGGGCGCTGACATAGAAGCGGAGCTTCTGCATGTGCAGCTTCGAGGTAACCGAGCGGGGCAGATTGTAGCCGAACTGTATGTTGCGGAGCTTCAGGAACGAACCGTTCTCGACATAGTAGGTGGAAACGCGCTTCTCGTTGTTGACATCCGAGCGGGAGAGGGCCGGGATAGTCGAATCGGGATTCTGCGGAGTCCACGCGTCGAGCAGACGTTGCCCCTTGTTCAGGAAGCCGATGTTAAGACCGCTCCACAGGTCTGTCTCTTTCTTGAGGTCGGATATCACGTCGACACCCTGCACACCTTGCCAGAACATGGTGAAATCGAAGTCTCTCCATTGTAGATATACGTTCAGGCCATAGCTGAAATCAGGGGTGGGGTCGAATATCCACTGCTGGTCGCGCTCGTCGATCACACCGTTGGAGTCGATATCGCGCCAGCGTATGCGGCCCGGAGCGGCCCCTTCCTGACGTGCGTGGGCGTCGACCTCTTCCTGCGACTTGAAAATGCCGTCGGCCACATATCCTACCTGAGAGCCGAGAGCATGGCCAATCACGCTCTCCACGCCGTTGCCTCCGAATGTGCCGTTGGCGGCGACGGTCGCCGGCAGACGGGTTATCTTGTTGCGGTAGGTGGAGATGTTGCCGGTTACTTCGTATGTGAAGCCGTAGGAAGTGGTATTGCGCCAGCCGACGTTGAATTCAAGACCACGGTTTTCCATCTCGCCGGCGTTTATCCATTGGTTGGTGCCTTCGCCCATGGCGGCTATGCCGACCATCTCGACGAGGATATCTTTTGTCTTTTTGAAATACCAGTCGAACGAGCCGAAGAGTCTGCTGTTCAGGAATCCGAAGTCGATACCGGCGTTATACTGGGTGGTTGTCTCCCATTTGATGTCGGGGTTGCCCATCTGGTTGCGCTTGAAGCCCGATGCGAGCTGCTTGCCTCCGTTGGTGCCGGCTATGTCGTAGGATGTGCCGTAGCCGCCGCCACCCCAGTCGTTGCCGGCATATTGGGGAATGTAGATCGAATAGCGGGCGTAGTTCGATATGTCCTGGTTGCCGGTCTGGCCCCACGACAGGCGGGGTTTGAGTTCGGTAATCCAGCTTACGTCGCGCAGGAAGGCCTCGTTGGTGGCCCTCCAGCCTAAAGATACCGAGGGGAAGGTGGCGTAGCGGTTGTTTTTGCCGAAGCGCGACGAACCGTCGTGGCGCAGGGTGAAGCCTAAAAGATAACGGGAATCGAACGAATAGTTGAGCTTGCCGAAAAAGGATACCAGCGAGTATCCTTCGGCTGAGCCGTAAGACATGGCCGTTCCCACTCCGGCATCGGGCCACATATAGTCGGAATTCAGAATGGCGAAGTCCTCCTTGTAGCCCGAGAACCAGTCGCTGCTTTCGCGTATCAGCTCGACACCGGCGAGTACATCCACATGGTTCGGTCCGAAATCTTTATTGTAGGAGGCTATGGCGTTCCACATCCATCGGTTCCAGTGCTCCTGTTTGGCCTCCACGCCGTTCTTGGGGTTGGCCATCGTGCCTTCGGTTATGGGGTAGGTGAAGATGCGCTGTTCCTTCTGGGAATAGTCCAGACCGAAGGTAGAGCGGAGGTTGAAGCCCCGGCCGAAGTCCAGGTTGACATATGCGTCGCCGAAGAGTCTCCAGTACTTGTAGCGGTTGTCTTTGTTTCTTTCGAGTCGCGCCACGGGGTTCTCGCGGTCAGGATAGCCGCCCACAGGTCCGGCATAGCCGCCGTCGACGGTATGGACCGGCAGCGAGGGGTTGAACTGAAGAATGTTCTGGGTGAATCCGCCGGGAGCCTGCACTTCGTCGGTGCGGTTCAGGGTGAAATGCTCGCCGATGGTAAGGACTTTCCCGAAAGGTTTGTATTCCGTGTTAACGCGTGCGGAGAAACGTTCGAAATCGGTATCTTTTATTATACCGAGATTCTTGTAATATCCGAAAGAGAAGAAGGAAGACAGCTTGTCGGTGCTTCCGCTTATCGAGAAGTTGTAGTTCTGCACGAAACCTGTACGGGTGGTTTCGTCAAACCAGTCGGTGTCGGCGGCGGGAGTCGTTTTGTCGCTGTCGAGATATTTCGACATAGACAGCGAGTATAGGGTAGGTATGCCGGCGGCGTCATATCCCCAGTTGTAGCTGTATCCGAGCGCGTTGGTATTGGGGTTCTGACCGTCGTTGACGTACGCCTGCCACATGGCCCTTCCGTATTGCTCGGCGTTGAGCACTTTCATGCGGTGATTGTAGAAAGTGGCCGCGAGAGAGGCGTCGAGGGTTATCTTGAGGTCTTTACCTTTTTTCGTGGTGATGATTATCACACCGTTTGCCGCACGCGAGCCATATATGGAGGCCGAAGCCGCGTCTTTAAGAATCTGGATAGATTCTATATCGTTGCCGTTCAGCTCGTGCATGCCCCCTTTGGTAGGTACGCCGTCTATTATGTAGAGCGGGTCGTTGTTGTTCAGTGTGCCGATACCGCGTATACGTACGGTCGAGGTTCCGCTCGGGTTACCGTCGGCCGTTATGTTCATGCCCGGCACGCGGCCCTGGAGGGCCTTGACCGGATTGTTCTCATTCTGCTTGGCTATGTCGTCGACGCTTACAGATGTTATGGCTCCGGTTACATCGGCTTTCTTCTGGGTGGAGTAGCCTACCACAACCACATCGTCGAGTACCTTGGTGTCTTCCAGAAGTTGTATTTCCATCTTTGGCGCGGCTTTCACGGTCTTGGCCTGATAGCCGATATAGGAAATCTTAAGGTTGGTTCCCTCGGGAACAGAGAGGGTGAAATTACCGTCGAAATCGGTTGCGGTTCCTTTCATACCGGGGCCGTCCGGCATTACCGTGGCTCCGATGAGCGGTTCGGAATCGACAGCTGAAACGACGGTTCCCTGCACGGAAATATTCTGTGCAAGTGCGCCCGATGCGGACAGTAGCAGCATCATCACGCTGAACGTTGAGGTTTTCATGTCTGTTCGGTTTGTTAGACTGTTATGATGTTATTTCTGCGACAAAAGTAACTGAGCGTATATTATAAGGTTGTCAGTAATCGGACTTCGGATATTAATAATCCGACATGAAAGGATTTTGACATCAAAAGTAACGGGAATGGCAATTGCAACGGGAATGGCAATAGCGAGGGGAGAGAGGAGGAAGATGTGAGGAGTCGAGGGAGAGAGTGTGTAGAGTGAGGATTTCAGGAGTTCTGACCGGTGGCTTTATTGCGGGTCTCGGTCGGGGTTTCGCCGAACGTCTCGCGGTAGCACCGGGTGAAATAAGCGGCGAGATTGAAGCCGCAGTCAATGCCGATCTCGGTAATGGACCTTGACGTGGAGGTAAGCAGTTCGCGGGCATGGAGCAGACGGAAGTCGCGCACAAGCTCTACGGGAGTCTTGCCGGTGAGGGCCTTGATTTTCCGTGCGAGCTGCGCCTGACCGAGACAAAGTTCGGAGGCGATCTGTTCCATCTTCAGTTCTGAATTGCCTAATTCCCGTTTTACGATGCTTACGAAGCGGCGGTAGAATTCATTTTCAATCTGCTCGGGCATGGGTACGGCCGAGTCGTTTTTACCGGACTGTTTCCGTATGCCTTCGCGTTCCGGTATCCCGCCGGTGGCGTAGAGGTCCCGTATGCGTATGCGGTTTTGCAGGAGGTTGCGGCAACGGGCACGCAACATCTGCGCGTCGAACGGTTTCGTAAGGTATGAATCGGCTCCGCAGTCGTATCCTTCGGTCTTGTCGGAGTCCATCCCCCGGGCCGTAAGCAGCATAACCGGTATATGGGAAGTGGCTTTTTCAGTTTTCAGACGGCGGCATAGTTCCGTGCCGGAGAGTCCCGGCATCATGATGTCGGAGATGACAAGGTCAGGAAGAATCTCTGCCGCCTTTTTGAACCCGGTGTCGCCGTCGGTAGCGGTGATTATGTTCCATTCGTCGGAAAGGAGGTTGTAAAGCAGATACAGGATATCGGGGTTGTCGTCTATCGCAAGCAAGAGAGGTTTCGAAGTATCGACGGCGCTTTCTATCGCGGGGGCGGTGTCGAGTTCCGACATAACTTCTTTCTGCTCGAGATTATGCTCGGCGTTCGTACCCAAAGATGCCGGGTCTATCATCTTGACTTCGGCACCGCCGGATGGCTTTCTCGGTATGCGTATGGCGAAAACGCTTCCTTCCCCTACGGCGCTTTGGGCCGACATGGAGCCTCCGTGGAGTTCCACGAAAGCCTTCGACAGTGAAAGCCCTATGCCGCTACCTCGCGGGGCCTGACGGTCCACCTGATAGAAACGGTCGAAGATGCGCTCTATTTCGTCGGCCGGTATTCCGGTTCCGGTGTCGGATACCTCTACGGTTGTGCCATCGGCATCATGTCCCGAGCTTATGGTTATGGAACCTCCGGCGGGTGTATGCTTTATGGCATTTGACATAAGGTTGAAGAACACCCGTTCTATCTTCTCGAGGTCCAGAAGAGTCGGCTCGGGATCAGGGGTAATGGAGGTATTGATGGTTATCCCCCTTTTCTTGGCGAGCGGTCGGAAAGAATCCGTCCATTCCTGCAGCATCATGGGGAGGTGGCATTGGGTGGCATGGAGTTTCATCTGCCCGGCCTCTATCTTGTTGAGGTCGAGAATCTGGTTTATGAGTCGGGTGAGGATGCGGCTGTTGCGGCAGGCCATGGCTATAAGACCGTCGCGCTCATCGTCGGAAATACCTTCCGGGTCTCGGGTAAGGGCGTCGAGTGGTTCGCATATCAGTGTCAGAGGCGTGCGGAGGTCGTGGGCCACATTCGTGTAGAATGTCTGCTTGGAGTCTATCTCCTGTTGCAACAGGTCGTTAAGTTCATGTTGCTTGTCTCTTTCGGCTGCCAACTGCCGGTTTTTACTTTCAAGTCTGGTCTTGAACTTACGGTTCTGCGAGATAGCCCTCCACAACAGGAATATTATACAGGCAAGAAGGAGCGAAATCGCGATTATGGCATAGAAGAGTGTGGTCTGTGTGGCGTAACGCTCCGATACCATATCCATTTTCCCTTTCAGTTGATAAATCTTTTCCGACTCTCCTTTCAGAAGGGAATCCTGGTTAAGGAGTATGCGGGCGTATGAGCGGTCGACGGGTATGCCGCCCGGTATATTGATTTTCTTCGCCACCTTGTACCCTTTCATTATGGAGTCGGCGGTCTGCAGCAGTCTGTAGCCGTATGTAGGATAAATGAATGTAGCGTCGATAACCCCGTCGGCCACGGCCTTGATACCTACCTGAGGGTTCCCGTCGATGCCGATGCACCTTACGTTTTTCATACCGAGGGATTTGGCTATCTTGGCTACGGTAATGGCCATTACGTCGCTGTGGCAATATACGAGAGCTACGTCGGGGTTGGCTTTAAGCAGCGGCAGCGCGATGGCCGCGGTGGTGTCGGGGTTCCATTTGCCATAAGGACTTGCGGCTATGGTGTATTGCGGATGTTTGGCTATCTCGTCGGCAAATCCCTTGTGCCGCTTATGGGTAGGCGACATGGAAGGATCGCCTTGAAATTCCAGTATTTTGCCCCCTTCATACGGGAGGAGGGAGGTAAGGGCATATCTGGCCGCCTCACGGCCTATCGCCTCGTTGTCCGATTCAATATGTGTCGTGGCCACGCCATCCTTGACGCTGCGGTCGAATGTGATCACGGGTATTCCCTTCCTTACCGCTTCGGTGAGTACGGGTGTCAGCGCCTCCTCTTCGTTGGGGTTGGCTATGATTATGTCTACGCCCTCTTCTATGAAATGGCGTATGTCGGCTATCTGTTGTTCGTTTTTGTCGTCGGCCGAGCGTATTTCGACGGAGGTATTGTGAAACAACGCCTCGCGTTCTATCTCATCGTTTGTTTTCCATCGCCAGCTTTCGGCGCTGCACTGCGATACCCCGACGCGGCGCATGGGTTCGCGCTGTCCGCAAGAGAGGATGACTGCGGCCAGGCATAGGTACAATAGCGACTTGGGTATGTATAAGAGTCTTTTCATCAGAATGGTTAGCCTTCTCTCCGGACAGGTTGAAGATGAATGCAAATTTACTTATTTTCCATAAATTACATTAAATTTTTCAATAGAAAATAAAAAACAGTAGTTGGAAATAGCAGAGTATTTGTCGGTAGGGGGCAAAATGACTATCTTTGAATACGTAATAATCAAAGTGATTTATGAGGGCCGACATGGATTATGTGAAAAGGAAATTCGATGAGTTCAACCGTCTCTGTTTCGGCGGTGAACTGCCGTCGTTGCCTATGCGTCTCAGCAATTCGCGCTCGGCGTTCGGTCTGTTCGTGCATCCGCGCCGGTATCCGGCTTCGGCTCCACGAGGCGTGGGTGAATGCCATATGAGAATCAGCACCCGTTTCGATTTGCCGGAAAGAGATGTGGAAGACACCATAATCCACGAGATGATACACTATTATATCTGGTACAGACGCATAACCGACACATCGGCCCACGGCAAGGTATTCCGCGGTATTATGACCCAAATCAACAAGGCGTTCGGACGCAATCTTTCCATATCGCGGAAAAGCACCGGCGAAGAGCTTGATACCGACCTGCATTACAAGAGCCATTATATATGTGTCACCACAATGAGCGACGGAGAGATAGGTGTAACCGTATGCGCCAGAACACGCCTGTTCGATATCTGGCGTGCGTTCAACGAGAGTCCGCAGGTAAGGGAAATGTCGTGGTATTGGAGCCGCAGCCCTTGGTTCAACAGGTTTCCTACGGCCCGTACGCCAAGGATATGGAAACTCGGGCAGGAGGATTATAAGACTCGGTTCAGCAACGCCACCCCGTGTGAGTGCGATGGAAAAACGTTCAGACCCACGCGCGGAAAAGGCCGGTGCGATGACAGGGGCAAGGAACCTGTCATCAGGGTCGGAATTACCGGAGGAGAGGAAGCGAGTGTGCGATTCTTCGGTGGATATGAGGAAGTCGCTACCAGGAGACGCATGGAAGATGGCGAGAGGGTTGTTCTCGGAGACGGTTGCAAAGTCGTCTACCGACCCTTGGACAAATCCGGTTTTTTCGAACTGGAAGATGTGGTTATCGGCATAGGCTTTCACTGGGAGCGGAAGGAGACCCAGCGTTTCCACGGCTCGCTGAGTGTGGAACCCGACCCCGATCGGGAGGGAAGGATAATGGTGATAAACGAGATACCGCTCGAAGAGTATCTTAAGAGTGTGATATCATCCGAAATGTCGGCCGAGGCATCGCTCTCACTGCTCAAGGCCCATGCGGTGGTGAGCCGCAGCTGGCTCGTGCGTCAGCTGCTGGATAAAGGAAGAAAATGCGGTCAGACAAATCATGGCCGGACAGACGGTTGCGTTCTTCCCGATGGCGCGGAAGTGGAGGAAGTGGTGCGCTGGTATGACCGCGAGGAACATAAGTACTTCGATGTCTGTGCCGATGACCATTGTCAGCGTTATCAGGGTATAACGCGGGAAACCAACGCGAAAGTGGCCGAGGCCGTGGAAGCTACCCGAGGATTGGCGCTTACCTATGGAGGTGAGGTGTGCGACGCCCGTTTCAGCAAATGCTGCGGAGGTGTTACCGAGCGGTTCGAGAATTGCTGGGAAGATTCACCTAAGGATTATCTTGAACATATAGAGGATAGCGAGGAGGGCAGACCTTTTTGCGACACGGACGACGATGACATATTGTGTCAGGTTCTGAACGGCTACGACCGGGAGAGCAAAGACTTTTTCAGGTGGGAAGCGAGATATAGTTCCGATGAACTGAGAGGCATAATAGCCCGTAAGGGGAATGTCGATTTAGGGGAGATAACCGGTTTGGTGCCGTTGGAACGTACTCTTTCGGGACGGATAAAACGGTTGCTGATAAAGGGAAGCGCGAGAAGCATTGTGGTAGGCAAAGAGCTGGAGATAAGGCGTTGGCTATCGGAAAGCCATCTGCGCAGCTCCGCTTTTACCGTCAGCCGCGACGCGGAAGGCCACTTCATACTTAGCGGGAAGGGTTGGGGCCACGGCGTAGGAATGTGCCAGATCGGCGCGGCAGTGATGGGGGCCCGGGGGTATGACTACCGTCGGATATTGGCCCATTATTTCCCGAAAGCCACACTTGAAACGATTTACAGGTAAGTAGTCATTTAGATTACAAGTAAGTAGTTCTTAAGGCGATAAAAAGCCCGCTTCCCCGATTGGCAGGAAAGCGGGCCATGACCATAATATTAATGTCTCAACAATTTTTACCTAAGTAGCTGCGAAGAATAAATGCACATATGAGAGGAGATTATTTTTGAGGTGATTTCGCAAGTCGAAGAGGGCGCAATGCGGGCATTGCAACCGATGAGACCTTGCGGAAGCAACCAAAAAGAAGCCCTCTCATATGTGAAATTCTAAAAAACATATTAACATTTATTCTTCGTAGCTACTTACATGTTTATGAACTAATAACACTTATCTATTAACCTATTGCAATATCTTTTTAACAACTACTCATACCTGATCGCCTCGATAGGATCGAGTCCGGCCGCCTTCTTGGCCGGATACCAGCCGAAGAATACTCCGGTAACGGTACACACCGCAAACGAAAGTATGACCGACCAGACCTGGATGTAGACAGGCCATGATGCCAGCAGATTCACCAGCCAGGCCGCCAACGCTCCGAGTATGACACCTATTATGCCGCCGCTGACACTTATAATCACCGACTCGATAAGGAATTGAGACAATATGTCGATGCCTCTCGCGCCGATAGCCATGCGCAGACCTATTTCACGCGTACGTTCGGTAACCGACACATACATTATATTCATGATTCCGATGCCGCCCACAAGAAGAGATATACCGGCTATACAGGCGAGCAGAACAGTCATCATGTCGCTTGTGGAGTTCATCATCTCGCTGAGTTCCTGCTGCGATCTTATCTCGAAATCATTCTCATCCTGTTCATTAAGTTTATGGCGGGAACGCAGCAGTCCGGTTATCTCTTCTATGGTGGCTTCGGTCTCGCTCTCGTCGACGGCGCTGGCGAAAATACCCTGTATGTAATCTACGGCCAAGATACGTTTCATCACAGTGGTGTAAGGTAGCAGGACTATATCATCCTGGTCCTGACCCATGGAATTCGTGCCTTTCGATTCAAGCACTCCGATCACCGTCAGGGGAATCTTGCCGAACCTTATCACCTTGCCTATGGGCGACGATCCGTCGGGAAAGAGATTGTCGGCCACGGTTTTGCCGAGAACGCAGACCTTGGCGGCGCTCTTTATGTCGTGAGGAGTGAACATCGTGCCTTCGTCAATCTTGAACTGCCGTATGTCGAGATACTCCGGTGTGATTCCCTGCACCTGCGATGGGTAGTTGTTGTTGCCGTTCACAAGCTGTCCGCCGCTGCTGAGGGTGGGGGATACGGCCGCCACTCCGGGCAACTGACCTATGGCTACGTAATCATCCTCCTTCAGGGTCTGCATGTCGTCGGCGCTCTGTCTTACGCCGCCGCGCTGCATGTTACCGGGATGGATCATGATCATGTTGGAGCCCATCTCGGATATCTGCTTCTTTATGCTCATCTTCGACCCCTGGCCTATGGCAAGCATGGTTATGACCGAAGCGACACCGATTATGATTCCCAACATCGTCAGGAAGCATCTCAGCTTATTGTTGTTGAGCGCCTTCAAGGCTATTTTGAGAAGATTGACAAATTTCATCAGTCGTTTTCTTTAGGCAGGTTCTCGTAAACCTCCCTCGCCGAGAGGGGAGAGGGGTTCGAGGTGTCTGACACCACTTTGCCGTCGCGCAGCACGATATTGCGCGAAGAATAGGCGGCTATGTCGGGGTTGTGGGTTACGAACACAATCGTGCGGCCACGGTCATGCAGCTCCTGAAACAGAGTCAGGATACTGAACGAAGTCCTCGTGTCGAGGTTTCCGGTAGCCTCGTCGGCCAAAATCAGCACAGGGTCGTTGACCAGTGCGCGCGCTATCGCCACACGTTGCTGCTGGCCACCCGACATCTGGTTGCTTTTGTGATTGATACGCGATCCGAGTCCGACGGCTTCCAGAGCCTTTACGGCTCTTTCACGACGTTCGCGGGCATCAACAGCCGGATTGTAGAGCAACGGCAACTCCACGTTCTCTATAGCGGTGGTCTTGGGCAGCAGGTTGTAGTTCTGGAACACGAACCCTATTTTACGGTTTCTTATCACCGCCCTCTGGCTTTTCGACATTTCCTGAACCGAGACACCGTCGAGCACATATTCGCCCGAAGTAGGGGTGTCGAGACATCCGAGAATGTTGAGCAAGGTGGATTTGCCGGAGCCGGAGGTGCCCATTATGGTAACGAACTCCCCCTGGGCAATCGAGAAAGAGAGGCCCCTGAGCGCTTTCACCTTCTCATCGCCGACTATGAATTCCCGCCGTAGGTCTTTTACCGAGATGATTTCGCGTCCGGTCATTTCGCACCTCCTTTTTTACGGTTGCGGCCCGGCGGTTGCGGAGCGAAGGGGGAGCGTTCGGCCGCCTCCCCTTCGGGGGCGGCGATTTCCCGGTTTTCATATCCCACGGCCACGACATCGCCGGCCGATAGCCCTCCGGTAACGAGCGTCTTTATACCGTTGCTTTCCCCTATGGTTACCATCACCGGGGTGAGGCGGCCGTTCTTCACGGCCCATACGCGGCGTTCCGAATCCCCGGCATTGCCGTCAGGTTTCTCCGGTTTCGCACCGTCGGCGATATCTTCGGGAGCCGGCTCGAATGTGAACGCCGATGCCGGCAGAAGCAGTCCCTTCTTCTCAAGGGTATAGATGGTAACGTTCGCGGTCAGGCCCGGTATCAGCTTATGGTCGGGATTGGCGGCAGATACGATCACTTCGTAGGTAACCACGTTGCTTTCCGTAGTGGGGCTCAGACGGACCTGGGTGACTTCACCGTCGAAAGTACGGTCGGGATAAGCGTCGACGCTAAAAGATACTTTCTGGCCGGTCTTTACCTGCCCTATATCCGCTTCGTCTACATTGGCCACCACCTGCATGTGGTCAAGGTCGGCTATGGTGTAGAGGTTGGCCACGCTCATGTTGGAGACAACGGTCTGCCCGACCTCCACATCACGCGAGATCACGATCCCGTCTATAGGGGAATAGATTTCGGCATAGTTCAGATTTTTGGCGGCCCTGACTTTGTCGGCCTTGGCCTTGTCGTAGGTCTGCCGCGCCACCTGCAGGTCTTTCTCCGAGGTCTGGAACTCATACTGGCTTATCAGCTGCTTTTCGTACAGCTGTTTGTCTCTGCGATAGTTCGCCAGGGTATAGTCGTAGGTGGCTTTTGCCGAAGCTACGTTGGCCTCGGCGCTCTGCACTTCGCTCTGCAGAATCGTTTTGTCGAGTTCCGCAATCAGTTCACCCTTTTTCACCACCGAATTGAAATCGGCATACAGATAGTTGATGATGCCGGTAACCTGAGTGCCGACATCCACCTGGGTAACCGATTCGAGCGTGCCGGTGGCCGTAACTGTCTCGCTCAGTTCTCCATCTTCGGCTTTTACAGTCTGAAAAGCGCTCTTGTCTTTCTCGCCGCATGCGGTAAGGAGAAGTATGGAGGCGAGAAACAGGAAAGACTTCAGTTTATTCATTTCTAAATTGTTGAATCTGTTTGAATCACTTCTTTGTATGGAAGGTCAGTTCAGGCTTACATGGGCCGTACGGTAGAATTCGATCATCTTCCGTCCGAGCAAAGCCATGTATTTCGCCTGTAGCAGGGCATGGCGGCACTCCGAGAGGGTGGTGTGGGACTCCATAAGCTCTACCGGGTCGACATATCCCAATTGGAAGCGTTCGTTTGTGAGAGAATCGGTGAGTTCCGCCGCCTCAAGCTGTTTTTTCGCCGCGTTGAATTTCGATTGGGCCGATCCGGTCTCTATATACCAGTTCTCTACGGATTGCGCCAACGTCACCAGCCTTTTGTCTATGTCGAGCTGTGCGTCGAGTTCCTTCGTCTTTGCCTTGGCCACATCGGTACGGGTCTTGTTGCGGTCGAGAATAGGGATGGAGAGCGTCAGTCCTATCTGTTCGTTCAAGGTCTGCTTGAGCGATTGGCCCAAAGAGGCGCCGGGCGCGTAATATGATGTGCCAACTCCCGCGTTAAGGGCTATTTTGGGCATTCGCCCCGCCTGCGCTATTTTCACATCCAATTCCGAAGCCTCCTTTTCAAGTCCGAGACTTTCAAGATCGGTGTCGAGATCGCGGGCAAGGTCGTAGCTCTCGGCCATCGGTGGCAGCGGAGCCATAACCATATCTTCCGTAATCGTTACCGGCTCTATGTCGAACGAAGAATCCATGCCTAATTCGAGCAATTGCTTCAGTTCCATGCGTCGGGTGTTGTAAGTGGCCTCCGCGGCGGTAAGATTGTACAGGTCCTGCTCGTATTGAGAGTTGAGCTGGGCGTAGTCCACCTTCGAGATTCTTCCCGATTCCATGAGGGCCTTGCCACGCTCGGCCTGGGCCTTGCTGAGGTCGGCGTTGTCGGTGCATACCTGTATGGCCTCGCGGGCATAGAGGATATTGAGGTAGACCTGCAGCAAATCGGTTTCGACCGACCTCATGTATCCGGTGGTGGCTATCTGCGACGAGCGGAGAGAGAGCCGGTCGCGTTTTATGGTGTTGGAACGTACACCGCCGTCCCATACCGTCCAGGCCGCGTTGAGACCGAGGTTCCCCATATATGAATTTTTCTGCTGCTCGCCCATCGGGGTGTTGGTATATGAATGGGAAGTGCTGAAATCAAGCGAGGGCAACCACTCACCCTTGGCCGCCTGGAGGTCGTAGTCGGCGGTTTTTTCGGCGAGAACGGCCTTTTGCAGGGTTATGTTATGACTGCGGGCATACTCCACGCAGTCGGCATAGCTCCATTCCTCGGCATACGCGCCGGGAAAGAGCGAGACTACAGATATTATGGCTATGGCAGTTCTTTTCATGTCGCGAATCTACCATTCCGCAGTCTATGGTGAAATTTTATTCAACCAACGGGCTGAAATGTTCAGTGAGTGGGATGAGGGCCGTTAGACATTGACTAACGACTACCTCCCTTCCTTCCCACAGAATGATTTTCGAGGTACAGGTTGAAATCGGCCTTGAAACCGTCGCTTACTGGAATGTATGTGTCGGGACTCACGAGTATGCGGCTTCGCTCTATGGTGTCCACGTTGTCCATGTTCACTATATAGGATCGGTGAACCTGGATGAAAGAGGGTGTGAGATATTGCTTTATGTTGGCGAATGAACTTAGGGTAACAAGAGGATTGGCGCGTCCTTTCACGAAAACCTGCAGGTATTCGCCATACCCTTTGATGTAAACTATGTCGGATACGGTAACCCTGATGAGCCGGGTGTCAGTCTTGATGAAGATTGATTCGGGATTGTCGGCCGCTGGAGCCTCGGAAGAACGGTAAAGCTCTGCCGCCCGGTTTGCGGCACGCTGGAAATCGGCCAATCCGAACGGCTTCAGAAGATAATCCACGGCGCGTACCGAATAGCTCTCCAGGGCATACTGCCGGTAGGCGGTGGTGAACACTATCGCCGGACGGCCTGTTATGCTCCTTGCGAACTCCATGCCGTTGAGGTCCGGCATCTCGATGTCGGTGAATATAAGGTCCACACTGTTCTCAGTGAGATACCGCATGGCATCGAGAGGATTGTCGAATGCGGCGGCAAGCTCCAGAAAAGGAGTTTTCTGTACGTAATTCTTCAGTTTTTCGAGTGCTATAGGCTCATCGTCTATTACCAGAGTGCGCAGTTTCATATATGGGTAGTGAGAGGTCTATGGAATAGGTATTTTCGGTTTCCTGTATGTCGAGACGTGCCTCGCCGTGGTATAGCAGTTCCAGACGCTGGCTGATGTTTTTCAGTCCTATTCCGGCTTTCGAGGCGTTTTTCTCCGCAGCGGAAAGACTGTTGCGGATATTGAAGTTTATTCTGCCGTCAGCTACCTTGAGGTTGATTCTGACAAAAGATTTGGCCTGATAGCTGATGCCATGCTTGAAAGCGTTCTCTATAAACACGAGAAAGAGCAAGGGAGGGATGGAAATATCCCTTACGTTGCCGCTGTCGGGGAAAGAGGCTGCGATCTCCACCTTCGATTCCGGATAGCGTCGCCTCATGATGCCGAGATAGGTATTCATGAACTCTATCTCCTTGTCGAGCGATATGGATGGCATCGCGCTGTCATACAGCATATACCTCATGAGTTTCGACATGTCGAGCACCATCTCCTGGGCACCGGGTCCGTCTATTTCTATCATGCCGTGAATGTTGTTGAGCATATTCATGTAGAAATGCGGGCTTATCTGCGCTTTCAGGTAGGAAAGCTCATTCTCGGCATTGATTTTCAGCAGCCTTTCGCGGTCGAGCCGGTCGTCGAACCGTTGCAGTGTAAGCGCGATGGCCACGTTGCCACCTATAACCAATATGTCGTATACGAAACTCAGCAACAATGGCAGCGGCAGAAGCCTGTGCGGATGCCTGAAAGGGGGACCGGGTGGAGGCATGAGGGATTCTTTCGCCATGATTACGCGGAAATCGGCATATTGGTATGCGAGGGCGAGAATCATAGCCAAGACGGCATACCACAGATAGGTGCGCAGCTTGCCCGGGAGCAGGAAACGGGGAATGAGAAGATAGTTGTTGACCAGGAACAGCAGCATGAAAGGCGCGAGGGTGGTACACATCCTGAGAGCGATCGCAAGATATGAAATCTCATGCTTGTCGGAATACTCCTCCATCGTCTGGTTAAGGATATAGAGGAGTATCACAAATGCCCAGATAACGGCATACAGGATATTGGTGGAATGGCGCCTGTTTCTTTTCACACTGCAAAAATATTGGAAAACATGTGAAATGCAATGAAATTTCAGCGAATGGAGATGTATGTTCAGTGAATGACTCAGTTTTCGTTTAGCCTCCGGCGTTCGAAGAAACTGCGTGTGAAAAGAATGAACAGCAGCAGACCCGCCCACTGCATGTAGGCGGCCACATGGAACGCTGTCGAGAACCCGATCATTTCGGCGATAACGCCTCCGGCAAGGATACCCAATCCCATGCCGAGGTCCCATGAAATCAGTATGGAGGAGTTGGCCGTGCCGCGTTGGTCATGTCTTGCCACTTTGATGAACATGTTGAGGAACGCCGGGTACATCTGGCCGTTGCCCAGGCCTATCAGCGCCGCCGACAGATAAAAGCCCCATACATTGGGAAGGAAAGCGAAGAGACCGTAGCCCACGCACGACAAGGAGATGCCGAGCAGGGCGTTCTGGGTCATAAGTCCGGCACGCAGCTTCTTGGCTCCGAACAGTCTTGACATAAACAGGCCGGCCGATAGAATCATGAAGAACACCCCGGTGCCGTCGGTGATGTCGAGGTATTCCTTGCCGTATATGGCCACATAATTGCTCATGATGCCCCAGCAGAGGCCGAAGAAACAGATGTTGATGGCCAGCATCCATGCCCGGCCGAGAAAGAAATGGTCGAGGCTGATCTTAGGCTTGTTCTCCACCCGTTCACGCTTGGGGAGTTTTACAGAGGTCGAGAAGGCAAAGCCGATGAAGGCGATGATGGTCGCCAGCCAGAAAAGGAAGTCGAAATTGGAGGTGGCGTGATAGATGTATATGCCCACGCTCGGAGCCACGGCCATAGCGAGGTTGTTGCTCAGTCCATAATATCCTATTCCCTCGTTTCTGCGTTCCGAGGGAAGCACATCGATGGCGACGGTACTGTTGGCTACGGTCGTGGCTCCGAATGGAATGCCGTGCAACGTTCTGACGATGGCGAACATAAGAAGCGTGCCGGCCCCGACATACCCCGTAAAACAGATAAAGAAAAATAGAAAGCACAAAACGAGCACCTTCTTGCGGTCGTAGCTGTCGACGATAAATCCGCTGAAAGGCCTGACGAGGAGGGTAGCCACTACATACCCCGACAGCACAAGGCCGATGGTATCCTTATCGGTATTGAACTGCTCGTCAAGATAAAGCGGCAGCAGAGGCGTAAGCAGATAGAAAGCGAAGAAGAGCAGGAAATTGCACGTCATCACCTTGATATATTGCCGGTTCCAAAGCTTGGGAACCTCATTGACCCGATTCACATCCTTCATACTCAAAATCCTTGATAACAGTCGCGAGAGCCGCCCGCAGTCGCGACAGAAAATTATCGTCGCGATGGGGCTAAAGAAGAGGGTCATACGGTCCCGCAACGCAACTTCAACCTACAAAATTAGCAAATTTTATCGACAGCCGGCGCTTGTGATAACCTCGTTCGAGGCAATCCGCGCGACATCCGCCACATCCGCGCGATGGAGCACGCGACATATCGGCGTGCCACGGTACCGGGGATTCAAAGAATGATTGTCGGGAATAACGAAAAGAATAAGATCCGTGTCAATCCGTCATCATCCGCGTAGGAGTGCCTTCGGCGCAACGAAAAAATCCGTGTGTGGCAATCTCTTTCAATCAATAGAGACTGATGTAACCTTTTTACAAATGCACCAGGGTTTCCGGGGAGGCCCGGAAAACAGCGATTCAATAGGGAAGTAGCCGAAAATGAAAGAGGAAACCGAAAAAAAGAGGTGTGCGCAGGTATGGAATCTCGTTGTTTGACAATTATCCAAATCTTCTCGGAAGAGATACTTATTCAAATGCAAAGATGCGAAAAACTTTTGATATTGAGAGCGTCTCCAACAAACTTTTCTATCAAATTGTTCAGTTTTTTTATTAAAGTTTTGCTAACCCTATCAGAGTTAATAGGTAAAAGATTGGTTTATTGATAAATAGAAACTATCCAAATCTCTTCCGAGGAGATACCTATTCAATGGATGGATATTAATACTCTTGTACTCACTACATCATTGGAAATTAGTAATGATATTTTGATTATGAAAATCCCTTTAGTTCTGTTAGTTTCGGTTCTATCGCTTTTGACTATTATTCCGGAAGCTAAATGTGCTACTCCGGAATATTACCGTAAACATATAGTGCTTGTAGTGGATGGAACGAATAAGACGAAAGGATCTAATCTTGCATCCATAGGAAAAGATCTGCTAACATTTATAAACGGAGATACAATAGTTTCTAATAAATATCCTCTTACGCCTGACTTTGCTTTTGATTCTGAAAAAGATTTCCTTGAAGTGTTTATATATGGGTTGGAGGGAGACGCTCAATATTCATTTTCCGGGAATGCAGGCATCCTACATAAGATGGCAGGTGATAACTCTGTCAATAACGAGAAACTATTTGAAACAACTCTTAAATATTTGGTTCATCCATATGACAATACACTTGAATCATCAGATTTAAACAGTTGGTGGAACACAAAAACCAGAAAGATATTCAATTCAATACCCTATGATAAATATGGATATGGTATGCCGGCGTTCCTGCCTAATGCAGTTATTCCATTTATAAATAAAAATATACCGGCTCAGGAATATTATATAGTAAGTGTAAGCACCTTCCAAACTGGATTGACGGGGCAGAATGCAACTCTTGATATTAAAACATTGGGTGAGGTATATGGTAAAAACAATTACAATAGAGCAATTGAATTTAACGAATGGCTTAAAAGCAAAGGAAATCCTTACGCTGTGTTAAGTTGGATTGATATTAACAAAGGGGGAAGTCATGATAAAGGGGTATCTGCAATTGGTAAGCAATTAATGCTAAAATCTGCGGCCCGTACTGCTATATTCATAAATTCCAACTTGTCTTTAACACAGAATACATTCAACAAAAAATCCTTTTCAATAGATCCAATATCAGTTTCATTTCCTTATAAGGAAGAAATTGCTATTGATTCTGTAAAATTGATAGCGTGGATTAATGATGTTGTGGTAGCCAATCAAAGAATTGGAAAATATTCGTATGATTTGCAGAAGAAGGAATTCGTGCTCAGACCGGGTTCTGTGAAGTTCCTAAATGGTATTGACCATGGTGATGACATTAATATCAGTCTGATTTTCTATCCACGCATGGATAAGGACAATGACTTATTGCCCTTTGTTTTTATAGCAGATCGTAAACTATCAGGCAACGATATAGTATTTGTTAACGACAAACAAAAAAATATGACAATCACACTTTTTGTTATATCCGCCATTGTTTTGATTCTTGTTATCATGGTTTGGAGAAGCCGTTTAGTTACTTTAAAAGCGGCGGTTCATAACTTCACGACAAGATATTCCATGACGACAGCAGGTGGCGGAACTGTAGAACTTCCATGTTGGTTTATAGCTCATGGGCAAAAATCCACAGGTATAAAGGTGGATGGTACCATAAAACCCAAACACCGTTATTTCACTGTCCCGAGAAGGGATACACTGCAGGTAACAATCGATGGAATTGACGTTCCCCAAGGATTGCATATATGTCTCAACAACAACCGTGATATGGTATCTGCCGAGGGTAAATATTATCCTGTGAATCTTGAAGATGGGAAATTTAGCTTTACGCTCAGCTTCTGGATAGACCCGGATAAGTTTGACATGTCTGAGCCAAGTAGAGTTCGTCTCTCTCTAAGATATAAGACTGAAACATTCCTTTGGAAGATTACGTCCAAAGTTCAATATCATCCTGCAAATGCGGAAGATGCGGAGATTATAGATATATTCGTTACTCCAGAAATTGGCACTGGTTGGATAGGAATAGACCCCGGAACATCCGGTTCCTGTATTGCAATAGGCAGAGGTGGCTCTATCGCCAATCCAAATATTCTTCTTGTCGAGAAGGAGAAAGAAACCATAATTCCTTCACGTCTGATATTCAATATGAAATCATTCAAAAATGTGAATGATGCTGTGCCGGGTACTGACTATACGTACGGCTATGAGGCCGGCAGAAGATGGAATGCAGCTGCCGGTAACAATTGGCATTGTTTTCAATCTATAAAAAAACTGCTTGGTTATCAGAGCGGCGAGAATAACAAGATAAAATTGAGAATTCCCGGAACTCCCACTCCGAGAAATGTTGAAGTTTCGGGTATGGAACTCGCGCAACTTTTGGTGCGAGGTTTATTGAAGGATACGGATGATTTCATTAATGCGCTTTCTGAGAATAAAAGACGCAGTATAATACCCGTAGATGAGCCGATAAAGAGGGCAGTAGTAGCTATACCCAACAATTATACGTTGCCCAAAACTCTTGATATGATCAGAAGCGTTTCATTGAGTGGACGGTTTGATGAAGTACGTCCTATTTATGAAGCAGAAGCGATTCTTTGTTATTACATTTCAAAAACAGTAGGTGAAATTACTTCCGGATCGAGAAACGTGATTGTATATGATATGGGAGGTGCGACAATAAATCTCACCATATTCAGAATTGAGTACATGCGTGTTGGTGGTGACACCTATCACAATATTAAAACATTGGGAAGAATTGGATATGCAGTGGGAGGAGATAATATAGATTATGCTCTTATGACGTATATATTCTCGCTTACAGACTGGAAAGATGATTCCTTGGGGTGCCGTAAATATCAGGAGGATCATAAAGTCGGTATTCTGGATATGATTCTTTCGTTAAAGAAAAATCTCATTGAAGCCAGTATAAGCGGGGAATCGAGAGAAATGCTTGCAAGCTTTGATGCTTTCAATGATTTTGTAAAGAAAGTTACCAGAAAGGAAATTTCAGATCAAAAACTTATTTCGAATGCAGATAATCCGGATTTTGCCAAGTATTTATTTGATACTATGACTAGCAAATCAAAACAAATTAAAAATTATGTTAAAAATAAAGTATTGGAAGTTACATCGGAAGTTCTGAAGTATCCCGATGTAAGAGATCTTGACAAGATTGATTCTATTATTTTCTCTGGTCGTAGTGTTTTGTTCCCAAATATTCAGCAATGGGCATTAAAGGGATTGAAGACCAAGTTTCCGAATCTGAAAAAATGGGATGGTTTGTCTGACAGCGAAGTAAAAACAGCTGTTGCATATGGCGCATGTTGGTATGGAACTTTCAATTCTCTGGTGACGCTTGACAATTCACGTGTGGCTTCAGCATATGGTTTCAAAATCACAGAGGATGGGAATACTCGATTTGTTAGTCTTGTGGATCAGAATGAGTCATATAATGGAAATTCATCGATTGTGGCTTCTCAACAGATAACGAGCAATTTCGCTTCTGACGGAAATATTGTGGAGTTCTTTCAGGTTATGGGTAGCCCGGATTCTGAAAACCTTTTTGATAATAAAAATCGATACAAAATCAATAAGTTGGGAGAGATTGCGATTAATGTTGCAACTGATGATATATCCATGGAGGTTAAACGTAGCAATCAAGTAGACTTCGGGATCACGCTTGAAACCGGTGATAGGATTACTCGGACCGACATTGAAATAGCAGATAGAGATATCACTGATGAAAATGACGAAGCATATATTTTCGCCAGCTATACCGTAGCACACGAGAATAATTAATTTGTCATGCATATTCGACAAGCAAATTGAAAAGTATATATGAAACATATAATATCAAGTTTAATGCTTCTGTGCGTAATGATGTTATCGTGCAGTTCGGACCATTCAGGCGCGGAACATTTTACCGAGATAGCCGATGTTCAGAGTGCAGATGCAGAGTCAGGGAATGAAAATATCATATCCAATACAGTGAAGGCAGATTCTTTATCTTCTCAGGCAAAGATGGCGGGAGATATTGGGCTGCGCCTTGACTCAATTCGATATGTAAAATTGATGACACAGTTGTTCCCATTAGATTCAATAACAAAGGATACGACTTCGCTTCTAATAACATATATCCCGAATCTCGTTTTAACTGATTCTTTGGCTCATACTACAGATTCTCTTAAAGTGATCTTAAGTGAAGGGAAAGGAAGTTCTAAATTCGAGACGGCTGTTGCTAAACCTTATAACTCAAAACAAAATAAGAATACTGATTCCAGACACAATAATGCTTCTATTTGGATAATAATTGCAGTTGTGTTTATTTCGATTTGCGGTATTGTATTGATATTATTTATAAAAAGGAAGAAGAGTTCACAAAATTCGAAGAAATTATTTAAGATTTCTTCGAATTTAGAATTATTCTCTAAATCATCGTCAAAACTTCCTTGGACCCCTATAAATGATAGCGGAAATAAAAAGTATTTTGTTAAAGTAAAAGTTTCCTGGAAATCAAAAGATATCAAAAGAGAAGATGTAATTGATTGGTTCGTAAAGAATTATTATAATCAATATACAAAAGAATTGGATATAAAAGCCATTCGTAAGATTATAAACAGTCTTACGAATGAAAATGAACATTCATTATATATTCCCCTCATCCCTGAAAGTGATAATTCAGGCAACTGTTACTCAGGTACAATAGAAATACCTAAAAAAAATAAAAAGGATAAAGAAGCAAAAAAGAAAACATATATCTTCAAAGCCATTCCTGACACAATCCAGAATTTTGGTGCGTGTGTGGATAATGAGAGGGTATATGATGATAATCTGTATAAGCACTCCGGAACTGATGAGATGGGGAGCGAAGAAAGACCTTCAGAAACAGAACCACAGTCTGAGTCTCAAATTCCTTATGAGCAGATTCAGGCAGATTTTATCGCAGAGCGTAAAAATTCAAATAATCTTAGATCTGCTCTCGCGCAACTCGAGGCAAATGTTAATAAAAAAATAGATGATGCTATTTCTCCATTAAAAATTGAGAATCAAGGACTGAAGAAGGAGAATGTAGACTTAAATCATCGTAATACAATTCTTTCTGACAATAATGGCCGCTTAGAAAGAGATCTTCAAACAGCAACGGTAACTATCGGAAACCTTAATTCTAAGTTGCAGCTGACAGAACAATATTTTGCAGTTCATGAAGAATGCAAAGAATTCGCGGGTAATTTGTCGGATTTCTTTTCACTGCTTCATCTTGCGGAAAAGAAAACTATCCAGACTGCCGAGACTCTTTCTGCTGTTGACGATGGTCAGAAGGCCGCGATCGATGCGATTTCCAATTTTAGTAAGGTGATAGCAGATTGCAAGTATTTAAACGAAATTGAATATAACACATCATTGATTGCACAAACCGGATTCTGCTTGAAATCAAGCGCGATTAACAAGAGGTTGGATTCACAACCCGATGTCGCGAAACGCAGTGATGACTATCGGTACTTTGTATACGACAAGCTCGGATTCATAATGGGAGAGGCAGTTAAGATGACTGATATTATAGGGCATCTTGATATAAGTCATAAGGTGGATTTCTCATTAATTTCGGGAGTTAAGTCAATGACAACAGAACTCATAACTTCTGTGAAATCATTAGGATTTGAAGTCAACTACGTAGAGCTGTTTACCCCGGAAGCAAATTACAAAGATATAGAAATAGACTCAATGGCTGATATCCAAGGCGTTGCCAAAGATATGATAACTGCTGTAAGTACAATGGCGGTTAACTACGGCTCTTCTAATAAAAAAACAATAGTGACGGTTCAACAATAAAATTATGATTTTAGAAAAGATAAAAAATCTCGGTTTTGTAGCAACCGGTTGTATTACCATCGTGATAGTTTTTATCATGATAATGACAAGCTGTTCCGGTAATAAAAAATCAAATGATAAAGACTCTGATACTATCAATGTTCAGAGTGCGGAAGTTGAAGATACAACAAAAGTAGAGAAGGTTAGAGTATATTTTGATAATTCCTCCTCAATGGAGGGATATGTATCGAGAGGTGCTATAGCCAAGGGTAACCAATTTCTCAATATCGTAAATTCGTTGGGGCAGGATTTTGTAACGGACAATAGATTCGAAGCACAATTCTGTTGTGTCGAAAATGGATGTACTGGTGTCAGAAAAGAAATAAAGTTTGATGATTTCGCCAACATGATTCAGAATGGGAATGTTGCTAAAGGTGAGGATTCTCCGCTTGTTGATATAATAAAAGGTATAGCGGAAAATTCAACTCCTGGTACACTCTCTGTTCTCTTTACCGATGGTATATTAAGCGGTACTAATTCAGAGGTTAGGAACAGTCCGGAGAGAAAGTTCAACATCAACAACATCGATTTGTTGAAAAGCAAGCTGCGCAACTCGATAATTGATAATAATTTAGGTGTGTCTGTTTATCGATTCGGATCAATTCCATTCGTTGGTAAATATAGTTATTATAATAATGATAGTAATCATAAATCCTGTACAAGGCCTCTATTTGCTATCGTGTTTGGCACGAAAAAGAATGTTCTTGAGTTCAAGAATTGGGTAGAGAGTTCGGCAAATAAGGGATTTAAAGCGCAAAATGTGTTGCACATATCCGAAAAGATGCCGATTTGTGAAGGTTTGATAGTACCGTTATTTGGAATAAGTGAGGATGGTATTACCTGCACGAGAGAGCAAGTGTATAAGAAAACAAGGAGTACTTTCTTGGAACTTCGGTTAGATACGAAATTATTTGCCGGTATATTTGAAAAAGGATATGACTATGGGAATTTAAAAGATTCAATCAAAGTGACAATAAATGGGTCTAATCTCCCAGATAGTGCGAAAAATAATGATGGATATAAAAGACTTGTGGAATATGATTCTGATGGCTTTTTCACGATAAACATACCGGACTCAAGGTTGAAATCAGGAAAGAATATCCTCCATGTCAATATTCCATATAGATTACCCGAATGGTTAACACTATATAAGACTGAAGATGATAAAAAACAGTATAATGACTCCACTACCTTCATGATTCATAAGTTTATTGAGGGGTTGGTGGAAGGTGTAAGCGGGAATGATGCAATTGACGCATTGTTTGATCAGGAAGTAAAAATTAACTATAAAAAATAACACGATGTATAAGTTTTATGAAATGTTCCTGTCGGGAACTGAATTGTGGGAGAACGATAGTAATAATATTCTTCCTAATTATTTTGATCATTATGGAGCCGCGGCAACTGCCTTTATCATAGCAGTAGTGGTCGCTGTTGTTCTTTTATTCATATTTTATGGTATTTTTGGAATGTTGTTTCCCAAAATAGGTGAGAACAGATGGATATGGGTGGCCTGTCTTGTTGCCTCTTTCTTTATCACCTTTGGGGTAACCGATGCAGTTGTTATAGGTACGGATATACCACAAACGGGATTATATGCAAATATAGAAACCCAAATGAATGGAGATGAAAACGCATCAGATCCTAAATACCGTAAAGGAATTCTGGAAATAGCAGATAGTGATCAGCAAGCGAGATCTGATGCGGAAACTGCCCAGCAAACGATGGTGGCCGAACTTAATGACGGATGCTCTTTCAAAAGTACTCTTGATATCCTGAATTCGCTGATTTCTGTAGGGATTTTTCTGCTCAGTTCTATCTTAGTGAAGCGTCTCACTAAATATTCCCAGAATGTCCCGTTTTGACTGCCGACATTATCAGGGGAAAACTAACAGCTGTATTATAATTAATCAAAATAATATATGAACGTATTTTTATTTGGTATAGGTGGTACAGGCGCGAGAGTCTTGCGTTCGTTGACCTATTGCCTTGCTGCCGACATGGGAGATTTGCCTGCCGGTGCCAACTTCGTTCCGATGATTATAGATCACGATGCGAACAACAAAGATAAAGAAATAGCCATAAGGGCGCTGGAGACGTATAAAAAAATCCAATTTGCTGCGCTTCCAAACGGAGGATCAAATCCTGATACTAATTATCGAAGTTTTTTCTTGCCCGGACTGAAATATCTCGCAGATATAAATCTTGGTAATAATATAGTTCCGAATTTCCCAAGAAGTTTTGAATTTAGGTTCGGAATTGGCAGAAATAATACGAGTAATGGGACTTTCGCAGATTATATAGATCTGAGTGCCATGACCGGAGATTTAGCCTTGACCGGCGATCTGTTAAAATCCATCTACAGTGATTCTCCTGCTTATGTCGGTCCGAGAAATGATGAAAATCCTATCGCAGAGTTGAATCTTGCTCTTGATAAAGGGTATCGTGGGAATCCCAACATCGGCAGTGTCGTTTTTGATTCAATTCAAAAAACAGATGCGTATGAATACTTTGCTAAAAATTTTATTCCCGATAAAGATGTTGTGGTTATAGTGGGATCGATATTCGGAGGAACCGGAAGTTCGGGTATCCCTAAATTGATTGAAGCTATACGTGGTAACGCCGCGGCTGGATGGAATAATGCGAAAGTGGCATGCGTTATGGTTATGCCTTATTTTAAGGTAGACACTCCAGATGCCAGGGATGGAATTACTCCTGCAATTCAGGATGCGATATTCAAATCGAAACAGAAGGCGGCACTCTCGTTTTACGAAAAATGCATGCTCAATGGTACTATGCCTATGAACGGGAAGGCATTTGATTCCATATACTATATCGCAGAGGAAGATAACCGACAGCATCGCAATGGATATTCGGAAGGTGGAGCAGATCAAAAAAATTATGCAAATATAGTCGAATTGGTTTCGGCTATGGGCATTATAGATTTTGTAAAAAAGATTAATACAGGAGCAGCCCTTAATAGCTTCAATGAATATGGGCTTGCATCTGTTGCTGCTCCCGGGAATTCCTTATGGCTGAAGAATTTTTATATCGGAGACAGGGAAAATTCGCTAAAGGAACTCACACGCCTCACACTTGCCCTTAAGCACTTCCGTGATCACATATCAACAGGTGGACCCAACAGAGCTGCGACATATTACGGTGATAATGGACTTAGGATTGCCTCAAATATTCATAGCGGGATATACCTGGATTTGGCAGACTTTGCAAATCAGTTTGCGCAATGGCTTGATGAACTGGGAAATGTACAGCATTCTTTCGCTCCTTACGATTTTGGAACTGAAACGCCATTGAATAAAGTGGTAAACGGGTTTAAATCAAAACCGGGGGGATTGATGAATAGTAAGGGAGTCAGTTATAAGGATTTCGACTCAATCGCGTCAAAAGTCTGGGCTGACGGAGTTAGAAACGAACCAAATAAAAACCGTGCATTTATAAAAATAATGTATGAAGCGGCAAAAATCGAAACCGACTATGCCATGCACACACCGGAATAATAAAGAGTATGTCAAGATTTTTTAAAAATACAAATAATGACGATAACTCATCAACCGCAAATGGATGGGGAGAATCGTCGTGTTACGACCATACCAGGATTGTAACAATTAAGGATACGGTACATGGTGGCCTGGCATTACAAAAGATGGGAACATCCATACCTCATCCGTTTGCCAGGCTGTTTGTATTTAACACAGCGTTCAATGAAGTCAACACTCCACGAAGCGATCAGTATCATACCAGTTATGCTAAGTTGGTGAGCGAATGCCTTGACTTGATTGAATTTATGTATCAGTACGGAGATTCAATTACCGTCAAGGAATGGGGACAGTCCGACTTGCATAATCTGATGAATAGCAATTACGGAGGGCATAGGCGGATTTCTAAAGCATTGGAAAAAGCAATGCAGAATCTCGCATTCAGAACGGCAACTGATCAAGTTTTGCCGATGCAGTCCGTATATCTCTTTTATTACCAAGGGGCTCTTCTTGGGGGTTCATCGCCTCTTACTCTTCTATACACGTCCCCGAACATTTCAGAGAACCTTCAAAGGATTAATGCCAACGGTTTTCAAGGATTAAATGGCAACAATCTTTTCCAAGACTATACTCTCCCGACTACCCAAGCTGTTCCATTGAAAGATAGGTCAGCAGAATTTCAGGAATTCCTCATGCATTACTATTTTGCCTATCAGTCAGTTCTGATAAATACATCTATAGGCAGTTATATAGAAATGCAATGTAATGGGAACAATGTTTGGAATCAATATATGGCCCAGAACAGTACGGTTCATGAAGCTATGTTTGATTCGGTTAATGGAACATATGCAACATTTGAGTATTCTCCCGATGGATTAAATAAAACTCTTGTCGACATCCTTAAGGGTTCGGCATCCGGAGTTAACTTGTTCATTCCGCTTGCATATAAGAATAACACTCCGATACCGAATGTTGATGGGATGCCCGGGAATGCGAACCATAACTCCAACGTCAGCCTGGATTACGAAATCCGTTCTGATTTCGAACTACAAGGAGAGACCCTTCCCTTGGTTTTGAATCCGGCGGGATTGCCTGGTGCAAAATTGGTGAATAATCTTCCACAGCCAGAGGGTTTGAATCTCTCGACATCGGAAGCCGTTTTGGATCGTATCCTGCCTACAGGGCAGAATATCCCCTATCCTTATATCTATGTTGATGATCTTTTGGAAGACCGCATCGTAAGACTTCCTTATTCAGTAAATGAAGAAGGGTTTATAAGTGTTGGTTGTGGGAAGGAATATTTCCTGATTCCGGTAAAGCCGTTGTTCTTGAAATATTTCAAGGCCAAGAAAATTTCCGACTTCTTGAGCATCTCGAAACAGGGGGACTCATATACCCTTAATATAAACATACCGATCAAGTACCGAGACCAGTCAATAGGACTTAGCAAGAGGATAGAAGCGAAAGATGTGATCAATCTTGCGGATGGTGCCCATAATCTTGGACTTGCGGTCTTCCCGTCTTATCGTGTGATTAATGCCGGCGAAGATGCATTGAATATCTATAAAGTTCTTGTAAGCGATGCGGATTGCAAGGTTGAAGCCCAATTTCTAAAAGGTTACGAAGAAAGACCATCTGATGACAGAATAAAGGAACTTGATGATGTTATAAATCATTTTTATGATATCAACGGATCTTTTGATGCCGTCCGTGTTACGGTTAAAGGAGTATCTGGTCTCGTAATACCTAAGTTCTTTGACTTAAGGATAGGTAAAGGAGATATTGCCGTAGGAGTAGACTTTGGAACAACCAATACCTATGTCTGTATTAAAGATGGAAGTACCAATACCACTCTAAATATTGACAATGCGCGTCCGCAGGTACTCACATTAAACAAGCCTGACCTGACAAAAGGCAATTCTTCGTTAGAGTACGAAACGTCAATGAAACCCTTTGGCCTGGATGATTTCTACTTTACATTCGTTCGACAGTTCGTCCCTCATATTATAGGTACTTGTGATGCTGCGGCTTCATTTCCGTTCCGAACAATGGCTTGTGAAACTGCCGATTACGGAAGTGATGCAGGTTCAGGTAAAGTGCTCAGTGATGTTTCAATCGGGTTCAACAATATGAACGAAACAATCGATACTCAGAAGTACAGATATATATCGAATCTCAAATGGCTTCTTGACAACAGTAATGCAGATGACGTAGTAACAAATGAGGGACGTGTGAGGATGTTTATAGAAGAACTCGCCTGGTTAATAAAGAACAGTATACTGCTCGGAAGGAATCCGACCAAAGACTTTACTGTATTTACTACATATCCAGGTTCAATGAAGTATATTGACATCTCTACGATAGAGCAATTCTGGATTGACGCTTTTACGACATTAATTCCGGGAGGGACGGTAACCGTAGATAGCTCAATCAAGGAATCTGCGGCTCCATTCCTATACATGCTCGGAACTACGGGAGCGGTAGCGACCAATAGCGTTAATGTGGACATTGGCGGTGGTACTACCGATATCCTATACATTGATGCCATCCGAAAGATCATGTATGCCGATTCAAGCCGATTTGCCGGTAACGACATATGGGGAGATGGAATAGCCAAAGACATTTCAAGTCCGGACAACGGCTTTTTCCGTATGATTGACGGTCTTATAACCGACGGAACACTGACTCTCGGCACTACGGAGCATGATAGGTATGAACAACAAAAGAACCGAGAAAAGGCATCCTCCTCCGATATTATGAGCTATATTTTCCAGAATGGAAATGTATATACTCCGACAAAATTCATACGGACTGTAGACACTCTGAAAAATGTACTGTTTACCCATTTTTCGGCCCTTTGCTTCCATATAACACGTACTCTTAAGGCGAAAGACTTCGATGTAAGAAATCTTACGGTGAGATTCTCGGGTTTCGGTTCCAAATACATAGACATTATTCTTCCGAATGATAAGCTCATTGCATCTACGATGCAGGCTATGTTTAAGGCTGTAGGCCTTGAAGTTGGAAATCTCACTGTTGACCGCAACCCAAATGTGTCACCGAAAGAGATAACAGCTAAAGGTGCCGTAATCGCAAAGTCGGAAAAGGTAAGAAAAAAACTCGAGGGTTTCACAAATGAAGATCTTCTTCCAAACGAAATCATCCTTAATTTCGGGAAGACAGATGCCGTTACAAAGCAAGAAATGGCTCAATGCCAGGATACTGTCATTACGGAATATCTCGACTTCATAGACAATTACCTTACAAAGGGAAGTTATTACGACTTCCTCCGCAAGAATCTGAATGTTCGTTTCTCGGAAGGTTTCATAGGTGCCCTGAAAAAGCATGAAACCATCGTCGCCTCTTTCGACTCTTGTGCCGAGTATACTGAAATTGAAGCGGATGATGAAGTGACGGAGACAGCATTTTTCTGGCCCTTCAAGGAGGCCCTTTACAAAGCAAGTCAAGTAAAATAACGCCTATAGTATGTTGATGTTCGTTCTGATAATAATAAACTTCGCCTTGATTCTCTTTGTCATTGCCCTACTCATGGGCAATGACAAAGTGCGCGAAGCATTGGGAATAACGTCACGCAAGAAAAAAAATGCCGTTTCGGATCCTCTTGCGCTAATCAATGAGAAACTGGAGATGCTGGGTTCCAAGGTTGCGGATCTTGCAAGGAGAGAGGACAATACGGACCAAAGGATTGACCGTGTCTTGCTTGAATTTGCCTCGTTAACTAGCAGAATTGCTAATTTAGAAACACAAAAAAAGGAGCCTGGAGTTGAATTAAAATCTACTGTGAGCCAAGCACGCACTGACAATGTCAATGAGTTAAAGAACGTGACCAAATATGCTCAACAGACGACCGGCGGTGGTTTTGATGCTGAGACGCTTCTTGACAATCAGACCAAGTTCACTAAATTCATATTAAACATAAAGGGGAATATGGCAACCTACGAAGTGCCTGTGTCGGAGGAATGTCAGAGTAAGATACTCAATGGTTATGCTTCGATATCACCACTCGTAGAAGAAGTTGAACGTATACAGTCGCCAACTGCAATCGTAAATGTCGAGTTGGGAACCCTTAAATTGGAGGCTGGGCGTTGGGTGGTATTAAATAAATTAAAGATAAAACTTGTATAATTATGAAACAGAATAACTTTTGGGTATTTACCATCTTATTGACAATGGCTCTGGGATTGGGAGCTTGCGGTTCGAAGGAACGCAAGATTGATAATGTGCGTAGCAAAGTAATCAATATAAAGAACGGAAATACTATCGAACTTGCAAACGGTCTTACGGTACATCTATTGGGGGTTTCCGATAATGCGCAATCGCAAGATTACCTTAAGACGAAGGTCCTTAACAGGGAAGTGAGTCTTAAAGCTGATCAATCGAGTTCCAAGAAGAAGAGCTACAAGCGTGCCAAAGATCATGTTTGGGCGTACGTGACTCTCAGAGCAGATGGTAAGACCATTCCTCTTAACGGTCAGATGATTCGAGAAAAGATATGCAAGGTCAACACATCTTTTTTAGGAGATTCTTTGAATGCGTTTACGAAGATTCCTGATCTGCCGTCTATGATGGATTATCCTGCTCTTAAGGCAAAAATGGTACCTGCTACATTTATGGTACGTGCTGGCAATGAAGAAGCTACTTGGTTGGGAACGGGATTCTTTATCTCTCCAAACGGGTTGGCATTAACCAACAACCACGTTCTTTCCGGGAGAGAGGTTATGGCATATGTTTCCTTGCCTAACTCAGAGGGGCGTATTGACGGTACACGTAATCGGAGAATATCAAAACTCATTTACACTGATCCAAATTTGGATTATTCTATTTTCCAGGTAGCTCTTGATCCGGGTGAGACAGTCCCGTGTCTTGAAGTCGCAAGTACTCAAGCAGTGGTCCCCGATGAAATCGGCGTAGTCGGTAATCCTTTAGGTTTTGACGCTTTATTTACCACAGGTACGGTGTCACAAATATTTAAAGAAGCCGGGAAGATAGGAGTAACGGCTGATATTACTTCAGGAAATTCCGGTGGACCTATATGCAATAAGAGAGGTCAGGTTATCGGCATATCACAAAGCGTAGCTGTGGCTGAGGCCGGAGACGCACCGAAATTCGGTGTAGACATAATGCATGTACGTAAGGTTTTGGATTCTCACTCGGATATTCCGACATATGCGGGAAAATAATATCGATATTCTCCGGAAAATACTCGTAAAAGATTTGATTTATGGTGTGGAGTATGATTGCTCCACCCATAAATTAGTTTTTAAGTTTCATATGTCTATTTCTCCAGAGCGTATAGAGAAATACCGAGACATAACGTCTTCGCTTGGTATAGATCAGAATAATGTAGAAAGCATTTTAAGGGGAATTTGGAATCAGCTTCCAGTTGGTGTAATGATGAGTGCCGACTGCTACACTCTTGACACAACATCATATGCAAATGGAACTGTTTTTTACATTGAATGTAGGGAGAATTATACAGGAGAGATTGCTTGTATGGAATTAATGAAAATTTCAAAAGGACGAATGCTTGTTCTTTCGTCTGATGACAACGGTCTACTCCCTGGCGATAAGATTACGCTTGTTAACAACAGACTTACTCAAACAGGTAGAATTTGTGCTAAAATAGAGGATGTTGAGGAATGTATGAATCTTGTCTACGAATCTCTCCAGATAGCTACGATAAGGATAAAAATGCCATCTTTGGCGCATGAAGCATATGATTCAGATATAAAGTTTAGTATGACTTTAAAAAGTCATGACAATGTGAGTGTTGATAGACTGGAGATATCAAACCCTGTCATGGCATTGCTTATGGGTTCTCATCTTGATAATCCTAAAAAGTATCTGACGGTCGATTCTGTTCATAGTGATCGTGGTAAAACCAATGATGGGATTAAATATCGTGCATTGAGCACATGCATATGGGAAGAGATCATTGATGGAAACGTTTTGTAATTTATGGATTGGCTTTTTGATGAGATAAAGAATACCTCGGAAGATGAGATATACTCAAAATTCCAAGCATGGTCTTTGCGGTGTAGAGCAGAGGGTATCTCGATATATGCTTTGGAAAGGCTCATACAGCTTCAATCATGTCTTAATGATAGACAGCCGCGTCGTTCAATGGTTAGATATAGAAAATGCACTTGTCAACTTCAAGATGATGTGACGCGGGAGAACACAGAAATTGCCATTGACAACCCTGGCAAAATTGAGATTGCGATCAATCATGGATTATGGAATAAGATTAAGAGAATGGTAACATTCAAAATTAAATGAACGTATGAATTCGCATCTGATATTGCCCGCCTCTATGGTTAAACCTTTTATATTACATCTTCTTCACCGCACTAAACTTGAATCAAATTTCAAATTGTGGATATATGGGGAAGGACAGGGTGATATAAGCCAAGACCTGCGCGATTATCAAGAACTTCATGAGATTTTATCCGATCTTATGGGATCCGAAGTAATGAAAGGAATTAGCGAGGTCTCTCAACTTAACATTCCTTCAGAGAACGAAGTTCGTACACCAGGAATAGGTACATTGCTTGCAAGAGCTGATAAAATTGTATTAAATCAGCTTGTTGATAATATCCAGCCTGATGATGAAGTTGTGATTGTAACAACATCTCAACTTGGGTTTGCTTTGGCGCTTTCATTTAAGTTTCATAATATTATTCGAAAGTCGCCCCGAGTAATCTCTACGGTGAATTACAACGACAATACTTCGTTGGCTAATCTAAATCTTTTGTACCACGAATATAATGGGATCATAAGAATAGATTTAATCTATAGAGGTAAAGCTACGGTTATTCTGGCAGTGTCTCGTGCGATAGAGGCAATCGAACCTCCCGATGAACCGAATGGAATTTATATTACAAAACTAAAAGATACGGTTTTTTACCATAAAGATACAGATCTCCCTACACCGGTAACTGCAATATCGATGAGGACTCTGATTCAACTGCGGTATAACTTAAGTACCGCTAAATTGGATTCTAAGTTTTTAAAAAAATCGAAGGCTGAAAAAAGTTTCCCGCATTTCCCGGTTCTAAAGAAACTGGAGAAGATTCTTGATAACCTTGCATCTTATCTAAATGATATAAGATACGATGTTAAAAGCGAATTTTGCGAAGTGAATATGAAGTCAGATCTCCAGAAATTACCCTCTCAACCAGATGGTTGTTCTGCCGGATATTACTGTAAGGAGGCTTTGAAACATGTTTTGAACTGTTCGTTTGCAATCACAGACATTGTAAACGAAGGGAAAGGCGCAACGGAAGTTCCAGTTCAAGAGCCAGATCTTAACGCAGTTCAATTTAAGGACTGTATCAATCCGTTCTTAATTGCCGGAGCTACTTTGGATGCTTTCCGCGAACCCAATTCTCAAAATGCTCCTCTTAGGTCGAGATGCCTTGATATGTGGGAGTTGTTCATGAAAGAAAAACTTCCGAATTCCATCAAGATAGAGTGCATAAGGCCCGATGACAGAAATGATGACGTACAGATATTTCGTACGTTGCCATTTTCAGAAGTTTTGGTTTCCCAAAAGGCATTGTACAGAATTGTCAGTTCTGAAGATTGCTTTGTCATAACTACTCCATTCACAGGATTTGCGGTTGATGGAAATATTTTTTCCGGTGATGTCAGGGAATTATCCGAGCGAGACAAGAAGCTTAAACAGTTCATATTCGACTATGTAATGACCGTACCGGGATTTGCAGATGACTTTAAAAAATATGTTTCAAACAATTGCTGTACTGATGACCTCGATTTTAGAGATTTTGACTTTTACAGTAGGTATCCTCGTTTAGGCAAACGCATACCCATTTATTAAAATTAAAAATCCACATCATGAATATTATATCTCAAATAATCAGCACTCTGATACAGTGCCTTGTCGGCTGGCTTCTTATCGAGAAGATACCGGCTTGGATTAAGATACGTGGCGTTTTCGCAACTATCGTGAAAATCATTGGTGTATTAATTATACTCCGCGCTCTTATAGCGTGGTTTTAACAACATCGTAAACGTATGGCTTACTGCGGTAATTGTGGCAATTTTGTGGCTGATGGAGATACCTTCTGCGGTCGTTGTGGGCAACCTATACGTAATAACAGTCCAAAGGAGCATTCGGCTTCAAATGATTCGGCTTCGCGACATTCGGAGAATAAAGGTAAAAATTCATCATCGATTGTCGGTGGAATAAATGAATATATAGGCAACTCCAATGAGGTAAATCTTAATTGGAAAGATCTTTTTGTCGATGTATTCAAAAAACATACAACTCAAGAAGCGGAGGACATCTTTATATGTGGAACCTCTCGAACTACGCCTCCATTATCCGAGGTGTCGGAATGTTGGCCTAAGCCATGGCTGTACAGCAGGGTTTTCCTATGTTTTGTGATAACTTATGTTTTGCTGTATATTTGCAGTGTTGCGTTTAACAATCCTAACGCTTATCCGGGCTTGATCATAGTCGGTTCATTTGCTGTGCCGTTTACGACACTTGTGATGTTTTTGGAGGTTAACGCATATAAGAATATCAGTGTTTATGATGTAATGAAATTTTTCCTAATAGGAGGATGTGCATCTCTTGTAGTAACTTTATTTCTCTTTAATCTTGACATTGTCGATACTGATCTCTCTTCAACATGGGGAGCAATGATGGTAGGAGTAATTGAAGAGGTTGGTAAACTTGTAATAGTTTATATTCTTATCAAGCAGCTGTCCACGTGTAATTATATCTTAAGTGCCCTTCTTGCCGGGGCTTGTGTAGGTGCTGGTTTCGCGGCTTTTGAATCGGCCGGCTATGCCATGAGACCTATGCTTCAGATTGCAAATTTAGCCGGGGCATATGGAATGGGGATTCCCGGAGGCGATCTTATGGATGCCGCTACATCGAGTATTTATCTTCGTGGTATACTTGCTCCTGGAGGACATGTTGCTTGGGCTGCTATAACCGGTGCGGCGCTCGTTATCGCTAAAGGCTCCGGACCCTTGACAGCTGAGGTTTTCAGTAGTGGTAGATTTTGGAAAATATTTGCCATCCCGGTAGTACTTCACGGTCTTTGGGATGCGCCGATATTTGATGGTTACCTGAAGTTGACAGCACTTATCATAGTTGTATGGATAGTGGTGTTGATTCTAATAAATATGGGACTTGACGAAGTAAAAAACATTAAGGAAACTGTATAATGAAACGTTGTAATGTGTGTGGAAGGGAGTACCCCGACAACCTTAGTTATTGTACAAATTGCGGCAGCAAATTGACTGAAGCCGAATCGGGTTCTACTGCAACTGGACCAACTGAAAACGGCCGGAATGAAGGCAACATTTCGGTTGCTAAGCCCAAAACCAAGTCTAAGACCTGGAAAATCATAAGGCGCGTAATTATTGCAGCAGTAATCATAGTCGCGATTCTTTTCTTATGGGGTTCTCACATGATGAATTCAACAACATATATGACTTTCAATTCCCAAGGTGAACTTTTTGTCAAAAGTGGTGGAACGTCGGATGTCAATATTGATTATGACGGTTATATATGGGAGATAAGCTATAAGCCATCCTGGGTGACGATTGATGAACATGACAGCAGTTTCACTATTCATTGTCTTCCTAATACTACGGGGCAAGACAGAGAAGACCATATAACAATCAAATCAGGAAAGATAATACAGACGCTTCCGATTGGACAGTACGGCCAGACTCAATTCATACGATTATCTGAAAGTTCTTTAAAGAGTGACATCGATGGCGGCAGTATACATATTGATTTAGAAACTGATGGTAGCGGCCCGGAAATAAACTATCCTGAATTTTGCAGAATAGAGGATAGGACGAGCGAAGGCTTTACTCTTGTAGTACCGAGAAATAGCGAATATTCCAGAAGCGGAACTTTATACGTGAAGGAAGATAATGTGTCTGCTTCTATCTATATCTCGCAAGAAGGGAAATGTTCTGATTGTGATGGAGATGGAAGCAGAACTTGCCCGACATGCAATGGTTTCGGTTCTACGGGTTTTGGCTATTATAGCATGACTTGCTTCACATGCGGCGGAAGCGGAAAGATTAGTTGCTACTCATGTGGAGGAGACGGAGTTAGATGAGCATTAGGTGATTGGTAGTGATTATAGTATTGCAACTAACGCATATTGATACGGTACTTCCCATCTGTCATCAATCTGTGTTATGGCCTTTCCCCCTAGAAACTATCGTAAATGAATTCCGAAGAGGATAAATATATAGTTAACAGGCTGATTGCCAATGATGCGGCAATGATTGAAGAGTTTTTCTTCAATCATTGCCGGGCTGTATTGACATATATCGGGCAATATTTCTGTGATGCTAAGGAGTCTCCGGAAAGTCTGATCGGAGAGTTCTTTGAGTACGTTGCCGGTAATGATTGGCACAAACTGCGCATATTCAAGTTCTCATGTTCTCTCAATACTTATGTTACGGTCATAGCCACACGATATTTCCAAAATAAGCGGGATAGCCGGTTGTGTTATTATGGTAATGAACCGTTTCCGATAAAGGATAATTCTGTTGAAGCTCAGGATGGTTTTACTCAAAGTGACGTGGAACATCTTATCGGGAACATGAAGCCTCTTGATAGATTTCTCGTTGAGAAGATACTCATAGATGGAGAGAAACCGGGTGATGTATTGGAGGAGGCAAAACCATTTCTTGATGCCAATCATTTGGAATTGATGAATGAAAAACAATATGCAGGTTATATCTATACGCGTTATTCAAGAGCTAAAAGGCATTTACAAAAACAATTAATCTTATTGGGTTATGGAGCTTGAAAATTTGACTAAATCTGAATTGATTGCTTTGACTTTAGAGAAGGGCTTACCGGTAACCCGTAGGGAAATCTTGAGAAAGATGTCTCACAATGTGAGATTTCGTGAGAATATTATTGTAATTTTAAAGGCCATGATGTTCTTTAATCAGGAAACCGGGAAAATATGAAAGTGTCAAATAAACTTACCGATGAGAAGCTGGCTTCTCTTATCGAGAGTGGTTTCGGAAAAATGGATTTTGAATTTTCCGACTTGTCGTCGTTCGAGATGTTTTCTGTCGCTGAGAATGCGATGCGACTGGTAGATGGAGATGAACACTATGATTCTGGCCTTGAATTTGATGTGTCGGCATTTGGTTATGAACCCCTCGCTATGTGTGGCTTCCTCGGTGATGAATCGAATGAAGACATTGTTTCAGACGATGATCTTGAAGATGATGAGGACTTTGAGAATAATACTCAATGAATGATGCACAAAGAATATATCATGAGCGTAAGATAAAGTATGCAGTCGGATGGTTCTTTGCCGGCTGCATTGTCTTTGTTCTGCTTGAAGTTATCTTGATTTACATTGGAGCAATTACATTAACCCATCCAGAATATGACTGGTCTGGTTCATATATTGTCATGGGACTGGGAGGACTGTATCTATTGTGGAAAATGACAGTGGCAATGTTTTTCAAGACTCCATTACCCGATAGTTACCATCGAATGAACTTCACGAAATATAATGAAGTGTTGCAGATCATTGATGAGATTACAACAGCCCTGGATTTATCTGTTCCTCAGGGTATATATGTCGCGCCAGGGGTTAATGTGGCGGTGTTTTGTCGTCCTACGATACTGTCGATGCTGAGGAAACCTAAACGAGAACTGGTTATAGGAGAAGTACTGCTTGAAACACTTTCCAAGGATGAGTTACGGGTAATTCTGTATCATGAATTCGGCCACTATGTATCCGGTTCTTTAGGAAAGAAAACACCGATATACGTAATATCTCAATTCTCAAAATCCTTCACATCTATCAAAAACATGAGGAAGCCTGGGGGTGTATGGAGCAATATGATAAATAGCCAGGTTGATTTGTTTTCCTATTTCGCATTTTGGCTTTGCTCTATAATTGACCGGCATTATAAATATCTTTCTCAAGGCGAGGAATTGTCGGCCGATGATGTAGCAGTTGAGAATATGAATGCTGAGATATTGGCCCAGACATTGGTAAAGGTATCACTTCTTAGATACTATTCACAATATATTCAGTGGGTCAGTGTTAATTACAAAATTAAATTCAGATGTTCGGATATTCCATCACTACTCATAGGTCTTTGTAGAAATCATCATTATGGAGTAAAATCTATGGCTACTTCTGTCAGAAATAGGATAGAGAGGCTTGAACTGGGTAATATTCAAAGTAAGGGATACCATGATTTTCATAGCAATTACAATGAAAGAATTGAAATATTGCCTGTCTTACTAAAGCTTCATTCAAAATATGAAGAGGCGAGGCTTATAAGAAGATCTGTAAAACTTACATTTCATCTTGATAAGAGAAAACACAAGCTACCGTTGGCCGAAGGCAAATATCAGATAATTCTTGATGGGAAATCAGTCGGGAATGGCAATTTTATCAAAGGATTTGAATTTTCAATAAGGACGGCACCGGGCAAGCATATCGTTAGTGTATATGCGATAAACGGAATTGTAGCTGTCCCGTATGAGATCCAATGTCACGAAGGAGATTGTATTTATCTCGATATTGATTTCAAACTCCACATTCGTAACGGATTCTATGAAATCTTTGTTGCCTCTATGAATAATTCGAATAATCTAAAGTGATACTTTATGGGTAAGCTGTTGTCAGATAGTGAAATTGAGAATATAAGGATGGAAATCCTTGCATTGCTGAAATCAACTCATCGTGATGGAGTTGACAATGTGATTGATTATCTTGACTCGAGTGGCTTCTTCCATGCGCCTTCTTCTGTGAACAGACATCATAATTGGAAGGGAGGTTTGGCGCAGCATTGTTTAGGTGTGTGCAATGTCGCTTTGGCTCTTGATAAGAGCCTTCCTCGAGATAGTATTATAATTGCTGGAATTCTGCATGATGTCTGCAAGGCCTCGAAATTATATGTTTCCCAAGATGGAGTAATTCATCATAATTCTATCCATATAAAGGGTCATGGGTGTCGGTCCATCAGGTTGTTGGACGATTGTGGCCTCAAAATGAGTGATGATGAAAGAAGAGCAATCAGGTGGCATATGGGAGGTCATCATGCAAAAGAGGCTGATCTACCGGAGGTTGAGATGGTGCGACAATCCGGATTGTGGAGAGTGATACATGATGCCGACCGAATAGATGCTTCGGGGAAAAAACAAATTCCTTAGCGGTGAGATAGATTTTCTTACCAATGTCGCTCATTAAGTATATAACTAAACTTTTATTATCGATGAGCGACAAGATTACTTTTAAGCAATGGCTTGCTAACTTCTTCCAGGGAGTATGGCAGGCAATCTGTTGGGTGGGACGTGGTCTTAACCCTAAGTATAAAACTCCTTTCTGGCGTGTGATCTGGTTGGTGCTGACTATTTGTATCGTATTATGCACCTGCTTCTTGGCCTGGTTATGGTATCGCAATGAATTTGAGGACCTCAATCGCTATGGGGAAAAACAGCGCATCAGCAACCAACTTGCGTTCGCCAGATCACGATTCGGTGGCAAACCGGGTGTGATATTGAACGTCAGAACCGGTGAAGTAATTACAAAGGGTATTGATTGGATAGCTATCCCGGCCGATGGAGATAGTCTGATTGTTTATTCAAAGAATGACAAGCGAGGATATCTCAACCGTTATAGTGGTGAGGTTGCTATTCCTGCCAAGTATCCCAAGGCGTGGGTGTTCTCTAATGGCATTGCGGCTGTGGCTGAGGGCGACAGTATTCATTTCATTGATCATTCCGGTAAGGCTGCCATTAATAAGAAGTTTGCTTTCAATCCCAAGAATCAGGGGTATGTCTTTCATGGCGATTACTGCGCGATGGCTGTTGACGGTGGTCTTATGGGTCTTATTGACAGAAATGGTGATTGGGTTGTGAAGCCGACATACCGGTGGGTGATTCCGGAGGCAAGGAATTTCTGGCGTGTGCAGGAGAATAACGGTGAGAAGGGTTTGTGGTATGTATTGAACGACAAAGGAGTGCCGGTTACGGAAACCGGGTATCCTGAGATAGCCGTGACGGAAGACGTTGGCATTATAGCGACATTGCCTAACCATCTTCAGGTAGCATACGATTTTGATGGAACGAAGTCTGATAAGTTCCTTTTGTACGAGGTTGAAAAGATGTATTATGATAAAAATGAGCTGGATAAAGTCGGAGACCGTATCTTTGACATGACTACATTGATGCGTTATCGGATGTCTGATGGATATGAGGGTCTATGTACCGTAGAGGGAGATATAGTGACCGAACCTCTTTACTGCGAAGTGCTTCCGCTGACAAAAGATACCTATCTTTGTCGTTATAAGGATATTTCTGCCGGTGTTATAATCAATTCAAAGGGTGAGATTGTACAAAATCAAAAATTATGATTCTTATGAAAAAGCGAATTGCAATACTACTTACCCTGTTAATGTCACTTGTGCCGATGACAGCGTTGGCCGATGACTATAATGCTCGTCAGGCCAAACGGTACATGCAGGAGGCTGAGTATTATCAGAAAAAGGCGGACGGATACCGTCGGGAGGCTCAGTATTATCTTAAGAAGGCTGAAGGGTATCAGCGTGAGGCGGCCTATTATACCCGAAAAGGAGATGCATACAGGGCAAAGGATTATAATCGCCGTGCCGACCGGGCGATAGACGACTATAATACCCAGATGCATTATGCCGAAAAGGCGGACGGAACGGCGGCGGATTATCTACGGAGGGCCGCAAACATACTGCGGTGATTGGGTTGAACCTGGTGGTCGGGTGAGCTGTTATGGATTTAACTAATATTTATGCTATGAAACAGTTTACTTTGAAGTCGGGACTGCGGAAATTGTCGTGGCTCCCGATCGTTACCGGTATCATCAGTCTGGGGTTGGGTATATGGTGTCTTTGCTCGCCCGTTACCTCTATGGAGGTGTTCGCTTATGTATTTGCAGGTTGCCTTTGCGCGGCCGGTGTGCTGAATATCTGTCTGGCTTTCGGTAACTCAAATGTCGGCTGGAACTGGGGTTGGGCACTTGCATTGGGGATGCTTGAACTGATTTGCGGTGTGTGGCTTTTCACATTGCCGGCAGTTGTGCTGACTACCGCCTTCGTATTTTTCGTCGGTGTCTGGATTATCGTCGCGGCTATCAACGCGCTTTGTGAGATGATGGTCCTCTCTTCTTATTCCACCGGTTGGACCATCGTGTCGGTGCTGCTTCTTGTGGCTACGATTATCTTGGCGATAATTTTCATGACCAATCCTATCTCTGGCGGTATCGCCGTATGGCTCTACATTGGATTGTCGCTGATTCTATTCGGTATCTACAGATTTGTTTTCGCGGCCAACATGCGCAATATTTCCAAGTCGGCAGACGATATTATATTGTGAGTTGTTAGTCATTGGTCGTGAGTTTTGAGTTGTTAGTTGTGAACTAAACTGCGATTCGGGATTTACCGGCTGACGCGACTTTTGTGCTTGAAATAATCCGATTCCTTCGACTTCCTCTCTCCGGGAAGTTGAGGGAGTCTCTCGTTACATTAATTAGAATCATGAGTGAGATGAAGAAAACAGGTGATAGTGTGCCTGAAGTTTTGGGGGTGGATCAGGATGGAAATGAGGTGAGATTGTCTGATTTTGCCGGTCGTAAATTGGTGCTCTATTTTTATCCTAAGGATTCTACCTCGGGATGCACTGCCGAGGCTTGCAGTCTGCGTGATAATTATGACGAGTTGCTCGGCAAGGGTTATGCCGTTGTCGGAGTAAGCTGCGATTCGGCGGCGAGCCATAAGAAGTTTATCGCCAAGAATGACCTTCCGTTCCGTCTGATTACCGACCCGGAGCATAAGCTTGCCGAGGAGATGGGCGTATGGGGCGAGAAGAGCATGTATGGAAGGAAATACATGGGTATTTTCCGCACGACTTTCCTGATAGGGGAGGACGGTAAAATAGAGCGTGTATTCGGCCCCAAGGAAATCAAGACCAAAATACACGCCACCCAGATCCTTGCGGACTAACCATGTCTTCTACGGTGGCGGAGGGGCGGGAATAGCTTTCTTACCCTCAGGATGGCTTTGTCTACCGGGTCGGAGACCACTATCAGGGTGGTGGCTATCAGTATCAGCACGCCGCCTGCCGCTTCTCTCGGGGTCATTGTCTGGCCTAAGATCACTATGCTGAGTATCACTGCGGTCAACGGTTCGAGGGCCCCGAAGATGGCGGTTGCCGTCGAGCCTATCCTGTGTATGGCCAGGGTGGTGCATCCTAACGATACCACCGACGGCAGCATAGCGAGCGCGAGCAGATTTATCCAACCCCAGGACTGTGAGGGTAGGGTGAGGGGTTGCCCTGCGGCTAACGCGCACAGGAACACGATGCTGCCGAAAAGGAATTGGTAGAACAGCAGTTTCAGCGTCGGTACGCTTTTTATCACTTTGGAGATGTTGGTCATCACCAGATATATGGCGTAGGTTATCGACGACAGGAACACCAACAGGCATCCCGTAAGGCTAAGGGAGACACCGGGGCCGGTGTGCATCAGCATTATAAGACCGGCACCCATGACTACAAGGCAGAGCCCTGTAGTGGCTCTGAACGGTTCGTGATAGAACACGGACATTATCACTGCCACCATGACGGGGTAGATGAACAGTAGCGTGGAAGCTATTCCGGAGTTCATATAGTTGTATGCGGCAAACAGCGTGATGGAGGATATGCCCATCAGTATTCCGCTTATGGCCAACGGCCATATCTCATTTTTACGTATGCTGAGCGAGCGACCTCTTCCCAAAGCCATCAGGGCGAGTATGGGGAGGCAGAAGAGGTAGCGGAACAGCAGTACCGATGCCGGGTTCATGCCCTGTTCGTACAGCGGTACGGCGAATGCCGGGTTGGTGCCGTAAGTGGCGGCGGCTATGGCGGCCAGAATGTATCCTTTCAGCTTCATTTCGGTTTCTCGGTTGTAGCAGGTCTGTTGAATAACGTTAATACCGATGCTGTTTATTGTGGGAAAACAGGGAATGGAATGAACCGGAATGTTCTCCGTACGTTATAGTGATAAAGAAGGCATTTTGCTGGCTTTATTAAAAAGCCGCCACCTATGAATGCGATGACCTTCTGAAGCCCGTTCATGTCGTGAGCGGGCTTTCTTTT
>CAJMMT010000017.1 GCA_905214715.1 uncultured bacterium | reverse complement strand
TTCAAAACATTCAATTCTCAAAAGCTTTAACAAAGGGAGTTCTGCAACACCGCCCTATCTGACCTCAGCTCAAAAAGGAGTCGGAATTTCAAAAGTATAATGCCGGTTATCCAAAGGGAATAAGAATTCTATTTTTTGAGCGTGAAGAAGAAGCCTTTCAGAACTGTTGCCTGAATTTTTGCCATACAGGCGGTCGCCTGCTATCGGCATCCCGAGCCCCGATGCAGAGGCTGCGTGTACCCGTAACTGATGGGTGCGCCCGGTTAATGGATAGAACATAACGCGGCTGCGTCCTTCTTCAATGCCTGTGAACACGTAATCGGTAATTGCAGCTTTGCCTTCTTCTGTGTCTATGCGTTGCCGCGGTCTGTCAAGCCAGTCTGGAGAAAGAGGCAGTTCTATGCGCCCTTGTCTCGGTATTCCGATTGATTCATAATTCCCATCCAGTTCCGCGACATACCTCTTTTTCACTTTCCGCGTGGCAAAAAGAGACTGCATTATCTTATACGGAAGTTCTCCGAAAGTGGCTATAATCAATCCCGATGTGTCCTGATCAAGCCGATGGGCCATTCTGACAAGTCTGTCTGCTCCATATTTGTCGATAAGCCACTGCTGCACTGAAACAGCCGCTTCTTTCCCCGGGACGGAGAGCATTCCGGCCGGTTTATTCACCACACAGAACCATTGGTTCTCATGTATGATTTCCGGTTCTTGAACCGACACATTCACATACTCCGGGTCAAGAGGCGGTTCTACGCTAAGTCCTTGCAGCATCCAGCGTAATATAGGAAGACACTTGCCGCGGCACGCCGGATAATGCCTGCCGTGTATTCTCACTTCACCTCTTTTAGGCTTGCCATACCAATACTCGGCCATCGATACCGGTCGCCAACCTTTGCGGTAAGCGGCATGCAGAAGCTTGGGAGCGCAGCATTCACCCGCACCGGAAGGGGGAATTCCCATTGTAGTTTCCGCAAAAATATCACTGAGATTCTTGCTTTCACCGCGTGCGTTAAACAGTATAAAATTGGAAAACAACCATTTTTGTAAATCCTCGGAATCGGCGCGACGCTTTTCTTTAAGAGCATTGAGCCGGATTCCGGCGTTTTGAAGTTCAGTCTCGAAAGGCGCAAGTTCGGCTGCCGATCTCTTTTTAAGGCGGTGGAGTTCGGCTTTCTCAAACTGGCTTTGGCGTATCATTGCCGCCATCTCATCTTGATTGACATCATCTGACTCTCTTTTTGCTTTTCTTTTCAATTTCGATAGTCGGCATTGTTCCTTAAACTCCGAAACTTTTGCGTCAAGTTGATTTCTGGCATGCTCGTAAGCGTTTCCCGCTTGGGAATAGTTGTTTTCTTGAAATAGGTCTATCTCGATATTTTGACGGGAAATATCCGCTTCTTTTGTTTTGAAATAACCGTCAGGTTGCAGATAATCGAAAACAGGACCTACAAATCCCGGAAAATGAAAACCGCGATTGCCTGATTGACCGGAGAAGGCGAAAAGAGTATGGCGCACTCCGGAATCATCGTCGGCAATAAGCACCCCGAGCATTTTCCCGGCCTCCAATTCCTGAATAAACTCGGCATTCTCAGGTGCTTCGCTCCTCTTCAATGAATCCAGCAACTCAGATAGTTCGCGGAACGCTTTCTCGCATTCCGCGTCAGGTGTATAGTCAAAAGGGTTATTCATAATATCACTGCGAAATTACAAAATATTATGTTTCACTGTTACTGCTTCGGACCCTAAAGAAACCCTAAAGACAGGACAAGAAAAAAGAACAGACCCGACAATTGAAAAACAATAGCCGGATCTGTATTTGTTCATACGTTTTATATTAAATTGATCACCTGCTTATGACCTTCTTCGCGGAACCATCCTCATATACTATGACGTATAATCCCGACGACGGACGTTCGTTAAGTGCATGTCCCTGCATGTTATAATATGCGGCTACCTTCCGGCAATCGCTTGTAACTGTGCCAACGCCCGACTGTCCGAGTGAGACGGCATCGGCATTCAGAACTTCACATGTAAGCACATTGTTGGGAGTGTCCCGGTTTACAATCGCTACAACCTCCATATCCGGAAGCTTCCAGCTTTCATCAAGATCAAAGGCATATTGATAGGTGAAACTGTTACCTTCCCATTTTATAGGCTTACCCCACGCTCCGTTCATGGCTCGTGTTACATGCTGGTGTATGAATCCATCTGAAGCTCCGCTCTGCCGTTCCGCTTCAATATTGTTCTCCAGAAGGTACACTGTAATCATGGTGTTTTTCTGTGGTTCCGGAGTCTTTTCGCCCTCGACGTTTACGATTACACGTCTATTCTCTTCTACATCTGCGGAAACTTTAACCTTGACTGGCGATGGTACGGCAAGACGCTTGTCTATTTCAACCATTATCTCTTCCTCCGAGGGCAGCGTCATACCGAAAACCGCTGACGTTTCTACAAAAGTCGGAACGCGGTCTATCATCATTCCGGGAGCGTAATTCTCTGTTGAGTTGTACAGCCACAGATACTCCTTGTCTTCAGGCAGAGTGAGCCAGTCTGTCAGGAATCCGATATGGTGGCATACTGCCAGTACGCGCCCTGAATAATCAGGGTATTCAAGGATGTTATGCAGCTTAACGGCTGCCGCCGGACAGTTGTTGCACATCTCCGTAGTGAACTCTTCGAGCAGCACAGTGCGGCTGTATCCTTCTTCCGAAGTTTCTTGGGCTGAAAGTTGCGGCAGGCTGCAAGTGGCGGCCACTGCTGTAAATATGATGGTATTGATTCTGTTCATGAATATACTATAAATACTTACTTAAATATAAATAGGTGTAATGCAGGAGTCCACGCTTTGCGAGGCTCCTGCATTTTTTATATTGGGTTGCCAGTTCAACGTACGTTGATCTTGGCGGCAATGCCATTGATGCTTACGATATATACACCGGGCAAGACTTCGATACGGGTCATATCCGAACACTTGGTACGGGCGATTGTCTTACCATCTACTGTGTGGACGTCTGCAACAAGTCCGTCATATCCGCATACGATAATCTCATTGTTGCCGCCGGCGATGAATCTGCTTACGCCAATCTCATCAACACCAGACGGGCTGACTGTCGCTATGTTTGACTCAGCTCCTCGGGAACCGTCGGAAAGCAACGGCAGAACATAATATCTGTTTGCTATGTTCATGGAAGCTGTCTTATCTGAATATGTGCAGTCCGTACCCTCACCAAGTTTGGTGAACTCAGTGGCGCTTCCCTCGGCACGATAGACTTCATAACCTGTTACCGAAAGGTTGCCGTTGATGGGCGTGTAGTTCACGTTGTCTACGCAGATACCGAATATATCGCGGCTTACATAGTGTATCGCCACCCGCTGCGCGTCTTCCGGAAGTGTTACCGATACTTCCTGCCATTCAACCGGCAGGTCTGTGTCGGCATTTCCGATCTCAACCCGTTCGAGCATCTGGAATCCGGATGGATCTACCGAGTCCTCGGTAGAATAGCAGATTTCAAGTTGCTCCATGCCGTACTTGTTGATGAGCGGACATGCTGACAGGCTGAAGGTAGTGCCTCCCTTAACCGGAGGTGAGATGAGCCAGTCGTTGGCGGAAGGTACGTTGCCGTCAGTCTGTTTCCCGGGGCAGAATGCAATCAGCAGCTGTTCGCCGTCGGTGGCATAGGGAACCGCGCCACGTCCGAAGAGTGTATTCATCGTATTGGAATTGTAGACATGGAAGCCTGTCTTGAACATTACATCCTTAAGCACTTTGTCGGCATCCGACGTGCCCTGAAGGGCGTATGCGTCGATATTGTCATCATAGATATGGGTGAACTCGCCTATGCGGGAACCGCTCGGAATGAAAGGCAGGTAATCTTCGAAGCTTTCCGAGCCGTTCCTTACTTCAGGCGCGGTCCAGTTGAGAGTTATCTCGTCAGTGCCCGCTTTCGCTGTCAGGTCTTCGATCAATACCGCCTTGCCTTTGATTATATCGCAAGCGGCTATATCTATGTCGTTTGACTCATTCATGTCGGAACTGTTAAGTTCGAACGTTATGAAGCATTCTCCCATATCTTTCGAGGCAGGTACGTAATCCCAGTACACTTCGGTCGATTCGTCCGCAGGTATGTTCATCTGCGACTCTAAGGTCTTTTCGGCTATGACCTTTCCCTGATTGTCAGAAAGGGTGAACTTGCCGCCGGTGAATACGCATTCCGAGATGCCGATGTTCTGCACTGTGGCCTTGAAGGTCATCGTCTCGCCTACGATTCCGCGTATCTTGTCAGCCACTTTAGCCGAAAGGTCGCGGTGTATGAGGTTCTTCATTCTATAGCCGTCCATGAGGAATATTGAACGCTCGGTCGAGAAGTAAGGATATACCTTTATCTCTACCCAACCTCTGTTCTGGAATGTCTCGGGAAGTTTCACCACTATCCGGCGATATCCCTCCGAGTAATCCATTCCGAAGACGTTGTTCATGTCCAGAATTTCCGTCTCTTTTACGCCGGAGGCTGCTGCGGTTACCTTGATATTCTCGCATCCTCCAAGATAGAAGGTTGGCATGAAACCTGCCTCCTGCATTTCAAGCGTAGAGAACTTGGGTAAGGTGATGCATCCGTAGGTGTCGGTGGCTGTGGTGCCAATTACGGCTCCGCCGTCAGCGACAGCATATTGCTCACCCTGTTGGGCCGGGTCTCCGATGCTCCAGTTCACCTTGGACTCTCCTTTGGAGGACAGGAATACGGGACCGTATACAGTTCCGTTGGTGCCCTTGAATGTCTCCGAGGCCGGTAACTCGTACGGGACACCGATAGTGAAATCGGCTATCGCTATCATGTTTCCTATGCCGGCTACGTTGGCGGCCGCGACACCCAGCGACATGGATTGTTGTGCGGTTTCGGGATCTACAGTGAACTTCGACTCGAACACGTCTGTCCCGATCTCGTTTACTATGCTCCATTCGTATGTGCCGAAGGGGGTAAATGTTTTCTGACACAGATAGTAGGTGATGCCGGTCTGGCTAATGTAATTGCCGTTCAGTCCTGTGCTCGGAGCGTCCCAGCGCAGTGTGCCGGAAACGTTGTCTTCGTTCAGTACGGCTACCAGATTCTCGGGTGCGCCCGGCAGGTCAATGCCTGTATAGGCATCGAATTCATATATCATTCCGTGGGTTTCTCCCTGGAATGTCTGGATGGTGAAATGATTGTTGCCCTGGATGGTATTCAGTTCAACAGACTGAGTTGATCCCGGCGCTCCTGAGACTGTTTCGCTGTCAACCTCGTTGGTGATGACGGCTGTAACAGTTCCGGAAAGAGGATTTTGGTTGATTGTGTTGACAGGCATTTTGAACGCGATTGTCGCCGAGAGCCCTCCCTCTTCGGCCGGTGTGGCAGTTACATCCTCCACTACGTCAGGACCGTTCTTTGATACGGGCGATACATCTACCCTCATGTCCCTTACATAAAGATACAGACGGTCAGCAGGTGTTATCGCGTGTATGCCTATGTAATACAGTCCCGGTTCCTCAGCATTGAACATGCCTTCGTAAGTAGCTTTTACTTCATCGCCGGGAGTTGCGCTCTTGCCGATCACTAACTGTGTCATGGCCTTTGACGACGGCTCCCGTCCCACATAGACCTCGAACAATTCCTCGTCTACAGCCCATGCGTTCAAGGAGAAGGTATGCAGATAGCCGGTTTCGGTTATGTTTACCGGGGGTAGGAACAGCCAGTCGTCGCCGTCATTATCCCAGTCGAACGAATAACGGTATGCCCCTGTGGTTTCATGGTATTTCCATGTAGACCAGTCATCGTTTGCATCCTCTATGACAAATAACTTTGCCTGAGATTTGGTGGGTTGGAAATAAGCGGGTTCAGAGAAGGCCTGCCCGAATGTGATGTCGTTCGATGTTCCTCCTTCCGATATATGGCCTTTGGCGGTGGCATAGACTGTCGCCGTGTACGATGAAAGTTCGGCGTTGGCGGCCAGACCGGTAGCGCAGCTGGTGGTCGATATCCCTTCGGCTATCAGCTTGCCGTTCAGTTCTACGTTATATCTTACGCTGCTTGCGTCCAGATAGCCGTCATGTTCTCCTGCGACTACAGGATCCCATGAAATCTCGTCTATCGTCAGTTTTACGTTTTTAGGTTTCAAGGGTATGTCGTTACCCACATAGATTCCGACATTGTTGTCAAGGCTCTCGTGCGACCCAATGGCGCATACAAGATTGAAGCCGATTATTCCGTCTTTCAGATTCGCATCCTCTCCTATGTTCAACACGACGTTCTCACCCGCGTTGCCTATTCCTGATGTATATTCCACCCCATCGATAAAGAGTTTGTAATCCATTGCGGATTCAATCGGGGTGTCGTTGTTGCAGAGTGTCGGCAGTTTGAACTCGATTGTACCGGTGTAGGCTCCGTTCTTGAAACTGGAGGATACAAACTCTGGCATGCGCGGCGCTTCGAGATCCTTTCTCTTGGCTTCGTTGCAGTACATAACGGCGATTTGGGCTGCATCTTCAACATCGCATATCTTATACGCCTCGTATGTATCGGCATTGAACGCAACAAGCTCGGAAAGTGAATCCGTATTCGGATTCCAGATATAATAGTTAGACATCGCATCATAGCAGAAGCCTGCGGTATAGGGCGAAGTCACGCCGGTTGCCTTCAGCAAGGTCTGGGCGCCGTCCTCCTTGGAGTATGAATATATTTCACCTGTGGATGTGATGCCGACTATCTTACGCAGTTTTGTGTTGTATGTCATCTGCGGATTAAAGTCGCCGGCAGCAGGCGATGCGAGTTTTGTCGTTGTCATGGTGGCGACATCGAACTTAAGCCAGCATTGGTACCCGAAGCCGTAGAAGGCATTTTCCTCCGGAACGTATACGCCGCTCTGTATGAAGGTGTCTTCGAATGTCTCAGACATGTCCTCATCGGTATAATCAAGTGTCCATAGGTTCAGGGAGCGGAACCATGCTGCGCAGATATCCCCGTAATCATCTTTCTGCCACATAAAGGCGTATAGCATGTTCTCCTTCATGCCGAAACATTTGTAATACACCCTCATGTCCGATGTCATGACGTTGTAAAGAGTGCCGTCAAGGTTGATTCTCTTCAATCCACGACCTTTACTGCCTGTACCCGAGGGATATATTTTATCTCCGTAAATGTTTGTCGTGGTTACGGTGCCCTCGGGAATCATCGGCAGTTTACGGACTTGCGACTTCGAGGGGGCTAAGAACGCGTTGCTCTCGGTCAGAATCAGTCCCCGCGCTATCGTGTTTCCGCCGTCCGAACGCTCGCGGCCATTCTGTATGGCAGGCAGTCGTCGGCTCGGTTTGGATACCCGCTCTCTGCTTGCCCTCTCTTTCTGCACCCTTTCAGTAGGGTATGCCTGCATCGACATACACAAACCGAGCAACAGTGAAAAACAAATAAGTAATCGCTTCACCATAATTGTTTTAGTTGTTGGAGGTTCTATGCGTATCGTTTTTTTTCAGGCAATCGGAATGGAAGAACCTCGTTTACCACCGCTTTTGCCTTCAAACCGCCGCACCTGCGGTTTGTAAGAGTATGTTTATGACTTTCCCGGCATGATGATTTGCACCATCCCATATGGAATCAACTTCACAAACATATCTATAAATGAAAGTGTATGGATTGACCTATGTCAAGAATATAAAATAGTTGGTGAAAATGTTAAAATCACTTCACTGTATCCGGCTCATTGGTTTTTGAGAAACTTCCTCTTGATGCGGCACAGATATTCCGGAGTGATACCCAGATATGAGGCTATTTTCTTCTGCATCACCTTCCCGAGAATCTCCGGACGGTGGCGGTGAAGCGAAATAAGTCGCTCTATGCTGGTGCCGTTATGGACTGTCGCATTGTTGAGTTCCAGACAGTAAAGTTCCTCAAGCCACAGAAACAGAAACCATTTCGTTCCCTCAGGGGATTGATCGATCCATTTAAGGAATCGGTCACGCGGTATGCGGACAAGGACGGTGCTGCCGCATGCCTCGATCTGATAATAGGAGGGCATAAGTTTCACGAATGAATGTTTATTGGTGCATATTGTTCCGGGGCACGCGAAGGCTACGGTACGTTCTTTCGTGCCGTTCATGTCCGAGATGCTGAGTATTCCCTCTTTGACAACATATATGTAGGGTGCTATTTCCCCTGCCTCGGTTACTATCTCATCGTTATCGTATTCTATCACATCGCCAAGTGCCAGAACGGAGTCCAGTACATCATCCGACGGTACCATATCGCATTCATGACGCATTAATCGCTTCAGTTCTTCAAAATCGTATTTCATTTGTAGTTTAACTCGTTAGGTGGATTTAAGATAATCAGTTATTCGGGTGGCAGGTAAAAACTCTCTAAATTTAAGAAATATAAATGGAATGTGCAAATAGAATGTATCGTATATGCGCCAAGCCGGTTCCATCATAATTGCGAGTGCCTTGGGCGAGGCTGGGTAATCCCTCTGCCGTTCCATCATCATATCTGTAAAAGATGTAAAAAATGTTAAATCATTTTGTTTTATCTGGAATTGATATAATTTTGTATTTAATACAGATTAGATGTGGCTTCAGATGAAAAACGACGTTAATAACAATGCTCTTCTCAAGAAACTTATTGACGCTGGTATCAGACCGTCTATGCAGAGGCTTGAGATTCTGAAATTTATATCCTTAAGTAAGACTCATCCGACCGCAGATGAAATTTACTCTTTTGTGCATGGTAATAACCCTACGCTATCCAGAACTACCGTGTTCAACAGTGTGAAACTACTCGCGGAAAAAGGTCTTGTGAATGATATAAACATATCATCCGATTCTACAAGATATGATTCTACGTTATGTGAACCTCACGCGCATTTTATATGCCGTAACTGTAGAAAAATTTATGATATTCCGTTCGATATGTCCATGCTGACACCACCGGGCAATTTTACCTGCGATAATGTGAATATATACTTTAAAGGCATTTGTCCGGAATGTGAAGGAAGGACTGATAAAATAGGTTGACAAGTACATAATAGTTTAACAAAAATAATTCGATAAAATGAAAGACTTGAAAGGAACAAAGACCGAACGCAACCTTCAGGAAGCGTTTGCAGGAGAATCAATGGCACGTAACAAGTATTCATATTTCGCGTCTAAAGCACGCAAGGATGGATACGAGCAGATTGCCGCGATTTTCGAAGAGACCGCAAACAATGAGAAAGAGCACGCCAAACTATGGTTCAAACTCCTGAACGGTGGTGAGATATCCGATACGATGGACAATCTGCGCGCCGCAGCTCAGGGAGAGAACTATGAATGGACCGAGATGTACGCGAAGATGGCGGAAGAAGCTGAAGCAGAGGGATTCCCTGAGATAGCTTATCGGTTCCGTGCCGTTGCCGCTATAGAAAAGCACCACGAGGAGCGCTATCGCCGTCTGTTGCAAAACATCGAGGAGGGCATCGTGTTCTCACGCGAGGGAGACACTGTTTGGATCTGCCGTAATTGCGGACACATCCACATCGGAAAGAAAGCGCCTGAAGTCTGCCCGGTGTGCCATCATAAACGCAGCTTCTTCGAGATAGAAGCGAAAAACTATTGATTCCGGTGTATAATGGACAGCAATGCCCTATATAATATAACTTACGGACTTTATGTCGTCGGATGCTATTCCGACGGCAGTCCCGTAGGTTGCATAATAAACACCTGTTTTCAGGTTACAAGCGAGAATCCCACGCTGGCGATTTGTTTAAACAAAAAGAATTATACGCTTGACTGTCTGAAGAATAATCCGAGGTTCTGCATATCGATCATATCTGAAGATACGGATCCATCTATTATCAGTTCCTTCGGATTCCGGTCAGCCCGTGATTGCGACAAATATGCCGACTTCGGATACGATGAACTTGACGGTGCTCCGGCGGTCAAAGGTGATTTCTGTGGCCGTCTTATTTTAGACGCAGTGGATTCTATAGACTGTGGTACTCATATGATTGTCATAGGCAAACTGAAAAACTCTTACGGAGGAAACGGCACACCCATGACATACGCTTATTATCATAGTGTTATAAAAGGGAGTGCGCCGAAAAATGCTCCGACTTACAGAGATGAATCAAAGTCTGAATCCACATCGAAGAATGAGATACGGAGATTCAAATGCGATGTATGCGGTTATGAAGTGGAATCGGAAAACAATCTGCCGGCAGACTTTGTGTGTCCTGTATGCGGATTCGACCGTTCGCATTTCATAGAGATATAACTGCGCGTTCATCCGCGCCTCTCTCTGTTGGCGTGGGAAGAGTATTATGGAGTGAACACAAAGCATGAGCGTATGTTTTAATTATTAAAACATACGCTCATGCTCCACGATATACTATTCTTTCTTCTCGGTCTCGCACTTATAGTTCTCGGAGGCAACTATCTCACCGATGGCGCGATAGTCATTGCCCGTAAGTTGCATGTCTCAGGACTCGTGATAGGTCTTACGGTTGTCGCTTTCGGCTCTTCCGCTCCAGACCTCGTGGTCTGCATAATGTCCACGATTCAGAATCATTCGCAGTTGGCATTGGGAGACATTGTCGGGGCAAACATTTTCGATATCCTTTTGGTAATCGGCATTGTGGCGGTTATAAGACCTATCCCCATAACAGCCGACATGCAATGGAAAGGACTTCCCATGCTACTGCTCGCATCGCTCGCTCTCTTCTTCTGCAGCGACGACAAGCTCTTTGATGGCAGTGCGTCCGACATAATCGATCGCACCGACGGACTCATGTTCATGCTTTTCTTCGTGATATTCATGGTCTATACATTCGGCATGAGCCATCAGACAAAGGCACCTGCATCTGCAGTGCCCACCGCAGGTCAGACTCATCACCACGACAAAGCTGACAGCGCATCGGTAAGCCGCCGTCAGCTCGTAATCGCTACGGTAAGCGTGGCGGCGAGTCTCGCGGCGCTTTTCTTCGGCGGCGACTGGCTCGTCGACGGAGCATCCGGAATAGCCCGCCGGGCGGGACTCTCCGAGGGTCTTATAGGACTCACCATAGTGGGGTTCGGAAGTTCGGTGCCTGATTTGGTCACATCTGTGATAGCCGCTGTAAAACGTCAGTCGGGCCTCGCCTTGGGCAATGTAGTCGGAGCATGCGTGTTCAATATATTCTTTATCCTCGGTCTTTGCGCCACAATCAAACCACTCGACACAGGCACGATATCCCTGTTCGATTTCTCGGCTCTTGTGATAAGTGCGGCAGCAGTATGGATATTCGGTGCCATCATAGGTCCGAAAACAATAAGCCGCAAGGAAGGCATAATTCTGATTGTCCTCTACGTTGCATATGCCGTGAAACTGATACTCGATGTCATCAACCGCTAAAACAATAATACCAGCCTATACCTGTTACTGAAAAATCCGGTTTTTTGATTATTTTTGCCAATGAAATAACACTGAACCATACACTCTATTCCATCATCATGAACGCCTGCATGCTGTTCCCCGTCAGGTCATTTCGTCGACTGCTTACCGCAATTCTATTCCTTGTCTTCCTCTTCCCGGCTGAGGCGCAGTTTCCCTATGTCAGGAATTTCGGCGTTCAGGACTATAACGGCGGTACGCAGAACTGGGGTGTGGCCGAAACTTCAGGCCGCTCTATGCTGGTGGCCAACAACATGGGGTTGCTTATCAGCGACGGCAATGGCTGGAACCGCATTCCCGTCAGCAATAACACTGCTGTGAGAAGTGTAGTGAAGAACCGCGACGGTAGCCGCTTCTATGTGGGAGCCTTCGATGAGTTGGGCTATTTTGAAAACAGCGTGCCTCTGCGCAAGTCCCGGTTCATATCGCTGCGTTCCGGAATCTCGGTCAAGCCGGGAAAACTGAAAGATGTATGGAATATCATTCCTTTGCCTGACGATTCATACGCCTTTCAGGCCAGCAACCATGTGCTGCTTTATTCGGAGACCCGAAATTCATTCCGTACTTTCTATTTCCCCGGTCGTATCGAGAAAATGTGGACGGCCGCAGGCCATCTCTACGTGGCTACGGCGACTGCTATCTTCGAGATGCGCGATGGTGACTTTCACAAGCTTTACGGGTCGGAAATCCCGGCTGCACGTGAGGTGAGGGGTGGCTTCACAAGCCCGGTCGACGGTGCCCCGTTGGCCATGTGTGTCAGCGGTTCCCTTTGGGATCTTTCCCGCTCTCCGGTCAGACAAGTGGAAATCGGGGGACTTTCCGATGCTATCCGTGACAGAAATCTATTCACTGCCGCCGAATCTTCGCGCTGGATAGCAATCGGAACCGTAGGCAACGGTCTCATTGCCTACGACCGCCGTAATGGCGACATCCACCGCATAGACCGAGACAACGGTCTGAGCAACAACACTGTGTTGAGCCTATTCCCGGATAGCGATGGCAATATCTGGACCGGTCTCGACAACGGATTGGCCTATATTGTGTTTGATTCTCCCTTCCGCTCTCTTTTCACCGACAATATGAGTCCCGGTACCGGCTATGCATCACTGATAAGTGGGGATGTAATGTATGTGGGTACAAATCAGGGGCTTTACTCTATACCGGTGCCTGATGAGCACATTTCCTATGAACCGCAGCCTGCGGAGGTTCCCGGCATGAATTTCCAGATATGGAGTCTTGCTGAAATAGATGGTGTGATTCTGTGTGGTTCGGTGGGTGGCACTTTCTTCATTGACAGTTCCGGAGTGCATGAAATCAAGGGAGTAGGGCCCTCCTGGGGTTTCAGGAAGATTGCCGGAGCCGATGGCCTTGTTATTGCCAGTCTATATGACGGGTTCGCGCTGCTTCAGCGCGATGATACGGGCTATCGTCTGAAGACAAATATAGCGGGTGCCCCTGAAGGTACCGCCAACTTTGAGCTTGACGCGGATAATGACATATGGGTGAGCAATTGGATCAAAGGTGTTTACCGCGCCCGTCTGTCGTCCGATTTCACTCGCGTTACCGACATACGCACCTTCGACAGCAAGCATGGCCTCCCTTCCGACCGAGACAATCTCGTGACCAAAATTGGTGGCCGGGTCTACATCTCCGCTGCCGATGGCTTCCACTTTCAGGAGGGCTCAGGCTTGCACTCTCCACTTAAGAAAGCTGTGTGGCTCGACAAAATCTTCCACACCGAGGATATTCCCGTCAGGGTCATTGAGACTCCTGATGGCCGTCTCTGGGGTTATCGCGACGGTTGGCTCGCATACGTGCGCCGCGATGGCAAGACATACCTTCGTAAGATCCTTCAGTGCAAGAATGCCGTAGACCGTCTGCAGATGAATCTCGGCAATATCTCTTCCCTGCCGGACGGACGCACCGTTTTCAATCAGGACAACGGCTTCTTTGCTGTCGACGGTGATTTCACCCCCACGACTCCGCGCAAACCGAAGATTGACTATGCCATTTTCATTGACAGCCGCGAGGAGGGAACCGAAGATTTTATCTTCCGAAACACAGGAACCAATTATTTCGAGACGTCGCATGACCGCAATTCCATGCGTTTCAGTTTTTCGATGCCTGAATATCGGTATGCCGATGCAGTAACATATTCTTCCTGGCTGGAGGGGTACGAGAATTTCTGGACACCATATTCCACCAATCATGAGCGAGATTTCAACCGTCTCGCGCCGGGCCGCTACACGCTCCATCTGCGTGTCCACGATTCTTTCACTGGTCAGGTGAGCCATTCTTCCGTCAGTTTCCGTATCATTCCGGCGTGGTATCAGACCTGGTGGGCCACGACTATCTTCGTAATTCTGGCGCTCATAGTCTTGAGCTTGGTAATAAAAGGAATCGAGAAGGCCGTAGCTGCGTGGCGACGTCGCCGCCGCGAGGCGGAACTCCAGCGGCAGGAGGCCGAGCGTGAGCGTAAGCGTCTTCTTGAAGAAAAGGAATCGGCTGCATTGCTCAACAAGGATCTATCGAATCTGGTCAAGGAGAAGACCTCGGAACTGGCCTCCTCCGGTATCGCCGTTAAGCGTAGCGCAGACATTGTAGCCGACATATCACGTGAACTCGACGATATAATTTCAGCCTCAGGTCATATTTCCGACCGGGAGGTGGCGGCACGCCTGAAGAAAATACGCTCTTCTATCCGTTTCCATAACGCCGATGACATAAACTGGGAGAAACTTGATGAGAACTTCAACCTTGTGTTCGACGAGATGATCAACCGTCTCCTTGTCCATTATCCTAATCTTACACGCCAGGAGATACGTCTCTGTTCCTACCTGCGCATGAATCTTTCGACGAAAGAGATCGCGCAGCTGATGAATGTCTCCGTGCGTGGCGCAGAGAGCCTCCGCTTCCGCCTGCGCAAGAAGCTCGGCATGCCCACCGCGCAGTCTTTCCAAGCCTTCTTCAAACAGCTCGAACTCGAAGACAGCACATCCCCGAAGGATGCATAACACCCTCATTTCCCATGATGCCATGTAATTCATAACTTGCTATAACAAAACTATTTTCAAAAGTGCGTAGTTTTGCAGTAGTAGGATTTTTTGCGATAATCAGGCCTAATTATACATTTGCGACAGATTTTCCACATGCCTATACAAGGCTTATTAAAGCTTAACCTACAAACCCATGAAAAAAGTTAAAGCAGCGCGGATTTTATTGCTTGGAGCAGGTCTGACGGCCATGCTTCCGCTCACTGCCACGGCCGGTGTGGTGAAGATAGGCAATGCTTCATACTCCGACGAATTCCCCGGCAAGGATGAGGCGGGGCGTAATGGTTACCCTGTGGGCAATCCATATCTCAGCGGCAAAGCCGCCGGTCGTCCCGCTCCTACCAACGATTGGTGGAGTGCCGAGATTGCCAATTCCCATGCCACGGCCATATTCAATTATCCGCTTACACTATGTCCGAAAGACCAAGGACTCGTGATGATAGACAACCTGCGATTTCAGGGTGCTACGGCCGATGTTCCTGTCACGATAGGCGTTCAGGGGCTCTCGGCTTCCGAATCCACTGTGTGCGATTATTCCGATTGGACGGTTACCATACGCTGGGCTGACGATGCATCATCTATGGAAGCTATCGTGGGTCTCGGTATGCCTATGGTATATTTCACCAAGACAGGCGATGCTCCCGTTGTTATCGATGTCAGGATGGGCACCGTAACGATTGAGGGTTCCACAGCATATATCACCAATAGTTATAACGGCGGCTCGTATGCTGTATACGGACCCGAAGGGTGTCACTGGACTCAGCAAGGCTCTCTGCTCACTTCCGATCTCGCCGGTAAGGATTACTGGACTGTAGCGATGTTGCCGAAGGATGGCGACCACAAGAAGGTCGCGCAGGCTTTCCACTCCTATGCTTTCGCTTTCCCTGCCGACACTCGCGCGGAGTGGGCCTATGACCGGAATACGGGCAAGGTTATCACAACATATAAATTCACAGCCGATGTAAAGGAGGGCGCGGAGAACCGTGTTCTCGCCGGTCTGCTGCCTCACCACTATGTGAATCTTAAGGGCGAGGCCCCGGAGTATCTGGATATTGATTATCCCACTGTACGTGGCACCCTGCGTATGGCGCCTGTGACGGAATTCAGCACGGAACTGACCTTCCACGGTCTGCTCCCGTCGCTGCCCGCGCATCCCGAGCTGACAACCGAGACTTCTTTCTCGACTGAGGAGATGAAGAGGCTTGTGGCCGCCGTATGCGAAGACAATGGTTTCGCCGACTGGACCGATTCCTACAATGATGGCCAATTGCTCAACCGTATGTTGCAGACAGCAGAAGCTGCCAAGGCATCGGGCGATGAAGAGGGTTTCCGTACCGCCTTCGAACTTGTGAAGAAACAGCTGGAGCGCTGGTTGGTCTACACTCCCGGCGATATCGCCTTCATGTTTTACTATCACAAGCCCTGGAACACGATGCTCGGCTATCCCGCCGGCCATGGACAGGACACAAATATGAATGACCACAATTTCCATTGGGGATATTTCATACGTGCGGCGGCATTCGTGGCGCGCTACGACCGTTCCTGGCTCGATGGATGGCAGGGTATGATTGACCTGCTGGTGCGCGATGTAGCATCCGCCGACCGTCAGGACCCGATGTTCCCTTATCTACGTTCTTTCAGCCCGTATGCGGGACACTGCTGGGCTAACGGCACTGCCTCACTCTCGCTTGGGAACGATCAGGAGTCTACCTCCGAGGCTATGCAGTTCAATACGGCCCTGATGCTTTGGGCCGATGTTACGGGAAACCGCGAATTGCGCGACCTGGCGGTATATCTTTACGTTACCGAGCTGTCGGCAATTGAACAGTATTGGTTTGATGTCGACGACACAAACCTTGAACCGGGATTTACTTCGGCACTGGCTTCCAGAGTGTTCGGCAATGCTTACGATAACGAGAATTTCTGGGGCGGCGGTATGGCCGGCAGCTACGGCATACAGATCTATCCCGTACATGCCGGTTCCTTCTACCTATGTAATCGACCTGAGTATCATGCTCGCCTTTGGGAGGCGATGTGTCAGGAGACGCAGATTCTTGCCGACGACAGCAACCCTAACATCTGGTATGACACATGGTTGCGTTATCTGGCTATGTCGGACCCTATAAAGGCGCTCGACCTTTATTCCCGCTGCTCGCATCTCGGCGAGAAGTTCGGTGAATCGCAGGCTCACACCTACCATTGGCTTCATACTATGTCGCTGCTGGGCACCCCACGTATGGATATTACAGCGGATCATCCCCTGGCGATGGCTTTCGAATTGGATGGCCGAATCACCTATGTAGCCGCCAATCAAGGCACGACTGATCTGGAGGTTACTTATTCCGATGGACATAAGGTGACTGTGAAGGCTGGTGATACAATCTGTGAGAGCGATGGTGTGCTGCGTCCTACGGCCACACTCTCTGTCAGCGGCACACTGGAAGAAGGCGTGGCTACAGTTATTACGGCCGATGTGAAGGACCGTGGCGTCGGTATAGAGCAAGTGGAGTTCTTCTGCGATGGTGTGTCGTTGGGCACCGACGGCGAGGCTCCTTATACGGCTGAATGGGTACCGGCCGCGGCTGGCGAACATCTGCTGACCGCCAACATAGTAACGGCAAATGGCGACATTTTCCCGGCGCGTGAATATGCCGTAAGAGTGAAGAAGGCCGGAACTCCTGATGTTGTCGGCTGTACTTTCACTGGCAGAGAGTCGAGCGAGGGGAGCTTTACCGATGATTATATAATAACGTGTGTTACCAATGGGTCTAATGTGGATATCCACGCCTCCTTCAAGGGTGAGTACGTCGGTTTCGCCGGTCCGTGGCTCTTCGACGAGACCAACGGTTTTCGGGAGATCGTGATGAATGCTGACGGCGATAACCGGTATAAGACTACCCTCAGCGGACTTAAGGAGGGCGATATCATCCGCTTCCGCGTCAAGATTGCCTATGCGGGTGGCCTCGGTGTTACTAAACAGATTGAATACGAAGTAGGATCCTATGATCCCACATCGGCTGTGGAAGGCATCGGAGTGACGGAAGAAGCCGCCGTCTGGCCCAATCCGGCTACGGAAGCCTGGAATATCAAGGTCGGCTCGCAGGAGGGTGAATACAGCGTATGGAATCTACTCGGCATTCGTATGGCTGTCGGCTCACTGACCGAGGGACGTGCACGCATAGAAGCGGCGGCATGGCCTGCGGGTCGTTACATACTGCGCCTCAGTACCCCTGCCGGCTGCAAAGTAGTGAATCTTTTGAAAAAATAAACTTTTAACTAACAATAATTCCCAGTTTTATGAAAAGATTTTTAGCATCTATGGGCTCGCTCCTGCTGATGGCAGGCGCATTAGCCCCTCAGGCTTCCGCCGAGGCAGGAGCCGTTTTCACCGGATCAGAAACAGCCACAATCAATGGCGTTGAGTCAACCCTTGAATATTCAATCACAGCTAATCCCACAGGCACTTTTACAGTAGATTGGGGTTATACAAACGGTAACCAGATTGTAGGCTTTGTTGCAAGCGAACTCTATTTTCCCGCTACCAACTCGTTCAAGGAAGGTACTCAGACGGAAGAAGCTTTTCATTATACTCTTACCAGTACTGAAACTTACGTAGAAGGAGATGTTATAAAAATTACGTTCCGTGCAAAATGTGCCGGTCCTCTTGTGGAATTTCCTATAGAGTACACCTACGGTAGCGCAAGTGCTCCAGTTGAGACCGGTATTACCTTGACAGCACAAGTCGCTGAAATCACCGCCAACAGTGCCAACATCTATTGGAAAGTGACAAAATCTCCCGACCTTGCCGATGCTACTGTCGAGGTAAAGATAGATGATGTTGTCGCCACAGAAAGCCCCATGGCTATGACAAATCTGGATGGCAACAAAGAGTATACATATACCGTAACAGCGACCGCAACCCTCGGCGACAAAGAATATACCGCCGAACCTGTAACTCTGACATTCAAGACTCTCGACCCCGATGCCAAAGACCTGGTATACAAAGGCACTCAGAATGGCGTGGCCAAAGATGTACAGATTGCGGAAGGTCAAAAAGAGGACTTGAGCTACAAACTGGACTACACTATCACTTACACTGCTGAGCAGAAAGTGGTGATTTCAGCCAAGTATGAGTTTGAGAAAGATTTCGCAGGACTTGTACCTCAGATTTTTGTTGATGGTCCTCGTGAAGGAGACATGAAAGCTGAGGGTGACAACACCTATTCTTATACTCTGCAAAATACCTATCCCAAAGGTCAGGATCTGAAGATCGGCTTCTTCATTGCTTACCCAGTAAACAGCAACATGATAGAAGTCACCTATAAGACCGGTAGCGAGAATGTGTCGACTGGCGTGGCTACTATCGCCAACAACTCAGAGAATTTCAACGTTTACAGCATCAACGGTGTATGCGTGCTGAAGAACGCTAACCGCGCTGACCTCAGGAATCTTGCTCCCGGCCTGTACATCGCCAACGGCAAGAAAATCCGCCTCTAAACGGAAATATACTTATAGCGTTAAGCCTAAACACGCTATAAGACTTTCATAGTTAAACAAACAGTAATCTTTAAACAACAAGTGGTATCGCCCCTCAGTGAGCGATTCACTATGTGAGTGGCAAAAAATCTGTGATAGATTCATTGTTACGACAAGGTGTCCGACCGTGAAGGCCGGACACCTTTTTTCGTAAAAACAGGTATTTTGCGATGGATAAAAGAAATGACCTTTACTATCCTCCTATATTCGCGACATGAAAACACATTATCACAATCATTCGTATCCCGGGATGGACGGTGAGCCTCATTGCCGCTCTCCTCCCCATAATGTCCGAAACACCCGAAAGAGGACATTGACGTATTGATACTACGAAGTCGGTTAGACTTATAAGGTGGCTTAAGATTCCAATATTTCGAGTGGATTTTTCTTATTGATTAAGGAGCTATGCCGGCAACGCGACTGAAAGATGAAGAAAAAGATACCGGATTATTGAAAATGAAAAACTGAATCGAAGGTTACAAAAAAAGTCAAGCGACTTCAACATTAGGCGAGAAACAATAGTAACCGGAGGGTGATGAATCTCGCCTCATCACTTTCCGGTTATTTTTGTTTATTCATCGGATACCTTTCCGCAGAATAGAATTTATAGCGATGTCTATATTGACCTCAGCCGGAAGTTATGCTCTCTGTTTCAGATATTCGAACCACAGCGATAAGAGAATTGTTAAATTTCTGATGCGGATTATATTAATATTTACAATGATGTGTGGTTTGCTGTGTGGCTGTTCAGGAAGTGCGGCAGAACACGGCACAGATTATCGTAACAATATAGAAAACATGGATATGAAAGAGATATATTTTGCCGGAGGGTGCTTCTGGGGTACTGAGCGTTTCTTCTCGTTGGTAGACGGTGTAACAAAGACCGAAGTAGGGTATGCGAACAGTCGGGTGCCGTCGCCCACGTACCGTGAGGTATGCGGCGGCAATACCGGAGCGGCAGAGACTGTAAGGGTGGTCTATGATTCGCATATAGTGTCGTTGCCATTTCTTATTGATTTGTACTTCAAAACTATCGATCCGACCCTGCTGAACCGACAGGGCAATGACATAGGCACGCAATATCGCACCGGAATATATTTTACCGATGATGCCGACCGGGACGTAATCGACGAAGCCATGATTCGGGAAAGAGAACGTTATTCGCAACCTATAGTAGTGGAGACAGGGAAATTGAAGAATTTCTATCCGGCGGAAAGCTATCATCAGCAATATCTGGAGAATAATCCGGGAGGATACTGCCATATCGGCAGCGGGTTGATGAAGATGGCTTCGGAAGCAAAAGATCCATATTTGCAGCAAGATAATGATAACGTCGGTCAGGAAATAAAGTACCGGAAACCATCTGACGGGGAATTGCGCCGAAAACTTACCGCCGAGCAGTATGCCGTAACACAGCAGGGAGCGACCGAGCGGCCATATACCAATGAGTATGACCATGAATTCCGTCCCGGTATATATGTGGACATCACCACCGGGCAGCCGCTCTTCGTCTCGTCCGACAAGTTTGATTCAGGGTGTGGCTGGCCCGCGTTCAGCCGACCGATATCGCCCGATGTGCTGACGGAGCATATCGACAATTCGCATGGTATGAAGCGGGTGGAGGTACGCAGTGCAATCGGAGACGCACATTTGGGACATGTGTTCCCCGACGGACCACGTTCAACCGGAGGATTGAGATACTGCATAAACAGTGCCTCGCTACGCTTCATCCCCAAATCCGAAATGGAGGCCCAAGGGTACGCAGAATACCTGCCGCTGGTAAAATAACCGATAAGTATCTGTCACCACATGACTTGGCTAATTTTGTTGCGCCATCAAAAATATCAATTATCAAAAACTATAAAAATGTTTGTAAGATTTTTATAGTTTTTGCTAATTTTGCTGACACCGATAATATGATAATATGATAGAGCAACCGCCGAAATATATCGCTGCCACAAAATTAGTTTCAGAAATTCTCGCTCCTGAATCTTTGGAGGGGATTCGTAAATTTCAAGAAGAGTACCCATACTGGAGCAAGGTAAAATACAAGAAACTCAAGGGTTTTGATACTCCGAAAGACGTTTGGGCCGCACTCAAACAATTACGTTTGAGTAACCAAATCACGGTGAATCCCAATTACCGGATTCATTTCAGTATGACAAACTCTATGGCCAGATTATGTCATAATTTCGACATGCGGTTTGGCGGATCCTGGGGAAGTGAGACTCTTATCCCACGTGATAGTCGTAAAATATATTTGATGAACTCTGTGATTGACGAAGCCATTTCATCAAGCCAAATGGAAGGAGCTTCAACAACCCGAAAGGTGGCAAAGGAAATGCTCAGAAATAAGATTACACCTAAGGATAAGTCTCAATGGATGATTTACAACAATTACCAAACCATCAATTTCCTCTCTGAGAATCTTGACCAAGTGATGACCCCTGAATTTCTTCTTCACATACATTCATTAATGGCTTACAACACGATGGATAATCCGGAAGATGCAGGGCGATTCCGGCAGAACGATAATGTAGTCGTAGCGAACTCCGTTACCAATGAGATTGTTCATACGCCGCCATCATTCACAGAGATACCGGCTGCTATTGCTTGGTTCTGTCAATTTGCCAATTCCAATGAACATACAGTTTTCATCCACCCGATAATCAAAGGAGCTATCCTGCATTATTTTATTTCGTTTCTCCATCCATTTGTTGACGGTAATGGCCGTACGGCCAGAGCAATTTTCTATTGGTATCTTCTGAGAGAAGGTTATTGGTTGACCGAATACCTTTCGATTTCAAGAATCATATATAAGTCAAAGACTTCATACGAGAAATCATTTCTTCAGTCAGAAGCAGATGGTAATGATATCGGCTACTTTATTACATATCATCTAAATGCATTGGAAAAAGCTTTCGACGAGCTCAAAGCATATATCGAACGTAAGACTGCTCAGAAAAAAAATGAAGTGCAATTACTAAAAATTGGTGGCATTTCAAAGCGTCAGGCCTCTATTCTGCACATGTTTATAAAAGATGCCGACCTGATAGTTACAGCCAAAGATATTGCCGGCAGAATGTTAATTTCACAGCCAACTGCAAAAAAAGACCTTTCGGAGTTAGTTAAATTAGACCTTTTGACTGAAATCAAACTTAATAAGCAGAAAAGCGGATATATCAAAGGCTCGGATTTTGACAGCACGATAGATAAAGTCATCTAAGAGAATGTTTGGATTTAACTTCCATTCACACGAAGAGAATTTTTTGTAACTATTCAGCGGACACGCTGAATAGTTACAAAAAATCCCCGATCTATCCCAAAACAATATAATACTAACGACACGTTTTGTACAAACTGACCGCCCGTCCGGGAGGCTGTATTGTCAAGAAAAAAGGTTAAAATTACTCTTATAGTGAGTCAAGAAAGGATTTAACGTGCTGATTCCGAAAAAGATTTGGCAACCCGCAAAAATTTGCTTAAATTTGCAATGTCTTGCTGAGGCAGGAACATGAACATATATTATAACACGAAAGTGTCTTACTGATTCTCAGGAGTCTAAGTGTGGTAGCTTAGAGACATAAAACGAGGAAAGGAAGACACTCTCGCGTCGTATATCATACGGCGTGGGAGTGCGCACCTATCCCGAGTTTTATGAGGCTTCTACCACCGCCTGACTCCTTCGGGATTGGATAGCAGTTCCCACGCTTTCGTCATTTTATCGCTCCCCTGCTTCCGCATCTCTGCACAGAACTGAATTATATCGCGGCTGCCACAAGCCTCCCAGCAATGTCAGCCGTCCATAACCTGAAAAAACATTGAAATCATGTCGATATTTGATGATATATATGTAACCGACAATGAGTCTACGATAGACCATGTATATCAAGGTCTTAAAGAAACTTTCTCCCAACATTGCGACGCTATTCTGCACGGTTTTACCTGCCATCTTTTTGGAAATGACAATACCATAACGGAAGGATGCCGTTATCTTGAGCAGAAAGGCTGTTACATCCCGGATTTTTATATGATAAATCCGTTCTATTATCTTGGATTCAAGAATGCGGCCAGCCACGCAGTTGTAAAAAATGGAGTCATCTTTATCTGGCTGCGGGGAGACGAGGACGATATGGACAATTTCAGAATCACTGTCAAGGAGGATATAAGCGTGGAAAGCATGGAATCTATGCCTGTTGTGCTTTTCCGTGGTTTCCGAAAGCCTATTGGCTTGAACGGGGCTTGTGACAATTGGAAAGATGACTTGTCGGAAAAATTGCACTGCAAGCAGGATACCTGCGAATTCTCAGGTGTATTCAAAGCGGAACTAAAGGGGCAGCATAAAGGTCGAAACGTCTATAGGATGACCAAAATCTTCGACCGTTATTACTTTGACGATACCAAGATAAAATAGAGACTACCGAATCACAGAATATATAAAACAATCAATTACAATGAAGAAACTTTTATTTTTATTGCTGAGTATAGTCAGTATGCTCCCTGTATTTGCACGGGAGGTAGAGTACACCTATGCATGTTGGACTCTGACCTATACTATTCTTGATGAAGAGGCGAAAACCTGTGAAGTTACATCAGGACGGGCGGTTCCTCCGTATTCCACCTCCTTGATGATCCCTGAAATAATTTCGGACATGGATGTTGATTATTCTGTAATTTCAATAGGGAACAACGCTTTCAAATCTTATCAGACACTTATGTCGGTGGAGATTCCTAATTCTGTTACCTACATAGGCCACCATGCGTTTTACAACTGCAGGTGGCTTACCCATGTTCATATGCCTGATTCCGTTACCTACATCGGTAGCAATGCGTTTGGATTATGCGTGGGCCTAATCTCTGCACCGATACCTAATTCCGTCACCTACATCGGTCTCCATGCGTTTGACTCCTGTGAGAAACTAACCTCAGTAACGATCCCCAATTCCGTTACCTTCATCGGCGACGGTGCGTTCTCGTACTGCAGCAGCCTAACCTCAATAACGATCCCCAATTCCGTTACTATCATCTATAATTTAACTTTCAGCATGTGCTCAAGTCTGACGAAGGTTATTTTGCCCCCGTCGATAGAAAAGATAAGTCTTGGCGCTTTTAACGGTTGCACTCGGCTTGAATCCATCATAATGGGGCCAAATCTAAAGGAAATCAGAGGAGAAGCTTTTAAGAATTGCCCCATATCAAACATATATATAACGACCCCGACACCCCCTGACCTTATTCTTTCAACCGATGGCTTTTCTGCCTCTCCCGAGAGTCTCAGAACTACATTCTTTCAGAATGAAGCAATTCGGGAAAATTATCAGTCTGAATTATGGAATAAGTATGTGTTTTTGTTAGAGGAAGGGGGGGAGACTGCGCTGATGGTTGAACCGACAGAACTTAGTGTGGAAGGTGGCACTTCGCTTATGGGTAGACCGGGCGAAACGTTCCAGCTCTCGGCAAAGCTATATCCCGAAGACGTGACGCTTCCATATGTGTTCTGGCGTTCTACCAACCCCGAAATTGCTTCGGTCGACTACGATGGCCTTGTGACCATCCATGCCGACCTGAGTGAAGCTACACCTCTTGATGAAGGCGATGGATCACAAGTAGCATGCCATATTATTGCCGAAACTCTTTATTCCGACGGTCCGATAGTGGAAATTCCGGTCGGATATAACCAATCGACCGGCATTACGGACGTTGTTGGCGGTGACAGCAGCTCCGATATCGACCCCAACGTTCCGGTGGAGGTCTTCACCATTCAGGGTATTAAGGTCTCCGACTCGATCGACAAGCTTTCCGCCGGCATATACATAGTCCGTCAGGGCAATAAAGTGAAAAAGATATCCGTGCAGTGATTTTCGTCGCTTCCTGACCGCACACAGGTGCACATTCGATAAAATTTACGCGGCCATTCCTGTCCGGCTATCTGATAGCCGACATTGGAATGGCCGCTTTCTGTTGTCAAGGAAATGCCGCTGGAAATGGATTGACGGCTACCGTGTGCTGACAGTCCTGACCGACGGCGCCGGCATCAGCGGTGATTTAACTGAAATAGACGATCTCTGTAATCAGGAAACAAGAGAGGGGTTAAGGGAGTCAGAATAGTTCGGAATGTGTACCGAAGCGTACCAGCTTGATTATTCCGGTTTCCTTATCCCACCAAATCAGCAGAGTGTCACTTTCCACATGACACTCCATATATCCTTTATAATTGCCGGTCAATAAATGGGGCCTGTTTTCTTCAGGAACAGGCAATCCTTCGGCTAATAGATTAAGTATGGTTTCCAATTTGTCGATAACCTCTGCTTTATGCTTGTAGCGTTTGAGGTCCTTCTTAAACTGTGAGGTTAGTTTAATCCCATTCATAAGGAGTCGACAAAGTTGCGGAATTCTTTCATGTCGATAGTCTCGAGATTATCAGAGGTTTCCGCTTCTTTCATTGCGGCGAGAGTGGTCTTGTTGGGGTGACTTGAAACGAAAGCCATAAGCACACTTTCCACAAGATTGTTCAGGCTTCTGTTATGGCGTCTGGCCTCGTCCTGTAATCTTGCAAGAAGGGTTTCGCTCAGGCGGAAAGAGGTCTGCTTACGGCTGACTGATGCTGTGTTCATAACGCTTGAATTTATTTGTGATACAAAAGTAATATATTTGTATAACACCACAAAACGAAAATTGTTAAAACTTTATTGCTACGTTATCCACGTAGCTGTATCGGAATAATCTAAAAGATATAACCGCAGCGAAAAAACAGCGTGTCAGGATAAGATTTATAAGGTTATCCTGACACGTTTTTATATTGACGCGGTTCCCTGCCACGGCTCACTGACATGAGCCTGTCGTTTAGACCCCGGAAGCTATTTTTACAATAGTTTAAGTTTGTTAATGTGTCATTCTCTATTGGATAGAATACGAATTTGACAACTGTAATCCTCATCCCAATCATCAATATGCTTTTGAAAAGAATACACTTTCCTGAAATCTTTCAGCGACTCTACAAATTCATCCATTCTCTTTCCACGCCCATCTTCAGGGTAAAATGGACTCACTGCTACAATAAGATGGTGAAGTTTATGATTAGCCTTGATAAATCTACGAATACCATCACCGGAGAACTCCGGCATATCCACTACGTTTGACAATAGATGGAGCACTTTATGTTCTTGAACGCAAATATCACTGGCTTCTACTTCTTCTTCACGCTTCCTCACTGTATCCACCATGCTCTTTGAATTGCACCATGTAAGGGTGGCCTCTGCCTGAGACAAACATCGCGCAGATGGTTCAATCAATGTAATGTCTGTAATAATATCTTCCCCACTGATAAAATCATTCAAGATTATCGATGCAAGGCCTTGACCGCATCCCCAGTCAGTCACGGAAAATGAAGATTTCAAGAAGTCTGCGGGAATATGTTGTAATGCGCGTAGGAGTTTATCACGGTGCATCCGTCCATAATGATGAAGATATGCCTTCATCTCTTCCCCACTTTTCAAGAGAGCTTTCCCATGAGAAAGATTCTCCTTCAATTCTCTCTGTTTGGTTTCCGGCAGGTTTAGAATATGCTCTGACGCTTGCGCAAGTAAAGCATCATATGTTAGTAACTTAAACATTTTTGACAGAGTTTATGAGATTATTGTTTCGGAATCGGGATTGTGTCGGGAATGATTGCAGCGGGCTGATTCGGGCGAAGTATTGGCATAGCAGTATAGGCATCCATGAGGACAGGTGTCATACTTTCCGATATCCTTGGACTTAATGCAGCCGCAGAGCTGTCGCTGACCGGAATCTTTTCTCTTGGCGACACGCATGGCATACTTGCCTCCAGAAAGAGGAATGGCTCCTGAAGGAAGCATCTCGCTGTTTCCGAAAAGACTTAAAGAGGGCTCATTAATTTGCAATCCAAGCTCAGTCATTAACGTACCGTCATGATGAGCTATACGTGCGATTCGCTCATCATCGATGCACCGACTATGTTCTATCCCGAACTTAGACAAGTCTATTCTCTCTGCGCAGGTGCGCAGTTTCAGATTCCAGGCGCGCTCTTTGTTGAGTTGTGAAAGGCGCGAAGCAAATTCCCCCATCTTGACATCTGTCCATTCCTCATAACAGACTCCATGCGACGTAAGGATACGGCCTACCTTTCGATAGCCGGCTATGTCGGCGAAACTGAAAACGAGTGTATCCGTATAGCCTTGAAGCCTGTCGGCTATGAAGCTGACTTTCTGTAGCAGTTCATGTATGCCGATGTTATCGGTCAATATCATCGGGTCGAAACGCCACACCACACCTTGCGGTCCAAGGATCTCCGCCAATTGAATGAATGTCTCCACGCGCTGTTTAATTGTGGGCACACCGGGTTCCAATCCCTCGGCTTCATAATCGTTGAGTGTATACTGAACATAGCCATTGATTTCTCTCTCCTTTAATCTTTCAAGATATGGAATCAGCGGAGCCGGATTCTTAGACCAGAAAACGATGAACCGCACTTTTCCAAACGACACATAATTCTCCACCCCATTGAATGGATTGCGCCATTTGCAATACCCCTCCTTCAGGCGATTGAAAAACCACTCCGCATAAAACGCCGGTATATCCGTGGCCCGACTGACAGACAATACGACTGGAGCGAAAGCCTCGACTTCCGCACCGTCCCTTGTCAATATGCGCGCCTTCTCCTGTTTCATATTTTTATGATGCAAAGTTAATCGGGAGAACTGCCAAATATTGACAGCGGAAAGTTAAAATATAATAGTTGGATTTACAAATGTACCGACAATATCCGAGATGTATTGAGCCGATATAGCCAGAATGGAGGCAAGAAATATTTTAATAGTTATGTTCATAAAACAAAATTACGAAATTTCATTATGGTCTCAAAACACATTATTACTACTTATCAAGACAATCGCAAAAAGCAAAAATAAATTACCGCAAAAAACAAAAGTGTTTTACCACAAAAAACCAAAATATCCTTTAGCGGTAAAGAAATTATAACTATCTTTGCAGAAACAAAAGTCAGTAAGTAAATGCCATATTTACCTCGTATCTCAGATAATACGCTACGCGAATATCTTGAGGCGTTTGGAGCGGTACTCATAGAAGGACCTAAGTGGTGCGGCAAGACAACTACTGCAGAACAGCAGGCCAATAGCGAGCTTAAACTTCAACTGCCCGACACACGCGACGGCTATCTTGCCACAGCCGCGACCAAGCCGTCTCTTCTTTTAGAAGGTGCAACTCCACGGCTTATAGACGAGTGGCAGGATGCTCCTACATTATGGGATGCCGTCAGGAGTGTTGTGGATGAAAGGCAGAAAGTCGGGCAGTTTATTCTCACCGGGTCAAATTCTGTGGACAAATCAAAAATACTCCACACCGGAACAGGCAGGATTGCAAGAATAAAGATGGCTCCTATGAGTTTGTGGGAATCAGCTGAATCTACAGGCGAAATATCTCTTATGGAACTGTTCAACAATCCGAATCTTGAGATTGACGGCAAGATGTCGTGCCTCGATATAAAACAATTGATATTTGCATCCTGTAGGGGAGGCTGGCCGGCTTCGCTATCTCTTCCGACAACGAGGGGAAAACTGTTGGTGGCCAAGAATTATGTTCAAAGTGTATGCGCTACTGACATATCCACTGTAGATGGCGTTCATCGCAGTGAAAAACTCGCACGCGAGATTCTACGCACCTATGCAAGAAACATCTCGACTCTTGCGAAGAAACAGAAAATGATAAAGGATGTAGTGGCTATAACCGAAAGTTGCACTGAACCGACATTCGACAGTTATGTGTCAGCTCTGGAAAAACTGTTTGTTATTCAGGATATCGATTCATGGTCTCCTGCCGTGCGTTCAGCCACAGCAATCAGAAGAGGGAAGAAAAGGGGCTTCACCGATCCCTCTATTGCAGTCGCGGCATTAGGGCTTTCACCGGAACGACTGCAAATGGATTTGAAAACTTATGGTTTCATATTTGAGTGTATGGCGATAAGGGATTTTCGTGCGTATTCCCAGTCATGCTTCGGGTCAATATCATATTATCACGACAGATACGACCTGGAAGCAGATGCGGTCTTGCATCTCGATGATGGCAGATATGCGCTGATTGAATTTAAGCTCGGTGGTGCTGAGATAGACAAAGGCGCGGAGCATCTTCTTGAAATCAGGAATCTTGTCAGGAAACTGAATGAACGGGAAAAGCAGATTGTAATGGAAGAACCGACATTACTGCTGGTCATTACCGGAGGACCAATAGCCTACACACGTCCTGACGGCGTAAAAGTCATTCCCCTTGCATGTCTAAAGGACTAATCCTCCCTCCGAGATTGGTGTCATATATAGTTGGTGACTATTACGGGAGATGATTTTATGTAGTGAATTTTGGACAAACAAATTTCGGGGTCTGACGGCGTAAAATCGAATATAAACAACAATGGACAAACAAATTCTACTTTGTTTGTCCATTGATTTATAGATTGTTATGTTCTATGCTATTAATTAGTACTCCTCTTCGTTGAAGAAGAAGTCGTCTTTGGAGGGGTAGTCGGGCCAGATTTCTTCTATGCTTTCGTAGGTCTCGCCTTCGTCTTCTATCTCCTGCAGGTTCTCTATCACTTCGAGCGGAGCGCCGCTGCGCTGCGCGTAGTCTATCAGTTCTTCTTTGGTTGCGGGCCAGGGTGCATCTTCAAGCTTCGATGCCAGTTCAAGTGTCCAGTACATAATATTTTTGTTTTGTTGGTTTTAGAGAATGTTTGAATTTAACACGAATTTGTAATTGAGAGATTATTTGGAAATTCTTTCCATCCCCCCGAAGGTCTTTTTTGGCTGTTTCCGCCAAGATTTCGTCGGTTACGGTGCCCGCACCGCGCCCTCCTCAACTTGCGAAAACATCTCAAAAAATCCTCTTCGCGTGAATGGAAGTTAAATCCAAACATTCTCTTAGAGTATGTTTCCTTTTTACACGGATTAATGTTTGGAATAAGCGTTTGCCATAATCTTGAGGTCTTTTTCAGTGCTTTCCGTTCCTTTTCTCCGTTACGGGCCCCGGCCCGCGCCTCCGAAAAGAAACGTAAATCCCTTGAAAAATCCTCTCAATCTTAAGTCAAGTTAAAAGTAAACATACTCTTATTTGATTGTCATACGCGAGAATATGGCGCATGGTCTGTTTAAAATATGTAGAGCCAGTGTTATAACACGTAAGTGTCATTGGGCCGGATGCCAGATTAATTCCTCTACGCCGGCCTGGAAGTTGGCGAAACGGGCGGCGATGAACAGATAATCCGACAGCCTGTTGAAGTATGTCAGCACGAGCTGGCATACCGGTTCTTCAACTGCCAGCCGACAGAGCATCCTTTCGGCGCGGCGGCAAACCGTGCGCGCCACGTGCAGATGGGCCGCCACTTCGCATCCGCCGGGAAGCACAAACGCGTTTGTCTTGGGTGTCTGTTCGTCGAGCGCGTCGATCCATCCTTCAAGTCTCGCGTTGTCCGCCGGTCTGAGTCCGTTGATGCTTTCGGGAGCTTCGCTTCCTTCAGTGGGAGCTGTGGCGAGATAACATCCTATGTCGAACATCCGGTTCTGTATGTCAAGCATTTGGCATTTAAGTTCCTCCGGACATCCGGCGTGGCTAAGAGCCACCCCAAGGAATGCTGAAAATTCATCGACTGTGCCGTACGTGTCAAGACGCAGACAGGTCTTGCTTACGCGTTCTCCACCTACCAGAGAGGTTGTGCCGCGGTCGCCCGTGGCGGTGTATAGCTTGCTTTTGGTCATGTTCAGTCAATCTTTAAGAAACGGGTATAGGTCGTGAAACGTGCCGATACCACTTCTATATTCAATAGTGAAACGCCAACTGCATTACTTTGTTGCAGAGACATTGTAAAAGGGTTGGAATTTTTTCATTATATTTGCATAATCCCTTGATAGCCTATATCGAAGTTGCTTCAATTTTACTTCAACTTCATTATCAGTATCTGGAAGATATTTAATGGAAACAGAAAAATATATAGTATCGGCACGTAAATACCGCCCTTCTACATTTCGTAGCGTAGTAGGGCAGAAAACACTGACCAATACACTTAAAAACGCCATAGAGACAGGCCGTCTGGCTCAGGCCTATCTGTTCTGCGGCCCCCGGGGGGTAGGCAAGACATCCTGTGCGCGAATATTTGCCAAGACCATCAACTGCCTGTCACCCACGGCGGAGGGTGAGGCCTGCGGTCATTGCGATTCCTGCCGGGCCATTGAGGAGGGCAATTCGTTCAATATCGTGGAACTTGATGCCGCGTCGAACAACGGCGTGGAAAACATACGTTCGCTGACCGAACAGGTAAATACTCCGCCTCAGGTAGGCCGTTACAGGGTATTCATAATCGACGAGGTGCATATGCTCAGTTCCGGTGCCTTCAATGCTTTTCTGAAGACACTCGAGGAGCCCCCTTCCTATGTGATTTTCATACTGGCCACTACCGAAAAGCACAAGGTTCTTCCGACAATCCTTTCTCGTTGTCAGATATACGATTTCAAGCGTATAACGGTAGAGGATATGGCCGATCATCTGGCTTATGTGGCCGGCAGTGAAGGTATAGAAGCGGAACGCGAAGCGCTGTCGGTTATAGCGCGCAAGGCTGACGGTGCCATGCGCGACGCCCTGTCGATATTCGATCAGGTGGCATCCTCGACCCGTGGCCACGTTACGTACAGTCAGACGATAGAGAATCTGAATGTGCTGGATTATGATTATTATTTCCGTCTCACCGAAACGTTCAGGTCCGGTGATATTCCACAGGCATTGCTCATCTACGCCGATATACGCAACAAGGGTTTCGACTCGCTGTATTTCGTAAACGGTCTTGCGACCCACGTGCGCGACCTTATGCTCGCAGCCGCGCCGAGTACGCTGCCTCTGCTCGAACAGAGCGAGGAAGTTGCCAAAAGATACCATCAACAAGCCACGTCGTTGCCTCTGGAATGGTATTATGCGGCCATGAAGCTGCTGAACGATTGTGACCAGGCATATCGTACGGCAAGTGAGAAACGGTTGCTGGTGGAACTGACGCTGATAAGGCTGTGCCAGTTGCTCAAGCCTCCCACGCCCCCTTTTGACCGGGTAGACGGGCATATACCGCTGCAGGCAATCTCGCAGCCCGCCTACCGTCCGCAGGAGCCTGCGGCGGATCGGGAACAAACTCCGGCTGTCGCTGCGCCGGTGCCTCCGGTATCGGACCGGGAAACAGTGTCGGCAAAGGTCGCGCCGTCGACCTACGTGGCGCCTCCTGTAACCGTACAGCCAATACGGGGAGCCACACGTTCCCGGCACACGGCCAGCATACGCCTCGGAAGTCAGCCCCCGGCAAGCGAAATTGCCGCTGAATCAGCAGAGAATCCTGCGGCAATGTCTTCCGGAAGTGAGAATGCCCGTTATACGGAAGAAGAATTTCAGCAGGCATGTGCCGAATTCATGGCGAGATATCCGCAATACCGTATAATGAACTCTGCTCTTCGTCAAAGGCTGCCGGAATCCCTGGGCGATGACAATTATGTGGCCGTTGCTGTGCAACCCGCGGAATTTGAAAGCTATGAGGCAAATATCAGGTATCTGGTGGAATATCTGCGGTCATCGCTTCACAACAGTAATATCACGATAAGGCCCGAGTTGAGAGAAACGGCGGTAGAACGTGAATATCTGCTTACGGGAAAAGAATTCCTGAATCAGACGTTGGCCGAAAACAAGCCGTTGGCGGAATTCCTTGCCGATATCAACGGGGAGATGGTATAAATGCTATTTTATAAAGTATTTTTACTATATTTGTAAATTGAAGATGAAGATACACCACGAAGGAACCAACATACTTATACTACTGGCCCTTGTGTTGATGGTTCTCAACATTCCGGTCTGGTTGTTCCTGCCTCCGATAGCGATTCCCGCGTCGTTCTCGGGGCTTTCGTTGTTGGTGTATGCCTTCGTGTTCAATTTCTTCCGCTGTCCTAAACGGCATTACAGGGGTGAACGCGACGATATGGTCGTTAGCTCTGTTGACGGTCGTGTAGTGGTTATAGAACCCACTATCGAGCCTGAATATATAAAAGGACCGGCCATACAGGTATCGGTATTCATGTCGCCACTCAATGTGCATGCCAATTGGTTTCCTGTAGACGGGGAGGTAGAATATGTGAGGCATCACAGCGGGCGTTTTCTTTCGGCCTATCTGCCTAAAGCATCGACGGAGAACGAGCGTTCTACAATAGGAATACGTTGTCCCAACGGACAGAGAATAACCGTCAGACAGGTTGCAGGGGCCATGGCCCGTCGCATAGTAACTTATGCCCGTCCGGGCCAGCATGCCCTTATCGACGAGCATCTTGGCTTCATAAAATTCGGTTCGAGGGTCGACATCTATCTGCCTGTGGATGCCGAGGTATTGCTTGATATGGATCAGCTAACCCGCGGAGGTCTGACTCCTCTTGCACGTTTAAGAAAATAACTATGAATCAGATACCTAACACTATAACATGCCTGAATGTGCTTTCGGGCACAATTGCCATACTGCTGGCTTCGAAAGGAGATGTCCGGTTCGGTTCGCTTACCGGTATCGAGTGGGGTTGGATTTTCATCGGAATAGCTGCTGTGGCCGACTTCCTTGACGGCTTCGCAGCCAGATTGCTCCATGCCTACTCAAACCTTGGTAAGGAGCTCGACTCGCTTTGCGACCTTGTGAGTTTCGGCGTGGCCCCTGCGGTGATAATGATCTCGACACTTGAATGTTATACGAATGCCGGATGGTATATGTGGTTGCCGGTGCTGATACCGGTTGCCGCGGCTTTGAGACTTGCGAAATTCAATATCGATACCCGTCAGACCACATCGTTTCTCGGACTTCCTGTTCCGGCAAACGCTATTTTCTGGATAGGGTATTCTTCGCTCATATCTACCGGTCTAACGGTATTGGGAGAGTGGTACGTGCTCTTGCCGGTTCTGTTGCTGGTATGCTGGCTTATGGTGTCGGAAGTTAAGCTATTCTCGCTGAAAATGAAATCGCTTGCGCCCAAAGTCATATGGCGTCAGATAGCGATCGCCATAGCCGCTGTAGTGGCTGTTACCTCGCTTGGGGTCGGTGGCCTGATGTGGCTTATAGTGTTTTATGTAGGTCTATCGATTGCAAGCTGCCGCTGATTCTTCTGGCACGCGATTTGATTGGAGACACAATTACAACACGCTAAAACAATTATGATTATATTTATTCTGGTCCTGATAGGACTTTGGATATTATACCCCTTGATAGCCCGCACGGTGGGGCCGTATATAAAACGGTGGCTTATGCGGCAGGCTGTAAAACAGTTTGCCCGTAGAGCCGGATTTGATACATCGTCTGCCAAAGGTCCAGCCGGAAACACAGGGAAAAAGGAAAGCGGCAGACATCGTAAGGCGAAGTCCCGTCCTTCGGATAATAGTCCTATAATTCCGCGTGAATATGCCGAAGATGTGGAATTTACCGAGATTCGCAGTTACTCTGAAGAGCGGGAGATTGGCGAAGACCGCATAGTGAGCAGCGTGGAAGAGCAGGTTTCGGATGCCGAGATAATAGAGATAACAAAAAACGGACCTGATGGCAAGAAGAGATAAGACAATTGTCAACGGTAAAGATATACCTATATCCGATATACTTTTTGTAACAGATCTCGACGGCACGCTCCTTGGCGAGGATAGCCGCGTTTCGCCACATTCGGTCTTGATGTTGAACAAAGCGATAGCCAGGGGTGCCAACTTTACCGTGGCCACCGCACGTACTCCGGCAACGGTATCGACGCTCATGGCAGACGTGGACATGCACATCCCGATGGTGGTAATGACCGGCAGTGCCCTGTGGGATGCGAAAAGCGGGCGGTATCTCGACGCCAGATTCCACCGGGAGGAAGATGTAAGGGAACTCTTGTCGATTTACCGTGCATATTCATTGCCGACGTTCATCTATACGATGAATGACAATAAGATACATATATATCATATAGGAGAACTATCCGATGCCGAGCGTGAGTTCATAGCCGAACGCAGTTATACCCCTTACAAGGAATTTAATATACCGGCAGACGGAGAATCGGAATTACCGTCACAGCTTGACAATGTAATGCTCCTGTTCGCGATTCAGCCGACAGAAATGGCAAGCAAGGCATATTCCGAAATCAGTAAGGTAGGTAACATAAACTCGGTGTTTTATCCTGATCTTTTCCATCCGGAGTTGGCTTTCATAGAGGCATTTCCTGAAGAGGCCACCAAGGCCAAAGCCATACAGAGACTTTGCCGACTTACGGGCAAGAATTATGTGGTGGCGTTCGGCGACAATGTGAACGACATTCCAATGTTTGAGATAGCCGATGAAGGAATCGCCGTCGCGAACGCGGTGGAACAGTTGCGTGAAGTAGCCGGCAGGATTATCGGACCCAATACCGACGATTCGGTGGCCGGAGAGATTCTAAGGCGAGTTGAGAGTCCTGCGGGAATCAGGCCGTAGTCCCGGTTATGCTGAAATATTGTCGGATATGAAGAAAATCAATTTTGGATTCTACGAACGCAGACGTACGGGAAAGGTGTTGTTTCTGGTGTTGGCAACAGTGGCGATATTGGTATTTCTGCTTATAGCCAACAATATAGTCAAGGAATTGGCGCAGCAGGAGCGGGAACGTATGCATATCTGGGCGCAAGCCACTCAGCGTCTCGCTACAGCCGAGGGAAATACGGACTTCGAGTTTCTGCTTGGTATCATCACTCAAAACAACACCATACCGGTACTGGTGGCCGATTCAAATTTCAATATCCTCGACTCCCGTAATTTTGATCTGCCCGACAAAAGCGTGGATATGGCCGAGCATCTGTCATCGGCGCGTAACCGGGAGTATCTCGAAAAAAGATTACGGAAGCCCGGAGGCGACAAACCTCTTGCCGAGATGGCTACCCTTAATCCGCATTTCATAGAGATGGCCGCGTTCGATGGTTCACATCAGTATATCTATTATGAAGACTCGATACTGCTGCGTAGGCTAAGTCTGTATCCCTATGTCCAGATGGGAGTGATGATACTCATAGCGGCCATACTTTATTTTGCGGTGGCCTATACGAAACGCGCCGAGCAAAACAGGGTATGGGTAGGGCTCTCGAAAGAGACGGCTCATCAGCTCGGTACTCCTATCTCATCTTTGATGGCATGGACGGAGTATCTGGATAGTTCAGGCACTGACCGGGAGGTGGTATCTGAAATAGACAAAGATGTGAAACGTCTGAGCGTCATAGCCGAGCGGTTCTCTAAAATCGGCTCTATACCCGAACTGCAGCTTGAATATCTTAACGAGACGGTCGGATCATCGCTCGATTACATGAAGTCTCGCATATCTAGGCTGGTAGAGGTACGCATGGAACTGTCCGGCGAAGAGCAGGGAGTGATGCTTTCGCGCCGTCTTTTCGAATGGGTTATGGAAAACCTCACAAAAAATGCGGTAGACGCTATGGATGGCCGTGGTACACTTACCATAACCACCGGTCGCAAGGACTCGACGCTCTGGATTGAAGTTAAAGATACCGGAAAAGGAATACACAGAAAGAACTTCAAGACAGTCTTCAATCCTGGTTATACAACCAAGAAGCGTGGCTGGGGACTGGGACTGACACTGGTAAAACGCATAATCGAGGAGTATCACGGAGGCAAGATATATGTGAAGGAATCTGAACCGGGGAGGGGAACGACTTTCCGCATTGAGCTTCCGGCGGTTTGAACAGATGGATGTTTGTAGGATATTTATTTGTTTTGTAATAGTATTTAACAGTTTTGTAACATAACGTTTCAGCATAAGAACCTAACTTTGTTGAAATCTTAGGGGTAAAGTACCCCTGTTCGTATAACTCATTGACAGTGTGGTGCCAAAGGAATGCTTCGGTTCATGCTGTCTTGCAACCGAGACTGAAATGAAGCATATACCGTTTTTAAAAAAGGCCTCCATGCCAGACACTCTATTGATGGGATTGTCGACGGTATTTGCCGGTACCGCGATAGCTGCTGTGCGTGATGAAGTGAAGATTATGCCTTTGCTGCTCAGTATGTTGTTTGTAATGGCCGCTCAGCTTGCTTCCAATTGCACATATGTATTCAACGACCTTCGCAATCACCATGGCAACACGGCTCTGGAAGAGATAGCCGGACGACTGAACCGTCAGGAAGATACTGAATTGTATGGTATTCTAAAAATAATAGCGGGTGTTACCACGATATTTGCCATAACGATAGGATTTATGTTGACCAGTTATTGCGGAGCATGGTCTCTGTTGCTGGGGGCCCTGTTGTTTATATTGGCCTATCTGAATGTACAAGGCCCTATGCCTTTGGTCTGCACCTCTTTCGGTCCGTTGATTACCTATCTTATTTTTGGCCCGATTGGAGTTGTGGGAACGTTCCTTCTGCAATTCTCTGACTCCACATTCGCAATATTAAGCTGGTTCGATATCGGTCCGGCTGTCTTTCTTGGACTGTCTATGGGATTCATGGCTGCGAATGTGCATATCGCTATAGAATACCAGCATTACAGAATGAACCTGCTTACCCATAGGATATCGATAGTGACCGAGCTCGGACGTAAGTTCTCGCGTTGGGCTGTCTTGCTTGGCGGTTTCGGCATGTGGGCTTTTTTCTATACCATGGTAAGTTCGCATTATTGCCAGTATCCGTTAATAGATATGATTGCACCTACTATATCATTGATAGTTAATTGTATCGTATGGTATAAAATGCGTAAATTCTCTCCTGTGAATAAGGGAATAAGGCCATCGGTATTGGCAATCGCCAACATGGCGTTTCTCGGGCTTGTTACCCTGCTTCTGTTTATGGTTATAGGTACACCGGACTCCGCGATACGTGATTATTATACAATGAAGTGATATCTTTTTATGCAAATATTTTGATGCGAATATTTTCTTAAGGCCAGTTGAAAGTAAACATACTCTAAATTTGTAGAAGACGGAAAAAATTATTAACTTTGCATCCGCTAAGGGGCCTTGGATGTCCCTTGGAATGGTAATCGGGGTGTAGCACAGTTGGTTAGCGCGCTACGTTCGGGACGTAGAGGTCGGGCGTTCGAGTCGCCTCACCCCGACAGCCTAAAAAGAGAGAGCAGCATTTATTTGCCGCTCTCTTTTTTATACTTGTTTCTCTGTTTTATCTATAAGTCGTTGCGCCACGCTTCTATTAGCCGTCGGGAAAGGGAAGGTAGGGTAGGAAGACTGAATGTTTCTGGCGATTCCTCGCTAAGCAGTCTTTCTATCCGGTTGCGGTTCATGAAACCTCCGGCATTAAGTTCTCCGTCTGCCCAATGTGGTTCACCGCTTTCCCAATCGCATCTGAAGGCTGTCATGAGTTGTCCGGGGAATGGCCAGCTTTGGCTTCCGAAATATCTGATGTTGGTTATCCTCATACCTGTTTCCTCATAGACTTCTCGACAAACGCACTCTTCTAATGTCTCGCCCGTTTCCACGAATCCGGCTACAAGAGCATGCATTCCATTTTTCATGGCGGTTCCATGCACAAGAAGAGCCTCGTCTCCTTTTTCTACAAGGGCCAGCACACATGGCGATAATTTCGGGAACCGTTCAGTCCCACAACCGCTGCATGTCTTCTGAATTTCGCCTGTGCGCATCATCAGCTTTCCGCAACGTCCACAAAAGCGGGTCTCATTGTCCCAGTTTACAAGCTCGGCGGCTTTTGATGCGAGAGCCCATCTGTCATCGCCAAGTCTGCCCCATGATTTCCTTAGTTCCACCCAGCTGAATCCCTCTATGGCGTAATCCGATTTAGCTTCAGATGCTATGGCGATATCTCCGAACCGGAATACTGTATATAAAGGTACTTGTGAGGTCTGGCGCAGTGTAGGCGGGTTGCCGTCTTCGTCAAGCAACACGAATGTGTCGCGGCCATTTTTACGGATGATTAAGTGCTTCAGGTCATACAGTTCCTGCAAAGGAGCTGTAAAGAACGGACGTTCATTCAGATGGGCATGAGGAAGAGTCAGTTCGGATGTGGAGAATGTAAGTTCATGTCCGGCCCATACTGTCATTATGTCTATGTCGATTTTCCTGTCGCGATAGCTGCCGTCGGCATTGCGATGGGCCACAGACGATAGCCCTTTTTCTACCCCCTTAAGTTTCTGTAACATAACCAATGGAGGTAATTCCGAATCCAGAACGAAGCCGACGTTGACAAAAGAATTGGTCGAATCGAAACCCCACGGTTCCGATTCGACCATTTTTGAACTGATGCCTTTACCGAACATATTTTCGATACATCCGATGGCTTTCGATATGTTTTCACGAGGATTTCCCAAGTTGCTTCCCAGATTCAGATAATATCTGAATACTGTCGCCGACTGGGAATTTTCCCGGATGTATGACATGGTCAGAGAGTCTTTTTGACTTCCACTTCCTCGAAGGCTTCGATGAGGTCGCCTTCGCGGATATCGTTGTATCCCTGAACGGAAAGTCCGCAATCATATCCCGATACTACGTCCTTCACATCGTCTTTGAAACGCTTCAGGCTGCCGAGTACGCCGGAATAGATTACAATGCCGTCGCGGATAACACGCACCTTGCTGGTGCGCTTTATCTTTCCGTCTCTTACAATCGCGCCCGCGATTGTACCGACTTTCGAGATGTGATAGGTCTGCAAGACTTCGGCAGTACCGGTAATCTCCTCTTTGATTTCGGGAGAAAGCAGTCCTTCCATAGCATCTTTTACCTCTTCTATAGCCTTGTAGATGACGGAATACAGACGAATCTCGACACCCTCCTTCTCCGCTTCCTTACGGGCTGCGCCTGAAGGACGCACCTGGAAACCGATAATGATGGCATCGGATGCAGCGGCAAGCGTTACATCGCTTTCAGATATCGCACCGACACCCTTGTGAAGAACATTCACCTGAATTTCGGGTGTGGAAAGTTTTATGAGCGAGTCTGACAGGGCTTCTACCGATCCGTCTACGTCTCCTTTCACCACCAGATTGAGCTCATGGAAATCATCGAGCGCGCGACGGCGACCAAGCTCCTCGAGGCCCGGACGCTTCTTGGTGCGCAGCCCAAGTTCGCGCTGCAGCTGCTCGCGTTTACCGGCTATCTCGCGTGCTTCCTGTTCTGTGTCCATCACATTGAAAGTATCGCCTGCGGTCGGAGCTCCGTTCAGACCCAGAATGAGAACCGGAGTGGAGGGAGCGGCTTCGGTTACACGCTGATTGCGCTCGTTGAACATGGCCTTGACCTTACCATAGTGAGTACCGGCCAATATCACATCTCCTACACGGAGTGTGCCGTTCTGCACAAGCACGGTCGCGACATATCCACGTCCCTTGTCGAGCGATGACTCTATGACCGAACCAATAGCCTTACGGTTCGGATTAGCCTTCAAGTCAAGCATCTCGGCCTCAAGCAGAACCTTTTCCATAAGGTCATCCACACCTATGCCTTTCTTGGCGGAAATGTCCTGAGACTGGTATTTGCCTCCCCATTCCTCGACCAGATAGTTCATGTTGGCCAGTTCCTCCTTGATTTTGTCGGGGTTGGCGGCAGGTTTGTCTATTTTGTTTATGGCGAATACCATCGGCACACCTGCGGCCGTGGCGTGGTTGATTGCCTCGATTGTCTGGGGCATCACGTCGTCGTCAGCGGCCACTATTATTATAGCGAGGTCTGTAACCTTCGCACCACGTGCACGCATTGCGGTGAACGCTTCGTGTCCGGGAGTGTCAAGGAAGGTTATTCTTCTGCCGTCGGCCAGTTTCACGTTGTAGGCGCCTATGTGCTGGGTGATTCCTCCGGCCTCGCCGGCGATTACATTGGCGTTACGTATATAGTCGAGCAGAGACGTCTTACCGTGGTCTACATGGCCCATGACCGTAACGATAGGCGAACGTGGTTCGAGATCTTCTTCGGCGTCCTCTTCGGTGGCGATAGCCTGCGTAACCTCCGCACTGACATATTCTGTGGAGAATCCGAACTCCTCGGCTACGATATTGATGGTTTCGGCATCAAGACGCTGGTTGATAGACACCATAACGCCAAGATTCATACATGTAGCTATAATCTTGTTGATAGGAATGTCCATCATCTGGGCAAGGTCGTTGGCCGTAACAAACTCGGTAAGCTTCAATACCTTGCTTTCAGCTGCCTCGCGTTCTGCGGCGGCTGCCTCGCGGTTGTGGAATTCCTCGCGTTTCTCGCGGCGCCACTTCACGCTCTTTTTAGTCTGTTTGTTGGTGAGACGTGCAAGAGTCTCCTTTACCTGCTTCTGCACATCTTCGGCGCTTATCTCTACCTTCTGGTTCCCTTTGCCAGAGCCGCGTTCGTTTCTTCGGCGGCCTCCTCCCTGCTGGTTGGAGGCTCCGTTATTGTTGTTTGCGTTGCGCCCGCGCTGGTCGCCGGGTTTCCCGGAACGTTTGTCGGTGCCGAATCCCGGCTGGCGTACGGCTTTCTCCACATCTACCTTCTCTTTGCCAATGCGCTGACGTTTCTGGCGCTCTCCTCCGGGTGTGGCGGCGGTTCCGCTGGCAGCAGCGGCCCCACGGTTGCGACGACGTTCCTCACGGCTCTTTTTCTTCGGACGTGTGGTCTGGTTAAGTGTCGAGAGGTCTATGGTGCCGAGTACTTTCAGTTTCGGTGTTTCTATGGGGTCGCCATAGCGGAACAGTTTGTTGGAGTTCTCGCTTTCGGGTGCCGATGTCATGTCGGCCGCGGGGACGGCGGTTGCCACAGGTTTTTCAGCTGCTGGCGCAGGCTTCGGTTCCGGCTTGGGAGTCGGTTTCGGTTCCGAAACAGGTACCGGCTTTGGCTCCTGTTTGGGTGCGGGAGCGGGTGTCGGCTTGGGTTCAGGCTTCGGTTCCGGTTTAGGCACCGGTTTGGGCGCGGGTGCCGGCTTGGGTTCAGGTTTGGGCTCAGGCTTGGGAGCCGGTTTGGGTTCGGTTTTCTTGATAGGATTCCCTTTACGATCCAATTCAATCTTTCCGATAACTTTCAGTCCCTGCGGTTTAACCGGCTCACGCTGTTTCTCTGACTCTGTGCGGTTAACTTTCCTTTCCTCACGGCGAGTGGTGGCAATCTGGTCGGTACGCGCCTTCAAGTCCTTGTCGCGACTGAACTCCTTGGTCAGCATTTCTACAGCTGCATCATCGATACGGGCATTGGGGTTTTCCTCGACTTCGATGTTGTGCTTGCGTAGAAATTCGCGTGCTGTGCTGACTCCTACGTTCAGGTCTTTTGCTATTTTACTTATTTTGGTGGGCATAAAATCTTTTTATCAGTCTTCGAATTCGGCGCGCAGTGTGTCCAGTACGTGCTGTAGGGTATCATCTTCCAGATCGGCCTGTTCCAGTGTTTCCGGGCTGGCGTTGAGCACAGCCTTTGCTGTTCCGAGGCCCAGATCTTTAAGAGCTTCGATTACCCAACCGTCTATTTCATCGCGGAATTCATCGAGATAGATATCTTCCTCACCTTCCTGAATGTCGCGATAAACGTCTATAGTATAACCGGTAACGGCGGTGGCCAATTTAATGTTGGTTCCACCGCGGCCAATTGCTTTTGAAACCTGTTCGGGGTGTAAGAACACCTCGGCTTTCTTGTTCTCCTCATCAATGCGTATCGAATTTACCACAGCGGGCGCGAGTGCGCGTTGAATGAAAAGACTCGGGTTGCTTGTGTAGCAGAGTACATCGATGTTTTCGTTGTGCAGTTCGCGTACTATACCGTGTATGCGGCTTCCTTTTATACCTACGCAAGCTCCTACGGGATCTATGCGGTCGTCGTAGCTCTCCACAGCGATTTTGGCTCGGTCTCCCGGCTGTCGGGCCACAGCCTTGATGGTTATGAGTCCGTCATGTACCTCAGGCACCTCCTGCTCGAACAGACGGCGCAGGAAACGCTCATCTGTACGAGAGACAATAATCTTGGGATTGCCGTTTGGATTGTCTACACGTTTTACAATGGCGCGTACCATGTCGCCCTTATGGAAATATTCGCCGTTTATCTGTTCCTCCTTAGGCATTATGAGCTCATTCTGTTCCTCATCGAGCAGCAAGGTCTCCTTTTTCCATATCTGGTGAACTTCACCGGTAACAATCTCCCCTTCTATCTCTTTGAATTTTGCAAAAAGCGCATCTTTCTGCAGATCCAGAATCTTTGATTGCAATGTCTGACGCAAGGTGAGTATGGCGCGGCGGCCGAATTTCTCGAAGAAAATCTGCTTGGCCACTTCCTCGCCGACCTCACACTCCGGGTCAATCTCGCGGGCTTCTGTAAGAGACACTTGGGTGTCAGGATTCTCGACTGCGCCATCTTCCACTACCTCGAGATTCTGGTATATCTCACAGTCCCCCTTGTCAGGGTTCATGATAACGTCGAAATTCTCGTCGGAACCGAACATCTTCGCAAGCACATTGCGAAAAGATTCCTCGAGCACACTGATCATGGTTGCCTTGTCGATGTTCTTGAGTTCTTTGAATTCATCGAAACGGTCAACCATATTTACGCTTTCAGCTTTCTTGGCCATATGTATTGGTTATTCTTTATTTTTGAGTTAATGCGGTGCTCTGACTATCTCTCGGCTGCATCCTTTTGAAGAAAATGCAGTGAGTTCCTTTCAGAATTTGAGGTCGTAGCAAGCTTTTTTTATGGAAGAGTAGGGGAAGTGTTCCTTTACCGATTCAATCACGGGCTTTTTCTGGCCTTCCACCTTTACTTTCTGTTCCCATTCAAGATCGAAACCTTCGTCGTCGGCATCGGTAAGTACCCCGTGAATTTTACGGCCATCGTTTGTAAGCACCTCCATGTCATGTGATATATGCTTGCGATACTGTGCCGGCACTTTCAGCGGGGATGTCAGGCCTGCTGATCCTACTTCAAGATCGTAGTCCTCTTCGTCTCTCGGAAACTCGGCTTCGATGGCACGTGTCAGAGCCACGCACATTTCTATGTCTATGCTTTTTACCGAATCTATTTCGATCTTGATATCGTTGTCGTTACCTATCGTAAGATCCGTAAGAAAACAATCGGTGCCTTTCAGCCACCCTTCTACGTATGATTTAAGCTGGGCTAACTCCATAATTACTAAAAAAGAGCGGAGAAGACTTGCGTCCCCTCCGGAAATCAACTGCAAATATAACAATTAATTCCCTAATATCAGTGTAAATGCTCCGTTAGTGCCAGTTGTCTTTTATGTTTTATATAATATTAACATAAATTATCATTAATTAATACAAAATTGGAGGTCATGCTTCAGTATTTAAGATGAAATCTGGTTAAACATACTCTGAATATGTGAGAGAAACCTTTTTTTTGCTAATTTTGCAATTTGAATGAGGTGGAGTGTCTTATGGTCATCGGTTCGGATTGATTCCGAGGCGGAGAATGGCTCAAGACGGAGTCTTTGAAATACCACTGAAAGCTAAAGATATGAACATTTCTTACAAGTGGCTTAAACGCTATATTGAGGTGCCTTACGAACCGGCAGCTCTAACACAGGTGCTCACTTCGGTGGGCCTTGAATGCGATACCGTCGAAGAGGTTGAATCGATCCCCGGCGGATTGCGTGGTCTGGTTGTCGGTAAAGTGCTTACATGCATTGACCATCCGGATTCCGACCATCTGCATATCACCACGGTGGATGTGGGGGATAAAGAACCTTTGCAGATTGTATGCGGTGCCCCGAATGTGGCCGCAGGCCAGACGGTAATCGTGGCTACCATAGGTACGGTGCTTACCGATGGCGACAAAAAGATAACCATCAAGAAAGGGAAAATGCGCGGTGTGGAGTCTTTCGGAATGATATGTGCCGAAGATGAGATAGGTGTCGGCACCTCGCACGACGGCATAATGGTCCTTCCCGACCATGTGAAGGCAGGTACTCCGGCTGCGGAATATTTCAACTTGAGCAGCGACTATTGTCTGGAGGTGGAACTCACCCCTAACCGCGTGGATGCCGCGAGCCATTATGGTGTGGCCCGAGACCTGAAGGCATATATGGCCGCCCATACCGGTCAGATGCCTGTCGTCTCTCTTCCCGATGCAACCGGCTTTCGCCCCGACCGTGAGGATGGCGCGGTGCAGTTCCGGGTGGAAGACAGCGAGGGTGCTCCGCGTTATTGCGGTGTTACCGTGCGCGGCATAAAAGTAGACCGCTCGCCGGAATGGTTGCGCGATCTCCTCACAGCTGTAGGGCAGCGTCCTATAAACAATGTGGTAGATATAACGAACTTCATTCTTCTGGGACTCGGACAACCGCTTCATTGCTTCGACCTGGCAAAGGTGAAAGATGAAACGATAGTTGTGCGTACCGTTCCGGAAGGCACTCCTTTTGTAACCCTCGACGGTGTGGAGCGCAAACTAAATGCCGCCGACCTGATGATATGCGACGCTGAAAAACCTCTTTGCATAGCCGGCGTATTCGGCGGTTTGGAGTCGGGCGTTACAGAATCGACCACCGACGTATTCATTGAATCGGCATGGTTCAATCCTACACGTGTACGCCGCACCGCGCGCCGTCACGGACTCAGCACCGACGCTTCATTCCGCTATGAGCGCGGCACCGACCCTCTGATTCCTCCATACGCAGCCAAACTGGCGGCAGTCATGATCAAGGAACTGGCAGGCGGCGAAATCTGTGGTGATGTAGCCGACAGCAATCCCGATCCGGTTAAACCTGCCGAGATCGAATTCTCGCTTGACTATTGCTCGCGTCTGATCGGCAAGAAGCTACCTGTGGAGTTGGTTACATTGATATTACGCGCCCTCGATTTTGATGTAGAGGCGACGGACAATTCCGATGTGTTGCGTCTGCGCATACCCCCTTATCGGGTAGATGTTACCCGTCCTTGCGATGTTGTCGAGGAGATACTGAGAATATACGGATATAACAATGTCGAGCCGGGTGAGCGTATTTCCGCCACTCCCTCGCGCCGAGGCGCGACCGATCTTTCGTTCGAATTGCAGAAGCTCGTTTCCGAGCAACTCTCGGCTCAGGGATTCAACGAGATACTTAACAATTCGCTCACATCGGTTTCTTATTATCAGGATAACGATAAGTTCCCTCTTGACCGTGGAGTCAAACTGCTTAACCCTCTGAGTTCCGACCTCGGGGTAATGCGCCAGACACTGCTGTACGGCGGACTTGAAGTAGTGGCTCACAACGTAAACCGTCGCGAGTCCAATCTGCGGCTATATGAATTCGGCAATGTGTATAATCTTGACCCTGAGAAAGAAGCTACTGAAGAAAAGCCGTTGGCTCCTTACCAGCAGGAGAGCCGTCTTGATATATGGATGACAGGCGATTACTCTATCCCTTCTTGGAATGTAAAGGGAGCCGAAGTTACTGTCTTTGAACTTAAGGGAGTGGTGGCGAATATATTGGCGCGACTTGGAATCTCTGAAAAGAGCATACGCATGGTGCAGACTTCCGATGCGCTGACTCCGGCTGTTCTTGAAATTGAAAGCCGTACCGGTCAGAAACTGGGGAGTCTCGGCATAGTCGGCCATTCCATCTTGTCGCGTTTCGGCATAACGCAGCCTGTAGTGTGGGCTTCTCTGCGTTGGGATACCTTGGTGCGTCTTGCGGCTAAAAACAGCGTAACCTACACTCCGCTGCCGAAAACTCAAGCCGTTAACCGCGATTTGGCGTTGTTGCTCGATAAGAACATTCCTTTCGCCGCTGTCGAAGAGACTATACGCAAGGCTGAGCGCAAGATGCTTGGAGAGGTACGCCTGTTCGACGTCTACGAAGGTAAGAACCTGCCCGAAGGGAAGAAGAGTTACGCTGTGGCCCTCACTCTTCAGGATCAGGAGAAGACTCTTAACGACAAACAGATAGACGCGGCTATGACTCGTATAGTGAGTGCCTTGGGCAAGGAGCTTGGTGCCGAACTGCGATAATACCCGCATAAAACCGTCATAAAACGTAAAGATAAAAGATAAGTAAATATAATGGGAAGAGCATTTGAATTCCGCAAAGCCCGCAAACTGAAACGTTGGGGCAACATGAGCCGTACGTTTACCCGTATCGGTAAAGAAATAACAATAGCAGCAAAAGCCGGCGGTCCTGATCCGGCCATGAATCCCCGTCTGCGTGTGCTTATCCACAATGCGAAGGCGGCCAACATGCCCAAGGATACCATAGACCGCGCCATAAAGAAAGCTACCGACAAGGATGCGTCGGATTACAAGGAGATTGTTTATGAAGGATATGGGCCCTTCGGAATCGCTATCGTAGTAGAGACCGCAACCGACAACAACCAGCGTACAGTTGCCAACGTGCGTTCGTATTTCACCAAACATGGAGGTTCTCTCGGCACTCAGGGGTCGCTTTCGTTCATGTTTGATCACAAGAGCGTATTCCACATCAAGCCGGGCGACCTTGATCAGGAGGATTTCGAGCTTGAACTTATGGATTTCGATGCCGAGCTTGAGACCGATGAAGAGGAGTGGCTCATATATGGAGCTTTCGATCAGTTTGCGAATCTTCAGAACTTTCTTGAAGGGAAAGGCGTGGAGATTGTCAGTGCCGAATTCGAACGTATTCCTACCGATTACAAGGAAGTTACTCCCGAGCAGCGCGAAACGATCGAAAAGCTTCTTGACAAGTTCGAGGACGACGACGATGTTCAGAACGTGTTCCACAACATGAAGGAAGAGTAAGCGTCCTTCTTCCCCCAAAATAAGTTATCGCGGGGACGGAGCGCTGAAACGAACCTGAATGTCGGTCTGAAATATTGCCGGACAGAAAAAAATTATTAACTTTGCAAAGTCAGACGTTGATTCACCCGGATTACCGCCTGACGCAAAGGCCCTGATGGCGGAATCGGTAGACGCGTCGGTCTCAAACACCGATGGAGCAATCCGTGCCGGTTCGACCCCGGCTCAGGGTACGAAAAGAGGGACTCATCCATTGGAGAGTTCCTCTTTTTCGTATACCTCTTGACTATCTATTGATAACCTTGTATATTAGAGGTGTATAAACTTTGGGTCAGATGGTGAAATTTGAATCGGTATTTGCAAGTATTGGAAAATTTTAATAGTTTTGGGAATGTGTTTGGTTGTAACATGAATGTTTTTTAGAGATGATTTAGTATAAATTATTTCAATCCTCTCGGAAAGTCTTTTGATTTGTATGTCTGGGTTCTGTTATTTACTATGGTTACATCACGGACTCCTCAACTTGCAAAAGAGACTTCTAAGAAATCATATTCAGGTGAATAAAAGTTAAAACCTGACATGCTCAGAATATATGGAGGCATCATTCGATATAAACATAAGTACGGCGAAGGCCATTAATTATTTTTGGAGAACCAAGAATAAACAGTTAAAACGCAGTTCTGACTCTTCAAATAGAGGAGCTGTTGTTGGTGGAAAACAATTAGATGGTTTTTTGAAACTGTTGAAGGATGCATGTTTGTCTGTTGGAGTTCCATTGGAATGTATTTATGATAAAAACAATTATGTTCCGGGATATTTTCGCTCATCAAAAGATTGGGATTTTATGATAATTAGTCCATCAGGAAAACTCCTGGCGCTAATTGAACTAAAATCCCAAGTAGGTTCATACGGAAATAATTTTAACAATCGAACAGAAGAAGCTCTTGGGAATGCTACTGATTTATGGACTGCATATCGTGAGCAAGAGTTTCCTACCTATGGCACACCCTGGGTAGGTTACTTAATGGTTATCGGGCAGGATGAAAAATCAACGGTGCCTATAAGAAACTATACAAATCATTTCCCTGTGTTGTGTGAATTTGAAAATGCATCATATATTGACCGTTATAAGATTTTATGCGAAAAATTAATGAGTGAAAGATTGTATACCGCAACATGTCTTATTTGTACTAAGGATGCAAAAACATTTTGTGATGCGACTGAAAGTTTATCAATAGCTCGCTTCATTGATTCTCTTAAAGGATATTTAATAGGATGTTCAAGTGAATTTAACAAGTAGTTTATATGGACTAAGACGTAGCGGTGTTTCCCATGGCGATGTTTTTACATCTTCACGGGTAGTTAATTTCATGCTTGATCTAATAGGATATACATCCGATAAGAATCTTTCGTTATATAGTATTCTCGAACCAAGTTTCGGCTATGGAGATTTTCTAATCGAGATTCAGCGCCGCCTTATTCAATCTGCGAAGAGATTCAAATTTGATGCATCAGTTGCGATGTCTCAAAATATTTACGGTTGTGAAATTGATGAATGTAAATACAATAAATGTATTGAATCATTGAAATTGGCGATGCCGGATTTCACACCTTTGAAACTAAAAAACGAAGATTTCTTATTTTCAGAGTGGAACAATGAATTTGATTTTATCATAGGGAATCCTCCCTATGTAAGGTATGAAAACATTCCCCAAGAAGTACGCGATCTATATAAGGCTAAGTTTTCTACATTTCACTATCGATGTGATTTATATGTTCTTTTTTATGAACATAGTCTACACAGTCTTTCTGAAAACGGACGTCATTGCTTTATAAGCTCAAACAGATGGCTTAAGAATGAATACGGGAAAAAACTTCGCGGATTAATTTCTTCATCATATAAATTGGAATATATAATAGATGTTGAGAAATTAGATGTCTTTAAGGAATCTGTACTTGCGTATCCATCAATTACTTTAATTTCAAATACTGTAGTTGACAAGAACGTAAAGATAGCAACAATTAAGAATATAGATGACTTGAACCTCCCTTTATCTATTAGGGAACAACAAATACGTGAGTTTGAAAACTGGAATAATTTATTTGTAGATGAGGACATTGAATGTCTTAGTTCTATAGAAGCACAGGGCTTTAAAATTGGTATAGGTGTTGCGACCGGTGCAGACAAATTATACATTTCCACCAAACTTAAAGATATTGTTGAGCATGAACTACTACTTCCAATAGTAAATGCTAAGGACTTGACTGGTAATGAATTTAATTCTAAAGGCTTATATATCTTAAATCCCTATGACTCAGATGGTAAAATTATTGATTTAAATAAATATCCCAGGGCAAAACAATATCTTGAAAGACATAAGGATATTCTTGAAAAAAGACATATCGTTAAAAATGGACGTGTTTGGTATTCTCTAATTGATAAAATAAAACCACAACTAGTAAAACGGCCAAAAATATTACTACCTGACATATCAGGTAATAATGTTGTTTTTATTGATTACGGTTTCTTTTATCCTGCACATAATATATATTATATCACGGGAAAATCTTTAAGCGAACTTGAACAGTTAGCTGCCTTACTTATGAGTAAATTTGTGAGAACCCAAATTGAAAAAATTTCCAACAAGATGAATGGAGGGTTACCACGGTGGCAAAGTCAAAGCATCAGACGGCTTAGAATACCATTACTATCCATCATTCCTCCCAAACTCAGTTGTAGACTCATTGACGCATATCATAATCGAAATAAAGTAGAGTTAGATTCAATTGTCGACGAAATTGTTAGAATTCAACGGAATAATAAAATGAATTATCGTTCTCAGATACTTAAATCATTATTTGATTATGATTTCTCTAACGATGTCGATTCGTCTGGATTTAGAATTTAGCGAAGTATTTTCCTCACTTGGGTGAACTATTTGGTGTACTCTTATTCAAGAGTTTGATTATAATTAACATGCTTCCTCAAATTAAAGCCATAGAATTACCGTTATTAAAATTATTGGCAACCAAGTCTCCGATGTCTTGGGATGAATGTACTTTTGAATTATCAAAGATTTTTAATCTTTCATCTGCCGAACGAAATTTGTTAATGCCAAATGGTAGTTGTGGGGCAATGAAATATCGTGTAGGGCGGTGTTGCAGAACTCCCTACAAAAAAAATTAAGCAAAAGCCTCAACTTT
>CAJMMT010000016.1 GCA_905214715.1 uncultured bacterium | reverse complement strand
CACCATCAAAACGACGGCCACAGTCCTTGCATTTATAACGTTGGGTGCGTCCTCTCAGACCGTTCCGGACCACATTTTTAGACCCGCAGAAAAAGCATTTTTTTAAGCATATCAATAATTATCTCCGCAAAGATAATTAAATCAATGCATTACGCGCAATCCATCACCCCAAATGTCCAACCTGCCGATTTTTCCGGTGGGCGGAGAAATTCCCTGATCATAGAAAACCTGTGTTAACTGAATAAGAATATGCACTGTTTATCTTCCCATTGAATAAAAAAGTCCTATTTTATTCAATACGGAAATTGAATTGAAAAAATTCGCTATATTTGCAGTCTAAAACAGACTGCAATGAAAACAACGATATTTAATCAGCGGGCGGAGCGCGACGAATTGTTGTCGCGCCCTTATCAGCAACGCCATACCAAGTATGACGCTGACGAACTTTTGCAGAACCCGCTTATCAAACTTATAACCGGCCCTCGCCGCGTAGGTAAATCCGTTTTTGCCCTGCTGATGTTGCAAGGCAAGAATTTTGCCTATCTCAATTTTGACGATAATCAGTTGCTTGAAAAATGGGACGAGGATCTGGCGATGTCAGCTCTTGATGATGTCTATCCCGATTATGATTTTATGCTGCTTGATGAAATTCAGAATCTGCCGAATTGGGATTTGTGGGTAAGCAAACTATATCGCCGGGGAAAGAACCTGATAATCACAGGAAGCAATGCCAATATGTTGAGCAGTGAAATGGCGACAGTGCTGACAGGTCGTTATCTTCAGATTGAGATGTTGCCTTTCAGCCTTGATGAAACCATGAGGTGGAAAAATATCAGTCCGGACCGCGAGGAACAAGCGGCACAGGCAATAGTGCTGGCAGATGACTATATGCGAAACGGCGGGTATCCTGAAACAATCCCGGCTCGCGGCATAACCAAAAATTATCTTTCCACTCTGTTTGATTCAATCTTGCTGAAAGATATCGCCCAACGCCACAATGTAAGGAATACGACCGACCTATACAACCTTGCTACATATCTGTTGTCAAACTTCTGCAATCCGATTTCTGCCAACGAACTTGCCGGAGAATTGGGTCTGTCAAGTGTGGCGACGACAAAGAAATTCTGCGACTATCTCAACGAGCCTTACCTGTTCTTCTATTTGCCGCGTTTCAACAATAAGCTGAAACTGATGAACAAGGCTCCGAAAAAGGTATATGTCGTCGATAACGGTTTTGTGCAAAGCACAGCGTTCAATATCAGTGAAAACCTCGGTCGCCTATTGGAAAACCAAGTCTTCGTAGAACTCCTACGCCGTGGCTATATCCCCGGTCAAACGCTGTTCTATTATCGCACCCGCAACGATAAAGAGATAGATTTTGTCACCCGTAAAGGCGCAAAAGTAGAGCAACTAATACAGGTATGCTACGACATGACCTCCGAGAAAACCCGCAAACGCGAACTCGACGCCCTCGTCGAAGCAGCCAAAGAACTCCATTGCGACAACCTACTAGTTATTACCAACTCGCAAGAAGAAAAAATCGAGTGGAAGGATACCAATATTGTGATTACTAGTATCAACCAGTTCTGAAATCATCTATTTAAGCACTTAAGAATATATGAATGATAATAAGGATTTAATATTAGCAATTTTAGCCGTTTTAGTTCCAGCGGTAGTAGCCTTTATGGGTTATATTATACACCGAAAAACGGAACGAATTAAAATTATGGAAAATCAATTATCTGAAAAGAAATATCTTGCTTATGCTGGAATAGTAACGGTATTCTTTAATATCTTAAAAACAGCAAAAGCAGGGAAGACCTCAGATGATGATTGGGCTGAAAAGATGGTTGATTTGAAAAGGGATATATTACTTTATGGCTCTGATAGTGTATTTTATGCATTTAATAGTTTCTTTGACATCTCTACTAACCATCCTGGAGATATTAAATTGATGATGGAGGTATGGCTTAAACTAATACTTGAGATAAGACAGGACATGTGCGGTCATAAATCTAAATTAAGCAAGGATGACATATTATTAAATTTAATGCAAAGTCGAAATGAGATACAAAAATTTCATAACCTATAATTACATAACAGGTGATGAGTATTAGAAACTAGTAAAGCTGAAATATTGAAAAAATTTATTTTCTTTGTACTACCCAACGGAAACAATGGGGAAGAACATTGAAATGGTGCCGTGTGCTATTCGTGAACAATGGATAGTGCGGCATTACAATATTCTGAAAACGACTTAGTTACGACGATATTATCCGGCCCCAGGCGAATCATTAATAAAACACTGACAAACAAGAAGTTATCTAACAAAGATGGCTGCTTATTTCTTTTCTGTTCACGCCAAAATCGGCACGGTTTCCGGGGTCAGCGGATATTTCGGGTCAGCGGATTTTTTCGGTAGAGGGGCATTTTTTAGGCAATTGAATTCTTACTTATATTCCTATTCTTATATATAAGTATATAAGGGTTCCCCAATTAATAATAGCTTTTCTTCTGGGTAACTGCAATATACAAATTCAGTAGTCTAACATTTTGAGAATAGCCCCATATTTAGCGTAAAAACATTTTGAGAATCACTCTATTATTTGTAACTTTATCCCTGAGATACAAAGCATTACATTTACATGATATTCAAGCGTAAAATATATAACTAGTTGCTTGACTGGAAGAATAAGGACAACGGCTCAACGGCTATATTGATTAAAGGGGCGCGTCGTGTCGGAAAATCAACCATTGCCGAGGAATTCGCCAGGAACGAATATAGTCATATATACCGATTGACTTTACAAAATGCTCTGCAGAAATACGTAGTTTATTCGATGATGTCTCTGACTTAAACAGAATATTTCTTAAACTGCAACTTGAATACGGTGTGACCCTTGAAACAAGAAAGGCAGTCATCATCTTTGATTGTGTTACAATCGCCCTCAAAAGACATTCCAAAACTCAGTTTTTTGTAAAAATCGCGTTTATAATCGCAAAAATTTGTATCTATGGGGCTCTTTAATCGTGATTTTTTGTATGGCTGTGAACGTTGAAATTTAACGCTCCTAATCGTTGAAAACCGGGGAATAATAGTATCTTTGTAGTTGTAGGCGAAGGGGGAAATTGAAATATCCGGAAGTGCGGGAAGAGAGAGATATCAATTGTTGATTGAATGAATCCAGATTAAATATGAAATCCAAGGCATATATAGCAAAGACTCTCGACAGGTTTATGACTCCCGTATGGCCTATGGATTCCAGTGTTATAGATGCACTCGCAGAGGTGGCTGTATGTGAGCCGGTTTCAAAAAAAGATCGCATTTGTCTGGAAAATGAACCTTTCAATAAGGTTGTATGGATATCGGATGGCATTTTCCGGCTCTCCCGGGTTATGAGCGATGAGGACCAGACCATCGCTTTCGGAGTGGAGGGAGATCCTTTTCTGAGCACATCCACGTATCTTTACGGCGAACCGTCGCTGTTTTCCTATAATCCGGTAACAGACGGGGAGATCATATCCGTAGCCAACGATGATTTCAAGAAGCTGATCAACTCGACGGAACTTGTCATGTGGCTCAACAGGGTGTTGCTACGTCAGGTGCATGCACTTGAGAACCGATATGTATGGTTAGGACAGTCGGATGTGTATTCAAGATACCTGAGACTTATCAAGTTGCGGCCCAATCTTGTGAAACAGGTTCCATTGAAGTATATCGCTTCCTATTTAGGAGTGACCCAGTCTACCTTGAGCAGAATCAGGGCGAGAATTGCCGGGAAATAATTCGGTGCAAACGGTGCCGGGCTGTGTAAACAATGCAAGGGTGCGCGATCATTTGCTAACGCGCACCCTTCTTTATACCGGTTGGTTAACGAACTGAAACCTTTATAACTCTGCTGTTTACCATAACCACATATATACCCGGTTCCAGACTTATGCCAGTACGTCCGGACTTGATTTCGGTATTACGTATTACGCGGCCCGAAAGATCCGATATCCGTATTTCCGCATTATCCTCTGCCGTGATTTCAAGACCACCCTTGTATCCGCGCACGGAATATCCCGCCGGCAATGCCCGGGCCATTTCCAACGAGGATGGAATCCCAGATAGAATCCTGAGGTTGTCAAGGTCCACATTATAGCTGTCGGCACCACTGGTAATGTGGAACCCGAGATAGAATGTACCTGACTGCTGCGGATCGACTATGGCCTCGACATCATGTTTCGTTCCCTTTTCAAAATCCGTTTCAGGGAGAGCCTGATATGTCATGGACGCCACATCTGGTTTCGGACCATATTTTACCTCGAGACGTTCGCCGTTACCCCAACGATTGCAGTCAAGAGTGAACTGGACCGTATATCTGTAGTCTTTCTGGAGATCGAGCGGACAGGTGAAGAGCCAGTCATCGGCATCATTGTCTGAACTGTATTCATACCTCGCGTTGCCGGCCGTACCGTAATAATTCTTATAGAGAGTCCATCCTTTTCCGTCATTGTTCGCATCGTAAGTTGAGAAATATATATCATCGAATGAGTCGGCGGAGTCAAATGTCTGCTCATACGGAGGAGTCATACCTGCCCCCACCATGACGCTTTCGGTCTGCGACGCCGGGCCGACAAGATTCCCACATACGGGTACAACCGTGTAGGAGACTTTGGCAAGCCCGGTTGATTCAACAGTTTCTGAATAAGAGAGAGCAATCTGTCCTTCAGACACGGTTGTGCCGTCATTATCGCGTATGACATTGTAAGCCAATGCATCCGCATTGAAGTTGCCGCCATGCATACCGACGACAGGAGGTTGCCATGCTACAGTGATGTCATTGCCGTCGACAGATATCGTGAGGCCGGTAACGGTTCCCGGGCTATCTTCCCCGACATACACACGTGCCACACAGCGATTTCCCTTTCCAGCCGCGTTGGAGATGAATAGCGTAACAACGTGCTCACCCTCACCGGGCGTAGCCGTTACCTCTACTTTTTGTCCAGGACCACCCTGCGAGTCAACCAAGACTGAGCCGTCGACCATAAGTTTATATTTGACAGCTCCCAGCATATCCTCCCCTGCAATAGTTTTCGACGGAAGGGTAAAGGAAACGTCCACTTTGTCAAGGAAACCGTCGGAGACAGCGGTGAAGTCCTCTATATCTGCCGGAGCGGCGGCAGAAGCCGGTGCATCAGGGATAAACAAAGAAGTCAGTATGGTGTTATCAGGGAAAGCATACACTTGCGTGGCAGCACCTGTGGCTGTATCGACGGTATAGAGGAATGTATCAAGACTCTTGTTTGTAACGGCCCAATACAGCGTACCAGTCGCATCATCGAACGCTGAACCCGATGCATACTTCGGAGAGGGAGAGACACCGGTTGCTCCGATTTCGGTAAGGACACCAGCGGTAGTCACGCTGTAAAGTATTCCGTCGGCACCTATGGCGAACATCTGGCCGGTCTCATCAGCGGCCAATGTAACAAGCTGTTGAGAAAGCGGGGCAATAACCGACGAGGTACCGTCTGTTACGGAAAAAAGACCGAATGAAAACGTTTCCTTGTCTTCGTTCATGAACGAGCCGTATATATTCCCCGTTATGTCGTTCCAGACAAGGGCTGTCGGTACATCCGTGACACTAAGTTTCTCGTTCAGACGGGTCGGAGCCGTCCACTCTGACAGATCGGCATTGTGGACCGACTTAATGGCGTATATCTGTGTATAGAACGATCCGGGTAGATATTGTACGCAGTAATATGCATTGTCTGTGAATACGCCGCCGTACTTGGAATCCAGCCCCGAGTAGGCATATACCTCCTGTAGCGCGCCTCCCTCTGTCGGGAAGGAGTAAATGCCGGGATTGTATCCGCCTACCTGATTGCAGAATACAGTAGCAGCCTGAGCCGCAGGGAACATCGCCATGACTGCCGCCATAATGGCAATCGGTAAAAATTTCTTTGTCATAGTATAGTTCTTTTAGGGGAAGGAACCTCCCGAAGGAAGTCCCTTCCATTTATTCCGATATTATCTTACTGTGATTTTGGTTGTTGCGCCACCGCATTTCACGACATATATGCCGCACTCCGCAGGCACTGTGAAAATCGGGAAAGCAACAGATACCGATGCGACGCATGTGCCGTCAACGGAGAATACCGACAGAGATTCACCCTCGAAGCCGGACACCACAATGCATCCTTTTCCACCATATACACCCTTGCGAGATGCGATCTGGTCTACACCAGAAGTGGCTACATGCGCAACGTTTGATTTGACAGTCTCGGTCTGTTTGCCGTTCTCCGTTACCAAGGGTATGATATAGTAATCGGTGTCGGCACCCATCCAGGTGTCCTCATATATATCGACAGGAGATGTACCCACCTGAGATCCGTTGCGGTATATGTTATATCCTATCACAGTGCGCTCAGGTGCGTCCTGCGGCACGAAGTCGATATCATCGATCATCATACCGAATTGATCCACGCTACAGTATCTTATCGCGAAGAACCTCGTGTCAGACGGAAGTTTCACCATATACGTTTCCCATCCTGTTTCACCTTTTGAGAATGACGCGAGATTGCGGAACGAGGCCGGCGAATCATCGGTATCAGATACAAGCAGCTCAAATTCTTCCTTGAAATCACCGGAAATGATATTGGCGGAGAATATGACTTCCGACCCACCGGCCACTGCAGGCGATATCAGCCAGTCGTTGGCGGCCGACTCATCGGCCGGGGTCATAGCGAGCAACATTTTCGATCCTCTGTGGGCAGTGAAGAGAGAGTGGAGAGATTCATCTATCACCTGCCAGCCTTTTGCGACTCCAGCATCGGGAAGCTCGACTCCATTGATCGAGCACACCGATTTCCCATCGCGGTCGATGTTTTTCCACATACCGAGTTCCGCTGAATACGCTCCATTTTCCAGACCGGAGAAGTCCTCGTTAGAGGAGGTCTTCATTTGCGGGGCCGTCCATTCAAGAGTTACCACGTTGTCCAAGACGGAGGCACGCAGGTCGTCGACGGTGCCTGACCCGGCGGAGATCAGAGCCACTCCCATAGTTCGGGTGTTGTTGGCCTCGGAGTCATCCTGATCCGCGATTACGGTAGCACGTACGGTGAGACATTTACCCATCTGCATGCCGGTGACCGTGAATGAGAACTCGGAGGTCTCCGATTCTTCCGGTTCGAGCGGTGAAACCACAGCGGATTCTGTGGCTACGACATTGCCGTCAGGGTCAAGGACTTCCCAAAGTACAGATGCGGTTTGCGTATCGCGGCCTCTGTTTATCACAGAGCAGGTGTATTTTCCGGTTTCTCCTGCTTTGAGACGGTCGTTACCTTCAAGATTTAATATGGCGAGATCGTTGTCCGGGAGGTCCAGAAGTGAATATTCATCTATGATTATGAAGCTATTCGTAGATTCGCAGTCAAACTCAGCCTCGATAGCCAAGGCTATCCAAGGGCGGTTCTGAAGCGTTTCGGGAAGTTTGAATACGGATTCCACGTATCCCTTCGCTCCTTTAGAGGAATTGAATTCCCCGATCTCAACAAAAGCATCGGAATCACAGGCGCGTCCGAGAATCCTGATCAGTCCACCCTGCGGGAAGCGGAAAGCATTCATCCTGAAACAGATGTTGCGATAGCCGGCTGTAGAGACACGGGGTATCTCCACACGTCCGAGCGAAACGCCCGGAGCCGATGGCTGGGCATACATGCAACCGTAGTCCGGAGTAATCGCGTCATACACTATCGCCGTCGGATCGCCATGGCCCCACTGGGCGGTATAACTGGCATTGAGGCGTTTGACCACGTTGGGAAGATAACGGGGGATACCATATCCGAATGTCTCGGTGAAAGGAACCTGCAACGGGGTTCCCAATATAGCTGAAGTACCTCGGAATGTGTCGGACGAGGAGGCGCCGGCAATGTTGTAAGGAGCTACTGCGAGCTGCTGGAGGCTCTGCTGTCCGGGAGCCACCGAGAGGGTGTAGCTACGGGATTTGCCTATGTCTTCAAGGAAAGAGAGCTCATCGCCCGCAACATTGTATATGTAATATCCTACATCATCAGGATTGATATAGCCACCGTTCTCTCCCTCCGTAGGCGGGTCCCATGTGATCGTCATAGAGAGATTATCGTCCGATACCGAAACTTTCAGGTTCTGCACCTTGCCCGGTTTCTCCTGGCCAGTGAATACATTGTAATACCGTTCGATGCCCTCTCCTTTGTCGTTTGCGGTAACGAGGGTGACATTGTTGTTTCCCTGCAGACAAGGGAATGTAACCGCCCCTTTCTGCCCCGGAAGCACCTTCACCGAGCCTTCGCCAGCCTGAGTGCGGGCGAACACTGTAATTTCCACGTCGGAGTCAAGAGGTTTCCCTTCAAGCGTCTTTGTGGGGGCTATGAACGATGCGGTAGCCTCGAGACGGCCGTTTTGAGCACCTTCGATCTTCACGCCCTTACATTCGGCCGGAGCACCCATAGTATCGGGAGTCTTCTCGCATCGGAATGAACGCAGCATCAGCTGAAATCCCTCCTGAGTGGTGCAGTGGAACGCGATCCGGTAATTTCCCGGTTCCTCCACATTGAATTTCAGAGTCTCGGGAGTCCAGTCATCCTTCCCGTAAGCCTGGAAGGAGGCGATTGTCCCGACTGTCCCTATCGTCGGGTCCAAGTCATCAAGAAGAAGTATCTCGAAATCCTCAGGACGCGTGGACAACAGGGATCTTGCCTCGAAAGATAGTCTGTAAAGATGTTCTGTGTCGTAAAAATCCGCAGGTGGGAATATGAGGTATTCGTCGGAGGCTCCGCTGTTGCCTTTGTTATAGTATACACAATCCTTGCCGTCGAAATATCTCCATTTATTGCCATCGTGATTACCATCCACTATAGTGAAGAGTTTGAATTCCTCCGGAGTCGGTACGAAGCTGAACGGGGCCTCCATTACAGATCCGTACTTCACTCCCTGGCTTATGCCCGGTTCCGAACACATGCCGTCGGCCTGTGCCGTTACACGTGCATAGTATATAGCAAGCGAGGATGGTTCCGAGAAAGTGACGGAAGTCTCCGAGATCCCGCTTTCGGCAACAGGTATATCGTTGAGACTGACGGAGAATCGCAGGTTGTCGGGATTTACATATCCACCATGAACCGATCCCTCCGGCAGATCCCAGCTTATGGTATTTCCCTTGATCCTGACATTGCGGGGAGGCAGCGGCGTATCATGACCGGCATAGAACGTGTATCTACGTTCAGGACCCCATTGGCTGTCGCCCTCGATGCGACATTTGGTCGCCGAGGTATGTTCTCCCTGGGTAGTATTGAATATCGCTGTCAATTTTTCCCCGGGTTTGCCTTTAAGCGAAGCCACGGTATTGCCGTCAACTTCCACTTCCGCCGTTACGGTCGTCCCGCCGGGAAGCGCGGCACCTGAGAAATCATTTGTCGGAAGAGAAACCGACACCGTACCTTCCAATGAAGGTCCATTGAAAGATATGGACATCTCAGGCATTCCAGGGGCATTGTCAGATGCATCCTTGTCAGGGCACCACAGCATAAGAAACTGGTTCTGCGCCGGCATCTTCCCAAGCAGGGTAGTCTCACCGGTGGAGGGGACTATGCGGTAGAAACCGGAAGTGTTGTCAGAAAGCATCGCGGCCCATACGAACCCTCTCTCTATCGGTGCGTAAACCATCGATTGAGAGTATTCCGCCGGCTGCACGCCAATGGTGGAGATCTTGACGGTCTCACCGGTGGAACGGTCTATCTCGACATAGTCCCCGTTCTCTTTTACGCCATATATCCTGCCGTCGCGAGGATTGGATCCGATAGCGACAACGTGGTTGTCGTCCCATGACAGGGTGTTATTGAGATACACGCGCTCGCAGGTTGAGGGATTGAATGTAGACCATGCCATCGCATTGAAATTCTTCGAATATGTCTGCATGTACACCAAATCATCCTTTTCGTCGTATGTGCAGTTTACCACATAGTTGCGCATGTCATTGTCGGGAAGCTCTATCTCATAGAGTTGCTCTCCGGTCTCAAGGCTATATTCGGAATAGTAGAACCAATAATAGCCGTAGTTACTGATTGTGGTAAACTGACAGATTCTGTCATCGCGTACATATCCGCATGATCCCATCAGAGAGCTGTTGGTAAACATCATACGGACCTCGCCATTGGTATTTATGTCATACCATCCCTTGGGATAGTCGGGCGATGAACTTGCTTTCAGAAATCCCTGCAAATCAGTTCCTGATGCACTTATGATTTTCGACGGAGTACCGGGTCGCGTTGTTGTAGCGACATCCTCCAGGTTGTCGTAGGTCAACTGTGAGGAAGCCGCACTGTAAATAAGATTGGGGTGAGGATCGCCCCCATAGTGGGTCTTCCCCATGGTAGACAGCGAACGTCCTCCGACGGCAATCTTTCGCGGGGTTTGTTCGCTGTAAGCTGTCAGTATAAATATTGACAGAAATAGAAAAACAGTAAATTTTCGCATAGAATTCCTGTTATTTAGAGGTAAGTATATGTTGTATTTTCCCGATTTAAAGGAAATCCTGAATGCAAATATGTAATAATGTGTTGATATTTTTCACTCCATTATTATTTTCTTGCAAATATTTGTCATATGACAAATATTTGCAAGAAAATAATAAGTATGATTCGGTAAAATTTGAGTTTAGCTAACCACGGCGATACCGATGAAATACACAACCGAAGATTAGGAATAGAATACCTGAATGAAAGCTGACGACCAATCCAAATAGCGAATATCATATCATAATCGAAAGACGGGGTGTGTGACTTTCATTCACACACCCCGTCGGTTTGAACAATCTTTCTTACCTATGTCATTACTTGCTTATCTGTTATCATTAAGTAGCTGCGAAGAATAAATAAAACATGATTCATTGGTCGAGATATTCGTTGAAGAATTTCTCAATCGAAGCAAAGGGGATGATGTCTTTCTGATCGTAGAGGTCGGTATGGTTTGCACCGGGAATGACCATAAACAGCTTGTTGTTCTCCTTGCCGGGGGTTACTGTAAGTTTCTTGTAGGCATCGCTGCCGAAATAGAACGAGTGGGCTTTCTCTCCGTGCAGAATCATGACGGCGTTCTCTATTTCTCCGGCACGGCTCATAAGCGGGAAATTAATCCACGGAATCGGGGATGTCGCGTTTCGTCCGCCGTTGGAGTTGAGCGAGCGGGAATGATAGCCGCGTTTCGTCTTATAATAATCATGATAGTGGCGGAGGAACCTGGGAGCGTCGTCGGGCAAAACATCGGGTACACCGCCACCGAGTTTCGGTGTACCGTTGATATAATCCTCGGTGCGCTGTGTGGCTAATTTATCGCGGAGAACATTGCGGGCTTCGGCACTATCGTCGGCATCGAAATAACCGTTGGCGTTGACGCGGCTCATATCGTACATCGTGGATGCGAGCGTAGCCTTGATGCGCGGATCCGCTGCTGCCGCGTTAATGGCAATACCTCCCCAGCCGCAGATTCCGATGATGCCGACCCTCTGAGGATCAACTTGGGGATTGGTAACAAGATAATCTACGGCCGCGCTGAAATCTTCGGTGTTGATGTCGGGAGAGGTCATGTAACGCGGTGTACCTCCACTTTCACCTGTAAACGAGGGGTCGAAGGCGATTGTCAGAAAACCGCGCTCGGCCATCTCCTGCGCATACAGCCCGGCTGCCTGTTCTTTGACGGCACCGAATGGTCCGCTGACGGCAATGGCGGGGAGCTTGCCTGTGGCTCCTTTGGGCTTATACATGTCGGCGGCAAGTGTTATTCCGTAACGGTTGACAAATGTTATCTTGCTGTGATCAACTTTGTCACTCTTAGGAAATGTCTTGTCCCATTCTTTTGTCAGTGTCAGTTTTTCCATATTGTTTCTGTTTTCTTTTGGATTGGAGGCGTAGAGGTCAGTAATCCCTGTCGAGAAAATCAGCAGACCTACAGCCAGCAATTGCTTTACATTCATTTCATTCGATTTGATTGTTATTGGATTTTATTGCCGACGGAATAAGCTTCGGCAAGTGCCGCATGTCCATCGATTTCATTTGGGTCATTGACACCTCCGGCGAAAATCGTTCCTGCAAGACTGGCTTTTCCAAAGCAGTCAATCCACCCTGTCAGTCCCATGACGGCGCGTTCGGGCGTAGATTCTTCATCCTCGGCGGCACTCGTGAGCATATGGATGTCGCGGAAACGGTAATCCGAAGGATAGAGCGGATTGGCGCGGTCAAGAAGAGTCTTCAGCTGTCCGCTCATCTCGTAATAGTAAATAGGTGTAGCAAAAACTATCACATCGGCATCGTGCATTTTGGCGACGATGGCTTGCGCGTCATCTGCAATCACACATTTCTGTGTCTTCTGGCAGGCGAGGCATCCGCGACAAAAGCGTATATCCTTGTCACGAAGAGAAATCAGTTCCACTTTGTTTCCGGCATCGGAAGCACCTCGTGCAAATTCTTTAGCAAGAGCCTCCGAATTACTGCCTCTACGGAGGCTCGACGATATTATCAATACATTCTTCATATCAGTTTCTTTTTTTCTTAAATAAGTTACTATCGGTTAAATTTGAGCACTTACTTATATGATTAGATATTCCTTGCCATTTTGAATGTAAAATCCTTTTTGGGGTTTTGAAATGAGACGGTGTCCTGTCAAATCGTATATGGGGCTGCTATCCTGTTGCCTGTCCGTTGTAGATAGCAAGACAATCAATCCGACATATATTTTACTTTGCCTCATCGTTTTGTTGCTCTATATTTTCACGTTGCAAAATTATGCAGAAAGCCCCACGGCAAAGTTGCTGTGAGGCTCAATCATAGTTCCTGAAAAGTTCAGATAAATTTTCTTATCTCATAACGGCTGTTGGGGCGATACCGAATTCTTTTTTGAACGCAGTTGAAAAATGGGATGGATTGCGGAATCCGACCTCGGCATATACCTCAACGACTTTCTTTTTCCCGGTTTTCATGAGTTCATACGCTTTTGCAAGGCGTTTCTTGATAAGCCATTTCTCCGGGGTCAGGCTGCTGATCTTTTTGAAGTCGCGCTTGAACGTGGCGAGACTGCGCCCTGTATAGTGGGCTATCTCCTCCATACTCAAGTCGCACATGAAATTATCTTCCATAAAATCAAGGATATCTATCTTCCACGGTTCATTGAAATCGAACATCGTCGGCACAAATCTTTCGTCGATAGCCAAAAGAGCCATCAGACCCTCCTGCAATTTCAATTCCATAAAATTATCCTTTGGCTTCACATCCGGATCAAAGTACGGTGTCATGGATGCGAAAAGACTGGCCAGTTCCACAGTCTGCGGTAATTTGATTACTCCGTCAGGTAGTTTGTCGGTCTTCGGCTTGATTTTATTAATTGCCAGTTTACTATACATCTCCCTGAGGAAACTGCGTGTAAACATCAGGAAAATACCACAGTACCGCTCGCCTTGATAAGTCTTCTTATACATAGTGATATGATGGTCTCTTGGGATAAACACACATTCCCCTTTGCGCACATGAATTTTCTCCGTGCCATTGTCAAGAATCATCTCGCCTGAATACACATAATTCAGCGCATATTCCCGTGAGCGGTGAACGCAACCGCTGAGGTCGTCATAGAAAAAGCTGTAAAATATATTGTTGTAATTGAAAATCAATTTCATGGGGCCGAGATTCTCGTCGGTATTTATTGCCATAGTCTTTTCTATTTAGAGAATGTTTGAATTTAACACGAATTTATAATTGAGAGATGAATGGAAAATTCTTTCCATCCCCCGAAGGTCTTTTTTGGCTGTTTCCTTTCAGGTAAACCCACACGTTCGGCATAATCCAAGCAAGCTTGGTTCTGCTCTCTCTTAATGGTTTTCCGCCAAGATTTCGTCGGTTACGGTGCCCGCACCGCGCCCTCCTCAACTTGCGAAAACATCTCAAAAAATCCTCTTCGGGTGAATGGAAGTTAAATCCAAACATTCTCTTAGATTACAAATTTAGCAATAAAAAAGCATAGAAGTGATTTCCCTAAGGCTCAAATATATTTTCTCAACAGCTCAATCTATATTCGCTGTTCTTTTGGGGCTATCATATGCACCCCAAAAGTTCCGTGTCTAACTTATGGGGTGCAGTCAAGGATATGTTTTACTTTCCTTTTTCAAGTTCTTCTATGTCGGCCAATATACGGTCATTGGTACGCTGCATTTTCCTGAAAAGTATCACTATAACGATCAGAGCAATAACAACTCCTATAATGCCACCGATAAATCCACCGGCCATAATTGGATTCCATAATCCATTCTCAAGGAAGAAAGGATTACGCGAATTAACTATGGCACAAAGGAACAGCACAAGCCAAATGACGCATAAAACGCCGGAAACGCATGTCTGTATCAACCGTTCTTTCTTTTGACGTATCAGGAATTTCTTGAGACTGAGAATAGACGACGAACTGAAAAGATTGTCCGGTATACGAACGGTTCTTATGTCGAATACGGCATCAAGACCTCCAAAAATCAGGAATAAAAATGAATACCACTGCGAAATGCCGTAACCATAACATATTCCGGCTATAAGCAGGTATATGAACGGCATAGCGATTAGTTCCGTGTTTACAAGAATATTCATCCATGAAGCGTTGTTTCGCATGACCTTACACATCAACTGCTGGTTTACTATCTGCTGTGTGTCAAGCTGCGACTTTATCAATGCCATCTGCTGGCGCATTTCCTCTAATTCATCCATAATTTCAGAGAGATTTAAGTAATTTCAGAGAGATTTAAGTTTTTCTTTGATTCTTACAAGACGCACCCCGATGTTGCGAGCGGAAGTCCCTATGATTTCTCCGATTTCCTCATACGGCATATTCTCAAGCCACAACAGAACAATCGCCCGGTCAAGCGGTTCAAGTTTCTGAATACGCTGGTGCAACTGCTGTGTCTGGCTGGACTCTGAAGAAATCCCGTCTATGATATCTGGGGCGATGTCGAGTGCCACAGTCGGCACCTTTTTCTTCCTGCGATAGGATATGCAGGTGTTCATACTGACACGATATACCCAGGATCGCAAACTCGCCTCGCCTCTGAAGCTATCGAAGCCCTTCCATAGATTTATCAGCACCTCCTGAAAGAGGTCGTCGGCCTGCATCTTGCTGTCGACAAACATGAAGCATATCGAGTAGATTGTACTTTTATACTTCTCTACAAGACTCTCGAAGTCGGTCTTTTCTGTGGAATTAGTTGTCATGATCGGTCATAAGTATCATTTATCAGTTGTTTGCTCATTAGACGCAAACATAATACAAAAAACTACACGCAAGCAAAAAAATAATCAAAGGGCGTATTTGCTTTAACTCCTGTCATAAGCAAATACGCCCTAAATAACGGTAATGTTACGGATATATCTTAATCTATTTACCTTAATTTCCTTTACATTGAAAAGATTGCCAGACGGTTCCGGTAACCGGACAACAGGACATGGCCATCGGATACTTTGGCTTTTCGGCCTGTATAGAGTTCGGTAAGTTCAGTCCCATCCGGGAAAATTCCCTTCACTGTGATAGGAACTCCATCCTGAGGACGAAGACGGATAAAAATTGTGTCTGTATCATCGAAACGTAAACAGGTATGGGCATCTATAGTCCGTTGACGCCCGGTGCCGATTACTGGATGTGCGCGGCGGATAGTGCCAAGGCGACGGAAATGTTCAAGCAGTCCGGTGTCGATGTCGTTCCAATCCATATCGGTACGGAAAGCCTGATCGCTGTCAACGTTGAGACACGCATCGTTAAGTTTACGTCCGGTCTCGTCACCATAAAATATCTGGGCCACACCGGGTGCAAGCAACAAGGTAGTGGCACAATCGGTCATGTTACTCATGTCGGCATCCCTGTGATATGAATTATTGAGATAGCTGAATGGATGCCAGTCGGGACGGATGGCCACGCTGTCGGCGTATGCCTGCCAGGTGTAGACAATGGCATCGAGGTCTCCATGTTTAGGAAAGTAAAAATTGACCATGCTTGAGAAGCCGGCATCGGCATAGTCTGGCTTATAGTCAATATATGCATTGTCGAAGTCTCCTGTCATGTAGAAAGGGTCGGTCCATTTGGAGGCCCGGTCGTCAGGATGATTGGCACGCCACTTCGAGAAAGCCGCGTCGCACGCCTCTTTAAGTTCCTTCCAGCGATTCAGATGTACATTTTCCACAATGTCGCATCTGAAACCGTCTATGCCGAATTCCTCCACCCATGAAGCAATCCAGGCTATGAGATATTGCGAAGGGCTCCACCGGCGATCTTTGCGCAGTGACAGAGCAGAAGGGTTTACCCACGGATTGTTCTTCTTTCCCTCTCTCTTCCATTTGCGATGCAGGAAGTCAGGAATTTTCACAGGCACATCGCTCTCATCCTTGAAATCAGGCATACCGTAGAGTGTGGCCTGCAATGGGTCGGCCTCGTTCCAGCCCTCGTCCGGCATACGGACCCAATCGCGATCATACCAACCGTGCCAATCGAGGCGCCCCGCATAAAACTTGTCATAACTCCAGGAGCGGTCATGACAGACAGCTTCTTCAGGAGTTAGCCCCGTATCAGCGAATCCATATTGCACGGCATCAAGAAGGGTCGGATAGCCGGGATCGTTAAGGTTGGCTCCGAGCATAACCCGTATGCCTTGGGAATGGAAAGTGTCAACAAGCTGACGGAATTCATCAATAGTACCGAAATTCTTGTCGGTCTGAGTGTAGTCCAGTGGATAATATCCGTGATAACCGTAATGTGGAAAATCGTTTACGGGGCCCGATCCTGTCATCCAACCGTGAATTTGCTCGTAGACATCCGTCATCCAGACAACGTCGACACCGAGTTTACGGAAATAACCCTCGCGTGCCTTGGCGAGGATTCCTGCAAAATCGCCACCGTGGAAGGTGGCGGCGTTCATACGTTCGGAACCGTAATCGGTTATACGGCCATAGTTGAGGTCATTGGTGGTATCGCCGTTACAGAATCTGTCGGTGATAAGAAAATATACGGTAGCGTTTCCCCAACTAAAGGATTCCGCCTGCGAGCGGGGTATGAGGCATACCCCGGCCACAGACATCAGAAGAACTGTCAGTAATTTATACATGAAGTTTTTTCTGCAAAATTACTTAAGCCATTGGCATACGTCAATACTGAAAAATAACCACATAAGAGCCCGAGAATGCTTACACTCGGAGCATGTTGTCAGAGAAGTTTCATCTGAATGGCCGCGGTAACGGCTTCGATTGAATTACCTACGCTCAACTTCCCGATTATATTCTGACGATGGCGGTTCACGGTATTGACGCTTATTCCGAGACTGTCGGCAATCTGCTTGCTGGGTAAGCCTTGCCGAATGAGCCGAAGAACTTCTTTCTCGCGCGAAGTAAGTATCCGGTCTCTACGCTCCTCGAAACTCAGGGAGACAATCTCTCCGGTTCGTTGGTTTACTATGTGCGGGACGATACCGATGCCAGAATCATATTCCTGTACCGGCGACAGCTGGTATGTGCAAAGTATAAGCCATATTTTACCGCCAGGTGAGAGCCGGGAGACTTGAGTGGAATTGTCTATGAGGATGTACCTGCCATCGGAAGCCCGCATCCTTATACGGCAAGTTGCCCTGATATCCCGTTTATGTTCAGGAGAAAGGTTATCCGCCATCTTGAAGAACTCATATTCAAGCATCCGCTTATAGACGAAATCTTCAGGGTGAAGAAGATTATAGATAACATCCTCGTCGCTTGAATCGGCACTGACAGATAGCCAATCGGAATACGAAAGACCAAGAAGACGACCCAGGGATCCGGCAAAGATGAAGCAACTGTCTGAGGCTGCGTCGGTAATGACTACGCAGCCGCCATTCAGTCGCGCCATCGCCTCCGCCATGGTGTTGGTAGCGGACACATCGGCATCGTCGAGTCTCTCCTCGCCGAGCCGCTGCGCCTCATAAATGTCGTTCAGTTCCTTCCTATAAACATCCATAAACTTTCCGGGATAAAAAGAACCGCATTGTAATTAAGATGTTACAATACGGTTCTCTTTGTCAAATCAAATTGTTTTGCCGAGATTATATGCTTCCTGCATATATTGGGATTGTTCTACGGCTCCCTTGCGACCCATGCCGACGGCCTTGACCATACCTCGCTCAACCGGTTCCGGCAGGCACACTACAAACCCACGGAAAGCAAATATGGCAGTCTCCGCAGTGGAGTCTTCCGCATCGGCACAAGCCGTGATATAGTAAAACTCTTTTCCGGCGAGGCCCTTGTTTCGGAAACAGCGGTCCATGAGGGTCTTTAACTGGCCGTCGATATTCATATAATATACAGGACTTGACAAAACAATTATATCGGCTTTGGTCATCTTGTCAATAATCATCGGAGCCTGATCTCCGGCTGATACAGAATCGGCCGAATGTTCATGTTGCTCGTGGAAGAAATCTATTTTGTAATCATCAAGAAAGATTTTCTCCACATCGCCGCCGGCATCTTTGGCTCCACGTACGAACTCATCGCATAGAAGATCCGTATTGCCGCCGCGACGCGGGCTTGCCGATATTACAAGCACAGACTTGTGCTCTTTGTTTACAGTCGAGGTGTCAGATTGCGCTATTTTATACACCGGAAGATTCTGTTCTACTCCAGGAGTCTCCGTCTCATCTGCGATTTTCTGTGTTTTACCGCACGAACCGATGGCTATACAGCAAATGCCCGCAATCGCCCAAAATGATATTATATTCTTCATATTAATCTGTTTTTTTACAAAGGTACTAAAATATGAGAAAGAATCAAATGGCGTTATCCGGTATTGAACTTATTCAATCCCAATCATATCCTGATTTTTTGGTAATATCGTCTACCCGGATAAGATATATTCCTTGAGTCCCGATTGTTATATAATGATTATTACCGCCATATATCACATTTTCTTATCCATTTTTATCATTCCCGATTATATTGATGCCCTTTACGGGATTCCTATGTTGAGTTTTCAGAATTGACTATTCACGATATTTAGTCGGGTTCATACCGAGCGTGCGTTGCACATAGCGGCTGAAATAAGCCGGCGATGAGAAATTGAATATCTCTGAAATCTGAACGAATGTGAGAGACTTATCCCGCAGCATACGGGCGATGTCGAGCGATGTGAAACGGTTAATCCAATAATTGGCTGCGAATCCGCTTACCCGTTTTGAAACTTCTGATAAATACTTTGGAGTTACGCAAAGGGCATCGGCATAATACGACACTTCCCGATTACGACGATATACTCCTTCTTCAAGCATGCCAAGAAAACGGCTCATTATCGAAGCGTTTTGGGTAGATATGGAATATTCGCCATTGAGAGAGGAATGAAAATCGAAGAAATCAAGTATGGCCGACTGAACTGCGTTCATTACCAACTCATGGTAAAACTTGTGGTCGGTCTGGTTAAGCCTATATTCAATCCATCTGAAATCCCGTTCACATACAAACTGCTGTTCCTGGGTAAGATGCATTATGGGATTCAAAAAGAGAGAAAGCTGACCCTTAATTCCATAATTGGTTGAAGGAGTGCATCGCTCGATAAAAGCGGCGGAAATACAGATATTCTTCACTTTGAAATCAGCAGAGGGCTCCATGTTTTCTACAAGACACCCTTTGCGAATTATCATAAGATCCCCTTTTTTCAATACGAATGGTTCTCCGTTGAAAACGAAAGAGCACTCTCCCTCCAGACAGAGAGCATGGGTGAGATATGACTTACACCGGTCAGATGCGATGCTTGTGATATAATCCGTTATGACAACCTCTTTCAACTTTTCCATATGCAAAAATACAAATATTCCTCATCGGCTTAATTCTTACCCATTTTACCGTAATAAATAACAAAATTACATATTTGACTTTCACATATAGGGTGGTTGTCAACACACGGTTCTTCTCCATGATAGAAGCCAGGCACCCAAAAACACAACGTGATGTGTTTTATTATATCAATGAACTGAACGTAACATCAAAATGTCTTTCATACACAATAAAGCGGATACCTGGCCAAAGCGTATCATCGCACATCAATAACGCGACTACCTCCATCATCGGATACTTGAATGACAACAGATTGCCAATAACTCAGATAGCCGACGAAATGAATTTCTCATCCTTCAGCTATTTCAGTCGTTACTGCACAAAGCATATAGGTATGTCGCCGGCGAGGTTTCGCCTGGCAGGCTTCAAGAGTTAACGCCAGCCCATGAACATCTTCACCACTTCCGGGTCATGGTGGTCAAAGAAGAGACTCTTTCCGGTATCAAGTTTCGCTATTTCAGCCATATCCTTATCTGACAGCGTGAAGTCAAAAATATCGATATTCTGTTCCATTCTGTCAACATGCACGGATTTAGGTATGATAATCACACCACGCTGAATAAGCCAGCGTAATGCCACCTGGGCTACCGATTTACCATACCGCTTCCCTATTTCTTCAAGCACCGGATTAGTAAAGAAATTGTTGCGTCCTTCAGCAAGCGGTCCCCACGACATGATATGACAACCGAACTCCTCCATATATTTCTGAGGCAGAATCTGCTGATCGAACACATGAGTCTCTACCTGATTTACCATCGGAGGAATCTCAACATTACTTGCCAGATCGATGAGATGGTCCGGATAAAAGTTGCTCACACCTATAGCACGAAGTTTTCCTTCCTTATAAGCCTCTTCAAGTGCGCGATACGCTCCATAACGGTCGCAGAATGGCTGATGAAGGAGCATCAAGTCTATATAATCCGTACCGAGTTTGCGCATACTTTCGTCAATAGACGCTTTAGCTTTTTCGTAACCGTAATTTGAAATCCAGATTTTGGTAACTATAAAAAGATCGTTGCGGGGTATTCCACTTTTGGCGATGGCCGCCCCTACCCCTTCCTCGTTATGATACGCCTGTGCAGTATCTATCATGCGATATCCTACTTTTAGCGCATCGCTTACACATCTTTCACACTCGGAGGGGTCTACCTGGTAGACTCCGTAGCCAATCTGCGGCATTTCAACGCCATTCCGGAGTTTTATACTTGTCATCATACAAAAACATTTTTCAGTGTTTAATATCTCACTTTCCCATATACAAAATTACAATGCTGTTTGAATGACATTGTTTCACAAAAAGCATTAAAACTTGCACGATTTAACGTATCTGTCAAAATATCCACTTAATTAAAACCTTGCATGACGCATAATCATTATTTTCCACTATAATCTATTAAATCTTGCCTATGAAAGACATTTGCGCTAAATTCGCATCATGAGATCTAAGTTTGCATTCATTGCCTTCCTGATACTACTGGGAATAAGCGCATGTCACAGAACAGAAACCAATCAGCCCTCTCCGGCTTCGTTTGAAAAGCTTTCTGAACAAGGGCGTTCATTATGTCGCAAGGGCAACTATATCGAAGGAATGGCTCTGCTACTGGCAGCTAAAGACTCTATGGCGTCGATGCATCCCGACAGCGTCAATCCCGAAGGGGCAGTGAAGCTTAGGGGCAACATCGCGAACCTCTACACACGAATGGGACTATACGATGAAGCCCGCATTGTCAACTCCGAAGCGATTGCCATTGCCGAGAAAAAAGCCCCCTACTTCCTTCCCGATCTCTGGAGAATGCGCAGTATGCTCTACCATGAATCCAACGATCTTGATTCTGAATTGGTATGCCTGCGCAAATACATAGAACTGGATAATTCGATTCCCGTCAAAAATCCCAATTCATCAAGAGCCAGAATTCCGGCAAGAGAATACCTGTATTGGTTCTTCATTGAGAATCCTGATTATGCGCCCGACTCCATACCAATGGCCTTGGCGGCCCTTGAGAGTATCTATAACGTCGATAGAACTCAATATATCAGCAATACTTCGTTAAACACGACGCTGTTCCTTATCGGACGTGCCCATGTGCTTATCGGGAATTATCAACAAGGCATACCAATTATGCAAAAGGCACTGGCAACGTTCAAAGAGAACGGCGATTTAGAAAGTCTTGAGTGGGGACTGCAATTGCTTGCGAAATCCTACGCCCAGGCAAAAGACCGCCGATTGCTCGACATATACGACGAGGCTTCCTCTCTACATGACACCATAATGCAGCGCAAACGCGACAACAATCTGCTTGGTATGGATTTCAGATACCGTACCTCGCAGCTTGAGAGCGAAAAGACTATCCTTCAACATGAGTTACAGGCCAAGCGGCAAAGGATCATATTCTTATCCCTTATCTCTATTCTAATCGTCGCAGGCTTGGTTACATTCATCATAATGCGCTATCGCAACAACAAACGGCAACTCGAACTCAAGCAACAGAATATCAGCAACCTCCTCACCGAACGTATAGCGCTGAACTCCCGTATAGAGGAACTGAATCACATGCTGGCCGACAGAAGCCCTGAAACGAAACACTGCGGAATATTTCAAACTATTTTACTCGATAAGGAGGATGAACAGCGGTTCCGTAAAAATTTCAACGATCTGCATCCGGGATTCATAAATCGTCTGCGACATGACTATCCGGATCTAACTTCGGGAAACGAACTGCTATGCATGCTTATAGCCCTGAATCGCCGGAACGAGGAAATCGCACTTGCGCTGGGTATATCACGCGAAAGCGTAGCCACATCGCGTTACCGTCTGCGCAACAGATTCAATCTATCCAAAGACATTGACCTGAACAAGTTCATACAATCAAGATTATAGCATTCTGATGTCATTACATGGATAGCCCCCTTCCTGTAAAATGCGATATCGACATTTCGCAGGAAGGGGGCTTTTATGGCCTATTTAATAAGATAGCGGTATTACCGTATAATCAGCGTACAATCAGTTTGACAGCTTTTCCAGAGGCTGAAACAACGTATACCCCTGCTCCGGTTCTTACATTGCAATCGCCATCACAAATGCTCACAATACGTCCGTCGGCTGATGTAACCGTTACCTCAGATCCGGCAGTTCCTCGGACCACAATCATGCCACTATGGCTTTCCGCCGTCCAGGAAGAGTCTACTGTAGAAATCACACCTGAAGCCTCGGCTGTAGCCTCATTAGACCGCTCGGAGAGGCCCTGATTGTAGCGAACAACAAGATTATAGCGAGAACCCGGTTCGCCTTCCATATCGACATATGATGTCACGTTATCCGGAACCTGAGCCGTCTTGATACCGTTCCGGTATATGTCATATCCCTCCACGGCAAGTGAACATGGTGCGTTGGCCGGAATGTATGTAACATCGTCAATCAGAAGTATAAAGCCGTCGGGCGAAGACTGATTGCAACGGAAAGCCACATGACGTGTACCTTCGGGCACCCTGAATTCATAACGGTTATAAACAGGTTTACCGAAAGAGTCGAAATCAGACGGTACAACAAAGCCTTCTCCTCTGGTCAGAGACATATAATCGGCAGGATCGACAGAATCCTCGAGCGTATAGAGCACATCGAGATGATCAAGATAATCGGCCGAGAAACTATGGGCATAGAACGATATAGTCTGTTCCTGGCCATTGAGTTCCGGTGTTATAGCCCAGTCATCCTGTTCAACACCATAATAGGTGAAGAAGCAAGCCAGCGATTTCTGACCCGAATTAGGAGCAAGATCTCCGTAAGGATGACCATCTATGAGCACTTCATCGGCAAAGGAGTTGATAACAACGAATGAATGAAGAGTTTCCGGAGCGAGCGGCGCGGGGAATTCATATCCCTGAATACCACCGATGCCCGCATTATCCACATCGACCATAGTCCATCCCTCCACTTCATCCGACCAATCCAAAGCAGACTCGAACGTTTCGGTTACGGCATCGGCGAGAGCCGTGCTCATATCGGGGGCCTGCCAGCTCAGCGCTATAGCACCTGTGCCGTCATATTCCGCCTTAAGGGTGTTAACCACCGGCAACTCATTGACAACACGCGCTACGCTTACGACATCGGTAGAATTATTATCAGCAAATCTGTCGGCCGAACAGTTCAGGCTTCCGTGGAACCTGACATACTCATCATCGAGAGGATTAAGATGCACATCGAATGTAACACGCAGACGGCCATCCGGTTCTATGCGGGCTATCGTCTGTTCGCCCACCTTCTCATTCTCCTTGTAAAGTTCGACAATGGCGTTGGTCACACGTTCCGAACCTTCGTTTGAAAGAGTCATGCAAACCGGGAAGATCTTTTCAGATTCAACCTTGCCGGGAGCGGAGATACGTTCCAAAGCCAGATCGACTTCGCGAGCTTCGCCTACCTGAATATTATCTACCGGAGTATATACATAGTTCGAACAATATGCCTGAAGTTTTATCTGGATATCCTTGCCCACATAGCGCGACAGATCTACGGTTATTTTCTTCCAGCCTCTTTCATCATATTTCGAATGGTCCGCATACGTCGCATAATTTTCTTTTCCATTCTCTATAATGTAGACCTCTATGCCGTTAGACTCTATCTCATCTCCATAAAGTTCATCGGCGGGCATCAACCCGAATGCATAGGTCCAGAATGTAAGTACAGGCTTCTCAAGATTCTTCAACGAGATTTTCCCAGTAGAGACAGCCGAGTTTTCATCAGGCGCGTATGCGCGCATGGCTACGAACACATCATCGTCATCCTGCGAAGGAATGCCGCTCGCATCGTTCATGAACACCCATGTACCTCCACCGCTGACATCCATTGCAAGCTGATAATTCTCGAAATCTGCATCGTTGAAGCTGAACCTGAACGGTACATCGTAAGGCCTCCCGACAGGCATCATTTCAGTTACACCAAGTTCGTTGGCCGGCTCCACACCACAATTAATCGCGAGTACATAATAAGCCGCGAACACCTGTTCTTCCGGTTCGCAAGCCCTTACGGTCAGCTCGCGTTCCACAATAGGAGAAGTCGTCAGAGGGACAAAACCGTCAGATGTGGATGTATATACCATATATGACAGGTTACTCTCGTCAAGCGGATTTCCGTTTATATCTTCAACCGGAGCATCCCACGTCAACAGGACTTCTCCCGGAGTTGAGGTCTCGGTCATGTTTACCGTAGTTACCGGATTGGGAACCGTAGGACCTACAAATACGCTTATTTCAGATGACAATCCGCGATTTCCTTCGCTGTCGTAACCGGTTACGGTATATTTATATGTACCCTTTGATTCCGGCATATCTTCAAAGCTATGGTGCGACCCGGGTACCACATTATCGAAAATCATGATCTCGACACCGTTACGGGAGACCACAACCTTTGAAAGATTACCGACAAGTTCCAACCCATCCACGCTCTTTACAGGAGCATTGAACGAAACCGTTGCTTTAAGCGTGCCGCTTATATCAGGCATAGCCTGGACATCAGAAGGTTGAGCCGGTGCAGTAGCGGCCATACCTTCACTGATGCCGATTTCCGACAAGTACAGACGGAACATGTCTTTAGGACTGATACAGTGAAATCCGAATACATAATTACCGTTTTCGGTAACACTTACCACTCGACTTACGGTCATAGGCGAATTTCTATCGCATATGATATCTAACTCATCCACAACCGTACGGTCTATGTCATATACATCAAGCACCTCCCCTTTCACGGGATCGGGAGCTGCCCCCATCGCTACTTCCATACGTTCGGTATATCTTTCCGATGTACCGGCGACATTAAAGGAAAGTTCATAAAATTTACCGCTTTCCAATTTAACCGGTGGTGTTATCAGCCAGTCGTCAGCATCGGCATAACGGCTATTCTGATAAAAAACCTCGCCGTTTTCCCATTTCCAGCTTATGTCATCGTCGTTACCGTCTACCGTCGTGAAGTCCCCGAATACATCCTTCCGCGACAAATCCGGAGCGTAAGGTGGTGTCCGGAACCCTATAGCCACAGGATCGGCATAAGTAACATCTGAAACATCACCGTTATAACGGGAAGCTACCCCGAACGTATATTTTCCGAACTTATCCACGTCATCAATAGAGAGTACATAGTAGGTATCGCCATAATCCCGCTCTATCAGACTTCCGTTCATATAGACATCGAAAGTAACGAAATCCGGATCCATATATCCGCCATCGGTCGATTCCTCAGGTCTTTCCCAGCTCACCTCGAAATCATAACCATTGAACCATACGTCGATATATTCCGGGGCCGGAGGCGAGCCAGCGCCAACAAAAAGTGTCTGCTGCGCCAATTCCGACACTCCCACGGAATTCTCAACCTCCGCCTCGAATTTATGCTCACCTTTGGCCGTAAGCGTAATCTTGCCGGTAACATTCTCTCCCGGAGACGCTACACCCGTAAGCGCATCAGCTTCGTTTCCGTCTATCATAAGACGCCATATAACCCGGCCTTCGAGCGCGGAACCATCAATACACTTGTCCGGAACTCCGATAGTATAAGCCACTTCAAGCGATGTGCCGTCGGAATTTACCTGAAGAGCCGGAGCGACCGGTGATTTCCCGGCAACAGCCTTAGCCACATACATACCCTGTACTTGCTCGCTTCCGGGATAAACGGTTATAAGGGATGCCTGACCGGTGAGCCTGTCTATCTCATAAAGAGCGCCGATATCATCATAATCCAGACAAGAGAAAAGGAATGCGCCTGAAACGGGGTCGATGCAGGCTGAAGTCCGGCTGCCGATATTCAACCCGGTCTCACCTATTTTAGTGAAAACGCCTGTATTCTTGTCAATGCTTACGAAGTCGCCGGAATACAATACGGCATAGAAATTTCCTTGCGCGTCGCAACCAAGTCCGGTTACTTCATCGGTATAATCGATAGGCGACACGATAGTACGGACACCTGTATGATAATCAGCGTATCCCCATACATAATCGTATCCCTCATCATCATTGTAACATCCATAAATCCTCCCTGTGGTCGGATCGTACGCCACATCGGTTGCCATTATGCTCTGATCGCAGTACGTGTTATATCCTTCGACTTCAGTCCAGGTACGCGTATCGTACGCATGTATTTCAACCTCATAGTCCCCTGCCCAGGAATTATAATGGGCCGAAACTGCCACATAGTTGCCCTGCCCATCTTCAAAACCACCGTAAGAAGGGTCTATCTCATCACGCAGCATTACAAAATCATCTCCATCTTTCAGTGGAATCTTGTAGATACCATAAGGTGAACCTGAGGTCCAGGTAGATGAATAGGTAACGCATCCGCGCAAATCGATATCGGGACTGAATGTACCAACACTGCGTTGAGAGAGCAACGGACGGCTTGAAATGTTGGGACGCGACAGCTTGAATTTATTGTCGTGCACGCGGTTTCTTGACTGCATGCGCTTACTCAGGCTAAGTCGCTTTCCATTGAGCCTGCCGTCATGGATAACTGACGATGCGACACCGTCGGCCTGCCGTTTCAACGGACGGTCATGCAAGGCATAAGCCGAAATGCCGATACTGGCAGCCAGAATAATGGTAAAAAATTTATTCATGACAGAAATACTTATAAAGGTTTATGTTGAATCCGATTATGGCAAAGGCATGTTAAAAATTTAATCCATATTAAAAGCAAACATACTCTTAGTACCCAGCACTGTTCATATGTGCCTGATGCAAAGGTAACTTATACATACATGAAAAAAAACACCCATTTTTTAATTCAAATTCAGAATTGGCATTGTTTACATGGAATCGCACATCCTTTTTTTGTTATATTTGCACAATCATGAAGGATGCGGACAATGGATAAGAACAACCTTTTGAAATTCCATGAGATAATAAACTATTACTATCCCCTGGCCAAAAATATACTTGAAGACCTGTCTGGAATCGCCAATTTTGAAAAATATTCAAAAGGTGAAATCATAGTCGACCAAGGACAGCTTTATGACAGTCTGTTTATCATAGAAGAAGGAATAGCGCGTATATCTTACCGCAAAGATGAATATGAAACGACATTATGTTTCGGCCATGGAGGGGATATATTCACTTCGTTTCATTCTTTATTCGCCAATCAACCTTCCACCTTTACTCTGCAGGCACTTGAGAATGTGAATGGATGGCGCATACCGTTTGCCCGTTTTCAGAGTCTTGAAACACAATATCCGGAGCTTGCCATGTGGATGCAGAAAATGCTCATAGAACAGTTTTACAGTTTCGAGGTTCTTTACCAAAACCATGCTCTATGTTCTCCAACCGAGAAATATGATAATTTTCTCAACTATGTCATGCCCAACATGCAGCATGTATCAACCAAATCGCTGACACGCACACTGCCTTTGAAATATCTGGCCCAATATCTCGGCATAACACCACAGACACTGTCGAAGATACGACGGCGTATAGTAGGCAAATAGCGGAAGCTCCTTTAAGCGGAAGGATTTTACAGGCGCGAAAGCAACACAGCCACATATCCTATGTAGCAGGCGGTCAATACCGCTCCTTCAACGCGAGTTATGGTGCGCTCTTTAAAGAGCCAACCAAACAACAGGAAGAGTATCGAGGCTCCCATAAGCGTCACTAGATCGAGATTCCCTATCGATCCGAACGGCAAGGGAGTTATGGTGGCCGATAGGCCAAGCACCATCAGCACATTGAAGATATTGCTTCCTATCACGTTGCCTATGGCCAGGTCGGATTTCCCTTTTCCAGCGGCAACCACCGATGTCGCGAGTTCCGGCAGAGATGTTCCGGCAGCAACTATAGTCAATCCGATTACAGCTTCACTCACTCCGAACGACATAGCGAGTCCCGAGGCTCCATCGACAAACCTGTCTCCGCCCCAGACAAGCGCGGCGAGACCGGCCAGCACATAAACCACGGCACGCCATACAGGCAGCTCCGCTTTACGCTCTTCTTCAGGCTGACAGGGAGATTCAAGATCAGGTTGCCTGGCACTCGCGAAGGTATAACGCATAAACAACAGGAAAAATATCAACAGGAAAATACCGGACACTCGCGACACTTCGTTGACTCCACTACCGTTTAGAAAAGCGCTGTTCCCAAGAACAAGCAATATCAACGATGACAGGATGACCATAGGAATCTCAAGCGACATAACGCTGCGTTTTACCCCTATGGGCTTTACCATGGCGGTGATGCCGATTATGACAAGTATATTGAAGATATTGCTGCCCACGACGTTACCGATTGCAAGACCGGCATTATCATTGACAGCGGATATTACCGATATGGCCAATTCCGGAGCCGACGTGCCGAAAGCCACGACAGTGAGCCCTACAACAAGTTCGCTTATACCCATTCTGCGGGCTATGGAAAAGGCTCCGTCGGTAAGGGCGTTGGCACCTACCAATATAAGCACAAGACCCAGCAGGAGCCAGACAATATTCATCAACATAATTACAATGGTATGATTCTGTTATTTTAACAGATTTTGATGAAAATAATTTTATCCAATCTCTGTAAAAATCCTTCCCGGAGATTGTCATTTACAAAACGGACATAAGCACGACAACGGGCATGGAGGAGATTGTTCCTTCATGCCCGGATTATCATATTGGTATTATCGCTTAACGCACAATATACTTGCGGCCCTCCACGATGTAGATACCTGCGGGTAGATTCCGCAAGGCTTCCGATGCTTTCACACCGCTGCGTACAGCCATACCTTGCATGTTATAGACAGTTACATTCTTATCGACTTCGCCAAATTCCAGACCACCGCCGCCGGTCGAGGAATTGCTGCCACGCAGAACCACCGAAGTTACATTAAACGGATTTCCTCCTTCGGGATTGAACTGCATCATAAGCGCGTTCACATCCGCCAATCTCTGCTCCAGATTCAGACCGGTGAGATCGAGAGTAACGGTATTCGCGGTCTTGGTTACATTGGTATCATTTGAAAGCACTGCACTTTCATCGTCCCACTTTGTAAGGGCCTTGAAGAAATAGGTATCGTAGCCAGCTTCAAGATTCACATCAAGATACTGGGCGTCATTGTGACCGTTGAAAGCTATCTTGAACAGTTCCATCGTGTTCCAGTTGTCTACCCAGAAGTAGCCGCCCCAGATTGCACCTTCGGGCATCTGGAACCCGTCGTTCATAACATTGACACCTGTAACAGTAAAGGACGCGCCACATATCTCCATACCAAACTCCTTAAGAGCCGCCAACATGTCTGCGGTTATGTATGCCTTATACTCTTCCTTGTTCGCGATTTCACTCTTGATACTGCCGGGAAGCCATGTTCCGTCTGCCTTTATTTCAAGAACATCGGTGGCATTTTCAAGATTGATGCTTATGTAATCGCCTACGTTAACTCCTTCGGCAAAGTTTTCGGGATCTATCGTAAGGGTGTTTTCCCAAGTTACGTTCACAGCCTCGCCGGTATAGAGGTTCTTGACTGTCGTTACGTCGGCGTGGGCCGAGAAGCCGGTGCATATCGCAGCTACGGCAATGGAGAAGATTTTTTTCATAATAATATAGATTCAGTTAAAAGTTTTATTTCGTAAATACCCTCCGGCGCACCTGCCTATAGACATTCGCCCCGGCGTTACGTCTGCAAAATTAAATCACGAAATTTTACATGCATACAAGAGATAAATCATTGTATGCCAATATGCGACAGCATGCGCGATTTTTAATATCACACATCAAATTAATGATAACCACATGCAATTCCCGACAGAAAATATAATTGTCGCCTCTTGTGTTATTTCTCTTTTACGCTGCCTGAAGTCAACTATAGGTATCGTTTCCAAGATCCCGTATTCACGCGTGCGCATGCCACCGGCTACCTTTCCTTTAACATTTCCAACACTACTACCGCATTATTGTGTTCCCAGTCGTGAGAGGAATATAGCAGCGTTACGACCGGTTTGCTTTCTATAGTCGTCTTTAAAGCGCCGAATGCAGGATTGGATTTCAACTCGGCCTTATATTTCTCCACAAATTGAGGCCATAAATCATCGGGAGCGGTATGGAACCATTCGCGAAGTTCTGTCGACGGGGCTATATCTTTATCCCATAAGTCATAGTGGAATGTTTCATGCGAAAGTCCGCGTGGCCAAAGTCTGTCAATATATACACGGAAGCCATCGGTATTTTCTTCCGGATCATATGCCCTTTTAATTTGAATCAACTGTGTCATAACCATATGCTTTTCTAATAAAACATCCCGCAGACCTATTGGTTTCATTATTCCTCCTACTTTTCGTATATTTGCAGAAATACTCATAATCCACATCTCAGCTTTCAGCCTTCTTTATGAATCGAATCGACAGAGAAAAGAAAGTCGTCAGGCAAATGATTGAAATATTTTGCCACAGGCATCATGCGACCTGTAATCTTTGCGATGAATGCGAAGATTTACTGAAGTACGCGCTCGACCGTCTGGAACGCTGTCCTAAAGGTCCGGCGAAAACAAGTTGCAGAAAGTGCGACATACACTGCTATGCCCCGGTTCAGAAGAAGAGAATCCGGGAGGTGATGCGCTACGTCGGTCCAAAAATGATTTTCATTCACCCAATAACCGCCATACGCCACTTGATTTCAGAATTAAAATAGGAGCGTAGGGATGTAAAAATTACATCCCTACGCTCCTATTTTATCCCGGTAAGGCAAACACGCTGTCAACGGCCGTTTAGGTTTATAAGAGTTTCTATATCTTTTTCCAACGTAGATATTGTCCCGATACCGAATTTTTCCACAAGCACCTTCAAGATATCGGGAGTGAAGAATGCCGGGAGCGTGGATACTTACCATGACTTCTCGGCAGGTCATTTAGTTTTCCATAACGATAGTTTTATGAAATTGCGGATTTATGGTTTAACCTTTATCAACATTATCTTGGAGTCCACCTTGGCGACCACGCTATGAGGCACCTCGGCACCCATCAGAAGGAATTCACCGGCTTTGATGGTGTTGACCTTATCAAGCATGGTAAATTCAATCTCACCTTCAAGAACATTTACCATAACCTCAGCAGGGGCAGTATGCGTATCAAGTTTCTGACCGGCTTTGAATGCAACAAGCACAACACCGCCGTTTTCATTATTAAAGATATGTTTGAAGTGAACTTTATCGTTTCCTGCCTCAATCTGTTCGGCGAGACCATGCACCTCTCCAAACTTATAATCAGTATTCAGCATCGTTTTTATATTTTTAAACATCAGTGGCAATATCACCACCGTTGATAAAACGAATTATAACATTCCTTTGTTCATTCCTGAAATGGTCAGCCAATTTGTTTATAATCTGACTATTCTTTTTTTCAGTCGTACAAAATTTTCTTAATTTTGCATGTAGTTGCACGTATGATTTTTACACGTAAATATACTCTTATACTATTATGCTGAGCAATCATCAGATTGAAACAGATACGACCGACATGATCGAGAATCTTCGCTTCCATCCGGTAAGTCCTCAATACCGGTCGGTTCAATATGCTTACGCGGTCATTATCTACGCAATCACAGCATCTCTCGCATTATTGCTGCTTCTTGTCGGCAATCCCTGGTGGTGCATTGCCGCCGAAGTCGTGGTGTCTCTCACATTCGCCATTGATCTTACGATACTCAGAAAAGCTTATCGCTTCAAAGGCTACGCACTTCGCGAACACGACATCACCTACCGCAGCGGAGTGGTATTCCCCAAGGTAACCACTGTTCCCTTCTCAAGAATACAACAGATAAGCATAAGTCAAAACCCTATTTCACGATATTTCGGACTATGCACGTTAGAGATAGTGAACGGAGCGCAAGGTCTATCGTCGCTTGAAATCCGGGGTATTCCGAAGGTTAAGGCCGATGAGATTAAAGGTATCATCACCCAAAGAATTGACGACAATGACTGATTTCTCCGTACCGCAGAAGATGAGTCTGGGGGCGTTCTTTATCTATTTCCTGAAATACTGGCGGATCATCTTCAACGCAGCTGTAATCTTCTTTATATATGACCTCTTCAAATCAAACGGAGATTTAGCCGACAGCATCCTGAGAATCTCGGCAATGATCGGGAGTACGGCTGCTCTGGCACTGGTTATGGCATCATTGGCGTTTTTCCAGATAAGATTCCATATAGAAGATGGTAATCTCGTCTACCGCCGCAACCTCATAAGCCGTGCGACCACAACCATACCTCTTGACCGCATCCACACACTGCGTACCCGCCAAGGTCTTCTATACCGGTTGTTCGGACTACGAGGTGTTTATTTCGACACCCTCGCTTCCAAAGAGGAGGAAGTGGAACTGATATTAAGCGAATCGGACTGGCAGAGTCTTCTGAACCTTGTGGAACGTCAGGAACAGCCACAGACCGCCCCAGACGTACCTCCTGCCTACAATCCATCTTCAAACATAAAGTTCAGCAACCGCGATCTATTTATTGACGCTCTGTGTCAGAACCACCTGAAAGGAATGCTTATTTTGGGAGGATTTGGCATGGCGATACTCAAATCCCTGTCAGATCTTTCTGATAATTCCATCGACATTATCGCAGATTATCTTGAGTCGCATCTGGGCTATTTTACACTTTCGATAGCAGGCATAGCCGTCATCATGGCTTGCACATACATAGTGTCACTCCTGCTGTGGCTTGGGAAGGTGTTCCTGCGTTATTACGATCTTTCTCTCATCTACGACAACAAGACACTTTCTTTCAGTTATGGATTGATATCACGCTTGAGCAGCCGCTTCTCTCACGACAAGATATGCACGCTGTGGATAAAACGCAATTACTTCGAAAAACGGTTCGTTCTTAGCACGATTGCCCTTAAGCAGGCCCTTAATTCAAGCGCAGATAAAGATGAGGATAATCTGAAGATTTACGGGCGTAACCGCTCTAACTTTTTCCTTGAATGGTGGCTTGGCAAAGACTATCGAGCTGAAAAAGACATCGCCACTGCGAAATCGGGCAAAGGAGTGATAACACGCTCTCTATTGCCAGACCTGCTTATCTCGGCCATATCCATTACCGTATTATGGCATTTCAATCTTTATGTATGGATTACTCTGCCGGTCATCTATATGCTGGCAAGCATACCTAAAGGCATACTTACAATGATCCACAGCCACATCACCCTTAAAGAATCATATATAATCATCGGCAAAGGACATTTCGCCGAAATAAACAATTACCTGAAATACAACAATGTCGAGGTTGTAAGAATAACCCGGAGTCCGTTGTCGCGATTCACGGGACGTGTTTCCTTATCCCTATCCACTACGGGCTCCACATTTACCATAAGAAGCCTCAAAGAGAATCAGGCCTTACTCATTTACGAACTATTGCTCGTAAAAACAATGTACGGCATCGACAATATGGCAATATTTGATTCATAAAAGATTACCACTCGAAATAGCCAGCGATGTTCCTGTGAAGTGTTCACGAGACCCCGTACGGAGTCTCGGGCTCGGCGGCTATGGATCCGGCATGACCTACGCCTGCATATGAATTCTTATCAGGCTGTATGCCTGTTATCTGCGCGTAAAGAATTGAAAGGGAGATTTCCCGTTTAACTTTTGTTTTGATTTCACATTCCCAGATACGTATCACTCTCCAGCCTGCAAGTTGAAGATCTACCGTATTGGAATAATCACGAGCGATGTTCATCGCTATCTTATGACGCCAGAAGTCAACATTTGACTTAGGTATCCGGAAATATCTGCATCCCTCATGACCGTGCCAGAAACATCCGTCAATGAAGACAACTGTCTTATATTTCTTCAATACGATATCGGGGGAACCGGGCAGACTTCGATTGTTGACCCTATAACGCAGTCCACGAGAGAAAAGATACTTGCGCACAATCATTTCCGGCTTAGTATCCTTTCCCTTTACAGCCGCCATACAGCGGCTACGCTGCTCAGGGGTCATAACATCTGCCATAACTATATAACAAGACTACAACACATCTCCCACCCATCTTGTTCGCCATGTATCTGCCACTACTTATGACACTTCCTTATTCTGTTCCATGACGGAAGTCCCCGAATGAGATGAATGAATGCGGCAACACTCATCGCTATCCCAAGGCCATAATGCCAAAGTCCGAGATGAGGAATCTTCACCGGGGAAAATAACTTGACTGTGCCTGTAAGCAATACAGCTATAAAGAGTATTATCAACACCCAGGTGTCGATGTAAAACCATCTGAATTTCCTTTTCATGGCAGTCAACATTTTCTGGAACTGGCTCCAGTGCATGAAAAGAAGTACCGTCATTGCATAACCAAATACCCAATGTGCGATTTTCAATACATTGCGTGGCTGAATAAGTATTCCATGACTCTTCAGATGCAACATAATACCGGTAATCAGGGTAACGACGAAGGCGATAGCCAACGCGATACCTATATTCGCTTTTGCTTTCATGATCGATTAATTATTTGGTCATACCGTTTGCCACAAACAAATTCACGCCGTTCTTTCACCTTCTGAAAAATCGCCATCCATTGCCCTCCCCTCCCCTCCCGGACCTGTGTTTTGTACCCTACAAATGCCTTTAGGGCATTCGCGTGTTGGCTTGAAGCGCATGTCGGCCGAAGGTCAGTGCGCGGTGGCAAAGCCATCAAGACCCACAGCAAAGGTAGCGATTTTCAGGGATAAATCCTAATTTGATTTGGTCATCTCAAAGATTATTTATAACTTTATCACCGTGGTAATAATTACTGCGGTAATAAAATATGAAGTTCTATAATCGCACTAAGGAAATAGAGGAATTAAAGCGGATACAAGGGAGAGCCTTTGAATCCCGGTCAAGAATGACAGTGATAACCGGTCGGCGTCGCATCGGCAAGACTTCGCTTGCTCTGCGTGCAACGCAGGGAGAGTATCCTACGGTATATCTTTTTGTCAGTCGTAAAAACGAGGCTGCGTTATGCGAAGAGTTTGCCGGTCTTATCTCAAATGTTCTCAACTGCTATGTGCCATCGGAGATAAAGACTTTTAAGTCGCTGTTCCAGATGATGATGGAACTTGCGAAAACCCGTAAGTTTAATCTGATTATTGATGAGTTTCAGGAATTTTTCAATGTCAATCCTTCGGTATTCAGCGATATGCAGAATATTTGGGATACATACCGCAACGATACACATGTGAATCTTCTGCTGATGGGTTCGGTTTATTCGATGATGCACAAGATTTTTGAAAGTTACCATGAGCCGTTGTTTGGCAGAGCGGACGCTACCATACGTCTGTCAGGTTTCGGAACGGAGACCATGAAGGAGATTATGCATGATTTCCGCCCTGACTATACCAATGACGAACTGCTCGCTTTCTACTGCATTACAGGTGGTGTACCGAAGTACATAGAACTTTTGTGTGAGGATACCGATTTGTCGATTGACGGGATGTTCAACTATGTAGTCAGGGAGAACTCTCCGTTTATAGATGAAGGACGCAATCTGCTGATAGAAGAATTCGGCAAGGATTATGGGTTATATTTCTCAGTGCTCAGCTGTATCGCATCCGGTACGAACACTCAGGGCGCGATTGAAAGCGCATTGGGTGGTGTGACTGTGGCGGGTCATCTTAAGCGGTTGATTGAGGATTATTCACTAATCAAGCGAGTACGTCCTATCATGTCGAAGCCACGTTCGCAGAATGTGCAATATGAGATAACCGACAATTTCCTAAAATTCTGGTTCAATTATTTCGACCGCAATCAGACATTGGTCGAAATGGGCAATTATGACCGCCTTCGTGAAATCGTTATGTCAGACTATCCGACATATTCCGGCCATATCCTTGAAAAATACTTCCGTCTCAGAATGACGGAAAGTCACGAGTATATGAATATCGGCTCGTGGTGGGAGCGCAAAAAAGGGAAAGAAGCCAACGAAATAGATATAGTCGCCATCAAAGTCGATGACAAGTCTGCTGTTGTCGCCGAAGTAAAACGTCAACGCCGCAACTACGATCATAAGTTATTCATGGAGAAAGTAGAGCGCATCAAGTCATGCCTTCTCATGAAATATGACATTGAGACAAAACTGCTGACTTTGGAGGATATGTAATGACACCGGATTTAAGCTGATTCGTTTGAAAAAGTGTAGCAATCCTCAGGTTATTCGCTTGAAAAAGTGTAACGGAGGTTGGTCTAATCGGTCGAAAAAGTGTAATACTATAGTTGTCGTAACCCATCATCTCCCCACGTTCTCAGCACTCGAACAAAGACACGCAGGTAATGTACTAAACGCTGCATACGCTACTGAACTCGACAACTACATAGCTGACAGTCGAATCTCCGCATGGATTTACGGTCACTCACACCATTCCACCGACATGATGATTGGTAACACCCATCTCGCCAGCAATCCACTCGGCTATGTCTTCTGCAACGAACACCCCAACTTAAAAGATTCCGCAGTATTGAAAGTCTGACACAATAGATTTTGGCATATTTATTGCTGTTCTATCATTACAAAAGCTACACTTATGAATATCAATAAAGAGTATCTGTTTATTAGCATCACGTTCCCGAAACCAATAATTGAACGTGACGATGGACAGAACATCAACTCGTGCGTGGCGACGCATTCAGAAAAAACGCGTGTGGCGTAATCGGTTACGCATTATCTTCAGAGCATTTTCACCCGCATACCTTGAAGATCCATCAACCGGTGTAAGACGTGAAGCCGAAACGTGGAAAGATCTCCAAAAGGTAAAATGGTGTCAAGCGTATCGCACTACAGGACAACCTTGTAGCTGTGAGATGTGTTCCGGCGAACGATATAACCGCGTTGATTTCAAGCGAGAGACCAAGAAAGAGATTCTTGAGCAGCTTGAATCGGAATAAGCATCAAACTTATCAACGGTGTCTTGTTAACAAACGAGATGCCGTTGTCTTTCTGTTTATAAAGTTCCTGATTAAGTCCTTCAATCCGGATAGAGGGCGGTTTTGATGACCCCATCGGCGCGGCTGGCGAAGAGGTCGTATGCGTCCCGAATGCGGCTGAGAGGGAAACGGTGTGTTATAAGACGGGTCGTGTCAATCTTGCCTTCGGAAATAAGCTGCATGATTTTGTCGCAGTCGCAGGCATCGACACCGCCGGTCTTGAACGTCAGATTCTTGCCATACATCCACGGCAACGGCAATATCTGTTCCTTCTCATAGAGTGCGACTATCGAGACGATAGCATTGGGGCGGGCACATCGCCATGCGAGTTCAAACGTATCCTCACCGCCGGCAACCTCAATTACACAGTCTGCACCACGACCTTCTGTTAATGACTTAAGGACTTCAAGGCATTCAGTCGGCTCAACTACATCGACATCAGGATAATGATTGCGCACAAATTCACGGCGATTTTCGTCAGCCTCGCAAACGACAATCCGCTGAGGATTATACAACCGAATACATTCAAGAGTACACAACCCGGTCGGTCCGGCCCCGATAATCACTACCGTATCTTCCTCCGAGATTTCCGAAATCTTGGCCGCCCAATAGCCTGTGGCGAGGATGTCGCCGACAAACAGAGCCTGCTCGTCGCTGACGTTATCCGGAATCAGGGTCAGACCCTTATCGGCGTATGGCACACGGACATATTCAGCCTGACCACCGTCAATGCGACATCCCAACATCCAACCCCCGGAAGTGCAATTGTTCACATAACCTCGTTTACAATAGAAGCACTCGCTGCAGAACGTCTCGACATTCACGGCTACTCTGTCGCCCGGCCTGACCTTGGTGACCGCTGAACCGACAGCCTCAACGACACCAACCAACTCATGTCCAACGGTAATGCCGACCTCCGCCTGAGGGACAGCCCCATGCAGAATATGAAGGTCCGACGAGCAGATGCTCGAAAGGGTAACCCTCACCACGGCATCCTTCGGGTCTATAATTTCCGGCTTCTGTTTCTCAATCACCTCAAACCGCCCCGGTGCAGTATATGTCAATGCTTTCATCTCAAATTTCTTCGTTGTTATTTTGCGCGAAATTAGTGAATACTAATATTTTTTCACCTACCGTTGCGACAAATGACAACCTATTATCGACTAAATCGAAAGCTATGGAAGGTTATAGTATTTCACTCGGAAATTCGCCAATGTATCGAATATCTCATGTAAATCCATTCCCATGTATGGAGAATCCGGTTGCTCGATTCCTTCAAATACTTTTCTTCCGGCAAACTCTCCTGAAGGTTCTACATGGAATTCTCGAATACGTATAACTTCGATGACTTTTCCATGATAACATCCAAGTATATGTGTTGCAATATTTGCTTTTTCTACGGCAATCTGCCAATATTTTCGAGTACACTCATAGAGGTTTACACGAAACAGCGGATTACTGCGGTCGTTGCTCAGCAGAGCTTCGTATGAATTCTTAATGTTGACAAAGATTATTTTGTCAGTGATATTATTCATCATCTTTACTTTGATTTGTTAAACTATAGTTTATAAGGATTTATTACCCAGTTCGCATTATTCTTAGCGCCTTCTCTGGTAAGTATCCCCTTATCTTTTAAAGAGGCGATAACTCTGTCAATGGTGCGCCTCGATAGTCCGGTTTTGGCGGTTATGGAAGCGATTGATATTTTGGAGTCAGACGCAATAAGACGTATCACAGCCACCTCTTTCAAGGAGAGGCATTCGCTAAACGACAATGGCGTTTCCAAAACGTCATTTTGACGTTTTGGCACTCTCGAAACGTCATTCTGTCGCGATCCCCCATTCCAACGAATATGCAATGTGCGGTTGCGGAAGTCGCCGAGAATACCGAACACGGCGAAATTCATGAATCGCTCCAATGGCTCGAATGTCCGGTGAATGCCTTTGGGGATATTCTCATATTGTGAACGGACGAGAGCATTGCGGAAGAACCATGAGTGCTTCTCAAAACTCTCATTGTTCACCTCGAAGCCGAAACTTCTGAGATACTTTATAAGAAATACCGCAGTCGTGCGTGTATTGCCTTCGCCAAAAGCGTGAATCTGCCAGATGCTTGAAGTGAACCGCACGATATTCTTGACAGCTTCAGCAGAAGAGACGGTACTATAATCGAACTTCTTCTCCTCCACAAAATCATAATTCAAAAGCTCAGACAGAGAACCTGAGCTGCCATAGCTGATCGTATCGCCGTCAAGAATCCATTGATTTTTGGTGATGTTATATGTGCGAAACTGTCCGGCATGGGACAGCACGTCTTTGAAAAGAAATCCATGAATACGCGACAGCTCCATAGGGGAAAAAGTAAAAGCCTTTTCCGCCAAAAGAAGATTGATTCGGTATGCTACTAGGTCCGCTTCAAAGGTTCCGTGGGCTTCCGCTTTCTCCCGGACTGACTTCTGGCTATAATATTCCTCAATATGCTTGCCGACCTCCTCGCTCGAAATCTGGCACTCGATATTCGCTTTAGCCTGTTCAAGCAGAAACTCCGATGGTTTCAACCGGTCAACATCCTGCAACCCGATAGCCATCGACCAGTTACGCGCACGTTCCTCTACTCCCGGATCCCCGGAAGCAAGATACTGCTCAAATCCCTTATATTTGTCTTCGTTTGTCATCTGATACTACTTAAATATTGTTAATAATATACAATCATAATTGAGCCATAGTATTTCTATTGGATTAGGATGTCATGTTGAAATCAGAACCAGATACCGAATCTCTATCGCTGAACTCTACACTAAATGGCTAAATATGTCTTGGAGAACTGTTATTCATTGGGGCAATCGTCATTTGGCTCAAATATGCGAAGCATTGATAACCTTTTGGCAGGGGACATATACATGTTTGTTATGTACTCCAACATCATATGTGCATATGGCTGCCTTTTCACCAATTCTTTACTGATATTGGTTCTAAGGTTCCTAATCCATTCAGGTTTGACTTTCTGCGTGTCAAGATACTGATCTGGAGCAAGGAAGAACTTCATGCACTCTGATTTTAAAGCATATTCATCTATTATAGGCCAAAGTTTCTTATATAAATCGTTTTTTCGCCATTCTGAAAGATAGCTACAGACAGCTGAAATGTTTATTTCAAAACTATCAGAATAACCGAATAATCTTTCTTTGAAATCTTCTGTTGAAGATGGAACAATTCCTTTTGTAAAAAGGAAGTTCATATAATGTCCAAAATGTTTTATTTTGGGAAGGAATTCCATTACAAATCGGTTCTGGTCACTTTCATTTAATATGTCATATATTGGAAGCAGAACATGAACAGACCCTTTCTCTTCAAGACATTGAGGATATGTATCAAACTTAAATCCATTATTATTTAGGAGTAAACATAATTCTTCAATAGCATCATCCAATATGTCGCTACTTATTAAATTTGATAATATCTTAGTGAGCAGAGAGAGGGCTATTTCTTTCCTCGGCGGATATTTATAAATAATTACTTCTAAAAATTGTCCTAAATCAGAAACATACTGATAAGTAAGCAATTCGTTTATTACAGCATAGATCCCATCATGATTCAAACCTTTGATGACTTCACTACGAGAAAGTACATATAGCAAATTCAGTAATGAATTACGTATCTGATATGTGCTATATCTTTTGAAACGCTTGCTTTTTAGGTATTCTATGCAGTTTAGTAAGTAATCTTTTCCAGATTCATCAATTTTAAAATCATCAACCTCATATTGACTACATGCTTCTCGAAGCTCTTTATTCCCCAAACCAAAAATCAAGACTTCAAGTTCGGAGATGCCTAATGATTCAATTCTTGAATTTTGTATGTAATAATTCTGATCGTTTCGTTCTCTATCTTTTGTAGCATAACTATTGAGTATTCCGAATACCGTGTTACGAGTAACGGAATAAAAAAGTTTGCTTACATCATTCAACATAAAATTATACTTACCGAATCGAATTTCTCGTTCATATTTCCCTTCCAGCGATAGGATATTACTATTCATAGAAATCCCTCCTCTTTGAGAGGATTTCTTTTGTTGATGTAATTTTTCCTTGAGTTCCTCAGTCTCAGCCGCATGCTCACCAGTGTATTTATGTCCAAGTACATCTTGAAAAATTCTACGAATTTCTAATGGTAAGGGAAGTTTATCCAAGGTCCTTTGTAGGTCTATATCGTTAAGTTTTTTTACTAATGTATCAATGTCAACATCTGGATTTTCTTCTCGGATAAACTGGTTACGTATTAAGTAACGAAGCGAATGGATATTATAGAGGCATATAAAATAGAGAATGTATTTCCCTTTCTCCCATGCAAGAGGTAAAATCTTATCAAATTCTATGTAAGCACGATAATAGTCCCCCAATTTATAGAAGGCATACCCATATTCTAAATCGTCTATTGTACATGAGATATCTCTACCTGATAATTCGTTAAGCCTTTCCGACAAAGCTTCAAAATCAAACGTCGCAATATAGTCCGATACATTTGGTGCTATTAAGTTGCGCAATCCGTGGTACGAGTAATCCGATATTACCCTCAGACCATCAATTGTGTACAAATAATTATAATAAGCCAATCGAAAGAAGTCGCGACACGTATCTTTGCCGTACTTCCGGATAACTCGTACTTTACCCTCTCGGGTACTCATTTTTTTTGCTAAGTCATCAAAATATGGCAAGTATGTTTGTAATCCATCTGAATGTTCATTCCATATAAATCTTTCTAAACCATTCGGGAAGAAATACCTAAGACCTCTTCCATATACACGCATCTCGTCCTTGTGATGATTAAGTTTATTGTAGATATAGGTAATCAGGTCATGTTCTCCCGCAAAGTCATAAGATTTTATGAGAGTCAATATATCCCAGATATACTGCCCTTTAGGATGCAGTTTGTCAACAACCAAGGGATGCTTAATATTACTCTTGGTAAGCAACCTCTTAATCATCCCATTTTCAAGATATACGATGCGTACTTTTTTGTTGTCAAAATATTTGAACGTAGCGTCATCTGGTTTGTCTACAGAAATGAGATACACTGGTTGCATTTGTTCGTGTAGTATCTCACGAACTTCATCAAGAATAATTTTAAGATTGAGATCAGCAAAAGAGAAACCAACAAAAACGACTGGTTTGCTTGCAAACAATGATTGGACATACGCCCTTATCAATGCAAATTTGCGACGATACGCATAGTAGTCATCTTCAGCTAGGACTATATTATTAGCAACAAAATCCCCATGCATTTTAATTAATGCATTAGGATATGACATATTAGGCAAATCTGAGTCTTGCCGGATTATGGAGTATTGACGATATTCTTTATTAATCTCCTGTTCAAGGAGATCATCATAATTTGTTGTGATAATATGCACTGGGAGTAAATCGAGAATTACCTTATGAATAGGATTCGGTATAGTTTGGTTATACCTTAACGTTTCCTTAACCTTATCCATATACTCCTTACACCCTCTTGAGTCCTTGTACATTTGAGCAATCTTCAAGTCGTCAACTTCTCCCTTTAACGATGTTGGAAGTTCCCTTTTCATGGCATCAATTAATCCACGCCAAGCAGGGACACCGGAGTTAGATGACACTCCGGCACCTACAAATATAACCAGTTTACCCGACTCAGACGCAGACTGAATATGTCTGATATTTGATAATTGTACAGAATCCATTTAGTTGTCAAGTAGTTATTAAAATAAAAATTATATGTTGGCGCGATTTTTGCATGCAGAGTCCAAGGCAAGTACAATATTAGCAAAAATGTTTGAAAAATTCGATCGTAGGGGTAGAAAAATTAAGTTTCTCACGGGGTATTCCCTACTCTCAACCGGCAAGTGCAAAATTAGCGATTCGCCGGAAGAAAAGATTCTTAGGAGAGTCGAAATTGAGCTTTTTACGATGTCTTCAGTGAGCATAAAAACAATACAAATATAATCTTATCAATCCGAATGACATACCGTGGTATTGCAGGATTTGTTTATTTTTGCAGTAGAATTGCGAAGGAAATGATATACACCGAAACACCACGAATGATTTTGAGATCCTGGAAGCCGACGGATTTACCCTTGTTCATCACCATGAACAAGGATGAAAAGGTAATGCGTTTCTTCCCTGACACCTTGAGCGAAACGGAGACCGAGGCATTTTACAGCAGAATACAGGATGAATTCCATCGGAACGGATGGGGCCTCTTTGCCGTGGAACTAAAATCCACAGGTCAATTCATAGGATATGTAGGGCTACATGAGATTGGTTTTGAAGCAGACTTCTCCCCGGGTGTTGAGATAGGCTGGCGTCTCGCCGCCGATTATCACAATCAGGGTTATGCGACCGAGGCTGCGAAAGCAGTTATGACGCTCGCAAAGAAATCCGGAATCACCCGACTGTATTCTTTCACCGCTAAAATCAATGCACCGTCTGAACGCGTAATGCAGAAGATCGGCATGATTAAAGCCAGGGAGTTTGACCATCCGAAATTGCCTGACAATTCGCCCTTGCTTAAACATGTGCTCTATCGGATTGATTTGTAATAAAAAACGGATAACGCCAGCGATTACGCCATCGTTATCCGCTAAAATGTCGGGATTGCGCTATATCAGGCTCCGTCAAGCATGTCCAAGTTGATGTTGACATGCCACTGAAAGTGCTTGAACAATTTGTCCATCTGGTAGTAATTATGGATAGGGAATTACACCTCATAAATAATAAACTTGCGGCATCAGCAATTTTAGATATCACAAAATCGAGTATCGTCAGAAAGAAGAGTCGGCAATGAGCCATTCCCTTCGATATACACATGACGATTAGATATGCGGTCCAACTCCGGGAAACTATCTTTCAGAAGATATTCATGCAGAGCAGTCTGTTGCGCCGCAAGTTTTTTTGTGGTTAATTTGTCGGTCGCCACATGCCGCGCATTATAATATTCCCTGAAAGAAAATGGATAAAGCCTAATTTCGTTATACCGACCGGTAAAATGGCTACTTGCCGATGCATAGCCGTGAACTAATTGATAGCCAGTAATTTGATATCAAGAACTAACGGATAAAACGCCGCTGCATTCAGCTATCTTCTATATATGGAATGCAAAAACCAATCAACAGGCTGATATGCAATCCTTTACACTTTCTATTGTAAATCAACTGATTTCCTAATGCAAAAATAGAGAAAATCTTCGATTCACCAAAACAAATTTTAGGGTAAAAAGCGATGAAAGTCAGCGTTCAATTTTTTTGATTTGAGCCGATTACTACAACATTGCTTATTCAATCCATTTATCGAATCGGGGTGTAAACATGTCGATATCGCGCTGAGGCAGTCCGAGCCTGCGGGCTTCTGTGCGCCATGATTTCATGGCTGTTTTTACCTCGTCGATTATTCTCTTGGCTTTGTCAGATGAAAGCATATAATCTCCAGCTGATGCCAATAGGGTATTGAGGTCGGATTCGCTTGTGGACCGGTTTATCAATAGGCTTTGATTATCGGCATGAGTAGGGTTGATGTCGTACGCCGGGGAGAGTTCCCAGCCTTTGCGTGTCAACAGAAATCCATGATTGCGGAAATGGTCATCGGAGTTGCCAACAATGATGTAGAATGCCACGCGGCGATAGAGTTCCTCCAAGTTTTGTTCGACATTGCTGCCATGCTGAATTATGAAATCTACAATATCGGTGTAGCCATAACCGGTTGAGGCGTTATCGCCATCGGTAAGTCCAAGCAGTGTTAGTGCGGAGGCGAAATGTATTCGTCTGCCTTCGTTGTTCCTGTCGAAGCGTTTAGAGAGAAGAATGTGATAGTCTTCGCCGTCGATAGTTCGTGTCTCGGCAACATTCATTCCGGCCTTTCGACCCATAACGTGACAGAAATGCTCCCATTGGGCGACATCATAATCATCTTTACGCGAAGGGAATTTGGCTACCGTTAGGCTACCATCCTCATCAATAACAGATGCCTTCGGTCTGGCGCCACCAAGGGACGTTCCCGGATGTAACAGTTGTGCGAGCCATTTCTTCGACGGCAGAAGGTGCTTTTCTTCGCTGAGTTCAATCTCATGTGCTGCTTGCATCAGTTCTCTGACATAAGCTAACGGTGGCACACGAAGGTTTTCCTCATAGTTGATGAACTTCCCTCCGAGTGTTTCGGCAAACCGGAAACCGCCCATGCGCGAAGCGTCATCAATTCCAATCAGATAATCGAAAGATGTCAATCGGCGCACGGGTCTCTTCTCATCAGTAGCTGAAATTTGCTCTCGACGGTTCAGCAATGTGCGTCCCCAGCGGTCGGGGAGAGCATCGGAGAAACATGCAAATATATCGCGCTCCGAACGGGTGTATTGGATGCCGGTATAGTTCTGCAAATCCTCGCTGAGAAAAACATCGCCATATTTGGCAAGCCATTCTTTATCATACGAAAAGCCGTAAGTCTCGCTACCGCGCACCGAGTTATAGGAAAGTTCGCCGATCAACTGAGGCGTATCGAGCCAATCAAAATCGGCATAAACAAAAAGTTTCTTCATGGGTTATTCCTTTTTAGATGCTCGTTGGCGGTGTTTTAGACTTAAATCCTGCAAGTTGCGTCCGAGGGTATCTTCTTTGGCTATCAAAAGAAGATCATCATCAAGTTGCAGAGCATAAAGAACACGGGCATAGATTCCGATTGAGACCGTGGGTGAGCCTTTCTCGATGCGGTTCACAGTGAGAGGCGAACAGGTCGCACGCTCCGCAACCTGAGCTATCGAGAGGTCACGACGCAACCGGGCGAGCTTAATCTGCTCACCCATAAGAGTCATTTTCTGCTCCAATTTCCGAGGCAACTTAGTCCCCATAGTGTTCTTTGCCATTGTTTGTGTTTTAAGGCGCAAAGCGGTTAAGCCGATAACTTCACCATGCTCAATCTATCTTTTAATGTTGCAAAGATAGTAAAAATATTTATTATATGGTATATTGAACGATGAGTAATTACAACTCAATTTGCCACAAATATATCCTTTATTTTAGAATCTCCCACCAGCCGTTGCGACGACCGTTGCGACGGATTAAGATACCTTTCTCGACAAGAGAAGCGGTAATACGTTTGACTGTGGATGCCGATTTCTTTATGGATTTCGCTATCTCAGTCTGGGTGCTTTTGGGGTTATTCTCTATAACTCTGAGTACTGCCAATTCTTCTAAAGTACAGTTCAAAGTATCAAATTGAGACTTCGGAGCGGAAGCAATGATACCTTGGGACGTGGGCTTAGGCAACGAAGCGCCAACAAGCATATCTCGGTTGCGGAGCTCATTATTTTCGCCAAGAATTACATTGCGCAAGAAACGCTCCACAAACTCGGTCGTAGGCGTAATATTCAGATCTTTATAAGAAGCTCTGACAAGGGCATTGCGGAAATACCAGAAATGAACTTTGAACATATCGTTAGTTGCCGGAATACCCATCGAACGCAGATACTTAATCAGGAATACAGCGGTAGTTCGTGTATTCCCCTCCCTGAAGGGATGTATTTGCCAAAGGTCAGCAATAAACCGCGCCAAGTGATTGATAATTTCTGAAACAGGACGTGATGAGTAATCAAAATCCTTTTCGCGAGCGAGATCATATTCAATGGCTTCGCGGAGGTCAACAGCCGGTTGGTGACTTACCGAGGCGTTACCGCCAAGACCCCATTCTTTTTTACTCAATTCGACATTTCGTAATTGTCCGGCAAATTTGAATATGCCTTCAAATATCCGCCGATGTATAGATTTAGTGAAATTCTCCGTACGAAACAAAATAAAATTCGATTATTCGATATTTTAATCCTCCAAGCAGATTTTTTTGTCTAAATTTAGAAATAAATTTCATAAATACAAAAAATAGGAGATGTTGCCGTTAGCAATTTCCCCTTTTTATACAGACGTCCTAACAAAATAGAATATAGGGTATTTTTTATATGATTCTTGTTCATCGTGGGTCATCTTAACCCAATATCTTTGTGCCCGGATGTTCTCACCTAATAAAATGTTTGCTGCCCACTTCCCGAAAGCGGGGATATCAGATTCACTTAAATCAAGCAGTTCATTATTCTCTTCATCAGAGAATGATCCATTTAGTCTGCGCTGTATCTGAAGACGGTTTAGTTTATATACAAATGCGATATCCTCCTTTCCTGGAAGATTTGCAATCCAATCAGTTAACTTCAATGCATATTTGAGGAGGCGTTCATCCTTAATAGGAGCATTATCGTAGCCATTAATCATCGTTAAGACATCATTATTAGCTATGGATGAGATATTACGATTATACTTGGCTGCTTCTTCATACGAGGTGATCAAGTTTTCATAGTCAAGATTTACAAAAGATGCGAAATCTTCTCTCATGAAAACCGCCGAAAATATAGAGATGGCAAATTTTTCACCGGAAGGTCCATCTACAGCAAAAACGTGCTGACTGCGTAGGCTAAAGAAATCAGAGATAGAGTAAGTCTGTTCTGCTACTTTCTTTGTCCATAGAATTACCTTATATGGTCCAAAATAGATTGTCGTTATATCAGACAGTTCATGTTTTTGGATTATTAAATCCTTATCTAATATGGCTTTTTTCAGTAAGCTGAGGTTGTCAAAGTCTTGGTCTTCTAATTGGGAAACATCAATTTTACTTAGGTCACAATGAAGCATTTGGAGGGTTTCAATTATATTGGACCAATATTTGTACTGTCCAGCTACTTCCTTTAAATCGGATTCTTTAATTGAAGCCATGTCCATCCGATAGTCCCCAAGAAATAATTCTTTATTATTGTATATAGCGTAAATGAATGAAAGCTGACCATAGAATCTTTCAAGATTACGGTTGTCTAGATTTATTGAGATGCGACTCTCAGAATCACCAAAATTGTGTGTTAAACGGAAACATTCATCTATACAAATCTCCCAATGTTTATCGTCCTGACCAGCACTATATTCTCCGAAGAACGTTTTATCTCCGCATCTAACGTCTTGTTTTACACGAGAAAGCATCATGATTTTATAGGGCTGATCACCTATCGGGAATAAGACCTTATTATCTTTGTCTCCAATATTGGCATAGAGATAGGTGTAATGTGAAGCCGCATATTAAGCAGCATCTTCTGAATTAGTTACTCCGTGGATTTGATAATTTATAGGATATCCCTTTTTTATAACTTCCTCTAATGGGAGAACTTCATTAGAGGAAAAAGAAGTCTGTTTCTTACAGTCGTAGAAAAATTGTATAAATTCATTTTCAACATCGCCAGTCACCTCGGGTAATGGACTTAAGGGTATGCCAACCTCTTTTTGGCTATTGGCTTGCTTTATATATCTCTTGAGGTCGATGGGCGTTAGCAAATGATAATAAGGATGTTTTTCGTTGTCTATGATAAAAACGACAAAGTATGCGACTCCTCCATCACGCTTATAGTTTTCAAGATTTACGACAGTAATAGGGAATTTAGGATTTATTGGCAACTTCTTCACACATTTACCCTTAATCTGTGAGGGAATTTTTGAATAACCTTTGTTACCGTGTAGTATATAGATGTTTCCATCCCATACAGGTTCCTTATCATGAGTAGGAATATAAGGATCCAGACGCTGACTATGATAGAAAGCATCTGTAATACGGTTAACTGCTGCCAACTCTATTTTATTACTCCTTTTGCTCACAATCTTTCATTTTTTAAGAAGATCTCGGTGCTTTTTTAGTAGGGCTTTAGGGTTTGCTCTTTCAACGTTGTAAAATAAGCTCAATAATTCATCTTTTGACATTGTGACTAACCCCGGATTCTTGCGCCACCATTTGTAGAAGGCGACTGGATCAATTGAATATGGAACACTGGCCATTACAACATCGTCATATCCCGGGAAATTCACATAAAGTCTCAAACCCATGTAGTCGCGATAGTATTCTCTATGATTAACCATGAGCTTGGACATAAGGACTTTATAATAGTCCTTATCAATATGAATATTATGCGCTACGATAGTACGGTGTAGCAATACTGGATCTTCTGTAACCCATTTACTGATTTTCTTGGTATGGTTGCCTATTGTCAGGAGATTGTCCGCATTATAGTAACTGTCCGGGCGTACTTTGAACTCCTGAAGGAATTCGAAATCTTTGGCGTCTTGGTCGTTTTCAGGACATAAATCCAGATTCTCTGAAATATATTTCAGAATATCCACTCGATTCCGTGTTCCACCTTCATATTTATTAAGTAGATCATCCGTTGATGCGCCAAGGAAAAAATCTTCAATCATATTCCACCGAGTCTCATTCTCCAAGTATCTCGTGAAAAAGTGTTCAAAGATGTGACAACTGGATTTATGACGAAGCTTCACGGATTCAAGAATGTAATTGGTATATGACGAGTCGTCCGCGTCTTTCTTAATGCGCCGAGGGTCATTTATACGAATGAATATTTTGGGATCTTCTCCTCCTTGAGATACAAAGGTGCCAATATTCAATATTTCAAACAGTGCTCCCAAACGCATGTAATTTAGAAGAGCGACCATAGCACAGAGAGGACGGAAGGCGAACTCCAGCGGAGGTGTTTTGCCTATGCCGGGTCTTCCAACGAGTATCATGTAAAACATAGGTGCGACTTCCCAACCTTCACGGGACCGGATTCTGCGTGAATTGCCGATAGCGGCTGCTGCAGCCGTTATCATACAGCTCGCAACGAACTCCAGTTTGAAGCTACGATGTTTCACCAGATGTAGAATCAGTTTCTGCACCTTCTGAGGGAACACTTCCAGCGGAAAACTATCCCGGGTTATTCCCTGTGATGTCCGCGCAAGCGCATTGCCGATGCAAGAGTGGAGATTATATTTTCAGCCATATTATATCCCCAGATTACCAAACGATTTAGGCTTTCGGCGAACATCTGCCGACAACTCTTTCAAAAGGTCAGTTGTAGTCTTCGAGCGGTCATTACGACTTCGTTTCTGATATTCCATGAGTTCTGACGCCCGGAATTCCAGCATCTTCCCCGGTTTATAATACGGGATTCTCCCTGCACGGACCCACTTATATACAGTGTCAGTAGGTCGGTTTAAGAGAGCTGCGGCCTCTTCTATGCCAATAAGTTTTTCATCTTGAGGAGATGCTTTGAATGAGTTGCGTCGCCACTCATCAAAATCATTTCTGAGAGATTTTATCTCTTCTGTGAGAGCTCCAATCATTTCAGGGAGCATCTCGAATGAAATTTGCGTCATTATATTGAAATTTTAAATTATGCCGCAAAATTAGTATTGGAACCAACGGTGCGCCAGTGTGTGCCGGAGCGGTGCAGAGAGCCAAACTGTTTGCACCGGACTTTAACCGGCTTTAACCAAAGGCTATGCCTGACTATGAATAATC
>CAJMMT010000015.1 GCA_905214715.1 uncultured bacterium | reverse complement strand
CTTTGCTCGTCACGCCGGGAGCCGGAATCTCATCAAGTCCGGCAGTCATGGATTTCGCCAGTTTTCTAATCAGCATCTTTCTTTGATTGCCGTTCAAAGATGAAGCGTTGACAATGGCTATGTCAATATCCTCGGAAAACCGTGTGCCTATAAAATGTGCCTTTGACAGACTTGTTCCTCCTTTGAATATGGCGCGGTTGTCGGTGTCATATTGCGCAAGCATCTTTAACTACCGCGTTATCCAGTAATCCTTTTCAATAAAGACAGGATTTATTTCCAGATACTCAGCCGTAGCAAATACCGCATCGGCAAAAAGCTTTTTATCTTCGTGCAGGTTCATAGATTCTCCATTTTAATTTATTGGGAAGAACGGTATCCGTTATTGGAATCCTGTATTTGGATATTCCGTTCAAAGACTGGCGGAGCGGTTCAACAATATTATCTCCACATCCGAGATACTCCATAATAGCCACAAGCAACGCTTTTACCAACGGAGCATAATTCAGTGCGTATTCAGCCATTTTTTCTTTTCGCTGTCGTCCATCCCATTTATTATGCAGATAATCCTTTTACACGCCTCATTTGGCGTGGTTCCCGGTATTTTACAAAAACCATAGAAATGTGGAACGGCTATTCAACAAGGAAGATGTAAGAAGATGTATATAAATTATCAATGGATGAAGAAAAACGAACGATAGTTAGTACTCAACAAGTTATTCAAAACATGATGGGAACTCGTCGAGCATCAGATAGGATAACTATGTTCGTCCTACCCAAAGACAGCAATCCGGTTAATTGGGTCGAATCTGTCAATGGAGAAAAATCAAACTGTTCTGCCAAAATTGTGTATATAACTTTCACTTGTGAAGGGAAAAAGCCATACCGCAAGGCTGTAAAAATTGAAAGACTATCCCATTAGATAAGACTTCCTCTGTAAAGGAATGTTCATATTGGATAAAAGGATTAAGTCGTTTAGCTACTTATGGATATTGTAGTGATCCGAAAAAGTAAGTTGCATTGACAAGTCGGTAAATATTAGCTTAGATGAGCCGATTACGGAATTTTCAAAGGCTGAATACGACAAGATCCAGCAATTGGGTTTCGATTCAAATCATATCCTTCTAATCAAAAGAGGTTGTGTCTCACACAATGTGATTCACAACCTCTTTGACTTGTAGTAAAACACTATGTAAATAGGTATTACAATCTGGGGGCTGTGCGGCGTTGTTTGAATTTGCGGTGAGTATTGATTGCTTCGCAACCGCATACCTGCTTCGCCGACTAATGATTCAATCTCACTCGCGAACGTTGTTTCTGCTCTTCGCGATAACAGCTGCGGACTTCGTCAAAGGTCAGTCCGGGATGACGGCTCAACCACAATTTGAAATCATCCGGGAGTGCTGCTCCGTGAGTGAAGTCTTCATCTTGAATCGGTGCGCTGCCGGTAGACGGAGATGACAACGTGATTCCGGCACCCGGTGATGGCGATACCGAGAATTGTTTTGCCGCCAACTGTCGTTGGAATGCTTCAGGGATTTTGTTATTAGAGGGATATGCCCGGCTTATGACAGGTTCCCGTTTGTCGAAATCGTACCATATCCAATGGGTAAGGGACACAACGCTTCTGTGGTAGCAGATTCCTCTACGTAGAACACAAGATTGAAACCTATCTCCACCGGAATTATCATCCTCCGTTCAAGTAACCCTCCACATCAATCGCACCGTCTGACTTTCTTTGGTCTGTCGAAGCGATTTCCTCATTGGAGGAGGAAACGGCTCCCGTAAGAACGGCTATCTAATTATCGGAGCAAAAGATGATGGGAGTATAGCCGGGATGAATGTTGACGATGACCTCCTTAAGAAAATTGCGGGCATCCGTTCTGACGGCAATATTCTCCCGTTACCAACCATGTCGGTTGAACGGTTTTCGTTTCCTGAAGGTGATTTGCTGGTTGCTGAGGTCAGACCGTCCGATTTACCTCCGGTTCGCTATCGCGGCAGGGTATTTATCCGTGTCGGACCTCGGAGGGACATTGCTACGGAGGCGGAGGAGAGAATCCTTGCAGAACGTCGGTGTTCATTCATGCAACCTTTGACGCGACACCTTGTCTTAGAGAATGTTTGGATTTAACACGAATTTATAATTGAGAGATGAATGGGAAATTCTTTCCATCCCCCGAAGGTCTTTTTTGGCTGTTCCCGCCAAGATTTCGTCGGTTACGGTGCCCGCACCGCGCCCTCCTCAACTTGCGGAAACATTTCAAAAAAATCCTCTTCGGGTGAATGGAAGTTAAATCCAGACAGGCTCTTAAATCAGAACGAAATCTTCACAGATGCCATATCCTGTTACGATAGGCTTTCAGCTCTTTTTCAGGGAACTGTGCTATCGCTTTGTCAAACTCACGGAGTATCGCGGTTTTATCGTCCGGCAATGCACCCGTAATCGGTACCGTATTGGAAATATGATGACCAAGCAGATTGACCCGTAGATTCAACCGATCGACAAGTGTGCGCATCTCAACCAGTCGCTCAATCTCCGGTTCCTCGATATATTTACCTTCCAACACCTCCTGATATAACCGGGATTCAGGGAATATCGTTAGTGAAACGATATTTATGATGCAGGGATGCAGTTTATTCAGCACATCGGAAGTTGCTATCGCGCTTGCCTCGCCGTTTCCTTTGCCGCCCAGTCCGTTTAGATAGAACACGTTGTAGCGGATACCTGCCTCGTCAAGTTTTGAAAGCTGTTCAAGAATATCGGAAGCATGGTAGCCTTTGTTCATCCATTCCAGTGTCGGGTCATGGGCAGTCTCGATACCGATGTTGATACTGTCAAGTTTCAGATGGTGAAGATTCTTCAGTTCCTCCACTGATTTTGGGGTGATATCGGTGACGCGGGCGAACATGCCGAATGAAATCATGTGTGGAAGATACTTTCTCAATAGGAGCGCCACATCCATAAGCTTGTCGTAACTCAATGCGAATGGGTTTGCTCCAGTGAGATACACACGTCGGGCATGCGGTTGCCACTGACGGATAACTTTCAAGTCTTCCTCCACTTCCGATAATGGCGACATACGGAAAGGCGTACCGTGGTAAAGGCTACAGAACTTACACTTGTGCCACGTGCATCCCGATGTAAGTTGCAGGAGTTGCGAATTGGCTTCGTAAGGAGGTCGCCATACCTGACCTGTGAAATGTAGTTCCGGGTATACCATATCTTGATATTTTTTAATAATTTTGTGATGCAAAATTAGGTGACAATCAGACCTAAAGCAACAACTTACCGAACGGTTTGGCCCTTACCAAAAAGTTTGTTTCGCTCTTTATCAACCTTTTTTTGCCCTGTCGAAAATGGCAAAAAAATTGGACTACGAATATTGCAAAGCCGCTCCAATGCTTGAATGGCTCGGCAACAAGTGGACGCTGGTAGTTCTCGTTAAGATTTCCGAGAACGAGCCGGTGCGCTTCAATGAACTGTACCGTAACATACCGTCGGTATCGGAGAAAGTGCTTTCGCAGGTACTGCGTCAGTTAACGGCAGACGGAATAATACACCGCGATCTCTTTCCCGATGTTCCTCCAAGGACAGAGTATTCCATTACCGATTTAGGCAGGACACTTTTACCGCACGTCGAAGCCCTCATCAACTGGGGTCGAGAGAACTTCGATACCATAATGTCAAATCGCAAAAAACAAAAATAACGACATGGAACAAAGATTCTGTCAGAGCTGCGGAATGCCGCTTACAAATGAAATCCTCGGCACGAATGCCGATGGTACGTCAACCGAAGATTATTGCACATACTGCTACAAGGACGGCAAGTTCACGCAGGACATGACTATGGAGCAGATGATAGACCACTGCGCGCAGTTCACGGATGAAATCAACAAGCAATCGGGACAGAACATGACAAAAGAACAGGTAAAGGAAATGATGCGTCAGTTCTTCCCGCATCTCAAACGCTGGAAACAGCATAGCGACTCTGACCTGATACGCAAAGCTGAGGCTCTTCTTGCGGAATGCAGTACAGTAACAATAGCTTCTGTAAACAGTGATGGTTTCCCGCGTCCCGTACCTATGGCTAAAGGCGATACCCAAGGATGCGGTACTGTATGGATGGCAACCGGGGCCGATTCTGTAAAGGTTACTGATTTCAAGCGTAATCCGAAAGCCGGGTTATGCTACGATAAAGGCGGTTCAAGTGTTTGTCTGCGTGGCACTGTGGAAATTATCAATGATGACAATATACGTAAGGAGAAATGGCAGGATTGGTATATAAATCATTTCCCCGGTGGACCTACTGACCCGAACTATACGCTGCTTCGATTCGTCGGCACGGAAGCTACTATATGGATTGACCATGAATTTGCACATGTTCAAATGTAAATTCTTGCCATGAAGAAAATCGAGACAAACAAAGAACTTATAGCGGCGTGCGGTCTCTACAGCGGCGCGTGCCGTAAGTATCTGTCAGACAAATGTCCCGGTTGCCATGATAACGAAAAGGCTTCGTGGTGAAAGATAAGGTCTTGCGCAAAAGGTAATGGTTATCACTCTTGTGCCGAATGTCGTAAGGATGTAAGCGAGTGCAAGATATATTCCAATTTCATCGGAAAGGTATTCGCTTTTCTTTTTAGATCAGACCGTCCGGCTTGCATCCGCTACATCCGCGAGCATGGCGAACAGGCTTTCGCCGAGGAAATGACTAAATGTAAATGCCAGACAATTAAACGGAAATAAAACCATGTTTATCGCAATTCTAACATACAAGAAACCGTTGAATGAGGTTGACAGATTCCTTGCTGCACACCGTAAATATCTCGCTAAGCATTATGCCGTCGGAGATTTCATCGCCTCAGGGCCACAGACACCGCGTGTTGGCGGAGTGATTATGATTAAGGCTGAAAACCGCACAGCAGTGGACGCCATCATTGCAAAAGACCCGTTTAACATCAACGGTATCGCCGACTATCAGATTGTGGAGTTTACTCCGACAATGTTTTTCGATGATAATGTTAAAACACTGCTGGTATGATTGAAACAGAAAGATTGATTTTGCGTCCATGGCGAGAATCGGAAGCCGGCATACTATATAAATACGCGTGCGACCCGGATATAGGACCCATTGCAGGATGGATGCCACATACTTCGGTGGAGAATAGTCTTGAAATAATCAGGACTGTATTTTCTGCGCCGGAAACATACGCCGTCGTTCTGAAAGATACTGGCGAGCCTGTTGGCAGTTGCGGAATCATGTTTGCGGATGGTCTTCATTCCGCAGCCATGAAGCCGGGCGAAGCTGAGATAGGCTATTGGATTGGCAAGCCCTATTGGGGGCAAGGTTTCATACCCGAAGCGGTCAAAGCCCTGCTGTCGAGATGTTTCAATGAATTGCGGCTAAGAACCGTATGGTGCGGATATTATGAAGGAAACAATAAATCTAAACGTGTTTGCGAAAAGAGCGGATTCAAGTTCCATCATACGAACCATGACATACTGTCTCCTCTCGGAGACAAACGGACAGAGCATTTCTACATAATGACGAAAGAGGATTATTATGCCATACATATCAATCGAGAGCGGGAATCTGACCGCAGAACAGAAAAAACAGTTGATTGAACGCCTGACAGCAACCGCCTCCGAGATAACCCATATCCCGGAGCAGTTTTTCACCGTCACCATCAAGGAACTGCCTGATGAGAACTTCGGTATCGGCGGCAAGTCAATCGACGAGATTAAACGCAACTACAACAGATGAAAGTAATCGGCATTAACGGAAGCTCACGCAAGGACGGCAACACGGCCATCATTATCGGCAAAGTCTTCGATGAACTGAACAAAGATGGCTTTGAAACAGAGCTGATACAGTTAGCTGATTATGAGATTCAGCCTTGCCGGGGATGTTTCGCCTGCAAAGGTCGTGAGAACTGCGTGTTTACCAAAGATGGTTTTGCAGAGATATTCAACCGGATGACTGAAGCTGACGGCATAATACTCGGCAGCCCGGTATATTCCGCCGATGTTTCATCCAAAATGAAAGCGTTTCTGGAGCGAGGCGGCGTTGTAGTCGCAACCAATCCCGGACTTCTCCGCCATAAAGCAGGAGCTTCGGTGGCGCCTGTGCGTCGTGGCGGCGGAATGACAACTGTCGATACCATGAACCATTTTATGCTCAATAAGGAAATGATTGTTGTTGGCTCAACATACTGGAATATGGTTTATGGCAAGAACATAGGTGATGTACTCAGCGATGAGGAGGGCATGGCAAACATGCGCAATCTCGGAGAAAATATGGCATGGATAATGAAACGGTTACACGGATTAGACAAATGAAAGCTATCCGACCGAGGGAAGACTTGCGCCCTTATGTGCGCTACTATTGGATACTGAAAAGAGATGAGCCTTTCAGGGTCCTGACCTTCCCAATCGGTTGTCCGCAGATGATTTTTCATCGTGGCTCGCCTCTTTATATACCCGAATTATCCTCCCGGCAAGACAAGTTCACCGTCAGCGGTCAGGTCAACTTTCCGGCTCATATAGCCTCGGATGGCAATACCGAGATGGTTGTCGCTGTATTTTATCCTCACACCATAGGATTGTTCATTGATACTCCTCCGTCCGCTTTCTACAATCAGGAAATATCCGGCTACGATATTGAGAACAGACAACTGAGTCAACTTGCTGACCAAATTTTTGACTGCCCTGATTCCGAATCGGCAATATCGTTGATTGAGCAATGGCTGACCGCACGAATCAAGCCATCGTTGAACATCAAAAGAATCGGCGCGACTCTTTCTACAATGCTCTTCAATCCGTCAACACATGTCGATAGGCTTTCGGGAATCGCCTGTCTGGGAAAGAAACAATTCATGCGCGTATTCCGCGAATGTGTCGGCATGAACCCGAAAGAATATGGACGCATAGTAAGGTTTCAGCGTGCTTTACGTATGATGCAACTCGGATCACGTGATTATGCCGACATCGCATACGCCACCGACTACTCCGACCAGTCGCATTTCATCCGTGAATTTCGGCATTTCAGCGGGTTGACTCCCAAACAACTTGTCGAATACCAGATGCCATACTCCGACCTATTTTCCCATCCGCAATTATCTGAGTATTGATGTGGAAATACTCTTTTCACCGCTAAGCTCGCCGGATTGACTGACTTTTCTTCCGTAATTGAATGTATAGGACACAGACAGTGATACGCGGCGGTGATAGTCTGAGCCGAACTGAGTCATGTAACTGTCATACCACCGGGTTATCAATGTATCCTCGCTGAGTTTCCATGAAGACCGTAAAATATTGACCAATGACAATTGGATGTTCCAGCCATGCGACGACCATCCCGCACCTGCCGAATAACTCATCGGCATCTTGCGCATGTATGCGCTCTCACCGTCAACATAACTCGTACCGGAATCATAATATGCGTTGAAAAAGAAATTCCCGAGATAATAATCAGCATTGACGCTTGCCGTAAACGGGAAATGCGATATGCTGTTGCTGCCGGTGGTCCTATACAGCAGAAGCCGGGGAGCCACTGAGAAAGACAACCTTCCGTCTAAAAACTTTCCGGTAAGGTTGGCACCGATTTGTCCGTGATTATAATCACCGTCATTCTGATATTTCTTAAGCATCGAACCATCGGGACCGTCCAGGGTGTAGACAGCTATCTGACGGTTTGCGATACGGAACATCGTGGCGTATGCCGACATCTGCCATGTGTTGTCAGGTAGCCATGTATAGCTTATGTTGGCAGAGGTGTTACGTGAACATCTCAGGTCCGGATTACCTGATATATACATCAACTCTGATTCCTGTATTATATTGGGATTCTTCATTGTCGCGTCGGGTGAAAATGTGGCATACTGGAACCATAGGCTGATGGAATGTTTCTGATTAGGAGCGTACTGCACGTTTATGTGAGTAAAGGGGTAACGGTCGTCCATTGTCTTCCCGTTTATGTAGTTGGATTCAAAGGCATAGCCTCCATCAATGCTTCCTGCTATCTTTTGATAATTCAACGCCACGCCAAAGGTTATACCGGTGAAAGTCTGCCGAAAACGGTTGACGGCATCGCTTGATCCGGAATAGTCAATCTTAGTGTGTCCTCCGCCTGAGGATACGTTTGAAAACAATGTTATCTTGTCAGACAACGTTTTGTTTGCCTGTGCCGTTCCTCTGAGGAACCATGAACCTTCATCAGCATGGTTTTTGATAGACTCAATCTCTGTCGTATAGTTGGAAGTTGTCTTATTGCCGGCATATTCCGCCTGAAAGGTTCCGTTTAATGACCATCCACAACCGAGAGAAGCAAAAAGTTCGCTGTTCCATCCGAGGGTATTGTTCTCCGATGGTGATTCAGAATGATAAGTCTCCGAAGAGTACAGATTTGAAAAATTCACATATCCTGATGTCTGATATAGAGGCGTATTGATTCTGCTGTATGACACAAGATTGCGAAACGTGAATTTATCATTTTTGTTCCATGTGGCACGCAAAGCCGAGTATAGACCTCGTTGGTGCTTCCGTCCGGTCTCTGTGCCATTTTCCCGTTTGAGTGTGCATGATTCAAGTCGGTATGTCTCGTCTGAAACCGAGCCGATATGTGGATTGTAGTCATAATCACCCGATACCATAACGTCATATTCCATTGCTTTATAAACGAACTTTGAGTACACGTACGCCTCTCCGCTTCGCACCATGAACCTTTCCTTTGCATTAAGTTTGGTATATCCTCCGTAAATATAGGATTGTGTTATGAAATTAACGACATGCCTGGCTTGTTGAAATCGAGGATCCGTAGGGAAATCAAGATATTCCACTCTTTTTATATCCTCCGGATTCAGTCCGCTGATATCCTCGTTAGTCGCCGGATGGGAATTTATATATAGGTTCACGCCCTGATTGTCGGCTGTCGTGACTGTCGCGTTTATCGGATTCACACTCAACTGCGGTATGTTCATCCTTGAAAGGAGTGAAACACCGTCGGAGGCTGTTGTCTTTTGTCTTTCTGATGGGATATAGACCGTTTTGGTTGCACTTGTATGCTGTGCGTCTGCTATAATGGTTATCTCTCCGAGCTCCTTGACTTTCAAGGAATCCGGTTCTATAATGTATCCATGAGCCAATACAGGTAGCAATATCAGTGATAGTATATAAAGTTTCATGTTGTGAAATTAGAATGGATAGTCTTATTCAATCCTTATTCTCCCTTATTTAGTCTTAATCTTACAATCCGCGCAATGATGTATTGGCTAAATTTTAATAATTTTACACTGATATGAAACACTTTAAGCTGATTCTTACATTGATTCGCGTCATATTCACGTTGCTGCTTGCAGCCAACGTGTATTTCATGGTGCGTCTGTATGGCTCCATAAAGGACAGATACATGGAAGATGTGGAACAGTGTCTGAGCCGGGCCGATCAGATCGAGACTGTTGACAGGATAATAGATGCCGGACTTGGCGGAAAAGATGATGTGGTCTGGATTCAGTTAGGCCTACAGAAATCCGATGTCGGAGACACTATGGATGCCGATGAATTACGTGAGAAGAATTACTCACAGGGATTCTTTCGCGTTGATAAACAGCTCATGTCCATGATAGCCCGACTGATCCACGATGACAGTTATACCGATAAGATAGAAGAACCGGACACATCAAAACTGGAAGAAGCATTCCGCAGAGACCTCGGTTTCTCGGGATATTATCCTGAAGAGGTTTATATAGTTGTTCCAGACGGCACATTGGAATATTCATCTGACCTGTGGGAAATTACTTACCGTGTCAACGAAGACATACTGTATTATGCCTATATATCCCCCTTGACCAAAAATATTCTTGGGGAAATGAGCGGGGTCATTGCGACATCCGCACTGATCGCATTATTGCTTACATTCGGATTCTGGTATCTACTTCGTGTCATCAGGCGACTCCGCACCATTGAGGAGATGAAGGATGACTTCACAAACAATATGACCCATGAATTGAAAACGCCTATTGCCATTGCTTACGCCGCCAATGATTCATTGCTTCAGTTCCCGGACCCGGGTGATGAGGAAAGGACGAAGAAATATCTGACGGCGGCGCTTGACCAGCTTTCCAAACTTGCCGGACTTGTAGAGAATATTCTCGCAATGAGTATGGAGCGGCGCAAAAATCTCACCATGTCAAAAGAAAACATAAGTCTCAGACCGTTTCTTACGACAGTGATAGAGCAACAGAAACTCCGGGCAGACAAACCATGTGGAATCTCGCTCGAATGTCCTGGAGATGCTACCGTCGAGGCAGATCCGACACATTTCTCCAATATTGTCGGCAATTTGATTGAGAACAGCATCAAATATTCCGCACAGGAAGTCGCAATAACGGTACGAGCTGATGGGAGCAACATATCAGTCATCGACAACGGTATAGGGATACCTGAAAAATCTCTGCCGGATATTTTCAAAAAATTTTATCGTGTGCCGCATGGCAACAGAACCGAAGTGCGCGGCTATGGCATCGGTCTGTACTATGTCAAGACCATAGTCGAGAAACACGGCTGGTCAATAAGCGTTGAAAGCAAGCCGGGTAAAGGCAGTACATTCACAATAAAATTCAAAGGACAATGAGGGACAGGATATTACTGGTAGAAGATGACTCCACTCTCGCGATGATTGTGTCGGAAACGCTTCAACGTAATGGATTTGACGTAAGCACAGCCGTCAACGGAGAGGAAGGGTTACATAAATTCACCCGTTCCGGAGCGGATCTGATTGTGGCGGATGTGATGATGCCGAGGATGGATGGTTTTGAAATGGGCCGCCGGATCAGACAGATTGACCGTCATGTGCCTATTCTTTTTCTGACCGCCAAATCGGGAATTGACGACATCGTTGAAGGTTTTGAACTCGGAGGCAACGATTATCTCAAGAAGCCTTTTAAAATGCTTGAACTGATTGTCAGAATCAAGGCGTTGCTCCGAAGGAATATATCTGATAACAGCGAACGACTGGCAGTCGGAGAGTATACTCTTGATGTGCCGACACAGATGCTTGAACATTCTCAGGGCAAACCCGTCCAACTTACAATCATCGAAGCCAAAATTCTAAGGGAACTCGCCATAAATCGCGGAAATACTGTGGAAGCTTCCGTGCTTATGCACCTGATATGGCAGCGCGATGACCCATACAGCCGAAATTCTCTCCACGGCTTTATACATAAATTGCGCTACCATCTACGCCTCGACAGTTCAATCTCGATACTCAACCAGAGGGGAATAGGATATATGCTTACAGTAAAAAAATAAGATGTCTAATTTCTAAAAAAATAAGATGTCTCATTTCTTCTATTGTGAATACCCCTCGTATAGTAATTTTGCATCAAAAAACTATGATGCAGGAAATAAATCCGAAGGAGACAACCCGGGCATACGCTTTCGATATGTGGATGAAGGCTCCGATGCCGATGGTGACACTTATCAAGACCATTAATGTTAGCCGTCTCAGACATATAAGCAAAAAGCGAGGGTTGAAATTCAATATGATGATGTGCTGGTGCATCGGTAAAGCCGCCTCGCAAGTCAAGGAGTTCTATATGCTGCCGGTTGGAGAGAAACTAATCAAGTATGATTCTTTGGCGGTCAATACGATTGTCGCCAACTCATCGGGAGAAGTCAGCTCATGCGATGTGCCTTTCAGCGAGAATCTCTATCAATTCAATGAGTATTATCTGCGGCTGACCGTTCATGTTTCCGAAACTAATGAAAACCACGACATTACCGACAGAATGATTATCGGCACATCTGCATTGGCAAAATATGAAATTGACGGAGCCATTGGAATGTATAGTGGAATTTTCAACAATCCCTTTATGATATGGGGACGCTGCCGCCGTTCATTGTTCAAAACCCGGCTGACAGTATCGTTCCAGTTCCACCACACGCAGATGGACGGCACCCACGCTGCACAATTCCTTGACCTACTACAAAAAGAGATTGATGGATTATAGACCACTAATCACGTTACAAGATGAAAATCGTTGAGCTTGATTATAGGAATGACAATATTGGAAAAGCAAACTCTCCAGGAATAGAAAAAATTGCAAGAGCCAATAGAAAAGGCAATTGAATTCAACATTTGTTCATCCATATATCCGGAAATTATAACGAAATTTGCAAATCAAACTTTATCGGATATGTTAAATCGAATTATCGCATCAATCGTCTGCTCCATCATTGCAGTAGCAACGATAGCTCAGACCGAAACGCCCGACAACATTGAGGCACAGGAGTCCAATACGATTGTCGGTAGGCCTTATAAATTATTTGACACGACAGCATTCTGCTCCTATTCAAGTTTTCATCCCTCCCAGTATCTTACCGATAATAACTGGGGCATTCTTTGCGCATTCGTTCAGCCCGGAAGTGTAACCAGATTAGATTCACTCGGTATCACACACTGCAACAGCCAGCTACGCCTGCTTGAAGTCGGAGATTTACTTTCTTCTGACAATGGAATATATACGACTTCGATAAACATCTTCGGAAAGGATGAGACTTCAGCGATTCGTAAGCAATCTAAAGAGTTTGCCGATAGTATATTCCCAGCTATCGAGCCAGAAATAAAGCAACTCATCTCCGATTTTGACAAGTCCGGATACGCCAACCAAACATATAGCCTTATATTTTCCTATCTCCTCGATTCTTATATATGGGATGACGAACGACTCTCCTCTTCTATCAGTTGCGAAGACCATGACACATGGTCCGGGGCATACTGGGCTATGTTCGAAAGCCGTTCACACGATAAAATCGGCACAAATGGCTATGGCCCGGTAAAACAGAATTGGACTGACAACTTAGGATATTGGCTAAGTTCCGGCAAACTTACTTCCTTCGCGCAGGAAGTAATGAAAACCAAAGGGGGTAGGATTGAGAATAAAGATATAATAAACTCAGTAAAAGGATGGGGACTGACTGATGAGCAAGGAAATATCCTTATTCCGGTATTGCATGCCTACAACAATGACGATATTGACATACTGTGTAAAAGCATTACCAACAAATTAAGCGATGCAGTCAAGAAATACTGCAACGCATGGTATACGGCACATAATATTTCGTCAGAACGGGTTGGACAAATCATTTTTTACCACGAAGTAATGTGGGATTTGCTTGATATACTCGAATCAAAGGGAATGATTACAATGCCTGCTATCCTGAAAGGAGAGGAAGTCGGGAAACAACATTTTGGAGAAATCTGCTTTATCGTAATAGATGATTCCGAGAAATAACGTTTTCCGCTATAATGAAAAACAAGAATATACCTGAATTATAATTATAGATCATCTGTTTTGCTTTAAATTACATAAGGATTTTTTGTAAATTTGCAATACGATTCAAGAGAGCAGATCAGTGGAATTAAAAAATATGAGTAAAGAAATCCTTTATATCCTTCTGCCGGACTATGCGGCGCATGAGGTTGTATATCTGTCTCAGGCGATTGCCTCCGATGAATATGCATTGAAAGAACAGCCGAAATATGTCAACAAAATCGTCGCTCCTACAATGGAGCCGGTAAAATCAATCGGAGGATTCAGGACTTTGCCCGATTATTCATTCGATACTATGCCGGATGATTATGCCGCGTTGGTATTGATCGGCGGCTTCGGATGGGATACCACGGCCGCGGAACCGGTCATGCATATAGTCAGGCTAGCTATCGAAAAAGGTAAAATTGTAGGTGCCATATGCAATGGGGCCTCGTTCATGGCTAAATGTGGGTTTCTCAATAACATCAAGCATACCGGTAACGGACCTGAACAATTGCGGTCATGGGGAGGCGAGAACTATACCAATCCAAAGGGTTATATCCATGCCCAGGCCGTAAGCGACAATAACATAGTCACTGCTAACGGCTCCGCAACTCTCGAATTTGCCAAAGAGTTGCTGCTGTTGCTCGAAAACGATACTCCTGAGCGTATCGAAATGTATTATCAGTTCAACAAGCAGGGCTTCTGCAAACTATTTCCGCAAGACTGAACATGGCCTGTTCTTCAGATTTCATAGAATTCGTATGCGACATACTTGCCCCATTGGGAGAAGTCCGCTCCCGTAAAATGATGGGCGACTATGTAATTTATGTAAATGGGAAATGCGTGATAACGGCTTGCGACAACATCGCTTTTGTGAAAAAACTGCCGTGCATCGCGGAATTGATGGCTGACGCTGAAACAGGTTGCGCGTACAAAGGTGCGAAAGAGGGCTATATCCTTGACTTCAGCGACCGGAAAAAAACCTTGAAAGTTATCAGGACATTGTGGGAAGAACTTCCTTTTCCAAAATCCAGGAAGAAATAACAAGCCTCTGCATATCATACGCAACCACAAGGGATAAATATACTGAGGTACAGATAAAATCAGTCCGACATATAACATACCAGGCAAAGCAGAAAGCAATATGAAGCCCGTTTCCTATACCTTCTCCGGAAGGATATGAACATCCCGCAAAAAATCCTCTCAATCCTATTGTAATTTAAGAGCCTGTTTAGTCGGATATTGAACAAATTTCCGAAAGAATACGTTGGAATGATTACAATACAGACAGTGTGGTTTATCGGATTAATAAGTAGTTACGAAAAATAAATGTTAATATGTTTTTTAGAATTTCACATATGAGATGACTTCTTTTTGGCCGCTTCCGCAAGGTTTCATCGGTTGCAATGCCCGCATTTCGCCCTCTTCGGCTTGCGAAATCACCTCAAAAACAAGCTCCTATCATATGTGCATTTATTCTTCGCAGCTACTTATTGAAGTTGTTTCGACTATTTACGTAAAGCATGAAAGGAAGTAGAAACTACTTCATTATTACAATGCTCTATTTCTAATGTTTTTTGAATAACACTCATCTAATTACAAATAAAGTATTATGAATAAAACAGGTCGTTATAGAATCATTGCGATAGTATCGATTATTGCCTGCGCGTACAGCATATCTGTTCCGTCTGATGCATGTACTCGGGCGGTGTATCTTGGCCCGGAAGACATGGTGGTAACGGGACGCACGATGGATTGGAAAGAAGATCCTCAATCCAACATTTATTTTTTCCCGAGAGGAATGACTCGTCGTGGAGGGATGACCGACAATACCGTGAAATGGACTTCTTCTTACGGTAGCGTGGTTACAGCGGGGTATGACATAGGTGTCTGCGACGGAATCAACGAGAAAGGGCTTGTGGCCAATCTTCTTTTTTTGGCGGAATCGGATTATCACAGAGCCGGCGACAACCGCCCTGTCATGGGTCTGAGCATATGGACGCAATATGTGCTTGACAATTTCGCCACCGTGGATGAGGCAGTCGAGGAGCTTGGAAAGGAATTGTTCCGCATTGATGACCCCGATCTCCCCAATGGAGCTAAATCGACACTGCATCTTTCTATTTCCGATTCAACCGGCAATAGCGCGATATTCGAATACATCGCCGAGAAACTCGTTATTCATAGCGGCAAAGATTGTCAGGTAATGACCAACTCTCCTACATATGACAAGCAGCAGACGTTAGATGACTATTGGAACCAGATCGGCGGTCTTGTCATGTTGCCGGGAACCAACCGCGCGTCCGACCGTTTCGTCCGTGCATCATTTTACATCAAGGTATTGCCTCAAACCTCCGATTATCGCCAGGCGGTGGCTGGTGTGTTCAGTGTCATGCGCAACGTCTCGGTTCCCCTCGGGATCTCCATTCCTTCGCAACCAAACATAGCGTCCACTCGCTGGCGTACGGTTGCCGACCAGAAAAATCTGGTATATTATTTTGAATCTACATTGAGTCCCGATATTTTCTGGATAGACCTTAAGAAACTTGATTTCAGCCCCAAAGCAAAAATCAGGAAACTCTCGTTAACTGATGGCGAGATATATTCGGGAGATGCCGCCGATAAAATGCGGGACTCCGAGCCACTGCAGTTCCTTTTCGGAATATAAGCCGTCTGTCTCGATACGGATTTATCAACAAAATGGTATTTAAGGCAGTCTCCCTAAACAAATACCGCACTCCAAAATCAATGTATGACTTTTGGGGTGCGGTACTTTTATTTTGATATCTCCTTATCTACATTATGCCATAGTATCTATATTATGCCATAGTATTTACATCACGGCATCAATAAGAATAATCCTCAAAAGGAATTGTACCTGAATAGGTAAAAGAAAACGCCTTACCATTTTCAGAGCTTTTCACCGTGCCTGATATCTCATATTCGTGGTTACCCTTGGATGTTATTTTCACAGAACCGCCGTCAAGGTTGCAACGCACACGATCATCATACATATCATGGTCAATGAAGGTCCACGAAGATTTATCAGATGCAAACGTCATATCGACATGGTCGGCCGCGGGTAAATAATCTCCAGATTGCAGCTCCAGACCGCCATCCGGAGTTGAATATAGATAGAGAGTAATCTCGTTGGTATCTACCGGCCGCTTGTCTTTCAGATTGAGGTAATACTCATTACCGCCGTAATAATACAAATCGCCGGTTGTAAGGATTTCAGCATCGGGAACATCTGGATTATCGGGATCCTCCGGATCTTCCGGATCCTCATAATATGAGGAATAATCTTCCACAGGCAATTTGCCGGTATATTCGAACTCTATGCCGTACTCATTATGCGCTATCGAACCGTCATCCTGTATCGAACCGCCTTTAACGCGACCTTTCACACTATATGTCGAGGCATCTATCCTCTCGACTATAAATACGCCGTCTTCAACAACATACTGCACCCATTTAGGGTCAACCACATTCCAGTTTGATTTATACTTAGCCGTCTCCTTGTTATTGAAAGTACCCACAGCCCATGTATTGGAAGTTGTATACGTACCTTCCGGCAACTCGAATTGTCCGTTCTTCTGACGCGGAACATTCACATAGAAACTCACGCTCGTAGAACGTTCCTTGTTATTCAGATCTTTTAGATAAAGGAAATATATAGCACCGTCTTTACTGCTGTATTCAGGATCTTTGCCATAGTACATCAGCTCACCGTCGGTAAATACCGACTTTATATATCCGTTCATAGGAGGATCGGGGTCTTCCGGCCACTCGGAGTCCTCCATTTCCTCAAAAGTAATTTCTACTATATCCTCTACTTTTTTGATCTCCGACTTACCATTGGCAAGATGGATTTTCATTACTTTCTGCCTGCCCGACAGCGAGCATACGCATAATGCGCATAAGGCCACAAGGAAAAACTTTTTCATGGTGCTGTATTAGGTTTCAAATTAATCAATAAGTTATTTCGTCTTCGCACTCTTGCGAAGTTGGTTTCAGTTATGCGCAAAGATAATGTAACTATTCAAAAAATCAAATATTTTCAGAGTAAGTTTGCAGATATTCGTCAAAGAATACTCACAAAGGATACTCAATACAGATTACCCATCTCACCTCAGAACTACAAATAAAGAGCCGTAATCATAAAATTCAGCACTATCGGCCAACCATCGATTATTTTTCGTTACTGATTACATAAACTTCTAATTAACAATCAATTAATTATATCCGAGCCTATCTTTCGCATACTCAGTCATAGCTAATGAAGTGTTAAAAAGCAGTCGCACGGGTTATTTTTCTTTGATTTTTTTTTGCGGAATCAAAAATGCTTATTAGCTTTGCACCGTTTTTGATAGCAAAAAAATTGTTTTATTATTTTAAATTTTAGGAAAAATGAAAAAGATCGTTCTCGCTCTCGCTGTTGTTTTCAGCGTAGCAATGGTATCTTGCAGCGGCAACAAGGCTGCTGAAGCAGCTGATTCTGACACTGTAGTAGCAGTTGAAGAAACCGCAGTAGTTGTTGAAGACACAACTGTAGTTGATTCCAACGCTCCTGTAGCTGACAGCGCTGCTGTTGAAGCTCCCGCTCAGAAGTAATACCTGATACGGTAAGCAGTATAAGCCGATGTCTCGTTAGAGATGTCGGCTTCTTTTTTGCTTATACCGTATTAAAAATGTAAATTTGCAGTCCCGTAGACCGGACTTGTCGAAGCCGTTCATACGACTTCATTATCGGCCCGAAGCCTTCAAAAGAACCTGACAAAACAAAGATGGATAAGAATCAGAAAAAAATACTGACAATCGGCATCGCAGCTCTCGTCTGCCTGATAGCTCTTACGGTTGTTCTAATAGTCAGCAACTCCCGACAGACAGAAGCCGCCATACGGGCCGAAGCAAGAGCCGACTCTTTGAGTCTTGCCAACGACCGCCTTGTGTTGCAAAACGAATTCGAACAACTCAACGCCGACTTCAATCAATATGAAGACCAACAGGTATATCTGAAAAACGACTCACTCGTACAGCAATACAATCAGGCACGCATGAAAGTAGAAGGTCTGTTGAAGGACCTTGAAACCGAACGCCGCAGCAATGCGAGCAATAAAGCCCGAATAAAGGAACTTGAAGGCGAGATCGCTACCTTGAAAGGGATACTTAAACATTACCTCGAAGAGATTAAGCGCCTCGGAGAAGAAAACGAGGGTCTGCGTCAGGAAATTCAGCAGGTTACCGAACGTAATCAGCAACTTGCTACCCAAGTATCCACAACCTCAAGAGACAACGAGCAATTGAGCCAGACCGTGAAGCTCGCAAAAAAGCTCAACATCACCGGGCTTTCTCTCTCAGCACTCAACAAGAAAGGCAAAAACGAGAAAAACATAACTAAAGCCCGTCAACTTGCAGTTCACTTCACCGTCAGTCCCAACAATACAGCGGCTGCCGGAATGAAAGACTTCTATGTGCGCATATCCACCCCCGAAGGCAGTCTGCTTCCAGGTGGGGGTAACTTCCAGATGGACGGGGCCTCACTCCAGGCTACAGCCCACCGTCAGGTAGAATATGCCAACGAAGAGATTTCAGTTACAATGTACTGGAATGTAAACTCCACACTCACACCGGGAGACTATCTCGTAGAGGTATTCTGTGACGGTTACCGTCTGGCATCGCGCAAATTCGCAATGAAGAAATAAAGATTACGGCAGGCAATAAAGACAATATATTTTTGATCTGATTACCTGCCTCTCTTTTTTCAAGACATCGTCTTTAAAGATTATGATAGAAGTCAGCGAAATAAAGAGGACTCCTCCCGAGGAATTCTCCACTCCACTGCAGCATACCATATACAGCACTTTGCAGGAACTTGGAATCGTGTTCGAGAGAGTTGACAATTCCACTTCCCACACAATGGAAGAGGCGGTCTATATCAACTCGCGCTTAGGCGGCAGAATGGCCAAGAACATTCTTCTCACCAACCGTCGGCAGACACGCTTCTGGCTGCTCGTAATGAGTGCCGACAAACCATTCGTTACCCGGGATTTCAGCAATGCCCTTGGCATTCCAAGAGTATCGTTCGCACCCGAAGAGAAATTGCAAGAATTACTCGGAGTGGAATATGGCGCGGCCAACATACTCTGCACTCTCACCGACACCGACAGGCACTATGAGCTTGTAATAGATCGCGATGTACTGTGCGAACCCTCATTCATGCTTCCCGACGGCACCGTCACAAGCCACTTGAAAATAGCCACCGCCGACCTTACAGACAAGCTACTGCCCCACTCCGGCCACATACCTGTAATAATAGAATTATAAAAAATGGGAAATAACATGGAATGGCTTAAAAGCATCAGAAATATCGTGTTCGACCTCGGAGGAGTTGTGATAGACCTCAACAGGCTAAGGGCCGTAGAAGAGCTTGAAAAACTTGGTCTACAGGAAGTAGGAGAAATGCTGGGACAATATGTGCAGCGACCTCCTTTTCTTGAACTTGAGACAGGGGTGCTGACCGCAGGAGAGTTCTTCGACGACCTGCGTGTCCGCTGCAAGGCAAACAATCCGGAATCAAAAGTAAGCGACACCGCTCTTACCGATGCTTTCAACGCCTTTCTTGTCAGGATACCTGAAGAACGGTTGCGCCGATTACGCGAACTGCGCATGGCCGGATTCCGGATTTTCGCGCTCTCAAACACCAATCCGGTAATGTTCAATTCATGGATCGCACGCCAATTCCGTCAGGAAGGAGGCACTATCAACGATTATTTCGACGGTATAGTCACATCATTTCAGGAAATGGTATGCAAACCCGATCACGCCATTTTTGAAATATTGCTGAGACGCTACGGCCTACCGGGTTCTCAGACACTTATGCTCGATGATTCGGAAGCCAATTGCAGAGCAGCATCTGAATGCGGCATGCATGCCCTTAAAGTAGGCCCCACCCCGGCCGACGACATGATGGCATACACCGGACTACTGCTTGACATACACTCCTGATACCCGAACTTATGACCATTTCAGAGGGAAGACTGACATACGATGCACCCGATGGATTCGTATCCGGGCCGATACCATCGGCGGCAAGCATAGGTACTTTCGACGGATTGCATCGGGGACATCAACTCGTAATCAGCACTCTTACCGCTGCTGCGGCCGACCGACGGCTGCGGCCACTCGTGTTTTCCTTCGACCGCCATCCTCTTTCGGTAATAGACCCTCGACGCGCACCCTCCATTCTTATGAGGCCGGAACGACGCGACAGAAAACTCGCCGAACTCGGTGTCTTGCCTATATGCGTTCACTTCACACCCGAAATCCAGCATCTCTCCTCGAAGGAATGGATGCGCATATTACGCGACACTTTTGGAGTACGACTGCTCGTAATCGGATATGACAACACATTCGGATCTGACGGGAGGCACATTTCCCACGCCGAGCTATGCGCAAACGCCCTGCAGCTCGGCATAGAACCGATAGACTCCCCGAAACATGAAGGAGCAAGCAGTTCCAAAGCCCGCAAGGCCATAGCGGCAGGCGACGTATCGGCTGCCTCCCGCATACTCGGGTATCCATATACTCTTTACGGAACAGTTGTGAAAGGGGAACAGATAGGGCGTACCATCGGATTTCCGACAGCTAATCTGGTGCCCGAACCGGGGTCTGCCATACCTGCTAACGGTGTATATGCCTCTCTGGCTGTTTTACCGGACCGTACGGAATTTCCGGCCATGGTCAACATAGGATCGCGTCCTACTGTAGGTGACGGCCTAAGCCCTACTATAGAAGCCAACATAATAGACTTCTCCGGCAATCTATACGGCGAACCCTTGGCCATACGCTTTATGAAACGACTGCGCGACGAGCAGAAATTCCCCGATCTCGCTCAACTGAAATCACAATTGGAAAAAGACAGGACTCAGACACTTTTGCTGTTTGGAATATAACCAACTTTCATTATCTTTGTAAAATAGCATGACGGTGCCGCACATGCAAGAGCACACCACGGCATCGTGGCGAGGTACGTTGTTTACTCTTTTGTCTGCAACGAAGGGCTTTCCGCGAAATCCTTTATGCAGTAAAAGGCGTTAAGAGTATAGCGTTCCCGCAAATAGGTAAACAAAACCATGAAAAAGATGGAAGTAATAAATTTTGCCGATACAAGCTCGCTCGTAAGCCGCTACATGCTTGAACTGAGAAGCGTCGACATTCAGAAAGACCCCCTCCGGTTTCGCACTAATCTTGACCGCATAGGCGAAATAATGGCATATGAAATTTCAAAACGTCTGAAATATAAAAATGTAGAGATTCAGACCCCACTCGGCAAAGCCATTTGTCAGGATCCAGATGAAAAAATAGTGCTGGCCACGATACTACGTGCCGGTATGCCTTTCCATCATGGATTTCTGAATTATTTCGACAACGCAGAGAATGCCTTCCTGAGCGCATACCGGCGATACCACGAAAAAGGGGATGCTTTCGATGTTGTGGTCGAGTATCTCGCTTCTCCTTCTATCGAAGGGAAAACCTTGATATTGGTCGATCCTATGCTCGCCACAGGTACATCGATGGAACTGGGATACAAGGCTCTACTTACCAAAGGGAATCCTGCAAAAATCCACATCGCCTCTGTGATAGCCTCCAAAGCCGGCGTGAATTATGTGAAAGACCATATTCCCGACGACAAAACAACCCTTTGGGTAGGAGCCATCGACAATGACATAAACGCCCACAGTTACATAGTACCAGGGTTGGGCGATGCCGGCGATCTTGCCTTCGGTGTAAAGGAATAACAGACTCCACAGCCTCCAACGTATACCCTATAGAGCGAATAATGCGAATAGACCGAATCGATATACTCAATTTCAAAAACATACCTGAGACATCGTTGCAATTCTGTAGCGGCGTCAATTGTCTGCTTGGTATGAATGGCATGGGTAAAAGCAATCTGCTTGAGGCAATCCATTTCCTTTGCCTCGCACGGCCTATGCAACCTCTGCCTGAAAACGAGCTTATACGACACGGACAGCAGCAGATGCTTGTAAAGGGAGAATTCACCTCCGACTCAGGCAACATCGAGAAGGTAAGTTGCGGAATCGTGTCTGGCAAAGGGAAGTCAATCAAACTAAACGGCAAGGAATATCCTCGCATATCAGACCATATAGGTCGCTTTCCTACAGTTTGCGTCACTCCGGCCGACAGCACTGTTGTTACAGGCTCCGGGGAGGAACGACGACGATTGCTTGACATGGTACTGTCGCAATCTTCATCGGGCTATCTCGCAAACCTTATACGCTACCGCAAGGCACTCGACTCGCGCAACCGCATGCTAAAAGCCGGACTTAGAGATCCTCTCCTATACGAAAGTGTAGAGCAGACTCTTGGTGCCGCAGCCTCAGCCATACACACCGCTCGAAGAGAATGGGTAGAAAAAGTCGGTCCGAGGCTATCGCATTATTATCGCGAAGTGGCCGGTCCCGATGAAACCGCCACCGTATCCTACCGCAGTTCGCTCAACACCCGCAGCATGCAGGAAATACTTGACGAACGCAGGGAAAAAGATCGCGTGCTCGGCTATACTTCCGGCGGTATACACCGCGATGACCTCGAGACCTCCATGGGAGACTACAGCATGCGACGTCTCGGAAGCCAAGGACAAGTAAAGACTTTCACCATAGCGTTGCGACTCGCTATTTACGAGCATCTACGCAACACCCTCGGTGTAACTCCCATATTGCTGCTCGACGATATCTTCGACAAACTCGACTCCCGACGTGTAGACCGCATAATGCATCTGGTCAGTTCCGAATCAGACTTCAACCAGATATTCATAACCGACACAAACCATCAGCACCTTGACGAAATCATAGCCTCCATTTCGGGTCCGCGCCAGTTGCTGAAAGTCGAAAACGGATGTTTCACTCCTATGACCTGAGCTACTCGACATGCAAAGAAAAGATTACCAGACATTAGGCGATGTTCTCCGCCAAGCTGTAAGCGACTCGGGAATGGAAGAAAAGCTACGGGAAGTCAGGGCGGCATCTCTTTGGGAATCTGTAGTAGGCCGTGCGATAGCACTGCAATGCGGCAAACCCTGGGTGACACACGGCATACTGAACATAACGGTACGTAACGCATCGCTGCGGCATGAACTCTCCATGACAAGGTCTTCGCTGATAAAGGCCCTTAACAGCCCCTTCAAGTCTCCGGTTATCTCAGATATTCGATTCTTAAGTTGAAAGTGTAATAAAAAACATGCAGACCAACAATATACCTGACCCCTCGGCATTCCGTCATCACGCCGACATCCAATTGAGATTCAGCGATGTAGATGTACTCGGGCATGTGAACAACACCGTCTATTTCGCCTTCTACGACACAGGCAAAGCCTTGTACTTCACCGAAGTATCAGGCCATACCGTAGATTGGCGCCATGTCGACAGGGTGATAGTTAACGTAGACTGCGCGTTTATCGACCAGATAGTTTACGGAGAGCAGATAGAAGTACTGACCCGGGTAATCTCCATAGGCAACAAAAGCTTCACCATGCAACAGATGCTGCGCGATAAACAGAGCGGAAAGATTAAATCGATATGCACGACCGTTATGGTGACTTTCGACCCCGAAACGCATATAACAATACCTGTGTCGGCCGAAACACGACGTCAGATAGAAACCTACGAAAACATCTCATTCTCATGAAAAGCATAGACATAGAATCCAGAATGCAATCCATTCTGGATGCAGAATCAAAAGCTGTGGCCTCCATACCGTTCTCCGACGGGTATCGTAACGCCGTAGACCTGATAGTTGAACATGTGCACCGCCGCAACGGGACGCTGATAACCTCCGGAATGGGGAAAGCCGGACAGATTGCCATGAACATAGCCACCACATTCTGCTCTACCGGCACGCCGTCAGTGTTCCTTCATCCCTCCGAAGCCCAGCATGGAGACTTGGGACTGCTCAGGCCTGATGATGTGCTGTTGCTGCTCAGCAACTCCGGGAAAACCCGTGAGATTGTAGAGTTGACCGTTCTGGCAAGGAGACTCCGCCCCGATATCCCGCTGATAGTGATTACCGGAAATCCTGACTCTCCCCTTGCTCTTGAGGCCGATGTTGTACTTTCCACCGGAGGTAGCCCTGAGGTGTGTCCACTTGGTCTAACCCCCACGACCTCCACCACGGCAATGACAGTGATAGGCGACATTCTCGTGGTGTCCACAATGGAAACAATCGAATTTACTCCGGCCCAATATGCTTTGCGCCATCATGGGGGATATCTTGGCAGCAAATCAAAATCCATGGCCGATAAAAATTTTGACAAATAATAAAACATGGAAAAAGAGAATAAACTCATCGACATACCTCTGGAGCTTGATAATTTCAGCAACAATTCTCTGGAGCTTGAAGTGATTCGCACTGTCCTCTCCGCCCGTCAGACAGCTCAGGAACTGCTTGATGAGAACCGCGAGATAGACGCACTTGAGCGAACCGTATCCGGAATGCGCGCGTTACGTGAGTTCCCCGACTATGAAAACGTTGAATTTCGCGCCCTCCTCGCGGCATTACTGTCGGATCTCGCTGAAATCCATTTCCTGTTGAAAGACTACAGGCAAAGTGAAAAAGAACTCGAGATGCTTTTCAAGGTACTTGATCCTCTTATTCGCACCGACTCCGAACGCTTCGGCAAGTATCACATTCTCGCAATGGAGCTGTCTACCAGAATACTGCGTTCCAAGAAGAAAACCATGGAATTGTTGGTAAAACAGAAGCTTGCGGCCGACGCTCTTTTCGACAAGGTCAATGCCGGAGTGACAGCCGCCACTGACCGTCTGGTAGATTCCCTGCGCAATGTAGGCCAGTTACTGGCCTCTACAGGCGATTACCGTGCCGCCATGAAGTTCTACGCCGAAGCAATCAAGATTTCAAAAAAGAAAAGCGGACGCGTAAATCGCAAAGAGATAAAACTTACCATCGAGATGGCTGAGATCATGATGCGTCTGCGCCAGATGCGTCCCCGCGCCCGTCGACTGCTCAGCGCAATACTTCCCCATGCCATAGCTCTCGAGACAATCGAGCTGGAAGAAGATATACTCGCTCTCGTAGAGATGATCGACAATGAGGAAGAAAACGAACCTCGCTGGAAAATGTTCGTTCACCGGCTGACCAAAGCAGCCCGCGAACAATTCCGGAAGGAATCGAAATCGGCAAAAAACAATGATCCGGCCACCGATGTGGAAACAGCCACCGACATAGAACACCCAAACTCAAAGTAATATGTCGACAGTTCTTAATACACAGGGAGAGGCCATGACTCTTCCGAAAGCCGACCCGCGCGCCGGACGATATTACATAGTAACGGCGGAATGGAATCCGACGATAACCCATGCCCTTCGCGACGGCGCGACCGACACCCTGATTAAAGCCGGAGTTGACAGAGGAATGATAACACAATACAATGTACCCGGTACAGTAGAACTCGTATACGCAGCCGGACGGCTGAGCAAGTTACCGTCTACGGCGGCTGTGATAGTTATCGGATGTGTGATTCGCGGCGACACGCCTCATTTCGATTATGTCTGCATGCAGGCCGCCAATGGCATAGCCGCTATCAATGCCCGAGGCGACGTACCGGTAATTTTCGGTGTGCTGACAGTCGACAATCTATCACAGGCCAGTGAAAGAGCAGGAGGAGCATTGGGCAACAAAGGTGCGGAAGCCGCGGCCGCAGCTGTAACCATGGCATCGTTTTCGCTCGCCAATCCTATTTAGACAATCTCTTGGAGAGATTTATGCATCAACACATCCATGAACGGTATGGGCCGAGTGTTTAAATCAATATCTTGAACCGACTGGACTTTGGGAACCCTTGACAACATATATGCCTGCGTGACGTCGGCCGATGAAGCCGGCGAGGTTATCCGTGCCTACCGCAAGCTTATAAATACATACCTCGCAAGCAACCATCGTCGCCGGGTAGAGGTAATCGAGCGTACCTTCAATCTCGCTCTCACTGCCCACCGCGGAATGCGCCGCCATAGCGGCGAGCCTTATATCATGCACCCGCTTGCCGTGGCGGAAATAGTTGCAGGCGAACTTGGTCTCGGATCCACTTCCATATGCGCGGCCCTGCTGCACGATGTTCCGGAGCATACCGATTATACCTCAGACGACATCGCAGCCGTAGCAGGCCGCAAAGTGGCCGATATCGTCGATGCTATCACCCGTATATCAGGCGGATTGCTCACAGGTACCGACCTTTCGTCAAGTGGAGATTACCGCAGTCTGCTACTATCCATGCGTGAAGACGTGAGAGTGATAGTGGTAAAAATGGCCGAACGACTCCATAACATGCGCACACTCGGGTTCGAACGTCCCGAAAAGCAGTTGCGTACAGCACGGGAAACATTGTTTGTCTACGCTCCGCTTGCAGAACGACTCGGACTCTTCTCGCTGAAATCGGAACTTGAAGACCTCGCCTTCTCATATCTTTATCCCGACGATAACGCTAAAATACAAGAAACTCTTTCAAGAACAGCAGACCGTCGAAACCGGATTGTAGCCGATTTCATGGCTCCGGTACGTATTAAACTTGACCGGCTCGGAATAAAATATGAAGTAAAGGCAAGGGTAAAAAGCGCCTATTCCATCTTCAACAAGATGCGCAAAAAGAAAATACCCCTTGAGGAAATCTACGACATATATGCAGTGAGGGTCATTTTCGAGAACGAGAACCCGGAAGAAGAAAGGATGATGTGCTGGCAGATATACACCTGCTTTACAGATATCTACAAGACTCATCCCGACCGATTGCGGGACTGGACCTCTACCCCGAAGAGCAACGGATATCGTGCTCTGCACCTTACATGCATGGGACCGGCGGGCGAATGGGTCGAAGTTCAGATCAGGTCACGGCAGATGGACGACCTGGCGGAACTTGGTTGTGCCGCTCATTGGAAATACAAGACACACGACAACAGCATACCCGAACTCGACTCATGGATGGAGACCATTCGTAACGTACTCGCCAAGCCAGATGCCGACGGAATGGATACCCTGGATCACATACGTCTGGGATTGTGCGCCCACGAAATATTCGTTTTCACTCATCGTGGCGAACTTATGCGCATGCCGGCAGGATCAACGGTGGCTGACATGGCCGCCCGAATCTCGCCCGCTGCCCGCTGCCTCGGTGCCAAAGTAAACCATCGCCTGGTACCGGCCGGACACATTCTGGCCAGTGGTGACCGGGTGGAACTGCTCACCTCTACCCAAAATTGAACCATGCAGACAAGAAAGATATTCTCGCGTACGAACTTGTTGAGATTGCTGCTCGCTATGGGATTCATAGCACTGCTGCTTGTATTTGTGCCTCGTGCCGACCGGCAGTCGTTTTCTTACGAACTTAATCAACCATGGAAATATCCGCTGCTTACCGCTGAGTTCGACACTCCCATTCTACGCGACTCTGCATCTGCACGGCACATGAGAGACAGTATAGATGCCACTTTCATACCATTTGCCACACGCGATGAAGCCATGGGACGTAAAATGTCCACCCGCTTTTCGCGTCATGCCGATGGGCTCGCTCCCACCGCCGACATAGTCCGTATAAGCCGGCTTATACAAGATGCCTATTCCCGCGGCATAGTGGAGTCTCCGCTATACAACAGTCTGCAGAGGATTGCTCCACCTCGCATACGCATAAGCGAAAATGCGGACGATGACCTTTCGATAGTAACCGTCGATGCCTCCGCAATGCTCTCAACGACCAAAGCCTTTCAGCTGATCGACTCACTTTATGTTACCGGCAACGGACATAAAAACACTGCACGGCTATCTAAAGAGATGGCAGATGCATTGGTAGCTTCTCTCGTGCCGAACATTGTTACCGACACCGTTACCGATGCGAAATTCCGTTCTCAGGAATATCTAAACGTAGCCGGGGCGCTCGGCGTGATCAAAAAAGGCCAGAGAATCGTAGACCGGGGTGAAATCATAACTCCGCAGATTTACACCAATTTGAACACATATCAGGACGTTCTGGAGAAAAATCAGGGCGGCAACGATTCCAACGTGCTGTTCATGGTAGGCCAGGGTCTTTATCTGGCCGTAATGATAGTCATGCTGTACATGTTCCTTGCATTATATAGACCGAAACTGTTCAGTAACCTTCGCTACCTTACTTTCATAACATCTTTCATAGCGTTGTTCGTTGTTTTCGCCATAGAGATGTTCGAATATGTACATAACGGCATCTATATGGTTCCGTTCGCGGCTGTTCCGGTGGTCATAATGGTATTTACCGACACACGTACAGCTATCTTCTCTATGATTATTACTGTTCTGGTGTCGGCACTCGTGGCCACATTCCCGCTGCAGTTCATATTCACCGAGATAATAGTAGGTCTTGTCGCCACTTTCAGTCTTCACCAGCTTACAAGAAGGTCTCAGCTTCTACGCACGGCACTGCTGACTTTCGGCATGTATCTGATATGTTACGTCACTATCACCCTTATCAACGACGGATCATTTCATCCTCTTGTGTGGCGCATGGTAAGCATATATGCCATTAATTCCGTGCTTCTCTCTTTCGCATATATCCTCATATTGATATTCGAGAAAATATATGGATTCACCTCATTGGTAACTCTTGTGGAATTGGGAGACATCAACACACCGATACTGCGCAAAATGGCAGAAGTGGCACCCGGTACTTTCCAGCACTCCATACAGGTATCCACACTCGCTTCGGAAGCGGCACGCGCCATCGGAGCCAATTCTCTGCTTGTAAGAGTCGGTGCTCTGTACCATGATATAGGAAAGACTGAATCTCCCATATTCTTCACCGAGAATCAACATGGTGTAAACCCTCACGCCGGACTTGATCCCGAGACCTCGGCCCAGAAAATCATATCGCATGTTACCCAGGGACTCGCAATGGCCAACAAAGAGAAGTTGCCAGCTGTCATAAAATCATTCATAGCCGAGCACCATGGACGTTCGCTGACCCGATATTTCTATAACACAGCTGTAAACGAAGCCCGTGAAGGGGAGAAAGTAGACCCCGCTAAATTCAGATATCCCGGTCCGGATCCACAAAGCCGTGAAACGGCAATCCTGATGATGGCAGACTGCGTAGAGGCTGCGTCCCGTTCCCTTAAAGAATACTCTTCGAAAGCCATAGATTCATTGGTAGACAAAATCATAGATGGCATAGTAACCGAAGGGCGTCTCAAGGAATCTCCCATCTCGCTCCACGATATAGAAACCGTAAAAGAGACATTCAAGAAACGCCTGGCCACCATATATCATACCCGCATAGCATATCCCGATATAGAACGTACCCATAAGGAAAATCAGGACACCATTGCGGCCACCGCCTCCATAGATGCGAATAAATGAAGGCTATAGCGCAGTCTTGACAACTTGGCTCAATATTTGTTGTCGCTAAAGCGTTATAGATATATGGGTACTTTCTATATTATATTAAGCATATTATGTTGGCTCGGCTCTTTCTACTTCCTGTTCAGGAAGCAGATAATAGCCCCTGCTTTATCATATACCGGGTTGCTGCTCGTAAGTTTAGCCGAACGTGGAGGCATTCCTATGGTACCGATTAACAATACCATCCTGATCGGCTGGCTTTGCATGACTCTCGTGGTAACGCTCGCCACCGTAATGCAACCACCGGCCATCACGGCTCAGAGCCGTGGTGAGGGATACATACTGGGCGGAGCGGTTGTGGGTCTGGCTATCGGACTCCTGGGCTTTACTTTTTCCTCCGTACTTCCTATGCTTTACGGTATAATGGTAGTATCTACGCTGGCCGGTATTTTCTTCGGCTATCTCCTATTTACCAATACACCTCACGGAGCTGCCGTAGGTTTTAATTCCGGTAGATTCTATACCTATTTGCTGGCCAAGGGATTTCCTACCGCGATCACTGTAATGCAACTCGGGGTGGTTCTTGTAATCCTGGTAGCACGAAATATGTCGGTCTGAATCACACACCTGTATTCCAGACTTCCATACAGTTTATTAAACCGAGAAACACGTGAACAAGACTCTTACAATCATATTATGTACCTTATCTATGCTTACAGGAGCTCTAACCCTGTCGGCACAGAAAGAGGCATCTCAAATTCAGAACAAAAGAAAAATAACCGTCTCGAAGCCTGATCTGGAAAAGATACGCCAGTCCACGCTCGATCCTTCCAACCCTATGTATTTCCCGAAACTGATGTCGAAATACAACCGTAACGACACTACTATGACCAACGAGGAATACCGTAACCTATACCTCGGTTACATGTTTCAGGAAGACTACGATCCGTACAGGACTTCACGTTTCTCAGGTGTCACCGACGACCTGCGTCTGAAAGCCACCCACTCTAAAGAGGAGATAGACACTATAAGGAAATATGCTGAGCTGAGTCTCAAAGACAATCCATTCGATTTACGCCAGATGGCCTTCCTTGTCCATGTCCTTAAAGAGAAACGCAAGGACATGAGCGCAAAAATATGGGAATACCGTCTCGAACATCTGTTAGGTGCCATCAAAAGCACAGGAACGGGAGAAAATACGGAAAATGCATGGTATGTAATATATCCGATGCATGAATACGATCTGATACAAGTGCTCGGATACGAAGCCACCGATGCCCAGTTCCTTGAACCCGGCTACGACTACCTTACGGTTCAACCCACTCCCGAGACAGCCAAGAAATACAAAGACAAGGTCGCCAATGGGTTCTATTTCAATGTAGTTCCAATACAGGAACAGTATATGTTGAAGCATCCCGAAGAAACCGAGACCTCGGAAAACGACGACATTCCCGCCGAATAAAACAAGCTCCAATTAAATAAAAACACGGCTTCAGCGACTCTATGTCCGCACCATGCCGAAAAGTATCAATCTCCCATAAACACCAATAATGAAAAATAATAATGAAACAGTAGGCAACGGCAAATTCGTAGCCTTTACATATCGTCTTACCGACGCAAACACCGGCACTCTTCTCTTCGAAGCAAAGGCCGATGCTCCCGACACTATGGTCTACGGTGTAACCAACGAGATCATCCCCGGACTGCAAAGCACCATGGAAGGATTAAAAGCCGCCGACAAGTTTTCTGTAACCCTTCCCCCGAAAGTAGCGTTTGGGGAACGTCTTGAGGATAATGTCATCACTCTGCCCGCCTCCACTTTCGAGCGCGACGGGAAGATGGCCGAAGAGGTAAAAGAGGGGGCATTGCTCCCCATGCTTACCGAAGACGGCTATACTGTAACAGGCCGCGTGATTTCCATAGATGCCAATAACGTTACAATGGATTTCAATCATCCTTTCGCCGGCCTTACAGTACAGTTCGACGGTGAAGTTATCGAAGTACGTGACGCTACCGAAGAGGAACTGAAACCACGTCACTGCTGCGGAGGCGGATGTCACCATGGCGACGGCGGCTGTGGCGACGGTTGCGGAAACGATTGTGGTTGCCACGGCGAAGACAAAGCCGACGATTGCAAGTGCGGCGGTCACTGTAGCAGCAAATAACATAATGTGTTTATACGCGATTCTGTTCAGATGCCAAAATCGAATTCGCAATCCCTATCGCAGAAACAGACTCAACGGCTTACAACGCGATTGTCTCAGCAACAGTTGCGCTTCGTAAGACTTCTGGAGCTTAATGCTCCGGAATTTGAGGAAGCAGTAGATCAGGAACTGCAATCCAACCCTGCCCTTGAGGTTATATCTGAACCGGAACCAAACGTAAATCATACAGAACAATCAAGAGACGATGAAGAGTGGGCGCGCCCGACGTGGCGTCCGCCGGGCTCTGCATCGTCTGTTTCTTTTCAGGACATTCCTCCTTCTGAAGATACACCCAACCTTTACGACCATCTTTACGCACAGTTACCTGAAAAAGACCTTTCGACAAATGAAGAGGAGGCGGCACGGTTCATTATAGGAAGTCTCGATTCCAACGGCTACTTACGCACACCGATCAGCCAGATAAGTCTCGACATGGCCATAAACGAAGGTATCGACCTTCCCGACGACGTATGGCAACGGGCTTTGGCCACCGTAAAGGAACTTGACCCGGCGGGAGTCGGGGCTTCAGACCTTCAGGAGTCCCTGCTTCTACAGGCTGAGCGTCTTCCGGAAACGAAAGAGAAAGAAACTGCAATTGCAATCTTGCGTGATTATTTCGATACCTTCGCGTTGAAACATTACGACAGGATAGCATCGGCAATGAAACTTCCGGCCGAAAATGTAGCCAAAGCCATAGACCTCATAGTACAGTTTAATCCAAAACCCGGAGCGCAGTTTGAAGGCAGAAATTCGTCAGCGGCCAATTTTGTCGTACCCGATTTCATTTTGGAAGAGTCTGACAACGGTCTCACAATCGCACTCGCCAATCGGATTCCGGAATTGGCCATAGAGCAGACTTTCGCACAGGCTATCGAAAGTCTTAAAGCGCAACCCGGTCCCAAACGTAAAAAAGGGCTGGAATTTATATCGAGCCGTGTAGGCGAAGCCAAAGAGTTCATACGCCTTCTTACCATGCGCCAGCAGACTTTGCTTAAGGTAGCGGCCGCAATACTGAAAATACAGAAAGAGTATTTCGAAACCAGAGACCTTTACCGTCTCCGCCCTATGATGCTTAAAGACATAATGGCACTCACAGGATTCGATGCATCGGTGGTATCGCGCGCCACCGCCGGGAAATATATCCAGACTCCTTGGGGAATATTTCCCATGCGTTTTTTCTTTAGCGACACTGTGGGCGAGAATGGAGAAGACACAAGTGCACTGACCAACCGCAAACTTGAGGCAGAAATCAAAAATCTGATAGAAAAAGAGGACAAACGGCACCCGTTGAGCGATGAAAAGCTCCAGAAGGCTATGACCGAACGTGGATACGACATATCACGCCGTACGGTAGCGAAATATCGCGACCGGATGAAAATACCGGTAGCACGCTTGCGCCGCGAATCATGAATCACCGGACCCGGTACTGACACAACATAATCCTGACGGCATCATACACTACAGCCGGTGGATAATCGGATTTCCCGATCATCCACCGGCTTCTCATATCACATCAATCTACCTTTATTCAGGCAGTCTCTTTATCATTTCAATATCTTGACCACCTTAGATCCGCGGCGTTCGATATAGATGCCGCGTTCAAGGTTACGTTTCGGCATACGCATTCCCTGCATGTTGAAAACTTCCGTCTCTTCGTTGTCAGCATCGAGAGCTGCGACACCTACCGGAGCAGCCCCGAACTGTATCTTCGGTGCGATGGCGAATGATGTCGGGTCTTCCTCCTGCGAATACCATCTCGTTTCTCCGGTGGGCTGATTGTTGTCATCCAACTCTTTCAGCAGATGATATGCGGTATTGATACCGTCTTCTCTACGCAATGAATACATCACCACATTGTCGCTGTCTCCATTCGGGAATCCTGTTACCGATATAAAGAAGGGGGTATTAACATCTACAGGAGTTTCAAACGGGAACCATGTCGGATCGTTGTACGTTTCCGAAGCGTCCACGAGTTTGTCAAGAGTCAGAGACGTTCTGGCCAGTTCGGTAGCCGGCATTCCATCGGCTCCTGGAATCAAAAGAGACACGGTTAGTTCATCTGTATCGTTACCATGATCCACAGCCGCAAAATAAATGTTCACTCCACTTACGGTAGCCGGGGCAAGAGGGGCCTCGAAACGTTCGGCGAAAGCATCCATGTCAAGCCAGTTCGTACCGCCGTATGATCCATACCATCCAAGGGATATCATGCCGAGATCTTCATTATAACGAGTAGGGATATTCCATATCAGCGACTCTCCTCCGGCCTTGACACCATAAATATAGGTACTTGAGTTTCCATAATCGTTGGATACAGTCAGATCTACGTCATACATTCCTGCATTCTCATATTTTACCGTTACATTACGGGTAACCGCACTCTTGAGATCGGTACCGGGCAATGTCCACAGCCATGACACGGGACCACCTTTAGACTTGTCGGTAAATGTAAGCGGGGTATCGAGAGGGACTACGATTCCGGCCTCGGGCGAGTAATATACCCTCTCCGGGAGTCCGATCTCAGCTGCAGGCGCACTTCCGGTCACAACTACATAGCCGGAGCGCACCATAGTATCTGATTCCTGACCTTTGGTGACGGTCAGAGTTACATCATAGGTACCGGGGGTATTGTAAGTTACGATAGGATTCCGATCGTATGAAGAGCCTTCCGACGAACCGGGTAACTGCCAGTTCCAACTGTCTGGATTTCCGGTGGAAAGATCCATGAAAGATACAGAACTACCGGCTACAACATTTACGACGTCGCTTTCAGGAAGAGCCGTAACCATTTCGAAATCATCAAGCAGCATCTGGTCACCACCCGTATCGTAAGCCAAGGCGAAATAAACTTCTTTTCCTGTCAGATCAGACAAATCCACATAATATTGGTTCCATTTCACATCGTCGGTCGCCGCCTCGTTAGCCGCATCATTGGCATTCCAAATCTCGACCGGAACGGCATCGTCGCTATTTTCGCAGGCATATATCAGGATATTACCCCAATAAAGCCATACGGGATTGAACGCCATATGGAAACGCAACTTCGCGTTTTCAGGCACGGTCATTACAGGAGAGGCCGCTATCGATATCGACGATTCATTCTTGTAATTATGGTAAAGAGAACTCTTGCTTTCAGGGTTTATAGCGGAGAAATCAGGCACTCCCTCTATCGGACTCCTGGAAACGATAGCGAACTCGGAACCCGAAGAATAATCCCATGTCATAGCTTCGTCCATACTGTCGAATCCCTGATGATAAATCACCTCGTAATTGTCTACGTCTGCTTTGAAATCAGCCTTCAACGGCATTACGACTTTATAGTCGATGAATTTGGCTTCGCTCCAAAGATTCAGACCCATAGCCTGAACCGAAAGCACGCAATCATGGTCGAGGGTAAGAGTGAGCTCCGTACCTTCATGGATAGCATACTGGCCATATTGCAATATGCCAAGGTCATCGACTTCCGAAGGCGTGTCTCCTATATTATACCATATAGTCTCCACGCGTGGATCCGTGCATTTCACGGTAACCGTAAGAGGCCCGTCATAAGTACCCGACTCCGGCGACACTGTGAATCCTTCCACAGGTTCTTTGGCCACAACCTTAACCGGCACAGTCAGCGTCTGGGGCATGAAATCGTCGTTACCCGCGAAGTTTACCGATATTACAGCCTCACCGAGCGAATAGGTGTAGATATGACCATACTTGTCGCTCCATGCCACCGGGCTATTGGAACTGCTGTATGTTATAGGTGATAGATTGTTGGGATTGTCTATGAGTATTAAATCTTCTTCAAGAAGTTCAATTTCAAACGATTCTTTCAGTAATGAAAGCCCTGCCTCTTTCCTTATATTATAACGGCCCTCCACTACGGCGCTTGCATCGCCATCCTTTTTAGTAACACACTTCACAAGCGTTGTCTCCGAGACAGTGAAAGGACCGTCATATATTACGGCCGCCGCATTGTCTTCGGCAAGCGGATTCGAGCCATCCAACGTATAGAGAATCTCGCTTCCCTCCACTCCGGATATGGAGACTTCTACAGGCGCGTCGTATATACCTGGCGCGGGAGTCAGTATCGGAGATCTCACACCGGCTACACGCTCCTCGTATTCTATTGTTATCAGCTTAATATAATTGGCGGTGTTGGCTGACGGAGCATCGTAACGGAACGAGACAGTTCCCTTTACTCCATCGTTTTCTCCGGGAATGAATTTATATTCATGCACCTCATTATCTCCAGTCACATTTTCAGCAACCTTATCATTACATAAGTATGATACGTCGCCGACTGTAACGCCGACTGTAGCATCGGTGGCTTTGGTCTTGATCTGGATGGTAGCCGATTTTATCACTCCGTCAAAAGAATCTGATGCAAGTGTAAAGAACGATGTCCCTTTACCTGCAACCGCGCTTCCCACCATCTGTCCGGAAGATGTATAAGCCACTTGCGTGTCCGCATCGAATGTGAGTGTCCATTTGCGTCCGTCCAAAGTGCGATCCATCTGGGTCAGATCCGCATCGAAACTTGAACTGAAATTGTAAAAGCCGTTGGCATAACCTGTGTCTTTATCTTTTGTAGCCGGAATAGGCCAGTCATAAGACCATTCGGCCGCCTGCGCTGAAAGCATACTGCCAACCGCGAGAAGTCCGTAGACCAATGGTAAGTAAATTTTCTTCATATGATGTTTTATTTAGTTGTTAAGAAGTTGGAACTCATGATTGCCTCATACGATCGGTCTATGCGCAAAGTCACAGAAATCTTTCCGCTACCTCATGACAGACAACCATTTTACCGCATTTGTCAATCAAAAGAGCCCGCGCCTCATTACTATATTCTATTTTTAATTACAATTATTCACAATATTCAATAAAAAAATTACCCATAATTAATGTTTAAACCACAAATATAACAATATCTATTATAATATTGCAACATTTTTGCAAATATATAAATATTAGTAAAAATCAATCTGAATGATGGATATTGGCTAAAAAGGGTTAACTTTGTAATTCCTGTATTATGAGATGGAGAGACATGACACCCCTCCATCTGACCGATACATCATTCTTACAGACAATGAAAAAGATATATACTCTCTTAACAGCCGCCTTCTTATGTCTGGCCGCTGTTCCTGCATACGCGGTTACCGACAAGGAAATGGAAGAAGCCCGCGCGATAACAGCCATCACATATCTGCGCTATGCCAACGATGCGTCAGGATATCTTGACGAACATCACCCCAAGACAATGGCCGAGTTGCAAAAGATACTTAAGGAAAAAGAAAAAGAGAATCTGCGCACCTTTACCGCCGTAAAGACACCCGGGGACTATGCTTCGTGGGACAAACAGAAGCTCATAGACTATTGGGCAGGCACATTCTATTCCTCGCCCGGTCTGCTTGCCAAAGGTAAAATAGGTAAGAGCCGCACACGCTCACGCCTTAATGCCATGAAGGTATCCGCACCGTCGCAGAATACAACCGGCAAAGCGGAAGAGGCAAAAAAGGCAGAAGAAACTAAAAAAGCGGAAGAGGCCCCAAAAGCGGAAGAGAGGGTAGACGCAGTAGCTGTCACCGCCGAAAACGAAGGAGTTCCCGCCAATGGTGAAAGCGCCGCAGCAGCAGCGATGGCCGGACTGCAAGACTCCGCCGTATCGGCCGACAGCATTGCAAATGCGCCGTCAGCAGCCGAAATGGAAGATACGGTAGAACGCAAGAGCAACCCCACCTGGATATACATAGCTATTCTGATAGTATTGGTAGGCGTGGTTGCGTGGCTCGTCATATACGCTTCCAACACTATGAAAAATGATAACCGCCGCAGGCGCGAGGAAGCGGCCGAGCGTGGAGAAAACGCCGTAAGCGACAATGTAGCCGAACGGGTCGGGAACGCAGCCATGCGCGAGAAATATACCGAATCTCTGAACCAGAAAAACGGAGAATTGCGTCGCGCAGCCAAAGAGGTTTCAGATCTCCGCGCGGAACGCGAGTCCCTGCTGCACACCATAGAGCGTCAGAAAGAGGAACTGGCAAAAAAAGATCAGGAGATTGAACGCCTAAGAAACGGACTCGCCGCCATTGCCGGCCAACCGGCCCCGACACGCCAGCCCGACTCCAATCCACCGGCTACACAGTCTCGTGCAATTTATCTGGGCAGAGTAAATATGCGCGGACTATTCGTACGTGCCGACAAGACGCTTAACCCGGAACACACTGTTTACCGGCTCGAAACGGAAGATGGTTATTCGGGCACCTTCCGTGTAGTCAACAATCCGCAGATTGACCGTCGTCTGCTTTCGGCCCCCGGCGAATGGCTTGCCGGAGGATGCGTATCGGCAGATCTTGAAGATACCGCCAACGCTAATTCCGTGTTTACTGAATCGAGCGGTACGGCAATATTCGAAGGTGGGGCATGGAAAGTAATCCGTAAAGCCCGTATTTCCTATAAATAATTCTCCAAAAAGTTGTCTATAGTAAAAATAAGTCTTAACTTTGCACTTTGAGGGGGAAAACGAAGAACCCGCAAATTTGAATTTACCAAATGGCATCTAACAACACCAATCCCGAAGAGCACAATGCTGTCGAGGTCCTCAATGAGAACCTGACCAACGTAGGTCGCGCCGTGGCCACCAATACCCGAGCCATTTACGTGGCATTCGGTGCTCTTATCCTTATAGCTGCGCTTACACTCGGTTACATATATCTCATTCACAACCCAAAATCCGAGAAAGCATACGAGGCCTACAATAAAGTGGAAATGACCGCCATGGGCAATGACTCGATAGCAGCCGCCGAATATGCTAAGGTAGCCGACAATTATTCAGGCACACCTGCCAAGCTCGCTCAGCTCGGTGCCGCCGAGGCCCTCTACAATCTTGGCAAATATAAAGAAGCGGCCGCTCGTCTTGAGAAATTCTCATCTAAAGACAAGGTTCTTGACGCCAATGCCGCCGCACTGCTCGGAGACTGCTATGTCAATCTCAAACAGTACGACAAAGCAATCGATGCATTTAATCGCGCAATTAAAGCTTCTGAAGCGAACCCTCAGATAGCTCCACGCGTTTTATTGAAGGAAGCTGTGGTTTTCGACGCTCAGAAAAAGTATGACAAAGCTCTTGAATGCTACGAAAACATCAATAAAAACTATCCCGAGTTTAAACTTGGAAACGGTTTGGATGTCAATGCATATATAGAGCGTGAGAAAGCACGCCTCGGCAAATAATTGCCAACTTTAATTATGAAGCACAAAAACTCCATAAAATAATAAAACACTTTTGCTTATTTTATGAAAAAGGGCGGAGACAGCGTTGTCACCGCCCTTTTCTATTACGTTAACTTTTCGCTGTTCCGTGCGTTATCTTCTTAGAATGTAGTTTACTGTATGAATATCTGGTTGCAACTTCTGCTGGTTTTTCTGTCAGGCGGATTCGGCGCTTGTTGCCGGCACCTGATTTCGCTGGCCCTGAAACCGACGGGGTTATGGCTCGGCTTTGCAACTTGGGTCATAAATTCATCGGGATGTCTCCTTATGGGAATATTCGCCGGTATGGTCGTTGCCTCCGACTGGAGCAACGAAACCCGCATTGCCTGGACAATGCTACTGATGACCGGCTTCTGCGGTGGCTACTCGACATTCTCGGCTTTCACACTCGACTGCGTGAAATACTTCGAAAGCGGACATCTTGGAATCTGGATTATATTCGGTCTGGCAACCATATTCGTAGGGCTGTTCGCCTGCGCATTGGGATATTGGTTCGGCAAACACCTCATGACCGGCTTCTGATCATATATCAATATAACAAACTCCCCTTGCGCGACTGACAGGCGTCGGCAAGGGGAGTTTGTTATGTATGTTATACTGCTGTCAGATTCTGCCGGTAAGCATCGCGGCCATCATATGTCCGAGCTTTTTTGCCGAGTCAGCAAGTTCAGCAGTAATTCCCTGTTTCATAAGCAACGCCGGTTCTATCGGCGCAAGGCCCATTGCCTCAAGCTGTGCCTGTATTGACGGCCCGGCTTTCGCCACCCATGTGAACGACCCCATGGCTGCAGTAACTCTGTTTTTCAGTCCACGCGTCTCTATAGCGTTCAAGAATGTCTGTACGGCAGGAAAAACTTTCTCCGAGTATGTTGGCGAGGCGACTACCAAACCCTTGTGACGGAAGGAATCAGCAATTATATCGCTCAGTTCCGACTTCGCGGCGTTATATATCGCTATGTCGCGCACTCCTCCCTCGGCCAATCCTTCGGCCATAGCCTCGACAAGATGCTGAGTGTTTCCATACATAGAGCCATACACTATGGTGACACCGTTGTCGAGGGATTCGTAACGGCTAAGACGGTCATACATACCCATAGTGTCAGCCACACGGTCTATCCATACCGGACCGTGCGTGCTGCATATCGCCGCAGGTTTCAATCCTTCGAGCTTTGCGAAGGCTTTCTGCACGAAAGCTCCATATTTGCCCACGATATTACTGTAATAACGCACCATCTCCGGGAAATAGCGGTCAGTGTCCATTTCCAGGTCAGTTACACCACCGTTAAGAGCTCCGAAGCAACCGAACGCGTCGCCCGAGAACAGTACATTTTCCTCTTCAAGGAATGTCATCATTGTTTCGGGCCAATGTACCATCGGTGTTGTACGGAAACGAAGGCTCTTCCCACCAAGGTCAAGCACATCGCAGTCTTTTACCATCAGCATGTTCCCTTCTTCTCCATAGAATCCCTTTACCATTCCCAAAGTCTGCGCATTGCCCACTATAGTGAGATCGGGCCATTCGCGACGTAAAATCTTTATGGACCCCGAATGGTCAGGTTCCATATGGTTTATTATCAGGTAGTCAGGAACACGGTCGCCTAAAAGGGTCTTGATATGGGATATCTGGTCTACAGCATATGATGCTTCCACACCATCTATTATGGCGGTTTTTTCTACACCGGAAACAAGATAGGAATTGTAACTCACACCCGAGGGAAGCGGCCACATGGATTCGAATCGGGTTGTGGATCTGTCGTTAACCCCTATATAACTTACACTTGGTGAAATCTTACGAATCTGCATCGTTCTATGTACTGAATTCTACTTACAAAATTAGCTACTACCCTCCATCTAAAAAAATTATATGATGAAAAAACACCGGTATCTCGCCCTTGATGGCTATCTTTGCATTCCAAAAGTCTGTTTAATAAAAAATACAGCCATGGAAGAATATCGTTCGTTGATAAAACTCGGATTTCCGGTACTCATAACCCAGATAGGCGTGATTTTGGTCAGTTTCATCGATACAGCTATGGTTGGTGCTTACGGAGTATCAGAATTGGCCTCGGCTGCTTTTGTCAACAGCATCTTCATGATTCCCGTAGTGATGCAAATGGGATTTTCGCAAGGAACTACGCCACTTATAGGAGCTTTGTTCGGTCAAAAGAAAACCACAGAGATAGGCCGTACCCTGCGCAGCGGCATCGAAGTGAATTTCTGGATTTCCGTCTGCTTCACCATAATTATGGCCGGTGTGTTTTTCCTCCTCCCCTATTTCGGGCAAGATGCCGACCTTCTTCCTGTAATCAGACCTTATTATCTGGCTATTCTACCGGGACTTATCCCAATGGCTCTTTTCAATACTTGCCAACAGACCTCCAACGGACTTACCGACACCCGCACTCCGATGTGGATCATACTTGGAGCCAACGTGCTGAATATAATAGGCAACTATGCCTTGATATTCGGGCACTTCGGATTCCCGGAGATGGGACTTCTCGGAGCCGGCCTCAGCACTATGGCAGCGCGCATGGCCGGCGCCATAGCAATTCTTATATTTTTCGCCCATGCCAACCGCTTCCGCCCATACTGGAGCGAAGCCCGCAACAGTACCGACCGCAGCCCGGAACGTCGCAGAATGTGGAACACTTCATATCCGGTAATGATTCAATGCGGACTTGAAGTGGCCCTGTGGAGTTTCGGGGCCGTGGCATGCGGATGGTTCGGAAAAGTACAGCTTGCATCCTATCAGGTTGTCAACACCATAGCCCAGCTCGGATTCATGGTCTTCATAAGTTTCGGGGTAGCCACTTCCATAAAAGTAGCCAACTATACAGGAAAGGAAGACCGGGGAGGAGTGATCAGAATATCCCGCGCCGGTCTGAGTATCAACATTCTGCTGGCCACGCTGGCGTGTCTCGTATTCTATCTTGGCGGCGAGCACCTGATAGGTCTTTTCTCGTCCGACGCCGAAGTTGTGAAAAATGCAATGACACTGATAATACCGCTGATCCTATACCAATATATGGATGCCGTACAGCTTACTTACGCCAATGCGCTAAGAGGCACATCTAAGGTAAAGCCACTTATGTTTGTGGCGGCGGCAGCTTATGTCGCGGTAGGCATACCGGCCGCGTATCTTCTCGGGGTGACGGCCGGCCTGGCCAACATCGGAGTATATTACTCGTTTTCCATCGCGCTGCTTGTGGCGGCAGTGCTGCTTTGGTTTTATTTCCGCCGTGCAGCACGCGGCATAGGGGCATTTGTTAATAAGAATTAACTAAATGGTGATTAAAAGTTGAGAGGTTGGGAATATTGCCCCAAAATTCTTTACTTTGTAAGTTGAAACTACCTGCTCCCCGCCGGGTGGCCATACAGTCATACACATGGGGACAGTACAACCCTCTGTATTATGGGAAAAATCATTGCAATTGCCAACCAGAAGGGTGGCGTGGGCAAAACCACGACAGCGTTCAACCTCGGAGCATGCCTCGCAAGCGATGGCAAGCGCGTGTTGCTTGTAGACGCAGATCCCCAGGCCAACGCCACTTCAGGCCTCGGACTTGACCCCAAAGCTGCGCCGGCCTCGATATATGAATGTCTCGTAGACGAATATCCGGCAGCAGATGCCGTGCAACCCACCTGCGTGGACGGTCTGGAGATAATCTGCTCCAATATCAACCTTGTAGGTGCGGAAGTAGAGCTGATGAACCGACGCGACAGGGAACGCACCCTTCTGCGCGCCATAGCACCGTTAAAAGATAATTACGACTTTATCCTTATCGACTGCTCTCCCTCGCTCGGAGTAATAACAGTAAATGCCCTTACGGCCGCCGACTCTGTCATAATACCCGTACAGAGCGAGTATTTCGCGCTTGAGGGAATATCGCAATTGCTCAACACGATCCGCATAATCAAGACACGCCTGAAACCGACTCTCGAGATAGAGGGATTTCTGCTGACAATGTACGATGCCCGCCTACGTTTGGCAAACCAGATTTACGAGGAGCTGAAAGCTCATTTCGGAGATATGGTATTCTCTACCGTCATACCGAGAAACATCAAGCTTTCGGAATCTCCCAGCCACGGGCTGCCTGTAATACTCTACGACCCTGAATCGCGCGGAGCAATAGCATATGGCCAACTTTCCCGCGAACTGATATCACGTAACCGAAAGAAACAATGACTCCAAAACGCCAGGCCCTGGGACGCGGTCTCGACTCACTGATAGATTTCTCGGAGATTCAGACCGGAGGCTCATCGGCAATAAACGAAATAGACATCGAGCTCATAACCCCGAATCCCGACCAGCCGCGCACATCGTTCGACAGCGAAGCTCTCGAGGAGCTGGCCGCATCAATCCGTGAGCTCGGTATTGTTCAGCCTCTCTCGCTTCGCGATGCCGGCGACGGACGCTACCAGATAATAGCGGGCGAACGGCGATGGCGTGCGGCGCGTATGGCCGGGCTTCACACCGTACCGGCGTACGTGCGTACAGCTTCAGACAGCGAGGTAACCGAGATGGCGCTTATAGAGAATATACAGCGCGAAGACCTCAACGCAATCGAGGTCGCTCTTGCGTTCCGCAAACTGATAGATACCTACAATCTCACGCAGGAGCGTCTGTCGGAGCGTCTGGGCAAGAAACGCGCCACTATCGCCAATCATCTGCGTCTGCTGAAGCTTCCGGCCGAGATTCAACTCGGATTGAGAGACCGCAAGCTTGACATGGGGCATGCACGCGCGTTGCTATCGGTTGCCAACCCCAAACAGCAGCTTAAGCTCTATAATCTGATTCTACGCGAAGGTCTTTCTGTGCGCCGCGTAGAGGAGCTTGTGAAGCAGACTCCCTCTTCCGAAACCGGAACGGATACCGATGATAAAAACGAACGTCCGGTTCCAAAAGCATCCGGGAAATATGACTTCTTCGCCCGAGACCTCTCTTCTTTTTTCCCTACGCCGGTAAAATTCTCGCGTGCCGAGAACGGCAAAGGATCGATAACCCTTAAATTCTCCTCCGACCAGGAACTGGAACAGCTCGTAGCTCTCTTCCAGAAACTTAAATGAAGCTGAAACGTACTACATACGCCTTGATAATCTGGCTCTGCATATCGTTTATGGTGCCACCGCATATAGCAGGCGCCATACAGGAACCTATGGAAGTCAAGGAATCGGAAAACGCTTCGGGTCTACCGGATGAGTCCGCTCCGCTCCCCTTGGCCGAAAAGCCCGAGCCTGTAGAAGAGCCGGAAGTAACCGAAATAGAAGAAGAGTCGCAGACCATAGTTGTTGCGGACGATTCTCCCTATGGCCTTGATGGGAAACGGATTTTCAATCCCGACCCGACGCGCGCCGTATGGCTGTCGGCTCTTTTCCCGGGCCTCGGGCAGATATACAACCGCCGATACTGGAAGCTTCCTATCGTAGTGGGAGGCTTCATGGGATTGGCATACGCCACAAACTGGAACAACAACCAGTATACGGATTATTCGCAAGCCTTCCGCGACCTTACTGATTCAGACCCCAACTCGAAATCATATATGGATTTCTTTCCGCCAAACACATTGGAGTCCGACCTTGACAAAGAATGGTTGCAATCTGTCATGCGCTCGCGAAAGAATTTTTACCGCCGTAACCGCGATCTCTGTATAATATGCATGGTAGGTCTTTACCTGATATGTATGGTAGATGCATATGTAGACGCTTCCATGGCCCATTTCGATATCTCCCCGGACCTTTCGCTCGACCTTACACCGACCATGATGATAAATCCCGGCGACCGTCGTGTATCCATGGGTCTCAACTGGGCCTTTACTTTTTAATAACGATGAATATGACCCGAAAAATCACCATAGCTCTTGCCGCCGCGACTATGTTAGCCCTTCCGCTTGCGGCCAGGAAAACCTCTTCCCCGTCGGTGCTCGACCTCAAAACATCCATATCCGACAATTCAATCGTATACCCGGAAAGTTTCGAGAGCGATGCTCAACGACTTCTTGAAGGATGGTATATGCGCAACTACACGTCGCTCGATCCGGATGCCCCCGATCCGGGCAATCCCGATGTAAGCGACGATGAGATACGTCGGCGTCTGGCGTCTCTGCCCACTGTGATCGAGATGCCATTCAACCAGATTGTACGCGCATACATAGACCGTTATACCGAGAAATCCCGCCCTCAGGTAAGCGCCATACTCGGCTTGGGGTCATACTACATACCTATATTCGAACAGGCCCTGGAAGAGCGAGGCCTTCCCAATGAACTTAAATATCTGCCGGTCATAGAATCAGGTCTCGATCCAAATGCCGTGTCGAAACATGGAGCGGCCGGTCTATGGCAATTCATGCTAGGTACAGCCAAAGGACTTGGGATGGAGGTGAACTCGCTGGTAGACGAACGTCGCGACCCCTATCTATCTTCAAACGCAGCCGCCGATTACCTTAAAAGCCTGCACGATACTTATTCGGACTGGAGTCTGGCCATAGCTGCCTACAACTGCGGTCCTACAACGGTAAACAAAGCTATCCGCCGCGCCGGTGGCGATGCCAAGCGTCAGGATTTCTGGAGCATATACGAATACTTGTCGCCCGAAACACGTGGATATGTACCTATGTTTATCGCTGCCAATTATGTGATGAACTATTATCCGCAACACCGCATCTCGCCCGTCTTGCCCACAAAGCCTTTGGTTACAGACACGATACATGTCAACGACCGCGTGCATTTCAACCAGATTTCAGCTGTTCTCGATATCCCGGTCGAGGAACTGAGACTTCTGAACCCGCAGTATCGCGCCGACCTTATCCCGGGTTCCGATGAAAAGAGCTATACCCTCATTCTACCCTCACGACAGGTTCAGGCTTACATAATGAGCAAAGAGGATATATTGGCATATGAGGCCGAGAAGTACGCCCGCCGTGATTCAGCGGAACCGGGCGATGAGGCCCCTATATCGGAAGAACTGCAGATTGTAACGTCTCAGATACCTCTTGCCGAGAAACCGGAAGTCGCCGCTACTGAAATCGCGACTGTCCCGTCTGCTGCCACTCAGAGCCACTCGTCGCGCACTACCCTTACCCATAAGGTAGCCAAGGGTGAGACGCTCGCGTCCATCGCACAGAAATATGGTGTTACAGCCGCCGAGATCAGATCATGGAACCACCTGCGCCGCAATGCAGTGAGAACCGGACAGCAGCTTAAGATTCAGACTTCCGGAAATACCGATGTGGCACAGGCGGAACCGTCATATCAGGAATCTAAAGCCTCTACCAACTCAGGAAGCAAGAAACGCGCCTCTGCAAACGCAAACAACAAAAAGAACAAGAAGACCGCTCCGGCAGTCACCAACCATACTATCAAGTCGGGAGAATCCCTTACCTCCATCTCAAAGAAGTATGGTGTCAGCATCGATGAGTTGAAAGCCGCCAACGGAATGAAAGGTGATGATTTGCGTGCAGGCAAGACCCTCAGGATTCCTTCCAAGGGAAATGTAAAGAGCGGTTCGTCGAAAAAGAAAGGCACCTCGACCTCTAAAAAGAAATCGAAAAAGAAAAGACGCCGTTAAAAAGTCAAGTCGTTACTCAAGAAACCAAAAGGGCCCGCATCGTTTCGATACGGACCCTTTTGGTTTATACTATTCTTGTTTTCAGTATATGCTTACGCAAGAGCATGTGGAGGTTAGATGGACAGTCTGCGGAGCGTTGCCAGCAATTCCGGATTGATTGGCTTGTCGTTCTTGATAGCCTTGGTGAAAGGCACGTAGACAATCTCGTCGTTCTTTATACCGATCATTACGTTACGCTGGTCATCGAGCAGTGCGTCGACAGCCGCGGCACCCATGCGTGACGCGAGAATACGGTCTTTAGCCGTGGGCGATCCACCTCGCTGCAGGTGACCAAGTATGGACACACGGACATCATATCCGGGATATTCCTCTTTCACACGTTGGGCCAAACCTATAGCACCGCCTGTTATCGGCGATTCGGCCACAAGTACTATAGAACTGTTCTTAGATTTTCGGAAGCCATTCTGGATCAGCTCGGAAAGCTGGTCTACCTGAGTTGAAATCTCAGGGATGATAGCAGCCTCGGCTCCTGCCGCTATGGCTCCGTTCAGTGCCAGGAAACCGGCATCGCGCCCCATCACCTCGATAAAGAACAGACGCTCGTGAGAAGTTGCGGTGTCGCGTATTTTGTCCACGCACTCCACTATAGTATTTAGAGCAGTGTCGTAGCCTATGGTGGAGTCTGTACCGTAAAGGTCATTGTCTATAGTTCCCGGAAGACCGATTATCGGAACGTTGAACTCATTACCGAATATACGGGCACCGGTCAGAGAACCATCGCCGCCGATTACACAAAGAGCATCTATTCCACGACGCTTCATTACATCGTAAGCGCACTGGCGCCCCTCTTCGGTCTGGAATTCCTTGCAACGGGCGGTCTTCAGTATAGTTCCACCACGTTGTATTATATTCGAGACATTCTGGGTAGAGAATTCTTCAATCTCGTCGGTTATAAGACCCTTATATCCCCTATAGATTCCGAATACCTTGAATCCGGAATAAATGGCCGAGCGCGTAACCGCGCGTATAGCCGCGTTCATACCCGGCGCATCGCCGCCCGAAGTAAGAATACCTATCGACTTGATGTTGCTCATATTACCTAATGAACTTTAATTGTTTAATCAGTTGGTGTAATTTCGATTACCACCAACTTTTACATAATCTCTGACTATATCTGTATATAACTTTAAAACTTTAGAATGCGCCCTTAAGTTCGCACTCAAGCTCTTCAAGTGTCAACGTTTCGGGATATGCCTCCCGAAACGGATTGTAACACAACTCAAGTGTGTCTTCTCGCCATTTCTTCATGTTGGCTTCCTGAGGAGCCGTACGTACCTTTATATTCGGTCTGTGGAAATACCTGCGCACTATGTCGCGTCCCGCATGAAGAATCCGTTGTTCTTCCTCCCCGAGATATGTCTGCTGGAAAATCTCCCATATGTAATCCACACCTTCTTCCGAAGGATGCACCAGATCGGAGGCATAGAACCGGTAATCGCGGAGATCATCCATATAAATCTCATATGCCGGAAAATAATGACACCCTTCCGTTTCCATACATATTCTTTCTATGGCCAGGATAAGGGTGGCCTTGGCACGGGCATTCTCTACGAATCCTTCTTTAATGTACCTCACCGGACTGACTGTAAACACAATCGGAAGATCCGGGTAATCTTCGTGGATTCTTGTTACCGTGGTTTTCCATTCCTCCACTATTTCTTCTATGCCAAGCCGTCGCGAGGAGAACATGTCCGACGGCTGTTTATGGCAATTGCCTACCACGTAGTCTTCACGGTCGGCAAGATACCAGGCTGTCGCCGTGCCGAAGGTAACAAACAAGGCACATGCATTCTCAAGGAGATAATGCATACGGGCACCCATCGCCGAAAGGTCTTCAAGCGTAAGCTTGCGCTCATAGGAAGAAACGGAAGAGTCGAAAAGCCAGGAATGATATACTCCGTAGCTTTGAAATATCGTGGCATCCCCATGCTCCTCAAGCCCGATATCGCGCAACATAAGGTCAATTGCACGTGAAATAGAGAGCGGATTATAAAGCACTCCGAGTGGATTTTCAGCACGCCACAGACAACGGCGCATGCGGGCCGACAGATTGTCGGAAAAACATGATCCGAGCATAATCACCGGTCTTGCAGGCGACAGCCTCACGACCCCTGGCTCCGGCATGTATGGCGTACGAAACTTCATTTCTCTAATTTTACGCTAAAATAGAAAAAAAATCATTATCATACCCCTGTTGATTGCAGAAAAGTATTCACATTCATCTCCCGATTTAACATCATCTTTTATGAATTATCCGGATAGTTTGCTACATTTGTAAAAAGAGATTATTAATTTTGATTTTTATTCTTTTTTTATACAAAGCCAATAACACTATCAAGCTTCTATTGCATGAAGAAATTTTACTTGCCCGTTGCCCTTGCGGCAACAATACTGTCAATAGGCAGTATCAGCGCGGCCACAGCTGACCGCAGCGACTTCACACCCCATGATGCCCCCCGTAAAATAGTCGAAGGAGGGTGGCACTCAATCGGTATCGGCCGCTGGTACGAAGGCCTTCTCACCATTTTCGATGAGATTCCATACGGCCTGAACTGGGAAATAGAAATCGACGAGAGCGATGAAGTACCGGGTTATTACCGCATGATTCCTTATGGAGCTGACACTCCTGTTGCCGATGCAGTAGGAGCGCCGGACGACAATTATTTCTATGTCGACGCCTCTGACCCTAAACATGTTTATGCTGAGGAATTCATAGCCTACAATGGTTTCGAGTTCAATTATTGGTTCTCCCACATAGTTCCGGAAAACAACTGGGAGGCCGAACGCTACGCCACACTTGAGGACAACGTGATATACTTCCCGCCATCCTGCTTCGGATACTTCGACCCGGAAACCAGCATGTTCTGGGATGTCAATTTCGAAGGCGACTTCAAGATTGTTCTTCCCGAGGGCGAAGACATACCCAACTGGCTGACCATCGGAGAATCCGACTTCACCGACGGCTGCATCTCCCCCTACCTCAACGGCACCCCGACCACCACACACGTAACCGTACAGGAACGCCACCGCCGTCCCGGCTACTATCGTCTGCTCGGAGCTCTGGAACCTTACGGATCGGAAGAACCGCTTATAATCGATGCCACCGACCCTGACTTCGTGATAATCCCCTATCAGTATACGGGCATCATACACCCCGTACGCGACGAAATAGTTGTGTATAGCCACTGTGAGAATTTCATGACTCCCACCAAGTATCCAACAAAAGCCGAATATGCCGAAGCGTTCCCTCAGTATGTCGCCACCATGCGCGACGGACTGATAAGCATACCGCCGGATGGATGGGTACTGCACTTCCCCAACTATAACCCGCTTAGCTACACTACCAACGACGAACTGGCAACAGAAACAACCATACGCATACCCAACACAACGGCGGCTCCCGTAATAGAAGCGGTGAAAGAGGGACCGGAACAATGGTACGATCTGCAGGGCCGTCGCGTTAATCCCGTAAAAGGGGGAGGCATCTACATAAAGAAACAGAACGGCAAAGCCAGCAAGGTAATACTCTAAAGAATATTGCCCCGCACCATATCCGCGATACGGGCCAATAGATAACAACCAAGCCCAAAAGCCAACCAACGGACGTTATGATAGCTATATCGCGTACGGCACAATATTGTTGATATGACAATCGCAGCCTGGCAGTATTAGCCGCCTGACAGTATTATAAAGACAAGACCCTGATAAACATTACAAGAGCCGCTTCACAGCGGCTCTTGTAATGTTTTCCATAATACTCTTAACTAACCTAACATCATGAAACGAATTTCTTACTTTTGTCTATAGAACACCTCCACCACAAAGAAGGTTCAATAAACCACGAAAAAAAATAAAATTCAGAACGTGTTTACTGCTAACTTACCTTAAGATTGAGAGGATTTTTCAAGAGATTTCCGTTCCTTTTCGGAGGCGCGGGCCGAGGCCCGTAACGGAGAAAAGGAGCGGAAAGCACTGAAAAAGGCCTCAAGATTATGGCAAAGGCATGTTATAAAAATTAATCCGTGTTAAAAGCAAACATACTCCTAAGACATCCGTAGAATACAATATCCCGTCAGCAATCAATTTAGCAATTGCCATCATGCTAAGTATCAAGCGAAATCAAGCAAGGCCAATGATACTCCATAACACTACATTGGAAAACAGATTGAAAAAAACTGAAAAAAATTTGGCAGAATAAGAAACAAGCATTAACTTTGCATCCGCAAGCCCAGGTGGCGGAATGGTAGACGCGCTCGTTTCAGGTGCGAGTGCCGAGAGGCGTGCAGGTTCGACTCCTGTTCTGGGCACTGTAAAATCCCGTAACTCATTGGAAATCAAGAGTTGCGGGATTTCTCTTTTAATTTTTGTCCCCCGATTGTCCCCCAAATCATTTCTTAGCAAAAAAATGTCCCCAACATTTGGCGTTCTCTGAAGCTATTGGTCATGTATCACGAAAACGAGTGTTAAATATTTTAACAGATAATAGACGCTTTTACTATTAATAAATGTTAAATATTAGGACTGAAATTCCATTGCCCTTTATTTGTCACCATTCAATTCCACTTTTTCTATCCTTTCTTTCGGCCTTTGGTTCAAGTTCGGAATTATTTTAGAATTAGAACATATCACGCTTTTCAGCATCCACCTTTGCGTTTGGTATCGCGTTTAGGTCTGCATTTGGGTAGGCATTTGATTTCACATCATGTCACGCATAATCATTTGCGCCGACTGTTGCTTCTTGAATGACTTTCTACCCCACATTCAGCAAAGCTCTCACCGCAGGGAACAAACCCACTATTCATGCCACGTCAAAATCCTGTCAACAACCCATGACGGATTTATCAATATGTGGCCGGGTGGCGTGACCGATATGCCCGGTAAGTCTTATGCCATATCCATACCAAGAATTGCCAGCCGAGCCTTAAAACGGTTCGGACTATCCATAAACAACCCCTCGCTGAAAGTTTCAGCAGATACAGTCCGAATCTGAGCAGCAGGAATATCACCGTGAATACCGGCACAAGGAAAATCATAAGCAGAAGTTCAAACATGACAGACTTTTTTTATACGTCCCAACACTATTATTGGAATGTAAATATACTAAAAATCAGCGAATTAAGCAAATTTTAAGCCTAAAAAACCTTATAAATCAAGAGTTTGCATCGTTTTGTCGTGTCTCAGAACTTCCATTTCTTTATCCCTTGAAGCCTTGATGATTTCTTCCCTGAAAGCCATAAAGACATTATGCGTTGCTGACTTTGTGGCATACATTTATTATGACTGTGTTCCATAATGAAATACTGATATGATGATAGCTTATATTGCAGGCTTGATATTACATAGGCAATAATGTTGGATAGCATTATCCATTTGTCACTTGATGGAATTAAGTTTATATTTCTTGCAGGCATATAGTCTTGATGTCATATAGGATTATAGCCATGATGCCTTGCAGAGATATAGGGATAATCAATAAAAGGTGTCCAAACTGCATGATTGGTATTGTTGCGGTGAGTAACTTCGTGGGTGAATGAACTGAGGACGGGAGTGTACCAGTGTTACAGAGTTTAGGTAGCAAGTTGTGCTTTTCTCCGTACAAAACCAAGTTTTGACCGTAGAAAAGCGACTTGCCGACCACTCCGTGGCGGTGGGAAATCACTTCGTACCTCGTGAATTAATCTTTGAATATGAAGCAGCGTACCGAAAGATTTGAGATGAGACTTACTCCGGAGGAAGCAGCCGGAATACGTGAAAAATCAAAACGCTACCATAGCGTCAGCAACTTTATAAGAATGGCAGTCAATGAGTTTTCAGACACAGATGCCAAAACCCGTCTTGAATTGTGCAATGACACAGCCAGACTGTGCAGGAAATTTCAGGATGACCTCTCATGGATGGGAAGCAATCTCAACCAGGCGGTCAAACGTGCCAACGAGCTTGCTGTTGCAGGGCTGTTATCCGAGAGTTATTTCAAGGATATACTTGCTCCCATGATTGAGGGCGTGGAGAAGATGATTAAGGCAGTCAAATCGGAACAAGCTGACATTGCCAGAAAAGCGATAAGACTGAGACCATAAACACAAGTCTTTATGACAGTATGGCAATATCAGAACAAGACATAAAGATACCAAGACATAAAGACATTAAGCGATGATAGCGACTATTCTTCCGTCGAGTGCCAATTTCCATGCTGTCGCATACAATGAGAAAAAAGTGGCAAAGGGTGTGGCACGACTTCTTGAAATGAGCAATCTCGGACATGTCGGCGTGCTTTTAAAGCCGACCGCAAAGGAAATGCAGGATTATATGATAGCCTACTCTTCCAGAAATTCAAGGATAAAAAAAGCACAGTTCCACCTTGCCATTTCTTGCAAGGGGCATGAAAAGACAGAGGAAGAACTATTGCAGTTCGCCCACGAATATCTCAAGGAAATGGGCTACGGGAACGAAGGTCAGCCGTTGTTGGTATATGCTCATACCGACACTGACAACACGCATATACATATAGTAACATCCAGAATATCTCCGGACGGAAAGAAAATCAGCGACCATCACGAAAGAGTGCGTTCTCAGGCAGTACTCAACAAACTTGTCGGCAAGGATGTCAAGGCGAAAGCCGCAGAGGATCTTGCTGCTTCACTCGGCTATTCATTCTCTACCTTTGCTCAATACAAAGCTCTTATGACCTCAATGGGATATGAGGTTTATGAAAAGAACGATATTGTATATGTCAAACGTGACGGAGCGGTTCAGGCAAAGATTGGATATGCTGATATATGTGGCAGGTTCCATAAGGTGCAACTTGACAAGACACGACGCAGGCAACTGTGGGCTATGCTTAAGAAATACCGTGATGTGAGTGCCGACAAGAAAGAACTCCAGGCAGAGGTGAAGCGGAAATTAGGCATAGACCTTGTTTTCTTTGGCAAATCGGATAATCCCTATGGGTATATGATGGTTGACCATGCCAACAAAACCGTATATAACGGAGCTTGGGTATTATCCATTAAGTCGCTCCTTGATTTCACCACTCCTGATGACAAGATGGAGCGTATTGATTCCTACATCGACAGACTTCTTGAAAACAATCCCACAATAGACACATGGGGCATAAACTCAAAAATATTCCGCTATAATGCCTTCATACGGCGCGGAGTGCTCCACTACCGAAATACTACACGCCCACTCAAAGGTTTCATGGCCGCAACCATTCTTAGAAATGACAAAATAAAAAGGATAGAATCATTTCAACCGACCACCGCGGCTGAACGGGATCTGCTGTGCAGTATATATAAGGTGAACGAGCCTGAACTTGTAACTCTATCTCAGAATAAAAGCCAACACTATTATAATGATGTTGACAAGCTGCGCCGGTTATTTAACGATGACAGCATCGTTAAGTTACGTTCCGAAATACGCAACGCCGGGTTCTATATACGTCAGAGCGGAGAGGATTATTTTGCCATTAATTTCTCATCCAAGCAAGTAATCAACCTTTCGGAAGAGGGATTTGATTTGAAAAGGCTTGCCCGTAGAAAGTTCAGAAATGCAAGTCCGGCCAAATTATCCAACCGAGGGCTGCGCGGAGCCGGCAAGGGACAACTGTCTGCAAAAGCCAAAGGTCTGCGCGATGCAGCTTCCGGGCGAGGCGAAAACCGGGAATGGGAGGTTGGCTACCGTGGAAATTATGACAGGATTGATGATGAAAACAGCCTGAAAGTATAGCGTCGGAATTTTATTACCATGCCAATATTGTGACATAGAGTCTTGAAGACAATCGCCTTTGATGTCTTCAAGGCTCTATTCCTATATAATATGCGATGTTCAAAACATAAAATGATAATGTCTTTAAGAAAGGTGTCCAAAGTGGCCTGTTGCCTTGGCTCCGGATAATAATTTTGCGCATAAATAATTCAAACGGACCACAATGGACGAATCAATCATCATAACATTTGCAAATCAAAAAGGAGGCGTAGGGAAAACCACCCTTTGCGTCACCTTCGCAAACTTTCTTGTCAAGAAAGGTCTTCCGGTGATTGTCGTAGACTGCGATTCACAAGAAAGTCTCGCACAACGGCGTGAAAGCGATTTGAAACGCTATGGCTCTGAAGAAGTGGAAATCCCTTATGAGGTGCTGCCGTTCTCACTCAGCAAGGAGGAAGCACTGTTCAATTTCATAGGAAACATCCGCAAGACCCGATGTGTGGCAATCTTTGATTCTCCCGGCAACCTGAAACAGCAGGGACTTGTGACTCTGTTTGCCAATTCCGACTATATAATATGTCCTTACCATTATGACCGCACTACTATTCCATCAACCGCCACATTCATAGCGTTTATTCAAAATCTCAAAAAGGCTATGGGACGAAAGATGACCGCAGAGCTTATTCTTGTTCCCAACAGGCACGATGCCAGAGTCGGGACAAAAACAGAACGGGAGCTTTGGGACGAGACAGGCAAGACCTTCAGCCGATATGGACTCGTGACACCGCGAATAAGCATGAAAGCAGACATGGAACGATTCTGCACGCTTTCAGATCTTGACGGTCAACTGGAAATAACACAGGAAGCCTACGACCTTATATATAACAAGATATTCGGACACCTTGAAATTGAAACAAACAATGGATAAGCCAACATTCCCTGATATAGAAGGACTGCTCGGAAGCATCCGCCATGTCGCTACCCCTGTCGGACAGCATACGGTGTCCGATGAACCTGACGGGACAATAACCGGGTCCAAAGAAAATATACCCGATAATGAAAATTCGGAAGACCCGGCCGGAATGTGGGACGCTTTCATGGCAAATCTTTCAGCATACGGATTCAGGGAGCGGAAAGATGAGCGTAAGGTCTGCATGATTGACAAAGATCTTGCCGATTCTATTGATGAATGCGACATTGACCGCAAATGCCGTTCCGATGTGATAAACGCCATCGTGAGAACATTCATCACTGTATATCTTCCACGTCTCAGGGCGTACAGGAAGAAAAGCAAATCACTTCTTGATAACGATAACACCAAATAGATATGAAAAAGACAATCTGGACTGACGACAGTATTGCCTATCTCAAAGAGAACTATCCGTACACAACGGACACGGCAATAGCCCAACATCTATGCGTCAACCGAAAGACCGTATCACTTAAAGCCAAAGAACTCGGTCTTGAAAAGGGTATCAGACCCGAATGGCTTGATTTGGCGGAAAGGGTACGCGAACTCCACGGCTCTCACTCAAATGCTGAAATCGCTGCCATAACCGGCATATCGTCACGCTCCGTATCAAGAATAGTTGCCGTCCTCGGCCTCCGGCGCACCAAGAAAGAAGAACAAAGTATCCGTTCCCGTATTCGTCAGGATATTATGAAACGAGAGAAAAGACGTATGATTTTTGGCCTGCCGCCAATCACGAGAATAAAGGTTGTTACAAACAAGCCGAGGATAAAGATGCGCCACTCACTGAAAAAGGCAGGCTATCTGGTAATCCGTGGTCAGAATGTCATGTATTACCACCCCGACATGGAACGCGACCATTCACGCGAGGATATAGGCCGCAAACTCGGATTGAGATTCGAGCCGTGGGATAACTGCAACAACAAACTATGTGTAAATTTCTGATACAATGCTTTACGGACAAATAATAGTTTTACTCATCATTCTGCTGGCTCTGTATTATGCCGGAATGATAACGATGGATATTCTTGCCGCCAACAAAGCAAAGGCAAGCGAGGATGCAAAGGCCGAAGAGACCGAAATCGACATATCCGGACTTGCAGAAAGTTTTGAACCGGTGGAGATAAAACGCATTATCACGAAACCGACACCGGAAATTCCTAAAGACGCTCCAACCAAATATAAGGAACCGATTATGACAAACGGGTATCCGGTGGATAATCTTCTCTGCAAGACCAACAAAGCCGCTGACACAGGCATGGATAAAGACCTTGCTGATATAGTTCACAGATGCGAGTCCGCTGCCTGACTTCGACCAACTTACCGCTAACCATATTCGTATCACCCGATACCTCTCTCCCCGAACCGATGCCTTTATTGAACTAAGTTGTCTTTACTGCCCGACA